>CAYWKF010000037.1:0-61594 GCA_964459155.1 uncultured Desulfobacterales bacterium
GGACATCATGCAAAAGGTTTTTTCTCAGATTATTTCCACGAAGAGCGTACCAGAGTTGATCAAGGCTTTTATGGGAAGATAAGATGGGAATTTTGAAACAAATTTTTTCAAAGTTGTTTTTCATCCTCTACCTGCTGGGTACCGTGGAATCGTTTGCCCAGTCTCCACAGGCCTATTTTTCCATGAGTCTTGAAGACTTGATGAACATCGAGGTTACCTCAGCTGCAAAGCATCAGCAGAAATTGTCAGATGTAGCTGCTGCAATTTATGTAATAACTGAAGAAGATATCAGCCATTCTGGAGCGGAAAATGTGGCAGAATTGCTTAGAATGGTTCCAGGAATACAAGTTGCGCGGGTTGGCAACAACAGTTGGGCTGTAAGCGTTCGTGGATTCAATAGCAGGTTCTCCAACAAGCTGCTCGTTCTCATTGATGGACGGAGCATCTACTCTCCTATTTTTTCTGGAGTGTTTTGGGAAAGGCAAAATATTCCGTTGGACTTGATCGAAAGGATTGAGGTTGTCAGGGGGCCGGGAGGCAGCCTGTGGGGGGCCAATGCTGTAAACGGTGTAATAAATATAATAACAAAGAAGGCGGAAAAGACGCAGGGTCGGCATATTGAAGGTTTGATTGGATCTCCAGAGCAGTTCCGTACGGCAACGTGGGCCGGTTCATCCTTTCATGATGAAATCTTTTCAAGAATCTACGTTAATGCCCTTGATAGAGATGGCTTTGAGACAACATCTGGTAAAGATGCCAAAGAGGACTTTCAGGCCATACAAACTGGTTTTCGGACTGACTGGGTGCAAAAAGAAAGGGACACCGTTTCAATCTCAGCAGATTTATTCTATGGAGAAATGGGAGTGCGTTCAGTCCTTCCCAGCTTTGAATATCCTTACCACAAGATAAAGACAAGTGAATCCGACATACTTACTGGGAACATTCTTTTCAATATCACTCACGCTTTTACAAATGATCACAAGTTTAAACTTCAAGCTTATTACGACTTGGACAACAACAATGCCTATTTTTTGGGCTACCGAGTCGATACGTTTGATCTAGAGGCGCAATATGACCTCGATTTCCACCAGAATAACCATCTGGTAACAGGTTTAGGCTTTCGCCACATCAAGGCGGATTTCGACAGCACCTGGTATACCAAATTTTCTCCTGAGACACACAAAGATGATATCTTCAATTTCTTTTTGCAGGATGAAATAGCCCTTTTGGAAGACAAAGGACATTTGACGATTGGAACGAAGTTTGAACACAATCCATATACAGGTCTAGAGATACAACCTTCTGTGAAATTCCTCTGGAAAAAGGATTCAGGTAAAATTTTATGGGCCTCAATAGCCAAAGCCGTGCATACTCCGGATATAAGCATGGTGGGGACAAAAGTTCCGGTACATGTAGTGCGCGGAAGCTTGCTAAATGTCCATCCCATTCTGATCAGTTACAAGGGAAACAGTCATTTTGATTCAGAGGTTTTGTGGGCCTATGAGGCTGGATTCAGGAACGGGATTTCCAGCAGTGCAACGTTTGATATTAATCTCTTTTTGCACCGATATTCCAGGTTGTTGGCAACTGTCTATTCATATGAAACAGCTGTGCAACACCAGGAACCTATAGACCACCAAGAAATTTTTGTTAAGCCAGCCAATAAAATGAGAGGGGAGGTATGGGGCATGGAATTGGCCCTCAGGTACAAGATCAACGAGTGGTGGTCTGTCAAGGGGTCATATACATACACCAAAATGTATCTTCATCCTAAGGGTACAATTACAAGAAATCTGGATGACAAAGACTTTGAAGGAAGGGTCCCAGAGCAGATGTTCTATGCACAATCAACCATGTTTCTGTCAAACAATATCGATGTTGATATGGTGCTGAGATATATGGACTCTTTGCCATCCCTTTCCATACCATCCTATTGGGAGGCTGATATTAAGGTAAAGTGGAGACCTCGGAAGAATCTTGAGATTAGTTTTGCAGGCCAAAACCTCTTGGACGAGGCTCATCCGGAATTCAATTCAGATTTTCTTAGTCAAGAAATGGTAGAAATCCAGCGTACGTTTTATGCAAAGGTGAGCTGGCATTTTTAGGTCCTTTTGATGATGAGACGGCAATGGGAGACATATATGACTGAAATTGTCACGCTTGTGGCGTTATCCCTGTGTTTCCACTTTCTTTTCCCAAACTGCTCTCATGCCACATCCATTGAAGATTACTTTGCAATGAGCCTTGAAGAGCTCATGGATATAGAAATTTCATCAGCTGCCAAGCGTCCACAGAGACTCAAGGATGTGCCTGCTGCAGTCTATGTCATCACGCAAGACGATCTTCAGAGGTCAGGTGCAAGGTATATAGCGGATGCCCTCCGTATGGTGCCAGGCCTTCACGTGGCCCAAGCCTATGCAAAGCGCTGGGCTGTTAGTGCCAGAGGATTTAATGATGAATACGCCAACAAATTGCTTCTTTTGATAGATGGCCGCAGTGTATATTCTGCTGCTTTTCCCACCGTCCTCTGGGATGAACAATGTATTCCCATTGAACTCATAGAGCGCATTGAGGTCATTCGGGGTCCAGGAGGTACTACGTGGGGTGCCAATGCGGTCAATGCAATAATAAATGTAATAACCAAGAAAGCAGAAAAGACACAAGGCCTGTCTGTAACTGTTGGATCGGGTAACGAAGAACAAGGTTTTGCCAACATGATATATGGCAATTCAGATGGAGAAAATCTTTTTTATCGTTTTTATTTTCAGGGGATAAAAAGGGATACCTCATATAGCAAACATGGTTGGATGATGAGGGATGGCTGGTATGACTACCGTTCTGGTTTTCGAATGGACTGGGATTCGTACGATGCAGACACGTTGATTTTATCAGGCGATGTTCGCTATGGCGAAAGGGAAACGAATTACAAAGTCTTTTCTTACAGGGAACCCTATTGGTGGAAACAGGCAGGTGACGTTGACGTTCAGGGGGGTAACATCATGCTCAAATGGGCTCACCTGTTTCAAGATGTTTCCCAGTTTACATTAAAAACTTATCTGCAGAGGAGCCAAAGACTAAGTCCCATTTTAAAAAGCAAAATCGATACCTTGGATGTTGAACTTCAATATCTTTTTCATCCGCGGTCAAACCATGATACCACAATCGGAGTAGGCTTCAGGGCGAACAGGGTCTCTATGAAAGGGGAGTGGTATGTTGGTTTCACCAATCCAGAGAGAGAGGATTATATATACAGTTTCTGCTTGCAAGACGAGTTTTCCCTTGCTGATGACCGATTTAAAATTACTTGGGGTACTCGGCTGGATCATAATTCTTATACTCACTTTGAGATACAGCCTACCATTAGGGCCTTATGGAAAAAGAATGGAAAAAATATCTTTTGGGCTGCTGTTTCCCGAGCCGTCCACACCCCCGATTTGTCAGCAAGGAGTGCTAAATGGGTTGTTGGGTTTAGCGAGCCTTCCACATTCGTCCCTATTCCTACCTTCACCATATTGAAAGGAGACAAGAGATTCCAGTCAGAGGTGTTATGGGCCTATGAAGCTGGTTATAGGTATCTTCCCAACAAAAAAACGAAATTCGATGTTTCATTTTATTTCAATGATTATTCAAAGTTGACAACCATAACTTCAGCGACTGGATTACCAGCAATAATAAGTCTGCCAGAAACTCATCTTGAATCTTACATATACACGAGCAACAAATTAAAAGGTGAAGTGTATGGCATTGAGGTGTCTGCTTCTTACACGCCAACTAAATGGTGGACATTAAAGGCTGCCTACACTTTTACAAAGATGTTCCTTCACCCTGCTGGATACATCAGACATTATGATGACAAGCTTCAAGAAGGTAAGACGCCAAACCATCAACTCTCTGTTTTATCCATGATGAAACTCACAGACAAATTGTCGTTTGATGTTTGGCTACGTTTTGTTGACAGTTTGCCAAGTATTGATGTGCCTGCATATTGGACAGCTGATTTTCATCTTGGTTGGACATTATCTAAACATTTGAAAGTTTCTTTTGTAGGACAAAATCTTTTTGATGATCATCACCCTGAATTCATACCGATGTTTTGGGAACAGGATCCATCGGAAGTGGAACGCAGCTTTTACGGAAGTTTAACTTATCAATTTTAGTAGTAAATGATTGTGAGATATGCATAAAGACAAGGCTAAAATAAGTCATTCCGGACATTGGGCATCTTTCTTAGCCCCTGTCGCGGGTTACGTTTGGAGGTCCATCTACCTAGTGTGGGCCTTTGCCTTGTGTATATTTCTCTTGTTGACGCCTTTGATTTCCTACGGCGATGACGAAAAGCCGAATAAGCTCCACTATATTAAAGCTGCATTTGTTTACAACTTTGCCAAATTTGTAGAATGGCCGGATTGTAATGACGAGTTCGATGCTGATAATCCGATAACTTTGTGCATCATGGGAAAAGGACCTATCGTTGAGGCCTTTGAATCCTTAAGAGGCAAGAAGCTTCATAACAGATCCTTAGAAATCAAGCATGTTTCTGCATTAGAAGATGTTAAAGCTTGTCAAATATTGTTCATAACTGACTCTGAAACGAAAAGAATAAAAAAAGTCATAGATGCACTTTCTGGTATGCATGTATTGACTATAGGCGATGTAAAAGAATTTGTGGATCAAGGTGGTGTAATTGAATTGGTGATGGATGAAAGGAAGATACGTTTCAATATCAATCTTAAAGCTGCAAAGAAGGCTGACTTAACCATTAGCTCGAGACTCCTAAAATTGGCAAAAGAAATCAAACGTTAGCTTGATAGGTGAATTATGCTAGGTAGTTTTTTTACCAGACTCGATTTTACAAAAAAGATCACAGTCCTGATGGTTTTCATAAGCTTGACGGTGTTGTTTGCAGCAGGCTCAACCTTTGTTGGGCTGCAAATATTGACCCGTTTTAAATCAATTCAGGCAGATTTATCTACGCTTTGCAAAATAATGGGCAGGAACTCCATTGCTGCAATCACTTTCAATGATCCAAAACCTGCTGAGGAGACACTTGAAAGCCTATCTCAAGTACCTGATGTGGTAAATGCTGCAATCTTGACTAAAGACGGCAAGATTTTTGCCACATACTGGAGGGATGACCATGCTGTCAAACTGAGCAAGCAGCAAAAGGAGGATATGCTCAGATCTTATTTAAGCCAATGGTGGACGAGGGGAGGAGAAAAGACACTTTTTGAAGCATTTCAGGCTAATAGCATTGAATGGGTAGAAAAAATCAATTTTGAAAACGAGCCTATTGGAACCATAATCATAGTCAGGAATCTCAACCAGCTTAACAAAGACATAGGCTCTTTTTTAATGATGGGCCTAGTTATAACTTTGCTGTCCGTATTGTTTGCATATGCCATAGCCAAAAGGCTTCAGCCTGTGATCTCAGCTCCAATTCTACAACTGGCATCGACAATGAAAAGAGTTTCAAAAACGCGAGACTATTCCCTGAGATGCACCAAGACTACGGAGGATGAGATTGGCGAACTCATAGACGGATTCAACGAAATGCTCTATCAAATAGAATTGCGGGACAAAGAGCTAGCTCTCCACCGCCAAAATCTTGAAGAACAAGTGGTTGAACGAACCAAACAACTATCCGAGGCAAATGAGAAGTTGCAAGAAACGGTTGAGATGCTACATGCAGCAAAAGAGGCTGCCGAGGCTGCCAGTGAAGCCAAAAGCCAGTTTCTGGCCAACATGAGCCATGAGATCAGGACTCCTTTGAATGGGATACTTGGCATGTCCCAGCTTTTGTTCAAGACTCAATTGACATCCAAGCAGCACCATCTTGTGGAAACCATCCTCAATTCAGGGGATGCCTTGCTGTCGATCATAAATGACATACTGGATTTTTCCAAGATCGAAGCGGGCAAGATGGAGCTTGCCAACAAAAAATTCGAATTGACCAAATTGATAGAAAATACAGTCTGCCTTTTTGCCGAAGGTGCTCAGCGCAAGGGTTTGGAGCTGGTGTGCTTTGTAAGTAACAATGTTCCCAGATACGTTAAGGGAGATCCTGATAGGCTTAGACAAATTTTGGCCAACTTGCTTGGCAATGCAGTGAAATTTACAGAAGAGGGTGAAGTGATTGTAGAGGTAAGCGCTTCAAAGGAGCAGCCGGATGTAGTGGAGATAAAGGTAAAGGATACTGGTGTAGGAATACCAGCAGACAAACTTGATATCATCTTCGATCCCTTTTCCCAGGCAGACGGGTCTACTAGTAGAAAGTTTGGGGGAACAGGACTTGGCCTAGCCATTGCTCAGCGATTCGTTGCACTGATGAAGGGTGAAATCGATGTACACAGCGAGCTTGGTAAGGGTACGACCTTCATTCTTAGAATTCCATTTGAAAGGGTGGAAGAAACACATGAAGACATGGATAAATGGATCGAGATGTTCAAGGGCAAAGACGCCTGCATCATATCAGGCAACCATTCAATCACCATGATGTTGCACCACTATCTACAAGATTTCGGTATATGCTGCAAAACCGGGCATAACATCCGGAATATAGGTCCTGACAAGAAAGAAGCGATCAAAAGATGCTTAAAGGAGTTTGATCTGCTTATCATTGATATTGGGTGTAAAGCTCTCGATGCTTGTGATACGAGTGTGTCTTTATGCAAAGAACTCAGTGAGTATTGTTCCAAGATAATCATAACTGCCCCAATGGCAGGTGTTTTAAATAAACAAGTAGAAAATATAGATGCATGTGTAATTGAAAAACCTGTAAAAAAGGGGGAGCTGCTTGCCTGCCTGAAGGCGATTTTTAAAAAGGACTCCTCAAATGCAGGAAACAAGGTTTATGACCATAAAGATTCAGTTCATCGGAAATTCAATGCCAGAATTTTGTTGGTGGAAGACAACGAAGTAAATATCCAATTTGCCAAGTCTGCCCTGGAATATTTCAAATGCAGCGTTGACGTTGCTAGAAATGGTTACGAGGCGATTGAGGCCTACACCCGGAACACCTATGATTTGGTTTTCATGGATTGCCAGATGCCTGAAATGGATGGTTATGAGGCTGCCATGCGGATCAAAGAGATGCAGGGAAACGGTGACAGCCGATTCGTTCCGGTTATTGCATTGACTGCGCATGCCCTTTCCGGTGACAAAGACAAGGCATTAGCTTCAGGTATGGATGACTACCTGTGTAAGCCGTTTAAGTTGGATGAAATGGAGGCAATGCTGGAAAAGTGGCTCTTCAAGGATGATGCCGATGAGCATGAAGCTAACTCGCCAAAGAAAGGAGAGAATGACCGCAAAGCTGTTTTGGACCGCTCAGTAATAGGCGCATTGAACGCCTTGGCAAAACCAGGTCAACCTTCTGTTTTCCATACTATTGCAGGCCTTTTTTTGAAAAATACACCAGAGTTGTTAGAGCAGATAAGGAATGCTCACGTTAACAACGATCACGAAACCGTTTTAAGGTTGGCCCACAGTTTGAAGTCGAGCTCAGCTTCACTCGGGGCGCTTAAACTATCTCAATGTGCTAGAAGGCTTGAATTAAAGGCCAAAAAAGGAGAGCTGGAAGAGTTTGAAGCATTGATCCAGGAGATAGAAAGGGCCTTTAATGACGCCAGGTCGGCCATAGAGTCTGAGCTGGCGGGGCAAAATATTTCCGTTGACGCAAAGGTTGGCTAAAGGCAAAGGATATGAGTTCGGCATTCATAAAGTCACGAGTCCTTGTAGTAGATGATGATCTAGTGCAAAGAGCGCTTTTGCGGATGCTTTTAGAGGGCGAAGGCTATGGGGTTGAAGAGGCAGCCAATGGCAATGCGGCCCTTGAGCTCTTACGAAAGGATTCCGATCTCAAATTCTTGGTAACAGACTTGAACATGCCTGAATTGGATGGCTTCGAATTGTTGCAGTTGGTTAGAAAAAATTCTGTCAGGTACATATATGTAATCGTTTTAACTGCCAGTGAGGACCGTGATTCACTGTTGAGGGCATTATCGCTTGGAGCAGATGACTATTTGTTGAAGCCTGTTCATCCCGAAGAGCTGATGCTCCGCATCAAGGCAGGGGAGAGGTTGCTGAAGCTCGAGAGCCACGAGGAGCTGATATTTGCCATGGCCAAATTGGCGGAATACCGAAGCCCTGAGACAGGTTTTCATCTCGAACGCGTTATGTACTACTCAAGAATCATTGGCCGTGATCTAGTTGAAAATTTTCCGGAACTAGAGTTGTCAGCAGCAGAAGCTGAGGAAATATCAAGGTTGAGCCCTCTTCATGATATAGGCAAGGTGGCTATCAGCGATTCAATATTGAACAAGCCTGGAAAATTTACAGAGGAAGAATTTGAGCTAATGAAGACGCACACCTCAGCCGGAGGAAACCTTATCAAGGAAATCTATGAGAAAATAGGTTCGCCGTATCTGCGATTTGCTTATGAGATTGTCATGTACCATCATGAAAAATGGGATGGTACGGGTTATCCAGAAGGCCTTTCAGGGAATGAGATCCCGTTGAGCGCCAGGATTGTAGCTCTTGCTGATGTTTACGACGCCATAAGTTGCAAAAGATGTTACAAAGAAGCCAGGCCTCATCATGAAGTTAAAAAAATAATCGAATCTGAAAAAGAAAAGCATTTCGATCCAAGGGTGGTGGAGGCATTTTTACGTCAGGAAGACGCCTTTTTGGCAACTAGGGAGCGTTATAAAGATAGGGAATAGGCTTTCAAACACTCCATTTTTTTACCATCAGTCCAAACAGCAGCCCCACAAAAATACCTGACAATGAACCGAAAAAGACGTCTCCTGGGTAGTGTACCCCCAAGTATATCCGGGAATATGAAACGAAAAACGCTATCAATGCCAAGGCCAGGCCAGCCTTTCTATGGAACATTGAAACATATCCTGCCGCTGTCCACGTGTTGATAGCATGGCATGAAGGAAAGGAAAATTTGAGTTTGAGCCCGTTTCTAAGTTCTTCAGTGGTCATGAGCCACGCCCCCTTTTTGTAAATGTAGATTCCATCCAGTACATTGTATGGCCTCGGTCTGGCGAATACAGGCTTTAGGAGCCGGGCGCACATGGCGTCTGCTAGAATAATGGATACTATGCCAGCAATCCAGAAAAGCCGTTCTTTATTGTCGCCTTTGTAGAGCCTCCATGTGATGAAAAGCAACAGTAAGGGCACGACAGAGCCTATTTCTGTTACCAGGGGCATAGCCCAGTCCAGAAAGGGGCTTTTGGTATGATTTATCAACAAAAGCAGTTGGTGGTCCACCTCTTTCAAATGGTAAAACAGGCTCATTTCTTAGGCCAGCCCTTCAAAGATTTTCCTATGAATGTGTTGTAGGACCTTGTGCCCCCCTGTCCAAGTACAATGTCAAAGGAACCAATGGACACTATCTGTTCAAAATGGTCCCTGGCATTGTCAGGAAACCTTCTGTTCGCCTGGATCACAAATAGTGCGTCCCAACCCTTCTGGTCTTTTGGACCATCCCACAAATGATATTGGGATCTTATCCTCCCCAAGGCGTCAGGCCATTGATAGGCAACAGGGTTTTCTTTGCAATAAAAGGCCATTTCGCTAACTGTCTGGCGACGCTTGGCAATCAACAAAGTTTTTTCTGGATGCGGCATTTCAGCCAAAGCGTGGTCCACTTCTCTGGCAAATTGCTTCCAGCCTCTTAGTCTTTTGGTAGGATCGAGCTTTGAACCTCCTAAAGGGGTGTTCGGAATCACAAAAGGGAGTAAAAGGGTGAAGATGGTGGAAGAAAAGCCGAGTATGAGCCCTGTCTTAAACCATTTTTTAATGGCTCTTCCCACCACATTATCAACAGTTGACTCAGTTGATAAAGACGCTGCTGCTCCCAGTAATATTGCTTCAGATGCATAGAATGGTGCAGGCCAATTTGCGTTTATGGTCTGTTTGAACGACAAGAGCGCAACACTTATCAAAGGTATGAAACCCGTACAGATCAAATAAATGTAAGGTGATCTTCTTTCCCCTGGAGAAAATGCAAACGGTGCTGCAATGAGTAATAAAAAGGTGATAGGGCTGAATACCAAAAATTGTGACCCCAAAAAGGCAAAAAAGGCCCCGGGCCTCAAAATATTGGACCTTCCCGCCTCCTCAAAATGGTGGGAGGTATGGGCAAAGGTTATCCAGCCATGTTTTAGGTTCCAAAGTAAAAAAGGTGAAACCACTAGAAGGGCAGTAAATGCGGCTGTGTATGGCCAGACTGTTTTCAGGTGATGCCGCTCTTCTTTTGAAATGATTAAAAAGATAAAGGCAAAGGGTATGAGCGCCACCATGGTCTGTTTGCTCAATAGCCCAAGGCCACACGAAACTCCGGCGGCAATCCACCATATAGGTTTTTGGGATCGGGTAGCCTTCCAAAAAGAGTAGAGCGTTGCTGTCCAAAAGAAGAGCAGGGGAGCGTCGATGGTCATTACCAGTGCTGGTATGGAGCCACCAGGGGCCAAGACCAAGGCTAGGACAGCCAGTATGCCGGCTTTTTTCCCAAACATTTCTTTGGCAAGAAGATATAAGAATAACAAAGAGCCTGTGGACAAAAAAGCTGCAGGCATTCTAACTGCCCATGTCTTTGCGCCAATTAGGGATGTACTTAGCCAATTGATCCATGCGACCATGGGGGGTTTGCTGTAATAACCCCAATCGAGCCGCCTTGACCAATCCCAATAATAGGCTTCGTCTGGACTAAGATCCAAAGGCACCACAAATAGATAAAATATCCTAAAAAGAAACAGCGTCGTAAAAAATAATGATGCCTTGGAAAAAGTTGTTTTAGCAGTGGAACTAATTTCCATGGGTGATTGCTGCAGCAGGGATCGATTTTTTATGTGCGCCAAATATATATGCCCCGCCTCCCATCAGAGCCGCTGCCACTTGGACTGCAAAAAAGCTGAAGCTTAGTGTGAGAGCCTTTTCAATAGGTACCCCCTTCAAGTTCATAAAGAATACAAATCCTCCTTCTCTAATGCCGATTCCATTAAGGCTTATAGGCAGAAACGTCAACAAGGCTATCATAGGGTAGGCGGCAAAATAGAAGGAGGATGCTGGCGTCAATTCCATGTCTTTTGCCATGATCACAATTATCCCCATACCGATGAATTGAAGGATTAGTGAAAGTAGCAGGGCGGAACCGACAACTTTTTTGTTTTTCAACAACTGAAGGGATATATCTACTCTTTTTCCGATTTCTCTCCACTGGTTTTTGATCACTCTATTAACAAATAACAAGCAAAGTGGGATTGCCAAGACGGCCACCGAAACGATCAGCAAAATGGTCCTCAAGTGGTGCGGAAGTGCTGATGGGTCAGCAATCACTGCTGTGGAACCCAATAGGAACATGGCCGCAAGGCCGAAGACACGATCTGCCAATACACTATATGTTGCCTTGAGCCTCTTTTTGTCTTCTCTTGAGAGGAACAGCACTTTGAGCAGGTCGCCGCCTATGCTAGTTGGTAAAAAGAGGTTGAAATACATTCCAACAAAATAGTAACCCAGATATGTACTCCACTTTCCTTTGAAACCAAGGCCGTGCGCTATGATATACCATCTGAATGAACTGATTAATTGGGTACACACATAGAGCAAAAAGGCTGTAGCCCAAGTTAGAGGTGAAATCTCAGCCAATGAGTCGAGAATTTCTTTCGATTCAGTCTTGAAAAGGAGCCATATCAGAAGAGCTGCGCTTATGCCCACCCTAAGAACAAGTTTCAAGCTCCTTTTTTGTGTGTATGTCACTCGAGAACCTCTTTAACCGTATAAATACGCCGGCCTGACGTTTCATAATAAGTTCGCATCACCAATTCTGCCAACAAGCCGATGCTTCCCAAAATCACCCCTGTAATGATTAGCAGAACCCCAAACAACAACAGCGGACGATGGCCTATGTCTTCACCACGAATAAATTTTACATAAGTAAGGTAGAGTTCAACGAAGAAACCTAGCGTAAAGAGCGTTCCACCCCAGGCCCCAAAAAATTGAAGAGGACGTGTGGCAAATTTCTGAAAAAACAGCATCAGGAGGAGGTCAAGCAGCACCCTGTACGTACGTCCTATGCCATATTTGCTTTTCCCTTTGGTGCGTGGTCGGTGATTTACTACGACTTCTGTGATTTTTGCGCCATAGAGGTCTGCAAGCACTGGAATGAAACGATGAAGTTCCCCATAAAGCAAAAGATGCTTTGTTATTTCCCTCCGGTAGGCCTTCAAAGAACACCCATAGTCGTGAAGTCTGACACCAGTGGTCAAACCGATCAACATATTGGCAAGAATGGACGGAAGCCTTCTGGATAAGAAAGGGTCTTTCCTATCTCTTCGCCATCCGCTTACGAGATCAAATCCCTCCTCGATTTTTGCAACAAGTTTTGGGATATCTCTGGGATCGTTTTGAAGATCTGAATCCATTGAGACGATGATTTGGCCTTGTGCATAGTCAAAACCAGCAGTCATTGCAGCACTTTGACCAAAGTTTCTCCTGAAGAAGACCACCTTTAGTTCAGGCACCTTTCTTTTTAGTTTTTTCAGCACAAGCGGGGTTTCATCCGTGCTGCCATCGTCAACCAGGATTATCTCGAAGGTCTTGCCCATTGGTTGCACTGCTGCCAATATCTCCTGAACCAAAGGTTCAATATTGGGAGCTTCGTTATACACAGGGGCAATGACTGACAGGTAGATTTTATCGTAGTGTTCCATTGGACTGGCAGAGATATACCCCTAACCAGTACTCATTTGCAAGTGGAAAAAACGTTGTGTCGGAGAGCTAACTGAGCAATTTCTCAACAGTATCCTGAAGTTCTTTGATATCAAAAGGCTTGCTCATGATCTTGTCGGCCTGTTTTTCATGGGCAACTTCTTCCGCGTAATATCCATAACCTGTGATCGCTATGACAGGTACCTTTGGAAATTCTTTTTTGAGCATGGATATGATCCCGACTCCAGATATGTAAGGCATGGCAACGTCTGTAATGACCAAGTCATAGGTTCCACTTTTCACTTTTTTAAGGCCTTCAAGGCCATCAGATGCAGAAGTCACTTCATAACCAAGGTAGGACAAGAAGTCTTCGAGCATGGAAAGAACGTCGCTATCATCTTCAATCACCAGTATCTTTTTCTTGTCTTCAGTCATATCAACTTGATTTTGATGATTATTTTTTATGAATAGTAACCACGACGAATTTTTGCCGCTTCAACAACGGTTAAACTCCCTATTACGTCGATATTCTCTCTTAAAGGATCAGAAAAGTCAAGCCCGTCTCTTAAAGTTTTCAAATCCTCTACTTTGTTTTCCATGGTTTCAGCCAGTGTGTTCAATACTGTTCTGTTTATATTTTTCCCACTAATATTGTTTGAAAAATGTTCCATGAGACTGATGGTCTCTTCTGCAACAGTCAGTGCATTGGCCTGGATAGGCTGAAAATCCTCCATCCCATCAGTTGAGTGGTTATTTGCATTCTGGGTCTTAGCAACAGAGTTGTCATTGTCTGAAATGGCCTTGTTGAAAACTTCTTTGAAGCTATCTCCTTTCAGTTTTTGTTCATGGTCCTGTTTCGTTTTTAAGGAAGAATCAAAGAGCTGCTTCAGGTTGGTTTCATTTATCTTCATATGATTGCTCCTTTTATGTCATTGCTGCTTTTGTTGCTCTGATTTATCATACAGCCATGAATCGTCAAAAAAATGAACAAAAGCGGCCAAGGGCTGCTACTAAAATCATTCATGTCGGCCATGTGCCAATAGGAGGCGGCCATCCAATAGTGGTTCAGTCTATGACCAATACGGACACGCGGGATGTAGACGCAACGGTTGCTCAAATACACCAACTTGAAAAAGCAGGCTGCGAAATAATCCGAGTGGCCGTTCCGGACAAAATTGCCGCCCAAGCTGTTACAGAGATCAAGAAAGCAATTTCGATACCACTTATAGCAGATATACATTTCGATTACCGTTTGGCCTTACTGGCCTTGGACAATGGAGCGGATGCAATCCGGATCAATCCAGGCAACATAGGCAGCTATGAAAAGCTGGCCAAAGTGGTAGCGGCGGCAAGGGACAAAAAAGCGGTAATTAGAATTGGGGTGAATGCTGGTTCCTTAGAAAAGGATTTGAGGGAAAAATATGGTGGTCCAACTCCTGAGGCCTTGGTTGAGAGCGCTTTACGCAATATAGAAAAGATAGTGGGAATGGGCCATGAGGAGCTAAAAATATCAATAAAGTCATCAGATGTGCTTGATACAATTTCTGCCTACAGGATGCTTTCGGAAAGGTGTGAGTATCCTTTGCACTTGGGAGTTACCGAGGCTGGCGGCCTCATTCCAGGAACAGTAAAAAGCAGCGTGGCCATTGGCATGCTTTTGATGGAAGGAATCGGCGACACCTTCAGAGTTTCTCTTACTCGGGATCCAGTTGAAGAGATACAGGTTGCTTACGAAATATTGAGAGCCGTTGGTCTCAGAAGGCGTGGGCCGGAAATAATTTCCTGTCCCACTTGCGGACGCTGCGAAATAGACCTCTTTTCCATAGCCGAAGAGGTGGAGCGTAGATGCCGTGAAATCGATAGACCTGTAAAACTTGCCGTTATGGGTTGTGTCGTAAATGGTCCTGGTGAGGCTAGGGAGGCAGATATTGGCCTGGCTGGAGGTAAGGGAGTTGGAATATTGTTCCGAAAAGGAAAGACCATAAAAAAAGTTAGAGAAGAATATTTGTTGGATGCCTTTTGGAAGGAAGTAGAGGCCTTGGTAAACGAGAAGGGAAAGGAAGGAAATAATCGGTAATGCGCTATTCCAAGTTTTTTCTGCCTACATTGAAAGAGGTACCATCTGAAGCAGAAGTCATATCTCACAAGTTGATGCTGAGAGCGGGTATGATTCGTAAACTCGCATCGGGCATATATTCTTATCTGCCATATGGGCTCAAGGCCCTTAGAAAGGTGGAGCACATAATAAGGGAGGAAATGAACAGATCTGGTGCCCAAGAGGTGCTTCTTCCCATGGTACAGCCGGCCGAATTGTGGAAGGAGACAGGCCGGTGGGAAAAATATGGAAAGGAGCTGCTCCGTTTCAAAGACAGGCACCAGAGGGAGTGTTGCCTTGGGCCCACCCATGAAGAGGTGATAACAGACCTCGTGAGGCGGGAGGTGCGTTCATACCGTGATCTGCCTTTGAATCTATATCAAATACAGACCAAATTCAGGGACGAAATAAGGCCAAGGTTCGGACTCATGAGAGGACGTGAATTTGTGATGAAAGATGCCTATAGTTTTGATGTGGACGAAGAGGCCTTGGATGTGACTTATCGAAAGATGTATAAAGCATATTGCCAGATATTTGAACGCTGCGGCCTTGATTTTAGGCCAGTGGAGGCGGATACTGGAACAATTGGTGGTCATGCCTCTCATGAATTTATGGTGATTGCAGATACAGGTGAGGATACAATTGCCTGCTGCACCAAGTGCGGCTATGCAGCCAATGTGGAACTCGCCCCGGTGGTACCTGGAAAAGATGATCATGATCAGCCTGAAGAGGCGGAAGAGCCCCTTAAAAAGGTCGAGACTATCGGTCTCAAAAAAGTGGAAGAAGTTGCCAATTATTTGAAAACAAAGCCGAAAAAGTTGGTCAAGACATTGATTTTCTTGGCTGATGGTGAGCCTGTAATAGCCTTGGTCAGAGGTGACCACGAATTGAATGAGATAAAACTTGCAAGGCACCTGGGTGCAGAAACATTGGAGTTGGCAGATGAGAAGACTGTAAAACGGATTACAGGAGCGCCTTCTGGTTTTGCTGGCCCGGTGGGGCTTAGAGAAAAAGTTCGGATGATTGCAGATTATAGTGTGGAATCCTTAAAAAATTTTGTTGTTGGGGCAAATGAAGAGGATGCCCATTTGATTAATGTGAATTGGGGAAGGGACCTTGAACTGCCTGAGCTGGCTGATATCAGGATCATAACTGAAAGAGATCGTTGTCCTAAGTGCGGAGGCCCTATCGAACTCAAACGCGGTATTGAAGTGGGCCATATTTTTAAACTTGGTACCAAATATAGTGAAAAACTAGGGGCCTACTTTCTTGATTCTTCAGGAAAGGAAAGACCAATGGTGATGGGTTGCTATGGAATCGGAGTGGGGCGTACCGTGGCAGCGGCAATCGAACAAAACCATGATGAAAAAGGGATAATATTTCCCATGCCGATAGCTCCTTTTCAGTGCATCATATTGGTAATGAATATCAAAGACCAGGATATGATGAAGGCAGGGGAAATCTTGTATGAAAAGCTTACGAACATAGGGGTGGAGACGTTGCTGGATGATCGCAAGGAGCGTGCTGGAGTAAAATTCAAGGACGCCGAATTGCTTGGAATCCCTCTGCAGGTAGTAGTGGGGAAGAGAATAAAAGAAGACGAATCGGTTGAGATTGCTGTCCGTGCCACAGGTCAAAAAGAGGTCATAAAGGTCGAGCAAGCCCCAATTGTCGTAAAGGAGCATGTTGAACGTGGAATGGGCATTGTTTGAATAAACAGTGATACGAATAAACGACATTATAGACAACATTCACACCTATTATCCTGATGCCGATACCTCTTTGGTGGAAAAGGCCTATGTCTATTCCGCAAAGGTACATGCAGGCCAAATGAGGCTCTCAGGCGAGCCTTATCTGTCACATCCACTAGCCGTGGCCTTTATACTCACCCAGTTGAAGCTTGACATGGCATCAGTGGCGGCCGGCCTGCTCCATGACACAGTAGAAGACACCCTTGCCACCCTTGAAGAGCTTGAATCCCTCTTTGGGAAAGATGTTGCCCACATAGTGGATGGTGTCACAAAGCTGAGCCGCATACAGTTCCAGAGCAAAATCCATAAACAAGCAGAAAATATCCGCAAGATGATCCTTGCCATGTCCAAGGACATCAGGGTGGTGCTGGTCAAGTTGGCTGACAGGCTTCATAACATGCGTACTCTGGAATATCAGAAGGAGCACAAAAGGGTCAAGATAGCCCGAGAGACCTTGGACATTTATGCACCCTTGGCAAGCCGACTTGGCATTGACTGGATCAAGAGAGAGTTGGAAGACCTTTCATTTTACTATCTTTACCCGGAAGACTACAAACAGCTCAGAAAAGAGGTTGAGACAAGGCTTGGCCAAAGAAAGCAATATGTGGAAGAGGTCAAGGGGATCATCTCAAAGACCATGGCTGATTATGGCCTGGAGTGCAGGGTCTTAGGCAGGCCTAAACACCTTTATTCAATATTCAAAAAGATGCGCCTGCGCAACGTCTCTCTTGATGAGATATACGACTTGATTGCCTTTCGTATTATTTTGAAGACCACCAAGGAATGCTATGAGGCCCTGGGAATAGTGCATAGCCTTTGGAAGCCTGTTCCAGGCCGTTTCAAGGATTATATCAGTCTTCCAAAGGCCAATATGTATCAATCTTTGCACACTACAGTGATAGGGCCTTACGGTGAGCGTATGGAAGTTCAGATACGCACGGAAGAAATGGATAAAGTGGCCCAGGAGGGCATAGCAGCTCATTGGCTCTACAAAGAAGGAAAGATTCTCACCAAAGATCAGCAGCACAAGTTCGAATGGCTCAACAGGCTGATGGAATGGCAGAAAGAACTAGAAGATCCAAGGGAATTTCTTGATTCTGTACGCATGGATCTTTTTCCAGACGAGGTATATGTTTTTACGCCCCAGGGGGAAGTGAAGCAATTTCCAAAGGGCGCCACACCTGTTGATTTTGCCTATGCCATTCACACCCAGGTAGGGCACCACTGTGCCGGTGCCAAGGTGGATGGCAGGATGGTGCCTTTGAGATATGAGCTTAAAAATGGTGAAGTGGTTGAAATCATTACCTCTCCACAACATGTTCCCAGCCGTGACTGGCTCAAGTTTGTCAAGACCAGCCGAGCCAGGGCTAGAATACGTCAATGGATAAAGACAGAAGAGAGGGAAAAAAGTCTTGCCCTTGGAAAGGATCTCTGTGCCAGGGAATTTAAAAAACATCGGCTTGATTGGAACGAATTTCTCAAAAAGCATGCCGAAGAGGCTGCCAAGGCCCTGTCTTTTAAAACCGTGGATGACATGTTGGTTGCAGTGGGTTATGGCAAGATCTCGCCTCTTCAAGTAATCAGAAAGGTTCTGAAAGAGCTTGAAGTCGAGTCTCCAGAAGAAGAATTGCCCAAGGCAAAGAAGTCTGTTACCAGGTCAGTTGGGCAAGCCATACAGATAGATGGAATTCATGATATAATGATCCACCTGGCAAAATGTTGCACACCCGTTCCTGGTGACGACGTGGTGGGCTATATCACCAGAGGACGTGGTGTGACCGTGCATAGAGATGGGTGCCCTAATATTAAATATTCAGATCCTGACAGGATCGTTGAAGTTGTTTGGGATGTCTCTGGAGATGGTACCTATCCTGTAAAGATATGGGTGGCTGCTGCCGATCAGAAAGGTAAGCTGGCTGCTGTCAGTAACGCCATAAGTGCTGAAGAGGCCAATATTTTAGAGGCCAAGGTCAAGACTTCGCCGGACCAGAAGGCCCACTTCACATTTAAGGTGGAAGTTAAAAACAGCAGCCAGTTGCGGAAGGTATTAGCCTCGATAAGAAGGGTAGAGGGCGTATACCAGGTGGATCGTGAAACTTCTGGGTAGTTTATCGTTTAGGCAAAAGGTCCGGGTTTGACGACCTTTCCTGAACGCAAACACCTGGTGCAGACACGTATTTGCTTTGTTTTTCCATCCACAACTGCCCTTACCTTCTGGATGTTGGGCATCCAGCGGCGTTTGGTATGACGATTTGAATGGCTTACATTACAGCCAGTGGCTGGTCCCTTACCGCAGATTGAACATACCTTTGACATATTTTTAACCTCACTACTTGCTAGCTTTGGTTCAAGTGGTGGGTATATAACGCTAAGAGGGAGTAAGTGCAAGGTTTTTGTTATGGAAAGCATGACACAGAATGATAAAGCAGCACTCAGAAGCGGACCAAGGGTGGATACAGTGGTAAAGGTCGATTATCGTACGACCGATGCCTTTTTTACGGATTTTGCTGAAAATATGTCTGAAGGCGGTATGTTTATATCCACCTTGCAGCCTTTGCCGGTGGGTACGGAACTCATCATAGAATTCTTGCTTCCAGAGGTCAACCGGCCATTGAAGGTGAAGGCTAAGGTGGTCTGGAGTCGAAAAAGGACCACCACCCATGACAAAAGGCGTGGCATGGGCGTTAGATTTGAACAGATCAGCAAGGCAGACAAGGAAATGATTGCAGAGGTGGTCCGTAAGTTAAGAAACAGTCCTTAGAAGCCTTGATGCAAATTTTGGATGCTTGTCCAATATTCTGCCCAACCCTTCCAAAGAAGGCATGACATCCTCTTTTTTATGTGCTTCTATGGTCAGTAAAGGCGTTATTTCATTCTCTTCCAAGAAATCAAACACACCATCGAAATCAATTTCTCCTTTACCGATGGCCAAATGGTCATCCCATTCGCCTTTGTTGTCATGAAGATGCAACTGGCCAATTCGTGCCCCCACGGTTTCGAGCCACTCCTCCATGCTGGTTTTTGAAAATACCCTTTGATGCCCTAGGTCCAAGCAGAATCCCAGGTATTGGTCGTCAAATTTCGAAAAGAGCTTTTGGTGTATACCCGTCGTGTATTCAAACACATTTTCTAGATTCAGCTTCAATTTTTTTTCTGCCGCGGCTGACAAAAGTTGTTCCACTGTGTGGAAACTATTTTCAAGCCACTCTTCTTGGTGTCCGTGATAGTGCTTTGGGTCGAATCCAGTATGGAAGACCATTGACTGCGCTTTGAAGAGTGATGCAATGTTAATGGCCCGCAACAAACGTTTGACAGTTGCTCTGCGAACAAGGGAATCGATGGCTCCAAGAGAAAGGTCGATGAATGGGGCATGGATGGTACACTTTAACCCATTCTCTTCAATAATTCGGGCAATTTTACCAAAGGAAGGCATTTTGTAGCGGTCGAGTATGGTGCCATTTAGGCCGATCTCAAGATTTACTCTTTCACGAAGTACCAGCGGCAGATATTCTTCCACCAATTGATCAAAGGGGCAGCTAATGAAGACAATCTTTTTTACAGTTTCGAGTTCCATTTCACCAAGTCTAACTCCTGTTTTGGAGCACTAGTTGGCATATTTCCTCGTATGAAGCATCATCCCTAAAGCCTGGGCAATCCTTTTTTATTGCTTCATAGGCATTGGGGTCCCCAAGTATGCTGGGATGGAGTGGCCACTGTCGGCAATGGAAGGGTTTTACCGGATGTATTTTGCAAAGACCATCATTTCCGTAAAAGATGCAGTGTCCGTCTATCACCTTCATTTCGGTTCTGTTGCCCTTGGTTAAGAGAAATTTTTCTTTCATGACAGAAAGCTCCATTTGCAAAAAATCTGCTATTTTTTGCTGCTCCTTTTCATTCACCGAGACTGTGGCGGTTCCATGGCAACAGTGACCGCAGCATTTACATTCGAATAGGTTCTCATTTTTCATGGAGAAGGAAGGTAAACTGATAAAAGTTTTTTTTCCAGAGAAAAGTAAAAGGCCCAGGCGCGTTGTGCCTGGGCCTTGCAGTCATATCAGGCTTTTTGAAAGATTATGTGTTTGTTTTCATCAATGTCTACTAGAATGGTATCACCTTCTTTGAAATCGCCTTCAAGCAGCCTGAGAGCAAGCGGGTCCTCAATATAGCGTTGGATCGCCCTTTTGAGCGGCCTGGCACCAAAGCTTGGATCGTAGCCTACTTCGGCAATCCATTCTTTTACCCGCTCGGTAAGTTCAATGTTGTAGTGCCTTTCCTCCAAGCGTTTTTTGAGGTTTCTTACTTGGATATCCACGATCTTCTTGAGATCTTCTTTGGATAATGGCCTGAAGATAATGATGTCGTCGATCCTGTTAAGAAATTCAGGCTTGAAATAGGCCCTCATAGTCTCCAGGACTCTGCGCTCGATTTCCTCAATGGCCTCACCGCGCTTGATCATATCTTGAATGAGGTCGCTTCCAACATTGGACGTCATGATGATGATGGTGTTCCTAAAGTCCACAGTTCGGCCTTTGCCATCTGTTAAACGTCCGTCATCCAATATTTGAAGCATGATATTGAACACGTCTGGATGGGCCTTTTCTATTTCATCAAACAGTATTACAGAATAGGGCCTACGCCGTACTGCCTCTGTAAGATATCCGCCCTCTTCATATCCCACATAACCAGGTGGCGCTCCAATGAGCCTGGCTACAGCGTGTTTTTCCATGTATTCGCTCATGTCTATCCTGATCATTGCGTGTTCAGTGTCGAACATGAACTCTGCTAAGGCCCTGGCTAGCTCGGTCTTGCCAACGCCTGTAGGACCGACAAAAATAAAGGATCCTATAGGCCTGTTTGGATCTTGCAGGCCGGCTCTTGCGCGCCTGACCGCGTTTGACACAGCCTCAATGGCCTTTTCCTGGCCCACCACGCGTTCCTTTATACGTTCTTCCATATGGACAAGTTTTTCGCGCTCGCCTTCAAGGAGCTTGCTAACCGGTATTCCTGTCCATTTGGAGATGATGGCGGCAATATCTTCTGCGTCCACCTCTTCTTTCAACAGGCTTTTCCCGTTTTTCTGGATCTCTTTGAGCTTTTGCTCTTCTTCGGCCACTTCTTTTTCAAGTTTTGGTATTTCTCCATAAAGGAGCTCTGCAACTTTGTTAAGATCGCCTTGGCGCTGAAATTTCTCTGCTTCAATGCGGAGTTGATCAATCCTCTCTTTGAGCTCCCTTATTTTCTGGATAATGCCTTTTTCCTGCTGCCACCTGGCCTTTAATGCATCGCTTTGCTCCCTGAGATTAGCCAACTCTTCTTCGATCTTTTTTAGTCGTTCAGCAGAAGCAGGGTCTTTTTCTTTCTTCAATGCCTCCCGCTCGATTTCAAGCTGCATGATCTTTCGTTCTATTTCATCCAATTCAGATGGGAGACTGTCTATTTCAATTCTCAGCTTTGCTGCGGCCTCATCAATGAGGTCGATGGCTTTGTCTGGCAAAAATCTGTCCGTGATGTAGCGGTGTGACAATGTGGCAGCAGCTACTATGGCCGAATCTTTTATGCGCACCCCATGGTGGACTTCATACTTTTCCTTGAGGCCCCTCAATATTGCGATGGTATCCTCAACACTCGGCTCTTCCACCAAGACAGGCTGAAAGCGCCTTTCCAGGGCTGCATCCTTTTCAATGTATTTACGGTACTCATCTATGGTAGTGGCGCCTATGCAGTGTAACTCACCCCTTGCCAGTGCAGGCTTCAATAAGTTGGAAGCATCCATTGCACCCGATGTGGCTCCAGCGCCAACCAGTGTGTGAATCTCGTCTATGAAAAGGATTATCTCCCCCTGGCGCTCCTCGACTTCTTTTAGCACAGCCTTCAGCCGTTCCTCAAACTCTCCCCTATATTTGGCGCCAGCAATAAGGGCACCCATATCCAGAGCAACAACCCTTTTATCTCTCAAGGTTTCTGGTATGTCACCGGAAACGATTCTCTGTGCAAGGCCTTCCACTATGGCGGTTTTACCAACACCTGGTTCACCAATAAGAATAGGGTTGTTTTTGGTGCGCCTGGACAAGACCTGAACCACACGCCTTATTTCTTCGTCACGGCCTATTATGGGATCCAACTTGCCGCGCCTTGCGAGATCGGTAAGGTCGCGTCCATACTTTTCAAGGGCCTGGAATTTATCCTCAGGGTTGGGATCAGTTATGCGCTGATGGCCGCGCACAGAGGTAAGAGCTTGCAGAAAACTATCCTTGGTAACACCTGCAGCAGCAAGTATTTGAGCTGCCCGGGAACCGCCGATCTCCAATATGGCAAGAAGCAGGTGTTCAAGACTTACATACTCATCTTTCATATCCGCAGCAATGGTAAAAGCCTTCTCCAACACCTGATTAAGTTCAGGCGAAATGTAGATCTGGGCTCCTGCCCCACTCACTTGTGGAAATTTGGAAATTTCCTGTTCTAGCTGCGAGCTTATGGAGGCTGTGTCAACGCCCATTTTCTGGAAAACAGAGGGCACTATGCCTTCAGGCTGCCCCAGCATGGCTTTTAATAGATGTTCGATCTGTATCTGTTGATGACCTTTGCTTTGAGCTTCCCGCTGGGCTTCCTGAATAGCCTCCTGGGATTTCATGGTGAATTTGTCAAATTGCATATGTTCCTCCTCAATGGGTTAATTTCAATTTTTGTCACTGATTTTTTAAATGGACTAAGTAAGTGACTTCATAAACGTTTCTTTACGGAAGCTAAGGATGCCGTTTTGGTGTGTCAAGGTGTCATATTTAAAGATATTGTAATTTGCACGGATAGAGTTAAAAAATTAAAGTTTACATCAAAAATGATAGGTTGAGAGGTAGTATGTCTAACGCTGTATTGAGCGAATTGCGCACCTTGCTGGAAAAAAATGAGCAAGAAAGACTGAGTAGCAGGGCCACACTCAGTAATCAGGCTATTAGGCAGAGAGAGGAAGACCGGCTCAAAAAGGGCCATCGTCAGTTCTTTGCAGTGGATGGCGATCGAATATTGCATTCAAGGGCCTATTCCAGATACATAGACAAGACCCAAGTGTTTTCACTCATACCCAATGATCACCTTACTCATAGGGTGCTTCATGTCCAGTTGGTTTCGAAAATCGCTAGGACGATTGGTCGATTTCTCCGATTGAACGAAGATCTCATTGAAGCCATAGCCTTGGGACACGACATAGGCCATCCCCCTTTTGGCCATGATGGAGAGAGATATCTTTCAGGGATATGTAAAGATTACGGTCTGCCTGGTTTCGTACACAGCGTGCAGAGCGTGCGTTTTCTCCATCACATAGAGAATAAAGGCAAAGGTTGCAATCTCTCCCTGCAGGTACTTGATGGTATACTGTGCCATGATGGGGAACTGCATCTCCAATCCATAGGCCCAAACAGGAACAAAAGCTTCGATACGCTTTTCGAGGAGATGGAGAGAAAGGAAAATGATACCGATGCAGATTTGCGCCCGATGACATTGGAAGGATGTGTAGTACGTATGTCTGATGTGATCAGTTATATTGGCCGGGATATCGAAGATGCCATAAGGCTTGGCCTTATCACGAGGGACATGTTACCGAAAAGCGCGGTAGATGTTCTAGGCAACACCAACGGCACAATCGTTTACCGCTTGGTTGAGGATCTTATCACAAACAGCTCAGGCAAGGATGAGATCTGTTTTAGCACCAAAGTGTCTGATGCCCTTCTTGAATTAAGGGATTTCAACATGGACTATATTTACCGGAACCCTCTTATCAAGACCGAAGCAGAAAAGATTGAAAATCTTTACCGGATCATGTTCGATCATTTTGTAAAAGCAGTAAAAAATGGCCACAGTGATTCGGTGATATTCAAAACCTTCCTCGATGGAATGTCTTCAGATTACAGGGATCAGCCTGCGGTGGTGGTAGTCAGAGATTTCATTGCTGGCATGACCGATGCCTATTTTTTAAGGACCGGACGAGATTTGTTGATTCCAAGGGAGCTTCCAGCCACCTTCAAAAAAGTCCAGTAAGTCTTCTCTAGGTTTCGAAAACGGATACATCCCCCTTACCGCGCCTTATTATAACTGGTTCGTCTTCAACCAGGGATATAACACTGGAAGGCTCAGGCATGATGATTCCACTGTCAACCACGATGGCCACCTGTTTTCCATATAGTCTGGCAGCTTCACGGGGGTCGGCGATTATATTACCTTCTTGGTCTGTAGCTGATGTGCTGATTAAAGGATGACCGAGTTCTTTAACTATGGCCAAGCATATAGGGTGGTCAGGTATCCTTATTCCAACGGTTTTTCTCTTTGTGAGCATCATTTTGGGAACGTTTCGTGATCCTTCGAGAACAAAAGTGTATGGGCCAGGAAGGAATTTTTTCAAGATCCTGTATGCCTGGTCGCTCACCCTGGCATAGCGGCTTATGTCACTCAGATCATAACATACGAAACTAAAAGGGGTGGTCTTAGGTATATTTTTGAGCCTGTAAACCCTTTCAATGGCCTTTTTATTGAAAATGTCGCAGCCAATTCCATAACAGGTATCTGTGGGATAAACTACTAATTCTCCATTCTTGATGGCCTCAACTACCTGCCTTATCTTTCTCAACTTTGGTCTTTCCGGGTCTATTTCCAGAATCATTTCCAATGTCCCTTAGATCTTATTTTAGTGGTTTGGCCTATAGTAATCATCACACAGGGGATTGACAAAGCCCCACTTTTTCAGTTAGGAATTTTGAATGATTGTTCACTTGCTCTCCAGAGGACCATTTCAAGTCACAGAAACCATTTTTCCTGTTCAATACTGAGCAGTGGATTAAACTTTAACTAGCCGGTTTTTTGGAGGAATTGCCTAAGGCACCTAACAACACCAAAAGTTGTTTGATTATAAATTTTGAGGAGGTAAATTTTAATGAAGCTTGATCCAACCAAAATGAAGGACTGGGAGATTGCCGAAGCCGCAGCTGAGCACATGAAAACTGTTTACCAGCTGGGCGAGGAGTTGGGCCTAGAAAAAGAGGAACTGCTTCCTTATGGCCACTATGTAGCCAAAATAGATTATGCCAAGGTGCTGGAAAGGCTCAAAGATAGGCCGGACGGCAAATATATCGATGTTACAGCCATAACACCTACTCCTCTGGGAGAAGGAAAGAGCACATGCGCAGTTGGCCTCATGGAAGGGCTTGGCAAAAGAGGCAAAAATGTGGTGGGCGCTTTGAGGCAGCCATCTGGTGGGCCAACCTTTAATATCAAAGGAAGTGCAGCAGGTGGCGGTCTTGCCCAGGTGATTCCTTTGGACAAGTTTTCCCTGGGACTTACCGGTGATATCAACGCCATAATGAATGCCCACAACCTAGGCATGGTTGCCTTGACTGCAAGAATGCAGCACGAGTCCAATTATACTGATGAACAACTTGCACAGCGTGGCCTTAAAAGACTCGATGTCCATCCCAAGAGCGTTGAGTTCAAATGGATTATTGATTTTTGCGCCCAGGCACTCAGAAATATAACCATTGGCATTGGCGGCCGTATGGACGGCTTCACCATGCAAAGCGGTTTCAATATTGCCGTCAGCTCTGAGATCATGGCCATCCTCGCAATTGCAAATGACCTTAAAGACCTTAGGGAACGCATAGGCAGGATAGTGGTTGCCTATGACAAGACTGGCAAGCCCATCACCACAGAAGATCTTGAAGTGGCAGGAGCTATGACCGCCTGGATGGTTGAAGCGGTCAATCCAAATTTGATGCAGACAGTGGAAGGCCAGCCGTGTCTCATTCATGCAGGCCCATTTGCGAATATAGCTATTGGGCAGTCGTCAGTCATTGCAGACAAAGTTGGCCTCAAGCTAGGTGACTATCTTGTTACGGAAAGCGGCTTTGGTGCAGACATTGGCTTTGAAAAGTTCTGGAACTTGAAATGCCGTTTCAGCGGCCTTAAGCCAAACTGTGCAGTGGTGGTTGCCACTATCAGGGCACTCAAATGTCACGGCGGTGCCCCAATCCCGCGGCCAGGTCGCCCCATGCCTGAAGAGTACAACACAGAAAATGTGGAATGGGTGGAAAAAGGCACTGCAAACCTGCTTCATCATATTGAGACAGTCAAAAAGGCAGGAATAAATCCGGTTGTGTGTATCAACGCCTTCTATACAGATACAGATAATGAAATCAATGCGGTGCGCAGGCTTTGTGAACAAGCTGGCGCAAGAGTGGCAGTTTCTAAGCATTGGCAATATGGAGGTGAAGGTGCCCTGGAATTCGCCGATGCAGTGATTGAGGCATGCGAAGAACCCAATGAATTCAGGTTCCTCTATGATTTGGACATGCCTCTGCGTAAGCGTATCGAGCTGATCACGAAAGAAGTCTATGGCGGTGATGGTGTCACCTATTCACCAGAGGCACAAAAGAAGGCTGAGGCTATAGAAAAAGATCCCGAACTCTCAAAATTGGGTACATGTATGGTTAAGACCCACTTGAGCCTTTCAGACGATCCAAACCTGAAAGGAGTACCCAAGGGGTGGAAACTACATGTGCGTGATATTCTAACCTATAAAGGGGCAGGCTTTGTGGTTCCGGTTGCAGGCGCCATAAGCCTCATGCCTGGTACTGGATCTGATCCAGCATACAGGCGAATCGACGTGGATACGAGCACCGGAAAGGTCAAAGGCCTCTTTTAAATTGTTGATGAAAAATACCCCGGCCAGCGGGAAATTTTACCCGCTGGCCGGTTTTGTCTCAAAAACAAAATGCCTGGATGAGAAAGGTTTTGTGGTGTTGTAGTGGCTGGCAATTTTGTGAAAAATAGTGTCTAATAGTGGCAATTTAGGCGAAAAACCCTTTCGTCTAACTGAATCGCAAGGCTCAGTATTATGTTTTTGCAACACCAGGTTTTAAACGGTACAAATTTGGCAATAAGAAAATAGGATTTTTGTTGAAAGCGAGGGGGATTTGATGTCAGCAAAGATTATCAGCGGCAAAGAGATAGCCGCTCAAATTCGTGAAGAGTTAAAAGAGGAAGTCAAAAGATTAAAATCGGATCACGGCGTTATCCCTGGTTTGGTAACCATTCTTGTGGGTGAAGACCCTGCATCTATTTCATATGTCACTGCTAAACAAAAGACAGCCCATGATCTTGGCTTCCATTCTATTCAGGACAACCAGCCGGAGGATATATCTGAAGATGATCTTTTGGCCTTGATAGACAAATACAACAATGATGACACAATCCATGGTATTCTAGTCCAATTGCCATTGCCAAGGCACATCGACGACAGCAAAGTTTTGGAGGCCATAAACCCAGACAAAGATGTGGACGGCTTTCATCCAGTGAATGTGGGCAGGATGGTTATTGGGGAGAGGTGTTTTCTGCCCTGTACGCCTCACGGCATATTGGAAATGCTCATACGTTCTGGCGTTGAGACAAGTGGCGCTGAAGTGGTGGTGGTGGGAAGATCGAACATCGTGGGTAAGCCCATTGCCAATTTGATGATCCAAAAACGTGAGGGAGGAAATGCCACAGTGACAGTGTGTCATACGAGAACCAAGGACATGGCCTTCCACACCAAGAGGGCGGATATTCTGATAGTTGCAGCTGGCCGCCCCAAAGTGATTACTGCAGACATGGTCAAGGAAGGCGTTGTCGTAATAGATGTAGGTGTAAACAGGATTGGAAAGACACCAGAGGGAAAGGCTATTCTTTGTGGTGACGTCGACTTTGACGCCATCAAAGAGAAGGCTTCGGCAATTACCCCTGTTCCTGGTGGCGTGGGCCCCATGACGATCACCATGCTGATGAAAAACACAGTACAGGCAGCAAAACAGTTTGCAGGCCTGATCTGATAACGGGGGCTTGGTAGGGAAATCCAACAACAGGAGCAAAGAGATGGATACTAGCAAGAGATTTGAAAAGGGAAACGGTGGCTGCCCATCTATACAGTGTGAAGCCAATAAAGAGGTTTTGTGCTCGTCATGTGCAGAAGGCGTTGTCACTGCAGCTCACCGGGTTTCCAGCCGTGATATTGACCCATGCCTGTTCGGCAAGGGAGGAACATGCTGCAAGAATTGCAACATGGGGCCTTGCCAAATAATTGAGGGTGTTGATTCTATGATTGGTATTTGTGGCGCTGATGCAGCCACTGTGGCCGCTAGGAATTTCGGCAGGATTGTGGCTGGAGGTGCCGCTGCTCACATGGATCACGGCAGGGGCGTGGCCTTGGCTTTTTTAGCTACTGCAAAAGGTGAGACGCCATATGAAATAAAAGATACCATCAAGTTAAGGCAGACTGCCCTGCGTTACGGCATTGATCCAGCAGACAAAGATTCTACTGATCTTGCTATTGAGCTTGGTGAAAAAGTAGTGAGCGAGTTTGGCCAGCAGGAAGGGAAACTCCAATTCATGAAACGGGCGCCCAAGGCACGTCAAGAGTTGTGGGATAAGCTTGGGATTTGGCCAAGGGGTGTTGACCGTGAAGTGGTGGAATTGATGCACAGAACCCACATGGGTGTGGATCAAGAGCCTGCAAGCTTACTGTTCCAAGCTGCCAGGTGTGCATTGGCAGACGGTTGGGGCGCTTCCATGATTGCCACTGAGCTTTCTGACATAATGTTTGGCACACCGGTTCCTATAAGATCCAAGGTAAACATTGGAGTGCTCAAGGAAGATGAAGTCAATATAACGGTTCACGGTCATGAACCTGTTCTGGCCGAGGCTCTTGGCATGGTTGCCAGAGAGCCTGAGATGATTGCTGAGGCCAAGAAGGTAGGGGCAAAAGGAATCAATTTGGCTGGTGTATGTTGTACAGGAAATGAGATATTGATGCGCCGCGGCTACCCAATTGCAGGCAGCTTCGTTCAACAAGAGGTGGTTTTGGCAACAGGCGCAGTCGAAGCCATGGTTGTGGATGTGCAGTGTATAATGCAAGGGGTGTCGCCGGTATCCAAACATTATCACACTGAGCTCATCACGACATCAGACCGCGCTAAAATAACCGGCGCTACGCATATACAGTTTGAGGAACACCGCGCCCTTGACGTGGCACGCGAAATAGTTCGCAGGGCCATAAAAAAATATCCGGAACGTGGAAAACACATGATTCCTGTGCATCAAATGGATGTGGTGGCAGGGTTCAGCCATGAAACAATCAATTATATCTTGGGAGGACGTTTCAGGGCATCTTACAAGCCTTTGAACGACAATATCATCAACGGACGGATCCGAGGAGTCGCAGGAATAGTCGGCTGTGATAACTACAGGGTTATGGATGAGATTCATGTGGAACTAGCCAAAGAGCTGATTGCCAATAATGTGCTTGTGTTGGTGACTGGTTGTGCTGCCACAGGAATAGGACGGGCAGGGCTGCTTTCACCAGAGGCTGCTTCCATGGCTGGAGACGGTTTGCGTGAGGTCCTGGAGGCTGTTGGTTGTCCGCCTGTGCTACACATGGGTTCATGTGTGGATAACAGCCGCATATTGATCGCAGCAACAGAAATGGTGCTGACTGGCGGACTTGGTGATGACATAAGCGATCTTCCAGCTGCTGGCTGTGCTCCGCAATGGATGAGCGAAAAGGCAGTTTCCATAGGGCAATACTTTGTCTCAAGTGGTGTTTACACGGTCTTTGGTCCGTCATTCCCAACTACCAATTGCAAATCGGTAACTGATTATTGTTTCAAAGAAATGGACGAGATTTATGGAGGTTGCTGGGACCTTGCCCAGACTTCCAACGAGTTTGCCAACAAAATGATAGACAGAATAAATAAGGCCAGGAAGAATCTAGGCCTTGACAAGAAGAAGGAAAGGGTGCTCTTCGACATGGCCATGCGACGTGAATTGGGTTCACCAGGTGGTGGAGCCTTGCACGACGTTGGATGCCATGGCCCTTCAGCATCTTAAGTGAGACGACTTTAGGTAACGAAACCGAGGCGCCCAGCCAGAGAACGGGCGGGGCGCCATTAATTGCGAGTGAGGAAAAGGAATATGAGCAAAGCAGGTGCAATAATGGTCCTTGGCGGCGGCATTGCCGGCGTCCAGACTGCTTTGGACTTGGCTGATCTAGGATACTACGTCTATCTGGTTGAAAAGAAACCCTATATCGGCGGAGTCATGGCGCAACTTGACAAAACGTTTCCAACCAATGATTGCGCCATCTGAATACTGGCACCCAAGCTGGTAGAGGCCGGTCGGTCTCCAAACATAGAGATTCTTACAAGTGCCACTCTCAAGTCAATAAAGGGTAAAGCAGGCAATTTTACCGCGGAAGTCTTCCAACAGCCCCGTTATATAAATGAAGACCTCTGTACTGCTTGCGGCGTCTGCACTATGTATTGCCCAAGGCCCATAGCTGATGTCTACAATGAACGTTTGGACATAACCAGGGCCACACACATCGATTTTCCACAGGCGATACCAACTAGCTATTACATAGATCCGAAAGCTTGCCTGCGGGTCAATTATCAAACGTGTAACCTTTGTGCCCAAACCTGCACTGCAGGAGCAATTGATTTTTCACAGAAGCCCAAGAATCTAAAGTTGCAAGTTGGTTCAGTGATTTTGGCCCCTGGTTTTGGCAGAGTAAGCCAGGATGTGTTGGAAAAGTTTGGATATGGACGTTATCCAGATGTGGTAACTAGTTACGAGTTCGAAAGGCTTACTTGTGCATCTGGTCCAACAGAAGGCCATTTGATTCGGCCTTCGGATCACACCACGCCCAAAAAGGTTGCCTTTCTCCAATGCATTGGTTCCAGGGATGTCACCTGTGGCAATGGCTATTGCTCTTCTGTCTGTTGCATGTATGCCATTAAAGAGGCCTCCGTTGCCAAGGAGCATGAGCCAGACTTGGATATCTCCCTCTTTTTTATGGATGTTAGGACCCAGGGCAAGGGCTTTGACGCAGCCAGGAAGAGGGCGGAAGAAAAATATGGTTTCAATGTTATAAGGGCTAGGGTTCCAAAGATAGATCAGATCGATTCCAAACTTGCTCTCACCTGGACTACTGATGATGGAGAATCTCATTCAGACTTGTTCGATATGGTGGTGCTCTCAGTCGGACTTGATGCCCCTGAGGATGCGCATGCCATAGCAGATATTGCTGGCATAGAACTCAACTCTTATGACTTCTGCAAAACATCTCACGGTGCACCTTTATCCACCACTAAGAAAGGGGTCTATGTGGCCGGGGCTTTCCAGGGACCAAAGGATATCCCAGAAAGTGTAACCCAGGCCTCAGGCGTGGCAGCAATTGCATCAGAGCTGCTAAAAGAAGGCAGAGGAACTCAAACTGTCACAGTAACGTATCCTGAGGAAGACAAGGCCTTGGAGGAGGAAGAGCCCAGGATAGGCGTCTTTGTCTGTCACTGTGGGGTTAACATTGCTGGAGTAGTCGATGTGAAGGCAGTGCGCGATTATGCAGCTTCATTGCCCAATGTGGTCTATTATGAAGATACTTTGTATTCCTGTTCCCAGGATGCTCTCAAGGCCATAGCAGAAAAGGTAAAAGAGAATAGACTCAACAGGGTGGTTATAGCCGCATGTTCTCCCAGGACGCATGAGCCGCTCTTTCAGGAGACTCTGCGCTCTATTGGCTTAAATCCCGCACTCTTTGAGATGGCCAATATCAGAGATCAATGTGCTTGGGTGCATGCTCAGGAACCAGAAGAGGCTACACAGAAGTCAAAAGACTTGGTCCGCATGGCAGTGGCCAAGGCAAGGCTGCTCGAGCCGCTTGCTCAGCCAACCGTGGATGTTACTCCCAAGGCCCTGGTGCTTGGTGGTGGCGCAGCCGGTATGACCGTGGCTTTAAGTATAGCTGACCAAGGTTTTGAGACTGTTCTTGTGGAAAAGAGCAAAGAGCTGGGAGGAAACCTGCGCAAATTGACTTGGACCGTCGATGGCCAGGATGCCAGAAAAATTCTCAATGATCTGATCAAAAAGGTCAAAAAGCATCCAAAGATAGACGTTATGCTCGAATCGGAGTTAGAGAGTACGTCTGGCTATGTTGGAAATTTCACCTCCACCATCTCCAAGGGTGGTAAAACAGAGATGGTCAACCACGGTGTGATGGTAATTGCAACTGGTGGTAAAGAGTATAAGCCAAAGGGCTATTGTTACGGTGAGTCCAGGCAGGTTGTAACTCAATTAGAGCTTGAACAAAAAATTGCCAAAGGGAAAAGCGCATTTAAAACCACAAAGAATGTGGTCATGATTCAATGTGTTGGAAGCCGTGGTGAAGATCTTCAGCACTGCAGCAGATTGTGTTGCACCCAGGCAGTAAAAAATGCCTTGAAGATTAAGGAGTTAAAACCAGAAGCCAGTATATATATCTTGTACAGGGATATGCGTACTTATGGCTTTGCTGAAGATCTTTACAGAGAGGCAAGACAAAAAGGTGTTGTATTTTTACGCTACACTCCAGACAAGAAGCCTGAAGTTGTCAAGCAAGGCCGGGGTGTGAAAGTGAATGTTTTTGACCGTCTCTTGGGTGAAGACATATCCATTCCAGCAAATTTGGTGGTCTTGTCTACAGGTATAGCACCAGGCGAGAACGAAAATCTATCGAAGTTAGTGAAAGTTCCCCTGACTCAAGAGGGGTTTTTCTTGGAGGCCCATGCCAAACTCAGGCCTGTGGAAGTTGCTGTAGACGGTATCTATCTGTGCGGACTGGCACATGGGCCAAAGGGCCTTGAAGAAGCAGTGTCGCAGGCAAAGGCGGCGGCTGCAAAGGCAGCTATACCTTTGGTCAAAGGAAAGGTAGCGGTTGAGCCCATAGTGTCGCGTATCGATAAGGCCACATGTATAGGATGTGGGATATGTGCAGCTTTGTGTCCTTTTAACGCCATTCAAATGGTCAAGGACGGCAAACGGAAAAAAGCAGAAACTATTACTGCTTCTTGCAAAGGTTGCGGTATTTGTGCTTCTCACTGTCCAGTTTTGGCTATTAATATGGGCGGTTTTACTGATGAGGAGATCTTTGCTCAAATCCATGCCTTTTCACCAGAAGGATGTGGTGACGAGCTAGAAGCGGAAAAGAGATAAGAGGAGAATGTTATGACCCAGGAGGGCTATAATCCACGTATCTTGGGCTTTTTCTGCCACTGGTGCTGTTACGCAGCAGCCGATTCGGCAGGAGTGTCCAGGTATCAATATCCTCCCAATGTCAGGGTAATAAGGGTGATGTGCACTGGCCGGATAGATGTAAGGTTTATCCTTGAGGCATTCAGATGCGGGGCAGACGGAGTTTTCACAGGCGGCTGACACCTTGGAGAGTGCCATTACCAGTCTGGTAATTATGAAGCAATGTTGATGGCCGAAGCAGCCAAACAGGCCCTGGAAGACATAGGTATTGATCCGGAAAGGATGGAGCTTCAGTGGGCATCTGCTGCAGAAGGTCCTCGTTTTGTGGAATTGATAACCAACTGTGTCAACTCAATTAAAGAGAAAGGCCCACTTGGCACAGCAGCCCATGAGGCTGGAGATGATGTAAATCGTAGGCTGGAAGCGGCAGTAAAAGCGGCTTCAGCCTCGAAGGTAAGAACCAGTTTTGGAACCTTGGCCAAGAAATTTCACAAAGAAGGCGATTACTCTCCGGAAACAATAAGGGAAGCTATAGCAGCTAAAGTGACCCCTGCCTTTAGAAAAGAGAGAATTGCCCAAGAAATAAGAATCCTTTTGGAAAAAGGGCCCATGTCTATGACAAAGTTGTCTAAAGCCGTGGGATCCAAGAAAGCTGAGTTGGAAAAGATTATTGCTCCATTGATTAAAAAAGGCATATTGAAGGAGGAGAAGAAAGGTCTGGCCCTTGCCTGATCTTTCGATTCAAAAAAATGACCATTCAGGCATCGAAACTGAATCCATCGTTTGAGGAAACACTTTCTGCTTATGAAGGCTGTTCCACCATGGCTGCATGCTTTGCCTGTGGTGCATGCAGTGCGGCTTGTCCAGTTGAAAAGGTGGTTCCTGAATTCGACCCTAGAAAAGTGGTACACATGGCTGCGTTGGGTCTAGGGGAAGAACTTTTAAGGTCAGATATGATTTGGGCTTGTTCGCAATGTCAAAGTTGCGTTCCCGTATGCCCACAGGGAGTCAGGTGTAGTGATGTTGTGAAAGCTGCCAGAGAGGCAGCTTTGAAAGCAGGTTATGTCGATAGGGACAGGATGGTGGAACTTGGGCTGACTGCAGTTGTTGATCCTGGCAAGTGTGTAGCCTGTTTGACCTGCGTGCGACTTTGCCCCTTTGCAGCACCCACTATTATCGATGAGGGATACGCTTTCATTGAGCCAGACCTTTGTAAGGCATGCGGTATTTGTGTTTTAGAATGTCCGGCCGAGGCCATAAAATTGGCTCCTTCTCTGGAGCAGCAGGGAAGCCAGGAGGCATAAGATATAGTATGGCAAAGAAAAAGAGCAGAAAAAACACGAATGCAGAAATAGTTGGCTTCTGCTGCAATTACACGGTATCAGTAGAGCCCAATGTCTTAAAAGAAAGGGGTTTGGTTCCGGAAAGCATAAAATTTAAAAGGCTTCCATGCACAGGTAGGCTCGAAGTTCCTGCAATTTTGGACGCCTTTGCCGAGGGGGCAAAGGCAGTATTTGTTGCTGGATGCAAAATTGATGAATGTCACAATCTATCTGGCAGCAAAAGGGCAGCTAAACGGGTTCAATATGCCAGACAGATCCTTGAAGAATTAGGTCTTGAACCCGAAAGGCTGGAAATGGTCTTCGTTCCAAGGGGGGAATCGGAACCCATTGTGGAAGCGGCCAGGGAACTGAAGATGAGATTAAGCACTATGGAAGGTCAGTCATGATTATAGCTGAACGTAAACCCATGAATGAAATATTAGGTATGCTTGAAGGAGTCAAGAAACTTTTGGTCCTTGGCTGCCGAGGTTGCGTTGCTGTTTGTTCTGCTGGAGGCGACAAGGAAGTAGAGATAATTGCTTCAGCCATCAGGTTGGGGAAGAAATTGTCAAATGACTCCATAAAAGTAGATGCTTCAACCTATATCCGCCAATGTGACCCAGAATATATCGAACCGCTGAAAAAAGAAGGGAAAAAGTATGACGCCGTCCTCTCTATGGCTTGTGGGGTAGGAGTCAACTTTATTGCAGATCTGTGCCCAGGTATCAAGGTTTTACCAGGCGTAAATACCACCTTTTATGGTGCCAACCTAAGCAGTGGCGAATGGAAGGAAATGTGTGCCGGCTGCGGTTCATGTGTGCTCCATCTCACAGGAGGTCTATGTCCCGTGGCCAGATGCGCCAAACGGCTCTCCAATGGACCATGCGGAGGTTCTCAGGGGGGGAGATGCGAAATACACCCCGAGACCCCTTGTGTGTGGCATTTTATACATGAACGTTTACAAGAGCAGGGAGAAGCTGATCGCCTTAAGGAAATAATGCCCATTCGCGATTGGTCAACAGCCGGAGATGGGGGACCAAGGCGCAGGGTAAGGGAGGACTTGCTGCCGTGATAGCTAACAGCAATTTGGAAAATATACTTACATCTGGTCAGTTTGCTGTAACCGGAGAGCTGGGCCCTCCAAAGAGTGGTGATCCAGAAGTGGTTCGGAAAAAGGCCCGGATTCTCAAAGGTAACGTAGATGCTGTAAATATTACAGATTGTCAAACTGCCATTGTGAGGATGTCCAGCCTCACAGCAGGGTTGCTCGCTTTGTCTGAGGGAGTTGAACCTGTGATGCAGATGACATGCAGAGACAGGAATCGGATTGGAATTCAGGCTGAAGTTCTGGGTGCCTCTGCATTGGGAATAAAGAACCTGCTGTGTCTCACCGGTGATCATCAGAAATTTGGAAATCATCCTCAGGCCAAGGGGGTCTTTGACATGGACTCCATACAGCTGCTTTCCATGATAAAGGGGATGAGGGATGACAAAAAATTTCAATGTGGTGAAGAAATAAAGTCCCATGAGCCGCGGCTTTTTTTGGGATGTGCAGCAAATCCCTTTGCAGATCCCTTTGAGTTCAGGGCGGTTCGCCTGGGCAAAAAGGTTGATGCGGGTGCAAATTTTGTGCAGACCCAGATCATCTACAATGTAGAGAAATTCAAGAAATTCATGGAGATGGTGTGTGATCTGGGCATACACGAAAGGTGTTATATTCTTGCAGGGGTAACGCCACCGAAGTCCCTCGGTATGGCCCGTTACATGAAGAAATTTGTGCCAGGCCTGGATGTGACTGACGAAGTCATCCAACGCCTTGAAGATGCCAGCGACAAAAGGGAAGAAGGAATAAACATCTGTGTAGATATAATAAATCAGGTCAAAGAAATTCCAGGCGTTGCCGGTGTACACATAATGGCAATTGAATGGGAAGAAGCCGTACCTGAGATAGTGTCTAGGGCCAAGCTTGGCCCTAGGCCTGAACCCAAAGGCATTGAGCCAGTGCTGATGGATACCGCTGCTGTGGAAGCAGCAGTAGTCAAGGCCAAGGAGGAGGCTGAAAAAGAGCTTCAGGCTCAGATTGAGATGGCCAAGAAGGAAGCCGACGCCTCCAGGAAATTGGTCATAAAGGAAAAAGAACGTTTATCAGAACAAATGGAACAGATTAAGAAAGAGCTTGAGGAGGCAAAACGCATGGCCAGCCAAAAAGAGGCTGAGGTCAATAAGCTAGCATCAGAGCTTGAGACTGCAAAAAGCCAGGCAACACAAGTGACAAGCACAAGGCCAGCATCACACGTTGGTGTTCAGGTCGCCGCACAAGCTAGTTCAGCAAGTGCTGGGTTAACCCCAAGGGAACAGGCTGTGTTGAACAGTCTTCATATGGGTTTGGATGCGTTAAAAAAGGCGCTTGGACTGAGTGATGAGCAATATGAGGCATTACGGCGCTTTTTGGAAGCAGAATTCATGCTGTTTGCGGGCACCGTATCAGAGGCAGCTCCGGCGGCAGCCGCAGCGCCCATAGTCGAGCCAACCCCGGTCCCCTCACCTGAGCCAACTCCAGCCACAGCTGTTGAGGAAAAAATTCCCGAGACAGCGGCACCAGCGCCGAAAGAAGCTCCAGCAGCCCCTTCCCCAGGCATGCCGCCGGTTCCTGAAGGGCTCACACCCGAAGAGTGGCAACGCAAATGGGTGATACGCCTGGTGGCCAAGGGCAATCTACAAATGCTGAAGGGTGACTTCAAAGGTGCCATTGAGACTTTTAAACAGGCATTAGCCATCGATCCCGAAAACGAAAAGGCCAAAAAAGGTCTAGAACAGGCAGAATCAGGCAAGGCTCCTGAGATGGCCATGCCTGAACCCGAGGCTGCACCAGAGGAAGCCCCGGTTACAGAAGAAGCAGCTGTAGAAGAACAGGTGCAGCCTGAAAAGGAAATGCCTAAGCCAGAACCTGTGGCAAAAGAAAAACCTGCCCCCGAACCTAAGAAGAAGGTTGTACCAGTTGAGGAGGCAAAACCAGCTCCTAAGCCCAAGGCCCCGCCTGCCAAGGCTGGTGTGGAAGGTTTGGAAGCTCCAGAGCTGCCCAAAGAGACTGTGCCATTGAGTGAGAGGGCTGGTTCAATATCAGAAAACCTTTACAAAGAGCCAGCAACGGGGCGCATTTACGAGGTGACCATTGGTGAAGGCGAAAAGGCCATTACCGTTGGTGGTAATGATACCCTGCCATTTCACCTGTTTGAAGGAGAGATGCCTCACCCGCCCAAGACGGCATACGAAGTGCTGGATTCAGCCCCTGAAGAATGGCCAGAGCCGCTTGCTCAATATTACTCAGACTGTTTTGACGATCCGGTGAAGTGGGCACAAAAGTGCGTCAATGAATTCGGGGCGGATGCCATATGCCTCTCTTTGGTTAGTACAGATCCTAACGGTATGAACAGGCCTTCTGATGAAGCTGCGAAAATAGCCCAAAAAGTGGTAGAAGCCATAGACGTCCCCATTATACTGTGGGGTTGCGGCAACGCTGAGAAGGACACTGAAACGTTGAGAGAAGTGACTAGCCTGATCGGAAATAGGAAAGTATGTCTCAGCCCGCTGACAGATGCCAATTACCGTACGTTGGGTGCTACTGCCATGGCATTTCAGTTGCCAGTTGTGGCCTCAACGCCGATTGACGTCAACCTGGCGAAGCAACTGAATATCTTGTTGGAAAATCTTGGTCTGCCCCTGGACCATATCTTGATGGATCCATCTATCGGTGCAGTGGGTTACGGCCTCGAATACACATACTCAGTAATGGAACGTATTACCTTGGCTGCTCTGACCCAGCAGGATGAAAAGTTGGCAGTACCTTTCATCTGCAACCTCGGCAGGGAAGTTTGGAAGGCCAAGGAATGCCGTTTACCGACAGACGATATTTTAGGGGATCAAGAAAGGCGAGGCGTGATGATGGAGGCCATAACGGCTTCATCCCTGCTTCTTGCTGGCGGAGCCTTGATGATAATGCGGCATCCAAAGGCAGTAGCCTTGACTGAATCCCTGATTAAGGCGATGGTTTAAGGAGGAGACAATGTCCAAAATTATTTGTTCAGCAGCAATCCGCGGGGCCCACAAGATTGTGGATATGGCTGAAGAAAAATATGAAGAGCTACTCAAAAAACATGGCCCTGAGCACGAGGTTGCTTTTCCAAATACCGCATATTATTTGCCGATAATTTATTCCATGTTAGGCCTTCCCGTGAAGCAATTGGGTGACATGAAAGAGGTCTTCCAGGAATGCCGTAAACTTTTGCCGCCACCGGTAAGTGAACACAACTGGCTCCCATATCTTGCTCCTGCATTGGATGCAGGCATGGCCACTTTTTTTGCAGAAGAGATGTATGAGGCCATGAGATATATCGAGGATCCTGATTTTTATACCAAGACCGAGGATCCACCAGAGGGTAAAATTTGGCTAGGCGCTGCCGATGACATAGTCTTTAGGAAAAGGGGTGTAGAGTTCGTTGATGGAACGGCCCCTGGTTTTGCTGCCATATTAGGAAGTCCAAAAGATCCAGAGACTGCGGCCAAAATAGCTCAAGAACTTCAAGAGAAAAATCTTTATATTTTCATGCATGATCAAACAGATGGAATATACCTACCTGAACAGCTTCTGAAGCAAAAGGTTCAAATTGGTTGGTCGACACGCCTTGTGCCCTTTGGCCCCACATACACTTCTGCCGTTTTTGCCATTGGATTTGCCTGCAGGGTCGCCCTTGCCTTTGGTGGTATTCAGCCAGGCGATTTCAAAGGTAACTTGATCTACAATAAAGACAGGACCTTCGCCTTTGTAATGGCCTTTGGACCTGTTTCAGACGAGTGGTATGCAAATGCAGCGGGCGCCATAAATTGGGGCTTCCCCACAATTTCGGATTGGGACATACCACAAGTGTTGCCAACAGGTATATGTACTTACGAGCACGTGGTCAGCAATGTTCCCCATGATGAGATCGTCCAGAAGGCCATAGAAGTGAGGGGGCTTAAAGTCACTGTCAGCAAAATTGACATCCCAACATCTTATGGGCCTGCCTTTGAAGGGGAACGCGTCAGAAAGGACGACCTATATCTTGAATGTGGTGGTGGACGCACCCTTGGTGTAGAGTTGCTAGTCTCCAAGGAGATGGACGAGGTTCAGGACGGCCTGGTCACTGTGGAAGGTCCAGAGATGGACGAAGTGGAAGAGGGCGCAAAGCTGCCTCTTGCCATATTGGTGGAAGTGGCTGGACGCCAAATGCAGTCCGACTTTGAACCGATTCTTGAACGACAGTTTCACCACTTGATCAACTATGCCCAGGGCATCATGCATATTGGGCAGCGCAATATCATGTGGCTCCGCGTAAGCAAGTCTGCTATCGAAAAAGGGTTCAAGTTTGAACATATTGGAAGAATACTACATGGTAAGCTCCACCAGGATTTTGGTGCAATTCTGGACAAGGTTCAAGTCAAGATCTATACCGTTGAAGACAAGGTCAAGGAAGTGCTTGAATTGGCCAAACAGGTCTATGCAGCCAGGGATGAACGCCTTGGATCCATGACTGATGAGACAGAGGAAATATTCTACTCCTGTACTTTGTGCCAATCATTTGCACCAACACATGTTTGCGTAATCACGCCTGAGCGAGTGGGAATGTGTGGTGCTTACAACTGGCTTGATGGTAAAGCATCTTATGAAATCAATCCAACTGGACCAAACCAGCCCATTGAAAAGGGTGAGCTTATTGATGAGCAGCTTGGTCAATGGACTGGAGTAAACGAGTATGTGAAACAGGCATCTAGGGGCAAGGTTGAACGGGTAAGCGCCTATTCGTTGATGGTGGATCCCATGACTGCTTGTGGATGTTTCGAGTGCATTGCAACTACACTTCCCATGTGTAATGGTATCATGTTGGTCAATCGTGACTATCTTGGCATGACACCAAGCGGTATGAAATTCAGCACGTTGGCTGGAATGGTTGGCGGTGGCCAAGTTACGCCAGGATTTTTGGGCGTTTCCAAACATTACATCTGCAGCCGCAAGTTTATGAAGGGAGACGGTGGTCTGAAAAGAGTGGTTTGGATGCCCAAAATGCTCAAAGAGGAATTGAAAGACAGGCTGGAAAAGCGTGCTGAGGAAGAAGGAGTTCCCAACCTCTTGGATATGATTGCAGATGAAGAGGTGGGCACCACAGAAGATGAAGTGTTGAAGTTCCTTCAGGAAAAAGGCCATCCAGCTTTGGAAATGGAAAGCTTGATGTAGGTAAGTGCATAGATTAGGGGTGAGGACATAAAATGGCACTGACTGGAATTCAAATTATGAAAATGCTCCCCAAGAAAAACTGTGGGGAGTGTGGGGTTCCCACTTGCTTGGCATTTGCCATGAAGGTGGCTGCAGGACAGGCGGATATTGGGGAATGTCCTTATGTATCTGATGAGGTCAAGCAGAAAATAGGGGAGGCATCTGCACCTCCCATCCGCACGGTAACATTGGGCAGTGGAGACAATCAGGTGGTTTTGGGTGGCGAAACATGCCTTTACCGCCATGAAAAGAGGTTTGAACATCCCACGGCCTTTGCAGTGTTGATTGACACTTCAATGTCTGAGGAAGAAATAGAAGGCCGCATGGAGCGTTTCAATAATCTGCGATATGAGCGTGTTGGCCTCACTCTCAAGGCTGAGATGATTGCTTTGAAAGACTCGGACGGGGATGAATCTAAATTCGTTGCCCTGCTAGAAAAGACTCGGGAAACATGCCCAGATGCTGTACTGGTTCTTATTAGCCAGAATCCTGGCATTTTGTCCGCTGGCGCCAAGGCATGTGGCGAGCATAAACCACTGCTCTACTGTGCTACAGCTGAAAATGCTGACCAAATGGCCGAAGTTGCCAAAGAGACCGGTTGTCCATTGGCTGTGAAAGGGGCAACTTTAGGGGAAGCCGCAGACATTTCTGCTAAACTTCAGGAAGCTGGCCTTAAGGATCTGGTCCTTGACACAGGCGCAAGGACTGTCAGGGGCCAATTTGAAGACCAGGTAGCCATACGGCGTGCCAGTATAAAACATAAGCACCGTCCGGTTGGATTTCCAACTATATGCTTCCCTTGCGAGATGACCGATGATCCATTGGCAGAGTCACTGATAGCCTCTGTACTTCTTGCTAAGTATGCAGGGATACTAGTTTTTTCAGACCTTCAGGGTGAAACTCTTTTCCCATTGCTGCTGGAACGTCTCAATATATACACAGATCCACAGAGGCCTATGGTGGTTCAGGAAGATATCTATCCTATCAATGGACCGGATGAAAATTCGCCAGTACTTATCACCTGCAACTTCTCCCTCACATATTTTATAGTTTCAGGCGAGATCGAGGGCAGCAAGGTGCCCTCCTGGCTCCTTATCAAAGATACAGAAGGGTTGTCTGTTCTCACTGCGTGGGCAGCAGGGAAGTTCAGTGCGGACTTGATTGCCTCGTTTGTCAAGAAAAGCGGCATTGAAGAGAAGGTCAAACATCGCAGCCTGATCATTCCTGGATACCTTGCATCTATAAAAGGAGAGCTTGAGGAAGAGCTTCCAGACTGGAATATACAGATTGGGCCCAGGGAGGCAAGCCATCTTCCAGCCTATCTCAGGGAATGGCAACCTGCATAGAATCAGGAGGAGAAAACAGAAAATGTATGTTCAGTGTATTGCTGAAAGCATAAATATAATGGGCAAAAGGACGGGAGCAGCCATGAAAGAGCGTGATCCTGGCCCAATCGTGTTAATGGCCAACGAAGAGGTGGCTGATGGTGCGGATTTTTTGGATTTGAATATCGGTCCTGCCAGAAAAGATGGTCCAGAATTGATGCCATGGATAGTGAAGGTGGTTGAAGAGGTAACAGATTGCCCTCTTTCCCTGGATACCACCAATGCAGATGCGCTGATAGCAGGAATAAAGGCTGCTAAACATCCCGAGCGTCATCTGATGAACTCCATTTCTCTGCAGCCAGAACGCATGGAAAAACTCATACCTGTTGCCGCTGAGGCGGGCTGCTATGTGGTAGGGCTTTTGTGGGGAGTTGATGGTATGCCACGGGATTCCAATGAGAGGGCTGCCATGACCGTGGATCTCACCATGGCAATGAATGAAGCGGGTATTCCAAATGAAAAAATTCTAATCGATCCTATAGCCACTCCCATCACGTTGGGTTCTGATCAAGTCATGAGCGGTCTTGAATTCATGGACATGCTCAAGGAGATTGCCCCTGGAGTAAAGTCGACAGTGGGGCTTTCAAATGTTTCAAATGGTGTTTCCACTGAGAAAAGGCCTTATCTCAACCGGGCCTATTTGGCCATGCTCATGAAACACGGGATATGGTCTGCCATAGTTGACACATATGATCATGAACTGGTGGAATTGGCCCATGGAGAGAGGCCTGAATTGGTCAAACTGGTTCACGACATCATGGAAGACAATGAACCCAATCCAGATGATCTGTCTCCCAAAGAACTGGAATATTACAAGACAACTAGGGTGCTGATGGGCAAGACAATCTTTTCAGAATCTTGGTTGGAGCTTTAGGGAGGAGTATGGTCTGAAATGGCTGGCCAGGACAACGGAAACAACTCAAATGGCGCTGTAGTAAGCCTGAAAATAGATGGAGTAGAGGTAACTGTCAGGGAAGGGTGTACCATTCTTGAAGCTGCTCAAAAAGCGGCTATCAAGATACCAACTATGTGTTTTCTGCCCGGTGGCAAAGAGCCTAAACGCCCTTGCTTGTTGTGTTTGGTAGAGGTGGAAGGCAAGGGACGGGCCAGGGCATGCAGCACCCCGGTTTCTTCCGGAATGGTTGTTGAGACTAACAACAAGGAATTGCAGGCTTACAGAAAACAAAGACTACAAGAACTGGCAGCCACCCATTATGGAGATTGCCGCGCCCCTTGTAATCTTACCTGCCCAGGAGGTATTAACGTACAGGGCTACGTAAACCTCATCGCCAAAGGCGAATATGAAGCAGCGCTCCGGCTCATTAAGGAAAAACTCCCATTGCCTGCATCGGTTGGTAGGGTATGTCCCCGCTTTTGTGAGACTCGATGCCGCAGGATTCTCATCGACGAGTCCATCTCAATCAACCATCTAAAGAGGTTTGTTGCAGATTACGGTCTTGAACATGGTTTTACGGAAAAGGTCGAGGCAGAACCAACTGGTAAAAAGGTGGCCGTTATTGGAGGGGGCCCAGCCGGGTTGTCGGCTGCTTATTATCTACGCAAACTGGGTCACGAAGTTACTATATTCGAAGCAGCAGACAAGTTGGGCGGACTGCTTCGCTATGGAATACCAGGTTACAAGTTGCCAAAGCGCCCTTTGGACAAGGAGATTCAGACTATTCTGAACCTAGGTGTCCATGTAAAAACTAAAAAGAGATGGGGCGAAGATTTTGTTCTTCAAGACCTTAAGGATCAAGGCTACGGTGCAATCTTTATAGCCACAGGCCTCCCTAGGCAAAAAACTTTGGATGTCGAGGGCCATGAATACACCCTGGATGGATTGCGTTTTTTGAAACAGGTCAATACAGGTAAGGCTCCCGAGATAGGTAAAAAGGTGCTGGTCATCGGTGGAGGTGACGTTGCAGTGGATAGCGCCAGGTCTGCTCGCAGGCTCGGGGCAGAGGATGTGACAGTTATTTTCCCCCGGTCACGGGTGGAATTGGCTGCGCATCAAAGAGATATTGAAGAGGCAGAAAAAGAGGGCGTACAATTCTTTCTGATGGCAATGCCTATGCGTATTACCAAGGATGACGGCACGGTCAAGGTGGAAATGGCCAGGACAGTCCTTGGAGAGCCAGACGAAAGGGGGATACGTCTTCCTGTTCCTATGCCTGGTTCCAGGCTGGTCTGGGAAGGAGACACAGTACTGGCCGCTCTGGGTCAAGAGGGAGATCCTAGTTTTCAGGCCTTTGGCGAAATAGAAGCCTCCATAAAATTAACCCCAAAAAACAACATAAAATCAAATCCCTCCAACATGAAAACCAGCGTGGAAGGCATCTATGCCGGGGGTGACGTTTCCACTGGGTCAAGATCTGTGATACAGGCTGTTTCAGCAGGAAGGCGCGCAGCATATGCCATACATGAATATTTAATGCATGAGAAGGCAGGCATTTCAGAGCCGAGGTTCAACTTTTCCAAGGGAAAGCGTTTTGAAGACGTGGATATGCACAATTTCGACGGTGCTTCCTTGAAATTGAGCGAAAGCATGCCTGCCAGGCCACCTGAAAGAAGGGTAGGGGATTTTGATCAAATAGAGCTTGGTTTCACAGAGGAAATGGCCAAAAAAGAGGCCAGCCGGTGCCTTGAATGCGGCTGCCTTGGCCTGTCCAAATGCACATACCGTGAATTGTGTGTCGATTTCAAGGTCATGGCATCAAAATCGCCTTCTAAATTGATTTATGAGATTGACCAGTCGCATCCATTTATAGTGGTTGATCCCAACAAGTGTGTGGCTTGTTCAAGGTGCGAGCGCTCTTGCCAGTATGAAGCCTTGGAACTTTCCTTTTCGGAAGACAAGGAAAAACACACTTTGGAAGACATATCCATCAAGTTGAATGACAGATGCGTTTCTTGCGGAGCCTGCGTGGATGCCTGCCCTACAGGAGCCTTGACCAAGAAAGAAATAGTCACACCTTTGTGGCCTGAACAGCTCGAAACGATCAATAGCGTGTGTACCTACTGCGGAACAGGCTGCAATGTTCAGGTGGTGGTAAAACATGGTTCCATTTTGGAAATAAAGGCCGATGAGAATGGGCCTCCAAATTGGGGCCAGTTGTGCGTAAAAGGTCGTTTTGGTTACACCTTTTACCGGCATCCAGACAGGTTGACGAAACCGCTTGTGCGTGACAGCTTGGATGAGCCTTTCCGAGAAGTTAATTGGGACGACGCTCTCAAGATAATTTCAGAGAAGTTTACTGAAATCAAAAGCAATTACGGCGCAGATGCTATTGGCATACTTTCTTCATCGCGTTGTTCCAACGAAGAAAATTTTCTGCTGCAGAAGCTTGCCCGGGCGGTGATAGGGACGAACAATGTTGACAATTGTGCCCGGGTCTGACACGCTCCTTCGGTCAGCGGTCTGCTGGCCACACTGGGAAGCGGCGCGGCCACTACGCCTTTTGAGCAGATAGCCGGAACTGACTGCCTACTTATATGCGGTTCGAACACCACTGAGGCTCACCCAATAGTAGGGCTCAAGGTAAAACAGGCTATCAAAAATGGCGCAAAGCTGGTGGTCATAGATCCCAGGGTTACAGAGGTTGCTGCATTGGCAAAGGAGTCTGGTGGTATTCATTTGCAAATTAAACCAGGTTCCAATATACCTCTTTTGAACTCCATGCTTCACGTCATTTTGGAAGAGGGTCTCTACAATGAAGATTTTATAAAAAGACGCACCGAAAATATGGAGGCTGTCAAAGAGCATGTAAAAGAATATCCGCCAGAACGTGTAGCAGAGGCAACTGGCGTAGAGCCCTCTCTTATTAAGGAAGCCGCAAAGTTGTATGCGTCTTCAGAGAAGTCTCTAATACTTTATGGCTTGGGTGTTGCTGAACACAAAGGTGGCACTCATGGAGTAATGGCTTTGGCGAATCTTGTGCTTGCCACTGGCAATGTAGGGAAACCGCACTCAGGCATAAACCCGCTACGCGGCCAGAATAATGTCCAAGGTGCGTGTGATATGGGCACGCTGCCTTACACCTTTCCAGGTTATCAGCCAACAGATGATGAAGAAGTGCTGAAAAAATTTGCCCAAGCCTGGGGGATTGAATCATTGTCGGCCACAGACGGTTTGCTTGAGCCTCAGATGTATGATAGAGCCCTTGAGGGAAAATTTAAGGCCCTTTACGTAGTTGGATATGATCCGGCACAGACTCAGTCTAACATTCACTACATACATAAAGCTCTTGAGGCGATGGAATTCGTCGTGGTTCAAGACATGTTCATGACGGAAACCGCTAAATTTGCCCATTTGATTTTACCTTCGGCCTGTTTTTATGAAAAAGATGGCACCTTTACCAGCGGGGAGCGCAGGGTAAGGCGTATCAGGAAATGTGTCGAACCCCCGGGAGACGCCAAGGCAGATTGGGAAATAGTATGTTCGGTGGCACAGGCCATGGGATATGACATGGAATATTCCCATCCAAGTGAGATAATGGATGAGATTGCAAGCCTTACGCCTCAATATGCAGGTATATCATATGATAGGCTCGAAAAGGGATGGCAGATTTGGCCTTGTCCAAGCAAAAACCATCCAGGTACTCCTCTTCTCCACACAGAGAGCTTTCCAATTGGTAAAGGCCGTTTTGTACCGGTTCAATATATTTTGCCAGAAGAAGATGCAGACAAAAACTATCCCCTCGTGCTTATCACAGGGCGGACTCTGGAACATTACAACAATGGTTCAATGACCAGGAGATCCGCTGGTTTTGAAAAGATTGGTCCTGAAGAAATGGTTGAAATCAATCCTGTTGATGCGGATACCTTTGGACTGGTTGACGGAGGGATAGCCTTGGTGGAGTCCAGAAGGGGTAGGGTCAAGGCGCGGGTCAAAGTTACCGACAGGAGCCGCCAAGGTTCTGTGTTCATGACTTTCCACTATGATTCAACCTTAACTAACTTTCTCACCAGTCATGGTATGGATGTGAAGACACTGACTCCTGAGTACAAGGTTTGTGCTGTGAGATTAAGTCCGGCAAAGGAAAACAATGGCTGAAAATATAGAAGATATAACTATCAATTATGAAGATGAAAGTGGAAGACTCGTTGTTAAAGAACTTGACAAGGAGATACTTACCAGAGGCGGTTGGACCACCATCATGTTTCTGTATCAAGAAGTTGACAAAAAAACAAACGATTATGGCCCCCCAAAGGTTTCAATAAGACGTTACAGAAAATTGGGGGGCGAATTCAGACAGCAGAGCAAGTTTAATATTTCCAACAAAAAACAGGCACTGCAGATTTCGGATATTCTTAGAAAGTGGTTTTCTGATTAAATAATCACGTTGGGCACATCCATTTCGCCTTTTTCAAAGGCAGTCAAGAATGCCTTGACCACGATTGGATCAAAATCTTTTCCAGATCCTTTTACAATGATATCTTTAGCTTCTATGGGAGCCATGGCCTTTCGATAGGGCCTGTCACTAGTCAGAGAGTCATAGACATCTGCCACTGCAAGTATTCTGGCGCCCAAGGGAATCTCTTCACCCTTGTAAGGCCTATAGCCATTTCCATCAAATCTGTCATGATGAGCCAGGATAATGGGTATGATCCTGCCCAATGGTCCTTTAACCGGTTCGAGGATTTCTGCACTGTTTTTCACGTGTTTTTTGATCTCTGTGTATTCGCCCTCGGATAGTTTGGCCGCTTTATAGAGAAGGTCGCGGCTGACCTTCAATTTGCCAATGTCGTGGAGCAATCCGGCTGATCTAATATCTTCTATTTCCTCTTCGTTCATTCCAAGGTAAGCAGCTATTTTTGCAGCGTATATCGAAACTCTGTAGCAATGATTTTCCGTGTATTGGTCTTTGGAAATGAAATGACGCAAAATGACAATGAGGCCTTGATAGGTTTTTTGCAGCTCTTTTACTTTTTGCATGTGACGTTCATATAGGGTTCCCATGGCATAAGCGGTGCATATCAATACACTTCCCCATGCCATTATGTGATACCACTTGTCGCTGCCAGCTAGGCTGAGCTGAAGATTGTTTGAGAAGAGCTTGTCATTGAATTGTACAAAGACGCCCACCATTATGATGGTCAAAAAAGCGGTCATCACCGCATGGCGCCTTCCAAAATAGTAAGCTGATAAAAGAGTTGGAAAACTGTAAAAGCCAAGAATCATATATTGGGAGGTGACTAGATAGTTCATGAGTCCGGCCACCATGACCATCGAAAGAATGATCCATAGCTCCTTGTTCACTTCTGCAATTTGATGAGCAATTTGATAGGTCCAAGGCCTTCTATTTGTGAAAGTAACTGGCTCCCTCGAGATCTCGTGGTCAGCAAACACATCATCCAAACCAGAATCCTGAACAGAAGCTGAATGTACAGAAGTTTCTTGGGCCGTTTCAGCAGTAAGGCTGGCATGGGCAATCAGCCTTTTTTCAAAGGCACGTTCTTTTTCCAAATCTGTTTGTGAAACCTCGGTTGGCGTTGCAGCTTCTGATGATTCAGGATTTTGAAATGTTTTTTCTTCAGAAGAATCCTGATCAATCTCAACTGGATCAGGTACAAAGCTGGCAGAAGCTCCAAGTTGCTTCAAATGCTCAACCATAATCTTGCCAACATTTTCTGGCACTCTTTTGCTCAGGACCACAGGTGTGCTGCTCAAGATGGTCGAAATCTTTTCAGCCGAAACATTTTTTACATGTTTGGTCAGGAAATCCTTTATTTTTTCCTCGCAGCTTTTGTCTGGGATGTCGTTGAGTATGAGTGCACCGAGATTAGTACTCATAAAATTCCATCCTTTGAATTCGTGATTTTTTATTATCAAAATTTGCTGAACAGAAATGAGCCCAGCCTCGTATATGACTTATCGGAGAGAAGGAAGGAGAGGAAAAAAATATTCAGAAAAAATTATCAAAAATTAGGTAAAGTATTTTTTACCATTTTCTGCACTTATGCCATCTGATAGTAACACAGGACATTTTGCAAATTCTATGACCCTTTCTGCCACACTGCCAAGCAGTATACGTTTTATTCCACGCCGCCCGAGTTTGCCCATGACGATCAAATCAGCCTTGATTTCCTCGGAAACGTCCAAGATGACATCATGGGGTGATCCATGTCTAAGGATGGTTTCGGGTGAAATACCTATCTCCCTTAGTTCGAGTGCCATATCGGCCAGTAGGCCTCTTCCGCCTTCTTCCATTTCCCTTTCCATCTGCTCCCTGTTGTCTGTGCCTGCGGCAATTAGTTGATCCAACACAGATGTATCGATCACATGAAGAAGCCAAACCTCAGAATGGTGAATTACAGCCAGCCTTCCGGCAAGGCGTACGGCGTTGCAGCTGTACTTGGATCCATCGACTGGAATCAAGATTTTTTGGAACAAAGTGTCATTTAGCACCATGGTCGCCCCCTACGATTTGCCCTCTTTGATCTTCTTGACCTTTTTCATTTGAAACAGTGCTTCCCTTTCCCGTTCCTCTAGAGTTTCTTCCATGTATTTGAGAGTGGATTCATAAAGGGGGATGTAAACGTGGGAGAGGGCGTTCACCCTTTTTAGTGTCTTTTTCAACTCCCGCAGTAAATTTTCTGTGCCAATCTCGACTTCTGCAAGTTCTGCTATCATCTCGAGTGTTGAATGAATAGCCTTTCTGACTTGGTCCATGGTCTCCGTGGTCCCGGCAAAGCTGTATTCGGGCCTCAATTTTGGTATTCTCACATGTACAATTGGAAGCACGACCCCCATCAGGCTTCGTTCCTTGATAACAACTTGCTCTCCAGCCCTGACCCCAAGGCCGGCAGCCTCCACTGCTGCCTCACCGGCTTCCAGCAGCGCCAGGCTCAACTTCTTGTAGGCATCCTCCAATTTCTTGTCAACTTCAGAGCGGATCTGGTCAGCTTTGCTGGCAAGAAGATTAATGTTGTTTATCAAGATATCTTTTTTTTGTTCGAGCAATCCTCTGCCATCCTTGGCCAATGAGAGCTCATCTTTAATCTTTATGACATTTGCCTTAATTGGAGGTAGCTTGAGTCTTTCCATCTTTAATACTCTCTGCCTTCGTTATCATGGCTAATTGGCCTGGGGCTATATTTTTTTATCTCTTCAAGGGTCACCCGGGTAAGTTCTTGTTCTGGCAAGATAGAAAGCAGTTCCCAGGCAAGATCTAAGGTGTGGTAAATGGAGCGGTCTTCTTCTTTGTCCTGGTTTAGAAAACGTTTCTCAAATTCATGGGAAAAAAGAAAATACTTTTTGTCCGTGACAGAGAGATCCTCTTCTCCAATTATGGATGCGAGGCGTTCAATATCCTTGGCCCGTGCATATGCTGCATACAGCTGACTCGAAACGTTCCTGTGATCATCCCTGGTCTTCCCTTCTCCAATACCCTGATTCATGAGCCTTGAAAGGGATGGAAGTACATTTATGGGTGGATAAATGCCCTTCTGATTCAGTGAACGATCAAGAACAATCTGTCCTTCTGTAATATACCCTGTTAGGTCTGGAATAGGATGGGTGATGTCGTCATTGGGCATAGTGAGAATGGGAAACAGGGTTAACGAACCTTCTCTTCCACGTATTCTGCCAGCCCTCTCGTAAATGGATGCCAGATCACTGTACAAATAGCCTGGATACCCTTTTCTGCACGGGATTTCTCCTTTTGACGTTGCCACTTCACGTAGTGCCTCACAGTAATTTGTCATGTCAGTCAAAATTACCAACACATGCATTCCAAGGTCAAAAGCAAGGTGTTCTGCTGCAGTGAGCGCAACCCTGGGCGTGACGAGTCTTTCTACTGTAGGGGCATCGGCAAGATTCAGGAACATTGCCACATTGTTCAGCACACCGCTTTCTTCAAAACTGTGCCTGAAGATCTCTGCTTCGTCATGGCGTACTCCCATGGCTGCAAAAATCACAGAAAATAGGGATTCCTCTGTGATGAGCTTTGCCTGTTTAACAATTTGTATGGCAAGGTCATTGTGCGGTAGACCACTCCCAGAAAAAATAGGGAGTTTTTGCCCACGCACCAAGGTGTTCATTCCATCAATTGCCGATATGCCGGTCTGAATGAAATCTTCTGGAAAGTCTCTGGCAACAGGGTTTATTGGCTGGCCATTTACATCACGTGCCTCTCCATGGAATGGAGCAGGGCCACTGTCCAGGGGATTTCCAATTCCATCGAAAATGCGGCCCAATATTTCCTCTTTTGAGACAACAAACTGAAAGGGCCTGCCCAAGAATCTAACTCTCGTATTTTGCTGGTCCAGGCCAGTTGTACCATAAAAGACCTCGATCACTGCTGCTTCTTTACTGACAGCCAGTACTCGCCCTTGACGTATTTCCCCTTCCTTCGTAAGCACCTCCACGAGCTCCCCATAGCCGGCACCGGTGTCGCCCTGAACAACTATCAAGGGGCCTGATATCTCCCCAAGCTCTGTATATTCCAGGGAAGAAATTGTTTCACGCTCTATTTTGCCTATACTGTCCACACCCTTCATTCCTCACTCCCTGTGTCTTTTGAGGATGGCTCTAATTTGCTCATCAATTCGGTTGATTATCTCTTGGAAGGGCTTGGGGTCTTCACCTGTGAAACTATACTTCATCTGATGAATATCTGTGATTACAGGAAGTTCCATTGCCCTGAATAGGGGTATCCGCTGTTCTGTCACATCCTTCAACTTTCTTAAGAAGTGTATTATCACCTTCAACATCCAATATTGTTTGCTGGCAGAGGCATATGTGTCCACAGGATCAAAGGCGTTTTGCTGCAGAAAGTCGCTCTTTATGAGTCTGGCACCTTCTATTATCCTTCGCTGATCGTCTGGCAGGGCTTCTTCACCTAGAAGCTTTACTATGTTTTGGAGCCTCGCATCCTCTCTCAGTATGATCATGGCTTCATTTCTGAGATCCATCCAATCAGGCCCTGTTTCTTCTTCCCACCATTTGGTTACTTGATCGCTGTAACCGGAATAACTCTGCAAATAGTTGATGGCAGGAAAATAACGTGCGGCTGCAAGTTCTTTATCCAAGGCCCACAAGCACTGGACGAACCTCTTTGTGTGCATGGTTACAGGCTCTGAGAAGTCACCGCCAGGCGGCGAAACCGTTCCAATCAGTGAGACTGAACCCTCAAGCCCGTTGAGGGCAACTACTTGTCCAGCTCGTTCATAAAAGGCAGCAAGCCTGCTTGCCAAATATGCAGGAAACCCTTCTTCAGCAGGCATTTCCTCAAGGCGGCCAGAAATTTCGCGAAGCGCCTCAGCCCATCTTGATGTTGAATCAGCCATCAATGCAACATCATAGCCTTGGTCTCTGAAATATTCTGCGATGGTTATACCTGTGTAGATGGAAGCCTCCCTGGCAGAAACAGGCATATCTGAGGTGTTGGCAATGAGGATGGTTCTTTCTATTAGTGGCCTCTTAGTTCTGGGATCAGTCAGTTGAGGAAAGTCCACAAGAACACTGGTCATCTCGTTTCCGCGTTCGCCGCAACCTATATAGATGATTATGTCTGCATTGGTCCATTTGGCTAGTTGGTGTTGTATGACAGTCTTCCCAGCGCCGAAGCCGCCAGGAATTGTTGCTGTTCCTCCTTTAACGATGGGGAACATGGTATCGATCACCCTTTGGCCAGTGATCAATGGGATGGTGGGATAGAGCCTTTGGGAATAGGGCCTGGGAACCCTCACAGGCCATCTGTGATACAATTTGATTTTTTCTTCCTGGCCAATTCCTGTTTCTATTATGGCAATGGTATCTTCAAGGGTATAAGTACCCTCTGGTACAATACTTTTTATACGGCCGCCTATGTTTGGAGGTACTAAGATTTTATGGGTAAATTCTTCCAATTCTTCCACTGTTCCCAAGATTGCGCCCGGCTCGGCATGGTCACCCTTTTCAAGGGATGGAGAAAAGTGATGAACGCTATCTCTAGAGAGCTGAAAGCCTGTTTTACCCCGCCTTATAAAATCGCCCCATTCTTCTCTAAGCATTGACAATGGTCTCTGTATTCCGTCGAATATGTTGCTCAGCAGTCCAGGTCCCAGCTCCACAAAAAGCGGCATACCCTGACCATAAACGGTGGTGCCAGGCCTGAGACTGGTGGTGTTTTCATAAACCTGTATCACAGCGGTATCGCCATGAAGTCCTATGACTTCACCTACTAATCTTTCTTCTCCAACTTCCACCATTTCGTTCATGGACAGTCCCATGCTGGGCGAAGCCTTTATCACTGGACCGCTGACAAATGTGACCTTTGGCTCTGCACTCATCTTCCTCATTGCGTAGCCGCTTCCTCAAAAATCTTTTCTGCCACCATCTTACGCACGTTGGGTTCAATGCTTCTTAATATTGACTCGAATGAAAGATCAAGAAGCACTTTGCGGTCGCTACTGTAAGCCAGAAGGCCTCCAGAAATGGGTACAGTCTCATCGTCAAGATTGATTTTCCTGTTCAAATCGCCTTCCAGTTCCTTGAGATGCCTTTTAAAGAAGGCCACGTCCCCAATTGCCACTTTTATGTTCAAGGCTCCATCAGGCAGAGAGTTCGAGGCCTTTTTCAGCATCTTTTTTATGAGCCCAAGATAGGCGGATTCGTCCTCTTTAATAGAAACTAGATTTTTTAACCAACCATCCAGAACGTTTTTGAATATCTCTTCCCTGGCAGAAAGTATTCTTTTTCTTGCGCGCAATTCCGCCGAATCTATCACCTTCCGCGCTTGTTGGAGCACCTCCCTTTGTGCGGCATGTTTTTTTTGCTCAAGAAGGCGTTTTGCCTGGTTCCGGGCATTCTGAAGCAACGTTTCCGCTCTTTTTCTAGCAGAGTCGATGATTGCTTGTGCCTCTTTTTCAGCCTTTTTTTGAACTGTCATGCAAAGGAGTTCGATTTCATCAGGCAGCGGCATGATGATCACCTCTTCAAGAGTGCGGCCAAGCGCTCTTTAGCTCCCAATCTTTTGGTTTTTGGAACTGAATAACTTGGGATACGCACTACCAAAGGAAGCAGGTGGTGGCGAGGCTGCTCCTCCAGAAGGCTGGCGGCCTGGTCTGCTATCTCATCCGTTATCAACAAAATGCCAACATCCTGTCTTCGCAGGGAATCTTTGACAACTGGCACTACATCATCTTCATGCCTGACCACCCTGGTCTCAATGCCTGCCAGCCTGAAGGCAAGAGAACTTTTTTGATCTGCGACAACCACGATATGCATTCCAAAGTACCCCGTTTATAATGTTCCCAATATCATGATGGCAATAATGAGGCCATAAATGGCTATACCTTCAGCCAGACCCAAAAATATGAGGGCTCGGCCTGCTATTTCAGGCCTTTCACTTAATGCCCCCATGGCAGCTGCTCCAACCAGCCCAACAGCAATTCCAGCACCGATAGTTGAGGAACCTACGGCAAGGGCTGCTCCAATATAGGCCCATTTTGCACTCTCAGCAGATGCCTTTGCCGCTTCAGCAGCCAGCACAAGGGAGGGCACAAGGGTTAGCACAGGCATAAAAAGGAAAAGCCTCACACCAATTTTTTTTAGTAAGCTCATATTTTTTTGGATATTCATCTTGCAGCCTCCTGTTCCATTTCTTCCACAATCGGCCTGAAAGGTTCGCCGCCGCCACGGAAGAACTTGCTGAAGAATTCATAGTATTCTAAGCGGATGGTCTGAATGGAAACAACTACTCCCTCTAATACGATTATCACAATGTTTCCTATAACAAGGGTCAGGTAGTAGGAAAATCCCCTGTTCGTACCATGGCTTACCATGTCTGCAATGGAAAAGACGCCTATAAATAGGGCTGCATGGGTTAAAGCAAAGGCAGCAACACGAACGAAAGATATGGTGTTCGCAATAAACCTGAGGATGCCGTCCAAGGCTTCGATCAGAGATTCAAGAAAGAGTGTAGCAAGTCCTGCCTTTTGAGTTTCAAATTCCTCCTTTTCCACCCTTTTGCGCCTCAGCCATTCTTTTAACGGCGGAAAAAGGATCATTATACCCAGGAGCGCTCCAATGGCTATTTTTGCCACGGCCAACTCCAAAGGCCTTGGTCCTCCAGTGGTTATGTAGCGCACGGCCAATCCTGCAATGAGCCAGTAAGCAAGGGCCCCTGCCAGGCCTGTTGCTGAAAGCAACTCTGAATATCGTCTTTGTTTAATGATGTTTACAAGATTTAATATAAGACCAAGGCTTATCATGCCAACGCCAATGAAGGCACTTACTTTCATGAAATGAGTAATGTCTTTCATTGGGTGCAGCCAAAGGGCAGGGATCACATCTTCAAGGCCAAATACACTTCCATAGAGGACCCCGAAAATAGTTGAGGAAAGGCCGCACTCCATCAGAATAATTCCAAGGTCTATGTGCTTATAAAGTCTTTTGAATATGTAATAGCCCGCAATAAATAGTATGAGCCCGTGGCCCACGTCTCCAAACATCATTCCAAACAGGAGTACAAAGCTGACAGCAAAAAATACCGTTGGTTCAACTTCGTGGTAGGATGGAGTTCCATACAAACTGGTCAGTCTTTCAAAAGGCTTTATGAGTAAAGGGTTGTTGAATAAAATGGGAATTTTTACTATTCCAGCCCTTACTTCCTGAATTTCATCAGGATCGATTTGGTCTATGATTGCCTGTCCTTCTGACGCTGCCATTATTCTGTTTTTTAGGGTTTCAAAAAGGTCTACAGGCACCCAGCCAGTAAGGAGATAGGTATGATCGATCTTGCCGAATTTGCGCTGGGCTTTGATAAGCGTCAGTCCCAAAAAGGTTTCTTCCCTGAGTCGTAAGAGTTCGGAACCAAATTTTTTAGCAAATTCTTTTCTGGTATCTTCCGCCTCTTCCACTTCCTTTGAAAGATCAGGCAGGCTCGATTCCAACTTTTCAATCACTTTATCCACAGGTCCTTCAACATCAGCAGGCAGAGCCAGTTCTTCCCAAAATGCGCTTTTCAGGGCCCGAAGCATGATTTCGCTGTCTTCCTTTAGGCACACTGCCATTACCACCGTTCGCCTGTGTTCTTCCCCAATTTTGATCAGGGCGTGATGAATGTCTGAAAGGCTCTCTTCGAGACGGAGCAGATTTTTTGTTGGCACGAGGCCAAAAGTGTATACGAGGTATTTGAGCTTTTTGAGCCTTGTAAAATCAATCTGGGCTGGAAGTAACAAAGTGAGACGTTTGATAAGACCTTCCCTGTGTATGAGTTCCTCCTTTGCAATTTTTCCCCTTTCAAGTATGGGTGAAACTTCAGACTCAATAGCAGCCAACCGTTCTTCGATTTTAAAAATGGCCTGTTCAGGCTGTGGAGCTGACCTTATTTCCGGCATTTCCCCTTTAATCTCCAACTCCCTAATGAGTGTGTTTGCCAGCTTCAAGGCCTTTTCATAACGGCGAAGTAATTCGATGTTGATTGCTGCAATGTAACCAAGCTTTCCAAGTTGAGTCTCATTCACATTTATCAAGTGAAGCAGTTTTAAATCACCTAAGACAGCCATCACAGCAGACATATACTTGTCTGGCACTTGGATGGTCACCCGGAAAAGGCGCACAGGCCTAAACATATTGCTTCTCCTTAGCAAGGAAATGAGAGGGAACCAATTTTTCAGCCGCTGGAGGAGGAAGCCCCTCCTTTTTGGCTTGGTATAGGCTTACAAGGGCCTTGAGTTCCATCTCTTTTTCCAAAAGATAGGCCACTTCCACGCCCAGATGAAAAGGAAGCCCGTGAAAACTTTTGTGTAACATTCGTAAAAAAAAGTCATGAAGGCTGGTTCGGATTTGCCTAATTTCCGTTGCCCCTGCCAAAGCCTGTTTGAATGGTCGAGGTAGGGCTGTAATGAACTCATGTAAATCTTTGGCCCTGGCAATTTTGTGGAGCCTCTTCAAATCGAGCGCCTTTCCACCTGGAAGGCTGTAGTTAACGGTTTCCTCAGGGCTAAGAGCATATGTGAACCTGAGGCGCAAAGCCAACATAATATTTTGGATGTCCACGAAGTTGCCTATGAGATTCGTGATTCGGCGCCTGTTGTTGCGGCTTCTGAGTGAATGTACAGCACGCACAATATTTTCGTAACATGCTATATCCAATGCCATTTCTAGAGGAAATGTACGAGCTTGGGCCTCAAATTGCGGATAGGCATTTTTTATGGATCTGCCATAAGCAGTTCGTTCAAGGATCTTTGCCAGATCCTTTATCCTCACCGCATCCCACAATCTTTGCCAAGGAAGTTGCGTAAGACGAGGCAATGGATAAAGCAAGTGTTCCACGTTTCGGCGTTCCAAGCCTGAAAATTTCGCCCTTATCAATATTTTGAGATTTTCAACTTCAAATCTGGCAAAAAGGGCCTTGATCAACTGGGCGGAATGTTTGTCTTTTAATGTTCTAAATATCTTGAAGTAGTGTTCCAGCAAAGGCCTTGACAAGGCACGCTCGAGATGTGCAAGATTCCGAGCCACTGCCCTGCCTTGATATTCCGGCAAATATCTACCATAACTAGTAGTAGCAAGGTAACTCAAAAAGGTGTGGATGTCCTTTGCTTTTATGAGATAGTGGAAGTCGCTGCTGGTCAGTCGCCTGCCCCTGAGAGCCCTGGTTCTGGCATTTGGGTAGGCATATTTAAAAGCAGCCTGCAGCATGGCCTCTCCTGCTACTAAGTGAGTGACTTCAGCATCAAATCCATGAACTCTTTTTCAACTTCTGCAGCCCTTTGAGAAGCCCGGTCCCTCAGCTTCTTTACATATTCTTCAGCCTCTTTTTGTTTCTTGGCCGCCTTTTTCTTTGCCTCTTCCAGGATCTTCTTTAATTCCTTTTCCTTGTAGGCATCAATTTCGCTCTTTACGGAGAGCTTTATGGTCTCTGCTTCTTCCTTTGCTTCTCTGATAATTTCATCCGATTCTCGCCTTGCGTTGGCCACGATGGCTCTGGCCGATTCGTCGCATCTTACTATTCTTTCAATATCTGGATGCATAGCTCTGTAGCTCCCGTAATCGATCTCTCACTATAGCCTGGCAAAAAAGGTTTTCATTCCAAAACGTTAATTATTCAGCATGGCCCTTGCAATCAACTTTTTTCTTTTTCCTGGCAATACTATGAATCTGAGGCCTAATGACTAGTTCTGTAACAACACCATGTTCTGCCTGATCTACTATTGCCATCAGGTTTTCGGCAACTGTTTCTGGTGTTAAATATGATTTTTCATTGTTTGACGGACCAAATGACAGTTCATCAAAAAAATGCGTAATCGTGATGTCTGGACACAAAGCAGAAACCTTTACACCTGCTTTCCTCACCTCTTCAAAAAGGCTGTTTGAAAAATGTAGAAGGCCAGCCTTTGATGCAGCATAGGCAGAACCCATCGGGCTTGGTTTTTTTGCCGTTATTGAAGATATGTTTATAATGTGCCCCTTGGCCTTTCTGAGCAGAGGCAACAAAGCAGATGTCAATATCAAAGGTGCCGTAAGGTTGAGATTGATCATCTGTGCGATCGCGTCTGGGTCTATACCTTCATGAAGGCCAAAAAAACCAGTTCCTGCATTGTTTATCAGTAGATCCAACCTGTCAAATTCCTGCCTAATTCGCCTTGAGCACTTTTTGACCAGTTCTGGCCTAGAGAGGTCACTTTTCAAAGGCAAGAAAGATTTGTGGTCAAATTCACCTTTGTCTGGATGTCTTGATATACCGATCACCAAAAAACCATTGGCTAGGAGCCTCTTTGAAATCGCAAGGCCCAAACCACTTGATGCCCCGGTAACCACAGCAATTTTTTTTTCTGTTTTCCTTTCCATTGCAATTGATCAGAGAATATTATTTTATTTTATAATAGCTTACCATTTAAAAGGGAGGATAGGCAAAAACATGAGTACAGAAGATCTTAAGCCCCATGGCGAAAAATTGAGAAATGCTGTGCGCTGGATATCAGAAACTCTCAAGGAAGACCCTCAAAAAGATAGAAAAACGGTAATATATGAAGCAGAGATCAAATTTGACTTGTCTCCAAAGGAGTGCGACTTCTTGAACAGAAAATTTATAGGAGATGAACTCTAAAAATTAAAAAATAAGGACCAGTTTTTTAATTCTTGTTCAACTGCTGATTGCACTTTTTTGCTATCAACAAAGATCACTATGTTTCCAGACAGGAAACAGTATTCGCAGTCGAAAAGGCAGTTCAATACCTCTGTAGCATAAAAGAACCTGCGGTGCCCCAGCTGATGGCAAGGCCTAGCCCGTTCATGGATATAAAGGGGTGCGTGTGTAGCCAATATGAGTTTGGTGTCTTTTTCTGCCTTGGATTTTGGAAATTTAAGTGGGATCCTTTGAGAAAGAGTCTTTTTTAACGCGCTTTTTTCAATGTATATGTGGGAAAATTTTTTGTTTAAAATTTTTGATCACATTCTTTTTTAATTGTCCACAATATTTTGTCATCTAGTTCAAAACCAAGAACGACCAGCTGAGTGAACAAATATTGCCTTGTTTGTGAAAAATGTAGATCAATTTCATTAAGCAAAAATAATAAAACTGTCGAAAAAAAATTAAAATGAATTTTTCAAGGAATTCATTAAAGGATGCTAGTGTAAAGTATTTATACATATTTCATCGTGCTTTTGTAATCAAACTTCGACTTATGTTCGCAAGTAATTCAAGTTATAGAAATAAGAATGAATTTAAAGCCAGAGTTAAATAAGATATGATTGATTTCTATTAGCTGTAATATATAGAATGGATTTTTAGTTCAACATTGATGATAGCTTTAATAAAGTTGGGTCTCTTCATAGATAATTTTAGAAGTAGATCTGATAAATGAAGAACACAATATTATAAAATATTAACATCCACTACTAGCAAGTTAACATGGATGACTCACTAAAAATAGGTGTCTACCACGTTTTGTGGCTATCAACTCGATAGCACAGGTGAAGTAAAAATGAAACCACAAAATCTGCAATATGGTTTCTAATTTTTTGATGTGGACATGAAATTGCTGTGGCAAGTCGAAAAGGAAATAAAGAAAATTTTCACTGCATTTGAAAAGGCTCTCAATCAACTATTTGAATCAAATCCAATCTCGAATGTACATTCTGAAAATTTTAAGTTCATAGGAATTTGTACGAGTTGATGTCATTATAGCCCACGGAATATGTGAACAATACTATGAAAGCTATCACGGGTGAAAGGAGAGAAACATGACAATAAATATCAACCGTCAAGGAGAGTTTGAACCCAAGCCAAACGAAGGACTGGATAGAAAAGTTATGGTGGTGGGAGACATCCACGGAGATCTGCCTAGGCTGAAAACTATTTTGAGACACGCCGGACTCATTGATGAACGAGATATTTGGATAGGACGAGATGCTACCCTGGTTCAACTGGGAGACACCATAGATAGAACGCCTGAGGATGTATCGCCATTTGCCGCCTTCCGTTTTCTCCGCCGGCTACAACAAGAGGCAAGAGAATTTGGAGGGAAGGTTGTCAGGCTGCTCGGGAACCATGAACTCATGCTTCTTCAGGGTATGCAATTTTATAGCATTGATGACTTGGGCTGGGGAGTCGAGTCCAAGCGAATTGTTGAAGAATTTACTGAAATTATCAGACAGGATGTGCTGTCAGAAAAAATTATAGGCGCATGGTCATACGAAGACATTCTTATGATTCATGGAGGTCTTAGAACAAAGGTTAGAAAATTTCTATTGCACTATATCTATAAAAACAAAACGCGAACCGTTTTCTCTAATTCTATGTTGGCAAACATTCTCTGCTCAGCCATAAATGAACTTCTGCGCGATGCAGTGGAACGGGATGATTTCACGAGTCCGATATTCTGGATCAGCAAAGCGAGAAGCGGAGATCATGATGTAGGAGGCATCTTTTGGACCGATTTCTGTCATGATTTTCCCTCTTCTCTTGGGGCCTTCAAAATCCGGCAGATCGTCGGACACACCCGGGTCA
>CAYWKF010000038.1:0-28841 GCA_964459155.1 uncultured Desulfobacterales bacterium
ATGTAAATTTGATAAACTTTAAAGCAAACAGCAATAAAAACAATGTCACATAGCACACCATAACTATACAAGTGGCCAAGGAAGAACCATAGGCCCCAAGCTTTAATGCAGAAAGGAAAAATATAGTCATTCCAAAATTCAAAATTTGAGCTAGTAAGTTTGCGACCATAAGAAGCCTAATTTCAGCAAGTGCATGAGCAACTCTCCACACAAGCTGAACTGATAGTTTAACAAGTTCTGGTATAAACAGAAGGAATAAAACCAAACCAGCCAACTTAAACTCTGGACCAATATACAAAGAAAAAATTTCCTTATGATACACTATCATGGGGACTATAAAGAATAGGCAGATCCACATGAGAAATTTATTTAAAGACAAGAACGCATTCCTCAATCTGGAAACCTCTCCTTTTGTGGCAAAAGCGATCAATGATGGTTGGAGAGGAGCCAAAAGAACTGGCAAAGCATTTTCGTAACGACGTGGAATCATTGAGCCCAAATGGAATACAGACAACTCAAAAGGACTTGCAAACAAATTGAGCAAAACCGGATCTGCTGACGCCTTAATCTTCTGTGCTATTGTACCAAGCGTGGACCAACTCCCAAAGCTTATTATCTTTTTTGATACATCCCAATCGAAGCTTTTAAGGTCAAACTTCAGATAAGGAACAAGCCTTTTGCCTACAATTGCTGTTACAAAAACACCGATTACACTTGCTATAGCTGAGGCCATGACGACCATTATTATTTTAGTAGCAATAAAGAACAAAAAGAAAAACAATAATAAAATACGAACAATTTCTGTACTCAAACTTATAACACTTCGCAGCACGTATTTTTGACGCATTTCAAAGGCTGAATTGTATGGAAGGGCGCACACGTTGACCACAAGACCAAAGATCAACATCAGAAACATTAGCGAGGCCTCTTTCTCTCTACCAGAAGGTATATTCAAAATACATTGAATTTTCACAGACATTATCGTGCCAATAGCAGCGATGACAATAGCTGCAGCCACGATAAATGGCCATATACTTGAAAAAACTTTCGTAACTTCGATGGGGCTACCCTTGGCATACGCCTCTATCAAATATCTCCCAGTTCCTGCCGAAAAAAGACTATTTAAAATTGGAACAAAGGCCATTAACGAATATACGAGCGGTAACAAGCTGTACTCTTCCACAGTAATACGTTTTAGAAGATATTGCTGTAACCAGATGAGAACGGACAAACTCAACACATGGACAGCAATAGAACTAACCATATTCACAAAAGCCAGCCGTTTGCTGATTTTAATACCGATGTCTGATTTATTTGGGGAATTGGACGTCATTGATAACTCAGAATAAGCCATTTCATCAGCGGCTTATTCTGCAAGCTGGAGAGGCTAACAATTCTTTTGGCTATTCTTGCCACTTCTACCCATCAGATTTTCTACCATAGACATCTTCAAACCTCACTATGTCATCCTCCCCTAAATAACTGCCCGTTTGCACCTCGATGAGTTCCAAAGGTATAACCCCAGGATTTTCAAGCCTGTGGGTCACTCCCAAGGGTATATACGTGGATTGGTCCTCGGTCAGGAGGATTTCTTCTTCGCCTCGTGTAATTTTGGCAGTGCCTTTGACCACGATCCAATGCTCTGCCCTGTGATGGTGCATTTGCAAGGAAAGAACTTGACCAGGATTCACAGTTATACGTTTTACCTGAAACCTGTCTGAGATATCCACCGTCTCATACGAACCCCAAGGCCGGTACACTTTTTTATGGGTCAATGGTTCTGAACGGCCAAGATCCTTTAATTTTTTCACTATTGACTTCACTTCCTGTGCCTCAGCCTTGTCTGCAACCAAGACCGCGTCTGGCGTTTCCACAATGATCAGGTCTTTGGTGGCCAAGGCTGCCACAAGCCTTGATTCACTGCGCACATAGCAGTTTTCAGAATGCATTATAATGACGTCGCCCTTGGTGACATTGCCATGCTCATCTTTTTCTCCATATTCCCCTAACGCAGACCAGCCTCCAAGGTCATCCCACCCAGCTTCCAAGGGAATCACTACCGCTTTTTTGGTGTGTTCCATCACAGCATAATCTATGGAATCTGAAGGACAGGCCTCAAAGGCGTTTTCATTTAATCGGAAAAATTCAAGGTCCTCATCCCCATTTTGAAAGGCCTTACTACTCCAAGAGTAGATTTCAGGCCTGAATTTTTCCAACTCCTGCAGATAGGTATGTGCCTTGAACATGAAGATGCCGCTGTTCCAGTAAAACTCCCCAGAGGAAACGTATGCCTCTGCAGTTGCCATGTCTGGTTTCTCGACAAATTGTTCCACCTTAAAGGCCTCGGTGCTGTCACTCAGTTTCTGGCCGCGTTTGATATAACCGTATCCAGTTACAGGGCCTGTGGGAACAATACCAAATGTGACCATGTTACCCTGGTTCGCAACAGGGATTCCTGCGGTGGCAGTTGCGACAAAGGCGTCTTCGTCTTTGAAACAGTGATCTGACGGCATGACCATCAAGATCGGATCGTCATATTTGCTTAACGCATAAAAAGACGCTGCTGCAACTGCAGGCGCGGTATTCCTACCTACGGGTTCAAGCAATATCGGAGCATTTTTCAAGCCGCTACGGCGTATCTGTTCCGCTACCAGGAACCTGTGTTCTTGATTAGCCAAAAGTATGGGTAATGTAGCGCCCTCTATCTTCAAGGCCCTTTTAACAGTAGCCTCAAGCAAGGTGTCATCACTGACCAAAGGGAGAAACTGTTTTGGATATGCCTGCCTTGACAAGGGCCACAATCTGGTACCAGATCCGCCGCACAATATTACTGGTATTATCATCACGTGAGTCCTCCTGGCCACTCAGAGAAATGAGCCATCAGCCCTTTACCCAGCAACTGCAAAGCTTCCTGGGATTATCTCGAAAGATCGATCTGCACACAGTTGCTTTGGATGCGCCGTGTTGATTGGATAGCCTCTGAATTTTGAATTCAAGCGAAACTATCAATAATTTTTAGCAGCTCCGCAGTCTTTTCTTTTAAAAGTTCAGGGTCGCCTTTTGTTTCCACGTTCAAGCGCAAAAGGGGCTCGGTATTTGAGCATCTCAGGTTGAAGCGCCATTTTGCCATTTCTATGCTCAAACCATCGATATGGGCTACCCTCAAAGCACCTGCCTTGTAAAATTCTTCAACCTTGTCAATAGCTTTTTGAGGTTCTTTCAAGCGCCTGTTTATTTCACCGCTCACTGGAAATCTTTCCATGCGTTCTTCTACCATGCGAGAAAGAGGCATCCCCTTTCTGCTCATGAGCTGGGCTATGATCAGCCACGGAATCATTCCGCTGTCACAAAAATAAAAATCCTTGAAAAAATGGTGGGCGCTCATTTCCCCACCATAAACCGCATTTTCCTTGCGCATACGCTCTTTCATAAAGGCATGGCCTGTTTTGCTTTCGATTGGCACCCCACCCATGCCTTTTACTATTTCAATGGTATTCCAGATAAGCCGGGGATCATGTATTATCTTTGCTCCTGGTTCTCTTTCAAGAAAATATTCTGCCAGTAATCCTACTATGTAGTAACCCTCTATGAATCTGCCCTTTTCGTCGAAAAAAAAGCAGCGGTCAAAATCCCCATCCCATGCCAGGCCCATATCTGCCTTTTCAGATAGGACCGTTTCCATGGTAAGTGCGCGTTTTTCTGGAAGCAGGGGATTTGGTACCCCATTGGGAAAAGAGCCGTCTGGCTCGAATTGAATCTTAATAAACTCGTAGGGAAGATGGCCTTCCAGTTTGCCGATAATAGGGCCAGCACAGCCGTTTCCAGGGTTTGCCACGATGCGTAAGGGCCTTAGAGAGTCTGTATCAACATAACCAAGAAGATGTTTTATATATTCTGGCCTATGGTCAAGGATTCTGATCCTGCCCTTTTGGGACTTTGCCGGTCCCAGGTTACTTTCTGCCAATTCCTTTATTTTCAGCAGTCCTGTATCTCCACTTATAGGCTTAGCTGCTTCACGCACCAATTTCATTCCATTGAAATCAGCGGGATTGTGACTGGCCGTTACCACAATACCCCCATCCATTTGGAAGTGGGCTGTGGCAAAGTAGATCTCTTCTGTACCGCACACTCCTATATCAAAGACATCTGTACCTTCATCGGCCAACCCCTTTATGAGTGCCTTGCTCAGTGATTCACCAGAGTGCCTTACGTCACGCCCAACAACGACTTTGTTTGCCTGAACGAAGCGGGCAAAACTCCTGCCGATCTGGTAAGCTATATCGTCGTTCAACTCAGAGGGGACCTTGCCCCTGATGTCATATGCCTTGAAACAAGTTAAAGATCTTTTCATCAGCAGTTCCTGCCTCTGTTTTACCCAAGCTGTTGCAGGAGCTTTAATAATTTTCTATAAGCTACCGCCGTTTGGGTGAAGCTGACCAGCAGCGCTGGCCTTCGTGATACCCACCCACAACTGTAAGACATATTAAAACGGTCATTAAAGAAATACAATTGAAGACCTTCCAAAAAATAACCTTTAGGAATTGATGCTGTCTATCAGGGGATTTTTAAAATCAGTCTGCAAAGCACTATTCCTGGCCTTGCAGCCTACTGTTATTCAAAGATTAACGTAGTAAATAGCAATTAATAATAGGAGATTGACCTATTTTGAAATCATTCAGCAAACTTCTTTCAGAAAGCGGTTGAAGGAGTTCACAAATTCCTGGAACTGGTCGCCTTTGCGTAGTTTTATCTCTCTGGGCTTTGAGCCCTTTTCGACGCTTTCATCCAGAATGCGCCTCACCTTGTATATTGGCCCTGCTATCTTATGAGTAAAGAAGATGCTCAAGCCGCTCAAGCAAACCACCATGCCCAGTCCATAAAAAAGGAGCCTTTGACTTATGGCATGGTACATTTTGGTGAGATTTGCACCGTGGAAATCAATGAGAACCGTCTGCCACACGGCATAATAAACTGCCCAGCCAGACGCCAGGGCAACCAGGACCATGCACACAAAGAAGCGAACTGCTATGCCGATTTGAAGCCTGTGGTTCACCAAATATTGTTTCCTAACAACCTTTTTTGCCATATGCGCCTCCTAGCTATTTTCCCGAAAGCAGGTAGAGCCTGCCACTGTCTGTTCCAACTATTATGTCCAAAAGACCATCGTCATTCCAATCTGCCACTGATGGATACAATATTGTGCCTTGCAAATCCTGTGCGCTTATACCCAGGCCCATTTCTGAAAAAGATGGCGGCTCGGAACCACTGTTTCCAAGCCAAACAGCCAATTCGCCGTCATCTTTTTGACTTACGACATCTTTGACACCATCTCCATCCCAGTCGCAGAAGGCGAAAGATGCCTCTGGATGTCTCTGGGCAAGATCGAGGCTAACACCTTTTTGGTCATAAGCTGGTTCTGCATCGCTTCCATGGTTCAGGAAGATGGTTATTTCAGGGCCACCTGCAGAAATCGCCAAATCCTTTTTTCTGTCTCCGTTCCAGTCAAGAAACCAAAACGATCTTATGGTATCGTCAAGGCCGTCAAAAAATGCCGTGCCTTCTCTCCATGTTTGATTGTCGAGTTCCAAGATTCCAATTTTGCCATCACCTCTCTTGACTGCCAGTTCATATTCAAGATCGTTGTCATAATCTATCAAAAATGGTGAGGCACCGTATGATAGTAAGCTGCCGTTTTGAGGCAGCCTTGTCTGGAGCCACAGGGACCGCCTTTCATCGCCTTCGTCTTTCAAGAGGTAAAGCTGGCCCGATCCACTGTTTAAAATAATCTCCAGTTCGTCGTCCTGATCGTAATCTGCCACAAAAGGGCAAAGGGGGCCTATGATGCCAGCCTTGTAGTTAAGACCGATTGGAACGGTGTTGAATGCATGCGCCGTACGCTTAGGCTTCATTGTGAATTCTATTTTTTCAACGCCTTCAGGAAAGGTAGCTATCAATTCTTTGCCCACATAGCCATTTAAGCGTACTGCAGCTGGAATTGTGAAGGATGGGTCTATATGGCCTGTGATCTCAAGGGGTAGTTTGCACACATAGATGCCTGGAAAGGCTGGAGTACCCATGACGAACAGATCTGAACCCGTGGCCGGGACACTGTCCACCCTGATTATTACTGGCTCTTCTTCTGGACCATTTGTGGCTGGGTCCACCCGCTTGTACACCTCGAAAACATGCTCTTTCACATTGCCTGCATAATCTGTGGCCACAACTGTTAGCTTGTTTACGCCTTGATTTACTGGCACAGACACGGACCACGTCCGTGTGGTAACATCGATTTTGGCCTTTAGGCCATTGACCGTGATGCTTTCTAGGTTTTCATCTTGAAACGACCCCGCAAGCTCCACAGATCCAGCTGATACATCCAATTCCTGCTCGAAGGGATTAAATTCCACCACTGGCTCTTTACAGTCGCATATGGCCGTTACCCGCTCCTCGGAATATGGAGATTCATTTCCGTTGGGTCCAACGGCCTTCACCCTGAAGGTGTAAGTGTAGCCATGCCTCGTATCAATGGTTAATTTTGTGTCTTTTGCCTCATGGTATTCCACCCAAGAGACATAGTTGTTTTGCCCGCCAAGCATCCGTGTGATAGTGACTTCCACAACATAGTGATCCACTATGCCTTGGCTGGGAGGATCCCATGCCAAAGTGGCTTGTTGAGCTTTCAAAAAGGTGACAGAGGAATTATAGGCCTTTAGTTCTATGAGGGGTTTTATCAAAATCATGCAGAGTGCGCTAAGACTCAATATGCGCACCACGTGCCACCAGGGCACCTTTTTGAGAAAAGATGTGACTGTGTCCATCCAGATTATGCCTTAATAACCTTTTTATTTCTTCTGTCCTAAAAAGGGTATCGGCATGAAATGGATTGGAACTGTAATTTTAGCCCACTGCTTTATGAAGGTTGTGCAAACACCTGTATAAATGACAAGTGGCGAGCGGCTACGTAGCACCTTCAAGCTCGGTCAACAGCTGCTGCGCCTTCTTCTTTTCCGGGAAATTTCTTTTGTTTGACACCAATCCTGAAAGGATCTTCCGCGCCTCCTCCTTTTGACCAACCTCTGAAAGGATGACCGCCTTGTGATACAAGAGGGTGGGGATCTCCGCCTTGGCCAATGCCTGCTCCACAGTGGAAAGGGCCTCCTGAGGCCGTCCAGATTTGTAAAGTATCCATGCCTTGGTGTCTAATATTGTGGCCTGTCCAGGAACTTTCGACTCGGCCCTTGTAACCAACTCCATGGCCTTTTTTAAGATCTTTGGATCCTTGCTGTTTTCAGCATACAAGTAGGCTAGGTTGTTGCATACAAGCGGATGGTCTGGAGCCTGCTCCAACAGCTCTTCGTAAATCTTGATTGCCTTTTCAAACTCACCTGTCTGTTCATAAAAAGTGGCGAGCAAGATCTTCAAATTGCCAGCCTTGGGGTGAGCTTGCACAGCTTTTTTAAGGCTTTCTTCAGCCTTTTCTTTACTTGATGAATTGGCGTATAATGCAGCAAGCCCTCTATAGGGTTCAAGCCAGGTTGGTTTGAAATCTATGGCCTTTTTGAAAAATTTTTCTGCTTTTTTGTACTCTTTTGCCTTCCAATTGAGCACCGCACTAAAATAAGCCAGGCGGGCCGATTTTGGATTCTCTTTCATGGCCGTTGAAAGGGTGCCGAGTGCTCCTTCCAGATCATTTTGTGTTGCCTGCAGCCTGGCCAAGGTTATCCACGCCTGTATATTGCCCGGGTCGATTTGGGTTGCCTGTTTCAGCTGGTCCTCAGCCAGTTTGATATCGTTGTTGATCAGATGGGCTTGGGCAAGCAGCAGCCGGTATTCGGCATTTTTGGGCGCATCGTCCACTAACTGCCTCAACGCCGCCACCGATGTCTCCCCATCCTTCTTGAGAAGGGCTATCCGAGCCTTGAGCAACAATGCCTGGGCATCTTTGGGATTTTCCTTTAGTATCTCTTCGATCTTGGAAAGGGACTCTTCGGTCTTTCCCAGTGCCAGCAACACCTTTGCCTCGGCATTTTTTAATGCCAGTTTCCTTGCAGGGCTTGCTTTTTCAAGGTCAGCTTCCTGCAAAATTTTTAGGGCATCTTGCGCCTTACCAGTTTTGGTAAGCAACTCAGCAAGTCCTATACGCAAGTCCAAGTTGTTTGGGTTCTCTTTCACCCCTTCTTCGAGCGCCTTTTGCGCTTCAACTGGCTTTTTGGCACGAAGCAGAAATTGGGCATATGCCAGTATCAGGCTGGGAGCATTTTTTGCTTTCTCGAGGGCTGTTCTCCAATCCTTTCCGGCCTGGTCGAAGGCCTTCATCTGCTCGTGTATTTTGGCCAGGGCCAGATAATTTGCAGGATCTTCAGGATTCAGGCTTGCCAATTCTTCAGCCACCTTCAAGGCCTTTTCAAGGCTCTGCTCTTTTTCATAAACAGCAAACAATGTTTGCAAAATAGCCTTTTTGTCCTGGCATTTTTCCATGCCCTTCTTCAGCAGATTCTCTGCCTGGGCAGTCATTTTTTTTCTAGCCAAAATCTTAGCAGCCAAGATGTAGCCTTCAGGTTTGCCTGGGTTGGCAGTCCTGTACGCTTCCAAGATAGACAAAGCCTCGTCCTGCTTGCCCTCCTGCCTTGCCAAGGCCATGGCAAGGAGTAATTTGGCATCCCAGTTGTGTGGCTCCTTTTCCAAGATGGACCGGAGCTTCTCTTCTGCCTTGTCAGGGGCACGCCCCACTATCAACAGACGGGCCACGGCCATTTGCAAATCATTTCTTTCCGGAGCCAATTCCGAAGCCTTCACATAAGAAGCGTATGCCCCTTTTAAATCTTTCAAGGCCATGTTCACCTTGGCCAAACGCTCGTAGCACTCAACACATTCCGGATCTATTTTCACTGCGTTTTTGTATTCCAGCCTCGCCCTAACGAAATCTTGCTTTTCTTCAAGCTGTTGGCCTTTCTTCATGAAGGCGTCCCGCTTTTCATCAGGGGAGGCACAACCAGCTATCAAAAAAAACAACACCAAAATTGCGCAAAAAGAATGCCTTGACATTTTTTTCATCGTTTTCTCCATCTATCTACCATGGCCACAACTTGCTCTTTGGCCGTTGAGAATCCTGAGGTTTTGACACACTTAAGACACTATCGGCCTTTTTTGGGGCCTTTTCAACAGCAGGCCTTGATTTAAGCCTATTTTCGAGACGGGCCTTATATGCCATGAGTTTTTTGACCTTTTTCCGCTCCTGTTCGAGCATTTCAATGAGTCTTGCCTCAGACTGCCCAGCCTCCTTTTTAAAAAGCTTCATGTCTGCAAGCCATTCGTTCAACAGCCTGTTCACTGTAACCAAGCCTAAGCTCAGCTCCCGAACCTGTTTTTCCAACTCTTCGATTCTGCCAGCCAAGCCCAAGGGATCTCCAGAGGCTTCAGATGATTCTGATAGGTTGCCTCTGCTGAGGCCTTCTTCATGCACCGGGCCGGCAATCTGCCAAAAAGCGCCTGCCCCTTCCCCTTTCACGGCTTCTTCTATGTCTTCTATCTCTATTCTTTGTTTGTCGTCTGCAAAGGCGTTAACCATGCAGGCGTCACACAGCAGATTGATGAGCCTTGGTATGCCCTTGGTGTACTTGGCCACTGCTTCAAGGGCATCTGGTGAAAAAATTTCGGTTGCCTCATCGCCTCCAGAAACCTTCAGCCTGAAAATGACATAATCCTTGGTCTCGGCTGGGGTAAGTGGATTCAAATGATAGTGCACCGAAATACGTTGGGCTAGCTGCCGTAGCCTTGGATGTGCTAGTTTCGCCTTAAGCTCAGGCTGCCCCACCAGAATGATATTTATGAGATAGTCTTTTTCGGTCTGAAGGTTTGAGAGGAGCCTGATCTCTTCCAGGCACTCCAAAGTCAAGTTCTGGGCTTCGTCCACAATGAGCACGGCCCTATCCCTTCTTGCATAACAATCGATTAGAAATTCCTGCAGGCACTCAATCCTGCCTGAATGGTCAGAAGCCTCGCAATTAACCTCGAATTCCTGGAGTATGAGTGAAAGCAGCTCCTCTGGACCGACTGTGGTGGTAAAGATGGTTGCAACTTTCCTGTCAGGGCCTATTCGCTTGAGAAGCGTTTTGACAAGCAGGGTCTTGCCTGTGCCGATTTCACCAGTGATCACTACGAAACCAGCTTGGTGAGTAAGCCCATATTCAAGATGCACCAGGGCCATTTTGTGGTGGCTGCTCAAAAAGAAATATTCCGGATCTGGAGGAAGCTTGAAAGGTCGGTCTCTTAAGCCGAAAAATTTTTCATACATGGATGAAAACCAGCCGCCTAATAATATTTGCCATACTCATAGGCCTTCGATTGCTCCGGTGGCACCCTGTTCAATACTGTGCCCAAAAATGGCCGGTCTTTCACCAATTCGATGGCCTCCTTCAAAGCGCTTTCCTTGGTCTTGCCACTCCGCGCAACCATCAGAACTGAATCCACATATCTTGCTAGATATAGGGCGTCTGAATACAACATGAGAGGCGGGCTGTCGAAAATAATGAATCTTTCAGGATACCTTGTTTTAACGTCCCATATGAGTTCCTGCATGGCCGGGCTTCCCAGTATGTCTGCAGGATAATCATCCGGATTACCAGCAGGAAGAATGGTAAACCTTGGCCAGCCTGGATTGATCAACAGCTCTTTCAAGGGCACGCCCTGGGTCAAATGTTCGTAAAGGCCAGGGCTCTCCGGCAAACCCAAATAACTCGTAACAGCTGGCCTGCGCATGTCGCCGTCAATGAGCAGGACCGTTCTGGAAGTCTCCCTGGAGATTGAGATGGCCAAGTTAACAGCAGTCAAGGTCTTGCCTTCGTCAGGGCCTGGGCTGGTTACGAGAACGGAATTGTACTTCATCTGCAGCAACATGGTTTCCAGACGCGCCCTCAGCAAGTTGTATTGCTCAACTATGGCAGGATGAAACTCCGGTGTCAGCACCTTGTGCTGCTTCAAGGTCTCTGAGTCCGAAGGAATCACCTTCGTCTCAGTGTAAACGGGTTCCACTATTCGCTGTTTATCAAGGGGGGCCGACTCTTTTTTAGCTGCACCGGTTGCTTGCCGCTCCTTTTCTGCAGCAATACCCTCCGTTTCTTCCCTTTGCTGCTTCGCACGCTCTAGCGCCTTTTCCAGCTTGCTCATTACGCTCTACCTCTTTTTCTGGCAGCTTGTCCAACATCCATTATGGTGGCTATAACAGGCTTGCCTGTCACCCTTAAGACGTCTCTGGGGGTCCTCACGGTCTGATCCGAGACCTCCAATACGGCGGCAAGGCCTATACCAGCACCCATTCCCAAAACAAAGCCAATCAGGATGATAGCCATACGGTTGGGTTTTATAGGCCTTTCAGGCAGCTGCGGTGGATCGATTATTGTAAATTTTTCGCTTGCCTGGGCACGTTCAAGGTTTTGAGCCTGTTTTGCCTCGAGATATTTGGCCATGGTTTCTGCATACTTTTTCTGGGCGGTTTCGTAATCGCGTGTGAGTTCCCTAAACTGTTTTTCCACCTCGGGCATTTTCTCAAGTCTTTTAATATATTCCTGCCACCTCGCCTCGAGCTCCTGCCTTTTTTTGGTGAGGCCCCTCAAATCGATTTCAGCTGCTTTGATTTGAGTTTGTATGTTGATGAAAGCAGGATTGGTCGGCAATGTGGCCTTGGAGGAATGTTCGACAGGCGCAGCCTTGATCTCTCTCTTCAGTTTCGCAATCTCTTTTTTCAGACGGCGAATATCTGGATGTTTCTCAGTTACCTTGGACCTCAAATCTTGAAGCTCACTTTCCTTCAAACGCAAAAGTCCTTCAAGTTCAGCGCGCTTGCCAGAGGTTCCGATTTCCTCTTCCAGCCTCTTGATCTCCCTTCTGATCCTGACAACATCAGGATGCTTTGGTGAAAGGTTTGCGGCAAGGCTGATTTCCTCGTTCTTCAATGCCTTCAATCTTTGGACAGGATCGAGCAGTTGCCCTGAGCTGGCAGCTACTGGAGACTCGGGAGGAATGGTGGCGAGCTGACCTTTCAAATAAATAATTCTGTCTTTGATTGTTGCTATTTGGTTGTCTATGCTTTCTATCTGCCGCCTGATCTGCCGTTCGGTTTCGTAGTTGAGGCCAGCCAGCTCTGGCATTTCTTTCATGTGTTCTGCCTTGAACTTGGCTATCCTGGACTCCAATTCATTCACCACATCCCTGTACTGTTCCACCTGCTGCTCAAGGACCTGCGTGGTCCTCTTGGCCAAGCCTTCCCGCATTTTCAAATTGTACTCCAAGAAAAAGGAGGCCAGCCTGTTGGTAACCTGCATCACTTTTTTGGGATCTTTGCCTTCAAAGGACACTGTAAAAGCCACATTCACAGTGACAGGCCTTCCGCCACGGCGATCCGGCACCTCGGCACTGACCATTTCCACATGAATGTCACTGCGCATATCTTCCAATATCTGTTCCACTGGCACCTTGCCCTGTTTGTCTGGATAGAGATCATATTTCTTGACTAGATCCAACAACACCTGTCTGGAAAGAATCTGCTGAGTGATGGCATTGATGCGCTCTTCGGCATAACTCGTAACAGTGGTCCGGATAAGGTCGGGTGGAACCTGCTGGGACTCTATGAGGATAGTGGCCGATGAGCGGTAAACGGGTGGTAAAACGTAGGCTATGGCTGCCACCGTACCGAATATCAAGAGCCAGGGTAAAACTATGTACCACTTCCTGCGCTTTAGAAAATCTTTGTAATCATCAAAGGTGGTGAAACGTGCTTCTGCTTCCATAAAAAATGTGTCCTGTGGTTACCAAAATAATTTTTTCAAGTCGCGAAAATCTATAAAAAACATGATCCTGTTCCTGTCCGCTGACCTTGAAGTATCCCTGTTCTCAATGCGGCTATATCTGTAAGTTAAGCCAATATCCACATTCTCTGTGAGACGGTAATAAATTGCCGGTGTCAAATAATAGCTCAGTTCATCCCTGTCAACCGAAGAGGTGTCGGACTGGGTCCTGGTTATGCTGGCTGAGGCCATGAAACGCAACCTTTGGCTCAAAGTCCATGAAAGGCCAGTCGATAGCCTGTCACGGGTTACTGGTTCGCCATAGCCACTGGCTGAAACACGCCTTCCAAAACCTGCATTAAAAGAGCCTCTTTCCCATCTCCAAGTCAAAGATCCATCGCTGATAAAACCTGTATCAGAAAAAGATTCTTTTTCTCTGGTAAGGGTGAACACATTGCCAAAAAGGGGCCTGATTCTCCAGACCCTCAAATTGGAATAGGTATGATTGATGCCTAGCATTATGTTCAAATAGAGGCGTTCGCTGAAATTTCTGCCCAGCCCTGCCATAAAATCATAGAATACAGAATTTCCGCTCTCGAAATTGGCGGTTCCAAGGCTTGGACGAAGGAAAATGCTTGTTTTTTTATCGTCAAGCATGTGCTGCACCATAAATATGGCATATTCGCTATTGTAATCTACGTTTTCTGAGCCTTCGTAATTGACGTGATATATTGGAGTGGAAAGGCTCAAGCTGGTCTTTTCAGTGAAATTCCAGGATATTTCAGGGCTGGCATTGTAAAGGACTCTATCACGCCTGAAAAGCAGCAGGCCTTCTTCAGTAAATTCATCTTCCTGGGTGGTATCCAAGGCAAGCCTGCCAGACAGCCCCAGATTCCACCGCTCTGATATTGCTGCACGCGCTTTAAGCCTGTAATCCTGGTCCAGGGTATTGAGGTCATCCTCAGAGGCGTAGCGCTGCCCCCTCAAGCCTGCCTTCAATTCTAGCAAGTGGCGTTCCGTGGAGTAGCGCCATCTTAGGGAGGGAAATGCCTCAAATATCCAATCCGAAGCTGGCTTATGGTAAGAAAAAACAATGTTGTCATCGTAGGTGGTCTGCATGCGCAGCCCTGGTATCAACTCCTGTTGAGCATACGCAGAGATGCTTAACATAATAAAAACCAATATAACCAATCCACATGCCAGACATGGTTTTTGCAAATTCAACAACGCTTTTTCAATGGGCTGTATCGTCTTCATGGCACAACCACCACATCACCAGTTTGCAGCTCTATGTTTTGTTCAAGATTTTTTCCCTTTGCTACTTCTTCGTAATTGAAATTGAAACGCTGCTGTCCATTTGGACCTTTTCTCAAAATGGAAATCTTGCTCAACTTTGCAAAGGGATTGGTTCCACCAGCCATGCTGAGGGCCTGCATCACATTGACTGTTGGCAGTACTGTAAACAGGCCTGGTTTGTTGACCTTGCCAATCACATAAATCTTATAGCTTTCGATCCGTACAGGCAGAACCGTTACTGTGGGAGATGATATATATTCGGCAAGCTTTTGGGAGATCTCTTTTTGTACGTCAGAAATGGTCCTTCCGCCTGCTTTGACCTGGCCTATGAGGGGAAAAGAAATGAATCCATCAGGCTGAACTATCACCTGTTTGGTCAACTCAGGATCTTTCCACACTGACACCTCAATTATGTCCCCGGGGCCAAGGGTAAAAGGGGCTGCAAAAAGCTGCACCACCCAAAAGATATTGAACATTGCCACTGAAACAACAACCATTGTCTTCTTCATGGTAACCCCCTCTAGCAATAAGAAAAGAAACTCATTCTGACCCAGTGCTTTATTAACGCGATAATATCATAACAATTTTAAATTTCAAAAAATTATTTCTCCCATTGTTTGATGTAACACTCAACCGGCCCTATTACTAAGGTTACTAAATAGCAGACAAACTTTTTGCCATTAAATTACCATTATTTATTAAGGTATGGCAGCTTGTCTTTCATTTTTGCCCTTGGGCTCCGCCTCGCATTTCCGCATCTTCCATGGCTCGCTTTGCTGAAAGTTGCACAACTCGCCTGCCTGCGGAAGGCTTAAACAGCATAACTTCCGGCCGCTACGCTTTGCCTGGAGAAAAATCACCGGAATGTTGCCGAGATTAAAAAGCCCAACGGTTTAGTGCAGGAGTAATAAAAGGCATTTGATTTGCAAGTTGGATAAATGAGGTGGGTGACATGATTCAGGCACCAGGTTGTCCATATGGACCTGATCCTGCTACACAGTCTGATTTCACCTATAGAAAAATAAAAACAAGCCTTTAAAAAAACACAATTTGGGCGATTTTAAAATGAGAGGAGGATATATGTTCCAAAAATTGTCTAAAGCAGTCTATATTTTCTTAACATTACTAATATTTTCTGCAAGCTTAGCCCATGCGGCACCAGTGCCTTCCGTATCCATAGGCCATCCAGACAAGCCATTCATTGGTCAAAATTTTGACCTGGAATTGGCCTTTGACAATACCGATGCCACAGATACTGGATTTGGACCCTTCATAGATGCTTATATTCCCGCTACTGGAGCAGATGGTGATGACGGCATTATCATAGCCGATGGAACCCAAGCCACATATCTAGGCGTAGCCGTTACTACCGTTATTCAAACCTTCCCAAACGACGGTGCAGGCGTAGGATGTGTGGAACATCCCTATGCTGTGGACAATTCCGGAGCCAAGTTGGAGGTTTGCGGACCCACTGGTGACAAATTGGTGACAATCCTTCTTCCCTTTGGCTCCTTTGTGCCAGACCAGCCGGCAGCCACTGTAAAGCTACCGGTGAAAGTAAGTGAACTGGCAGATCTAGGCCACGATCTCACCATTTGCGCAAGGTCAGGCTTCCAATTTGGAGCCGATGCCTTGGACAATCCATCTACGGATCCATCCATTTTGTCTGATGATGACGAAAACGTGTCAAATTGGACACCATGTAGCACCGTTGAACCTTCATTGATAAAGATTACAAAAAAATATAACGGCCCAGAGGATGAAACGGCCACAGGCCCAAATTTCCCCAGAGAGTATAGGCTTGAAGTAGAAGTCGCCCCAGGGCAAACAGTAACGAATCTCGATGTGATTGATGCCCTGCCAAACAATATGGCCTTTAAAAGGGTGGTATCCACTTCACCTGGCGGAGCTACCCAAGTCTCCACACCCGATGCCGACTTGCCAGCAAACAGCCCTGACAACATCTTGGATGTTCGTTTCGATTCGATAACAGGAGATGGTGACACAAATGCCTCGCCAGACGCAGTGGTAGTTTTCGAATATTTCATTCCCAGGACCGATGCTGATGGCACAGCTGTAATCGATGCCGCATCTGGAGACGATGCCCTTTCAGAAAATCAGGCCAGGGCACAGGGAGATTGGAACCCCACAGACAACCGGGACGCTGGTGGAACGGACAACGCAGTTGCAGATCCTTCCGGAGTGGAGCATACCCTTACGGACAAATCAATAGCGATTCAAAAAGGTGTTTCCAACATATCGCATCCTGGTGCAGAGCATCCTGTCCCTGGAGACGTCCTGGAATACACCATCACATTCCAAGTCTCAGACTATTTTTCTTTCAACGACGTAAACATAACCGATATTCTTTCGGATGGACAAAGATTTGACACAAACTTTACTCCCACATTGAATGTTACGGTTCACGGAAGCACCAGTAATGGTGATATGGATGGCTCCAATGTGGTGGTGACCAGCCATTACAGCGATCCTCCAGATGGAAACGCTGGGGATGGAACAGATGGAACCACGGAAATCTTGTTCAAGGTATCGGACGAACTGAATAGCCGGGGCGCTGACTCCCGTCTGACAGGAGGGTGCATCCCCACAGGCGGAACAGGAGCAGGAAATGCCCCAGACTGCTCTACTTTCGACCAGGGTGCAACTACAGGAACTATTGTCTTCAGGGCGGTTGTGCAGCAAAACTTCAGCGACAATCACCCGTCTGGAGATGCATCTGTGGACCAAGGGGATGTCTTGAACAACACTGTGGCTGTGACAGGAAGCTTGCTTTCAGTTGAAGACAACAACACCCCTACCGGCCAAGACGAACAGGATGGAAGCCAGGCCCAGGTAAGCATTGGTTTTGGAGAGCTTTCCAAGGAAATTTACGCAGTGAACGGTAATGTCAACTTTACGACTCCGGTTGAGGTGCGGCCTGGAGACACCATCACCTACCGCATAAAGTACACTCTTCCCACGAGTGACGTAGAGGATTTGAGCTTCATTGATTATCTACCCAAACCCGTTTTGGAGGCTACGGAGGTCACTGCTTTTGACGATGTGGCAAACAGCGACGTACCTGCGGCAGGCCATGCCAAATTCGGCCCAGATGATACATTTCACGCAATTTATGACGATGGTTCCGGCAACGACTACCCTGCCCTGTCTACCAGCAGTCAGGAAAACACCATAACTTTTGCCTATGGAGATTTTGATTCTACAGACCAGACAGCGCGGACAATAGACCTGCTTTTCACCGTCACTGTAACTGACGATCCCTTTGCAGACGAACTCTATTTGACAAACCAGGTTCGCTCTACCCAGGGAAGCACCAATGCGGCAGATCAACAGGCAGATGCCATAATACAGATCAGCCTGAGAGAGCCTGATTTGAAGATCACAAAGGGTGTTTCTGACAGCACCAACAGTGTGGCCAAAAGCACTATTTCCCCTCCAGCCACAACTTTGCCTGTAGATGGTGACATGGCCTCATCAGATGGAAATGACACAGTGACATTCACCATAACCGTGGAAAATGTTGGCGGCTCAGAGGCCCATGAAGTTACCATTACGGATGATACCAGCGATTACATGGATAACTGCCAAGTTACAGGTGTAAAAGATGGCAGTGGAACTGATCTGTCCTATTCGGGAGACCTCTTCGGCGCCGGTCTGGTGCTTGACAACACTCTGGCAGCCAATGACGAGAATCCTTCTGGCGGCGGCGCCCCGTTTTCCACAGATACTGCCATCATCACTTTTACCTGCGATATAAAGACTGATGTCAATCCTCAGGCTGTTATTGATTCTAGCGCCTCTGTCACCTGGAAAGCAGACAGTGGAGCCGCAAATGCATTTGCCCCCCGTTCAGACAATGCGCGGGTAACCATGGCAGATCCTTCTATGACGAAAAGCATTGTCTCAGTCACTCCCGGCCCAATCGCCACAAATGTCACAGCTGGAGACACCATTCGATACAGGATAGAGGTCACCCTACCAGAGGGCGAAATTCCAGATCTTCAAATAACAGACACCCTTCCAGCTGGTTTTTCCTATGTAGCCAATTCGTTAAGCGTGGATGATACTGGGTTTGCAGGAAGTGTGGACACGGATCCCACTATCACCGTTTCCGGCCAGGCCGTGACTATACAATTCGATTCACCCACTGCAACCACTGTTGACAGCGACAATGATGAAACCAACAACACCTTTGTGATTACTTTGGAGGCCTTGGTAAACAATGATCCTGCCAATGATGGCCTGCCATCCTTGCAGACCAAAAGAAACTCTGTCCAGCTCAGTTTTACAAATGGCACACCAGTAACAACTTCAGTTGACACCAGATTTGGCGAACCAAGCCTGACAGTCGTCAAGACGATGTCGCCATCTAACCCAGACGCTGGAGACGTTGTCGAAATCACCATTCAGGTGACAAACAATGGCACGAGCCCTGCTCACGACATAACTGTCTCCGACACCTTGGATGACGACATCTTTGATTTGTCCACAATAACGGAAGGAACCACCCCAACTGGTTTCACCTTCAGCTCAAACAGCACCACCGGCCAAGTCTCCTATAGTGAGAGTGCTGCTGACACCTCTCTGAATCCAGGGGATTCGGCAACCTTTACTTTTACGGTCGAGATTAAAGACGATGTTGTTACAGGCTCTTCCTATACCAACAGTGCATCAGCCACTTTCGATTCCCAGAACGGAGATGTGGAGCAAGAAAGGGAAAGCAGCGGCACTGACGACAATTCATTGAATGTGGCAAGCGGAAACCTTGCCAAATCATTGAGCAGCAGCTCCGAAGACTGGACGAACGGCACTACTTTGGCAGTAGGGGAGGTGGCGACCTTCCAATTGATCCTGACCCTGCCTGAAGGAAGGACCCAGGCTTCAGATAGTGTCGAGTTCATAGAAGATGCTCTTCCATTGGGATACAAGTACATCGACGGTACTGCACAGTACAGGACCGTCTGTGACAATTCCATCGAAAATGATTTGGGAGCCCTTCCAACCGTGGACACTGCCATAACTCCCAACGTGTCTGGTGATGGTTCTGGATCCCCGCAGACGCTTAGCTTCGACCTTGGCGACTACCTGCAAAACAACGACAGCGACGATGACGACGAACAGGTGATCATCACCTATCAGGCCCAAGTGCTTAATGTTGCAGCCAACAACAGGGGAGATTCAAAGACCAATACTGCAACATTCACCTATAAAAACAGTGCAGGTACGGACCAGACTACTCAAGACAGTGTTACCACCACAGTTGGTGAGCCTTCCCTAGGCCTAACATTGAATGCTGCTCAACCGGCAGGTGGCCCTGGATGCCAGGTGGAATACACGGCCAGGCTCACAAATGCTACTGGATCGCAGGTGGTGCGCGCCTGGGAGCCTGTAATCACAGATACCCTGGACACTGACAAATTTGAGAACTTCCAAGTGGTGAGCGCCACACTGCACCAGGGAACGAATTCATACGACATTGCAGACTGTGCATCCTTTGGAGGCGCCGACGGAAATGAGTTGACAGTGAACCTTTCGTGCAGGAACCAGGCCGAAAGGTACCTCGATCCCGATGATTACATAGAAGTGGTTTACAGGGCTTGCCTAAAGTCAAGCGTCAATTTTGGTGAAACAATAACCAATGATGCCCAGGCAGCTGCATCATCTCTTCCAGGAGATCACGGCACCTATCCTGTCAGTGGAAATCCAGGAGATGAAGATGGCGAACGGACAGGAACAGGTGGCGTAAATGACCTCACTGTTTCAGATTCGGCCACCGTTACTGTTGCTACACCCACGATCACTCTCACACCAGACACAAGTTTGCCTGTGGGAGACACTGTTGAACGCACAGTCACAGTAGAAGTTCCTGTTGGAACCAAAGATGACTTTACTATTACAGTGGATCTTCCAGCGGGAGTCAGTTACACAGGGCAGGAAATAGCCATCGCAGGCATTTCTGGTGATCTGTCGGTGACCAACAACCCGAGTACTACTCCTGGAGCTGGAACAGATCCTCTGGTCTTCAACTTTGGGACCATTGAAAACAGTGGCTCCAATAGTGCTACCTTCACCATCACCTATGAAGTGGTCATTGAAAACGTGCTCGGCAATCAACGAGGTTCCAACCTGACAGATGTGGCCACCATGACCTATGCTGGCCAGGCTGGAGATCCCCCAACTGCTTCAGCCACCACCATAGTTTTGGAACCCAACCTCGAAATAGATCAGGTCATCGTTTCAGGAGCAGTTGGAAGCGATGCTGGTGATACGGTGCGCATACAGACCACGTTGAGAAACATTGGAGATTCTACGGCACGTCAGGTCGTCTTAAGAGACATCTTGCCAGCTGAATTGTTGGGTGCACCAGATGGCAGCGGATCGGGAGACAAGTTCATCAATGTCACCCTCACCAATGACTCGGGAGACGTGGTGTTGAGCAGCGACGGAACCACGTTGTTGACTGCTTCCCATGCCGTGCAAACGGGTGACACATTGAGCTGGCAGCTCTTTGATATGCCTCCTGGCGGCTCGATAACCATCACCTATGATGCAGTCGTGAGCAACGGAGCTTCTTCTGGTGCGACCATAAACACCATGGCGGATGTTGCTTACCACTCTATACCAAACGGAGGCCGCGATGGTTCCGACCTAGGTGACGATGACAATGACGACCGTTTAAACAACTATCATGAACAGGATCAAAACAGCCTCACCCTGGCAGCCAACATCTCCATTCAAAAGGCCTTTGCTTCAGGCCAGGCGGACAACAGGTTCTCCATTGGTGAGGATATTCCCTTTGACATAAGGATCGACTTTGTTGAAGGCACCACGAACAACGTGGTCATCACAGACATTCTGCCTGAAGGCATGGAAATAACGGAGATCAGCTCCATTGAGGCTGGTAACATGGGCATAAGTTACTCTAACACCCCTGACCCTGATCTGCCTGCAACAGGAAGCGTTACCATAGATCTTGGAGACATAGTGGACCAAGCCGACAACGACAGTACCAACGATTTCGTTATTGTTCACATGAAGGCTAGACTCCTTGACCAGGCGGTTAATGGCAATGGCTCCACAAGGACGAATCAGGCAAGCGTTGCATCTGATCAGGGAAACAGCGGCCCTGTGACACTAGATGTTCAGGTGGCCGATCCAGTTCTGGAGATCACCAAAACGGCCTCAGATACTACGCCTTCGCTGGGCGACGAGGTAACCTTTGTGATCACCGTTTCCCACACCGGTGAAAGCCTTTCCACAGCCTATGATGTGGCTGTGACAGACACTCTGCCAGATGGTTTGAGCTACGTAGAGGGCTCTGCTGCAGGACCAGTCACAGTGGTCAATCCTAGTGCATCACAGCCGATTTTCAGCCTAGGCTCCATCACCCTTGCCGAAGGGAGCAAGCAGTTCAGCTTCAGGGCAAGGGTTGCCAACGATGCCATAGTTGGCCAGCCATTGACCAACACAGCCGAGGCAAGCTACTCTTCGATGCCTGGCAGTGTAAATGGAGAACGGAGCTTTAACACAAATGTTGCAGAAGCTTCAGTAACCCCAGACGCTGCCAGTTTCATAGATGCAGTTAAGACCGTGACCCTTGCTACGGACGATGACTCTAGCGGTAATATCACACCAGGGGACACGCTGGAGTATACCATCTCCATAGCCAACAATGGTCCAGCTGTGACTGGCGTGTATTTCACGGACAGCGTGCCTTTGCACACCACTTATGTTCCAGCTACGCTCAATACTACGAAGGGAACGTCAGATGATTCGAACGCTCCAGACTTGAGCGTGAACATTGGCGACCTGGCCGAAGGAGAAAATGTTTCCATAACCTTCAGGGTAAGGGTCGATGCAGGCACAGCCGAAGACACCCTCATATCCAACCAAGGCCTCGTTGACAGCGACCAGACCGTGCCCGAACCCACCGACTCGGATGGTGTGGATTCCAACGGAGATCAGCCAACGGTTGTGACGGTTGCCTCGGCTACGCCTGAATCTGGCATATATATTTGGAAATTCGTGCAATGGACAGGCGACAATGATGGCAGCGGCACCGTGACTGCAGGAGACACTATGAGATGCCAGGTCCAGATATACAATACTGGTGAAGTTCCGCTTACTGGTGTCACATATTCAGGCGTGATTCCAGACGGCCTCACCTATACTGGTTCCAGCGGAACGAGTAGCGGAACGTTGAACATAAGCGGTACCAACATCTCATTGCAAGAAATGGAAATAGCTCCAGGTGAATATGAAACCCTCTGGTTCGATATCACAATAGATGACTGGACTGGTTCAGATACCCGTGATTTCAGTTGCCAGGGCAACGGAGATTCAGATCAGACCGATCCTGTTCTGTCCGATGGAAACGGCGATCCGTCGGATGGAACCCAACCCACATTGTTTGAGGCCGTGGCATCGGGATCTAATGGTTCACCGCATATCTCAGTCACCAAGAGCTGGACTATTGCCACGGATCTCAACGATGACGGCCTGCCTGGTCCCGGCGACACCATTACTTGCACCACCACGGTAGCCAACAATGGATCTGCCATAGCTACCAATGTATGGCTGAACGAGCCTGTACCGACCAGCACTAACATTGTGCCTGGTTCAATAACCACCAGCAGGGGCATAGTTTCGGCCAGCAATCCTGTTCAAGTGAATATCGGAGACCTCGAGCCAGGCCAGATAGCTATAGTGAGATTCCAGGTACAGATACCCCAAGACGCGGATATCAACGACCCAATAGCTACAACTGCAACAGTTACTGCAGACGGAGGCATAAATGAAACCGCTGGATGTGAAACCGTTGTCTCTGCAGCCCACGTTTTCGACCCTCCATCTGGGTACAAGACTGTCAATCCTGCGGGATGGCCTGAATTGGTCTGGCAGCAGGTATGGATCAACGATGGGAATGCAGAAGCGATGAATGTGAGAATAGTTGATCCAATGCCTGAAGGCACCAGATATGTTGAAGGCTCGCTCACATGCGAAGCAAGGGGGGCTTCCTCCACCACAGCATGTTATTACGATAGCGCCAATGCACAGGTGGTTTGGGAAGGTTCCATTGCAGCCGATCCAGGCGGTACCACAGAGCAAAACTCGGACAATGAAGTCGTCATCGTTTTCAGGACCACTGTGCCATCCAGCATGGCTGGTGTCGAGAATCAAGCCCAGGCTTACTGGGATGAAAACGGAGACGGTACCATAAATGACAGCGACCAAAATGTTCAGAACAATACCCCAATATTGACCGATGACCCATACTCCTATTCGACTGGTGATTCCACCAGGGCTGTAAGGCCTGAAGTTGTGGGTGTGCCCACGCTGAACGAATGGGGCATGATCATTTTCGGCTTCTTGGCTGGCCTTGTTAGCCTATACAGGCTCAAAAACCAGCGACCATAACAACCCCCAACAACCCACCAACCGGGGCGGGCTTAGGCCCGCCCCTTTTTTTGCTCTTTGCCATCTCTTTGCTTGACAATAGCTACCTGGTTTTAGAAAATCGGACGTGAAGCATGGGGAGCCGAAGGGTGTGAGGTGGTTCCAATTCCAACAATCTTTATAATCTTTTAAAAGCTCAAATTTTGACGAAAATGGAGGTGTTTTATGAAAACGTTGTCAAAGATTGCTGTAATCCTCTTCTTGAGCCTGGCCCTGGCACTGCCTGCCGTGGCAGAGACGGTGAACATAAACAAAGCTGACCAAGAAGCGCTTCAATATTACCTTCACGGCATAGGCGAAGTTAAGGCCAAAGCCATAGTGGATTACCGCAGAAAACATGGCAGATTCAAAAGCATAGATGATCTCTTGAAAGTGCCCGGCGTCGGAGAGGCCACTCTTCAAAAGATACGCAGGAACATTTCCCTTTCAAGCGGGGTTACAAAGGCCCCTAAAAAGGCCACTGGCAAGAAGTCCAAATCTGTTTCAAAAAGCCAAAAAGGCACAAAAAAGAAGTTGACCAGAAAGACACGCTCCAAGGCTTCAAGCAAGACGAAAGGCATTAAGGGCAGTTCAAAATCATCGGTGAAAAAAACGAGCAAGAAGGCAAAGAGTTCCTCAAAAAGCAAAGGTAAAACCACTAAGAAAAAGGGGAGCACCAAGAAAAAGAGCAGTAAAAAGAAAAGAAGCAGCAAAAAAGGCGCCAAGTAAAAAGCTCATATTCTTTGCCAACGAAAAATGGGGGCAGCGGCTTGATCAGCCACTGCCCCTTTTTTACAGCCCGTTTTTTTACTCCGGCACAAAAACGCCCGACTTTTTGATGCTGCCAAGTTAATGGTAAAAAGCATGTCGGCTATTTAATGATTTCATTTTATCATATTCCAAGTTTTAGGGATTTTCCCTCAGTGCCTTTAGAGTTCTTGTTGTGCAACTTGTTGGGAATCTTGGTACTTGTCACGCTAGAGGCCTCTTCGGAAAAATCCCTAAACCATCCCCGGCTATGCGTTATAATTTACCCTCAATTTGCCACCCTTCAGAACCAGATTTTTTAAAAGCCGGCTAGTCCTAAAATTTTAGCCAGACATCCGGAAACCTAATAATTCTTTGGAGTTTGGATGATTGGGCAGCGGGTTTGCATTTTTTGCCCGTAGCGACTGTGAGCGATTTCTTGCAGATTCTAGGCGAAGCGTAGCGGCCGGAAGTTGTACTGTTTGAGCCTGCCGAAGGCGGGCGAGTTGTGCAACTTCCAGCAGAGCAAGCCTTAGAAGATGCAGAAATGCGAGGTGGAGCCCAAGGGCAAAAGGCGCAAAACAAGCTGCCCAACCTTTTAATTAAATAATGGCGAGTTAATGGCAAAAAGCTTGTCTACTATTTAGTAGTCTAATCAATAATTCAAATCAACAATATTAGGGCTAAGATTCCAAGACAAGGTGTCAATATCAAATCTGAATGTAATTCCATAGCGTTTTCCATCAAGTTCCACCCGCATCACTATTTCAGGAACACCTGCGACATTTCTCAACCCTAGCAGGGTTGGCGGACCAAAATCTAACCCTTCAATCGTGCAAACTTGCACTGGCGGATGGGCGTTTTGCCCTTTTCCAGCACCATGAAGCTTCCAAGACAGCGTTTCAGAATCAAAAATGAAGGTGGCCCACCACATTTCTGGGACACCATCCTTTTCAAAGACGATGTCATTTATGACCATACCGCATTGATCTGTTGAAACTGTGGCCAATCCAAAAAAGGAAAAGGGATATTGGGAAAGTATGGGAGAGCCCGTTAGCTGCCCATCTTTTACAAGTGCCACCAGCTCTTCGATGGTTTCCTCGCTTCCGTTTTCACTTGTCTCAACGCAATGGCTCCTTACTTCGCCAATACCAGCCACTGCCCAGAGAGTGCAAACGTTGGATTCGCCTTCAGAAACAAGCTGCCAATGCAGGCGGATGGCATTTGAAAAAGTGCCTGCAGGCACCTGGACTGTTTCATCCACTGCTTCAAGCTCAACCGATACAGAACCTCCCTCTTGGATATCCCAGGTCTGCATTTCTCCGACAGACAAGTCACGGGGGAGAAACAGAAGAGGGGGATCAAAAATGGCAGATTGCAGCTCTTTGTCCTCGCATTTTATTTCACCGACGAATTTGTATCCCTCTTCATCCCAAGAAAATCCCTCCATTTCCAGCTCCCAGCAGCTTGTATCAAGTTGAGACCTTATGAAAACATCCCTGCCTTTAAAATTTACTTTGTAGGCTGTGACATCTCGCTCAAGAGAAACCTTTGTTTCGCCTTTTTCAATAGTTGTCTCTTTCACCAGACGCACTTTTCCAAGCTTCTCTGGGAAAAAGGGCTCCATATTCATGGACAAGCTCTTTGAGGCATGGCTGATCACGGTTAAACATGAGACAATGCCGATCAAGAGTGTGCATCTAACCAATCTTTTCATTGTCAATTCTCCTCCCCTCGATTAATTCTTTGCAGGAACTCCAAAAAATGTGCTTGCTGTTTCAAAGCAACTGATAAGTTACTGGAGCATCCTACTTTTAATATGGAGATTTTTAGCAGAAATTTCAATCAAAAACCTGGCCTCTGACCCTGCATCAAAGTCTCCAAAATCCTTCTCTGGGCCTTTCTCTCACTTCTCTTCCTGGCAACGTAGATGGGTTCTTTTTTATATCTGCCAAGACCTGTAACATACATGGCAGTGGACAAGGTGCCTGGGGTGGGCGTGAAATCTTGGAACTGGCGCACTGCCAAACGCAACTTCTTCAATTTCTTCTGCATGGATTCCATGTGAGCAACGGTGCAGCCTGGATGGGAGGTCATGAAATATGCAGTGATCTCCACTTTCTTGCCAGATGCCTTGGATGTTTGCCTGCATATTTTCAAAAAGTCATCCAGTTTCAGGGCGTCATACTTGTGCATAAGCTGAAGCACATCCCTCTCAGTGTGTTCAGGCGCTATTTTCAGCATGCCTGGTGTATGACCCAGAAGAATCTCCTTCAACAACTCAGGTGTCTTTAAAAGCAACTCTATACGCAGGCCTGAAGAGACGAAGACATGCTTCACCCCTGGGATCTTCTTTGCCTTCCTCAACAGCTCCCGGAACTTTTCTTCATTCAGCTTAAAGCTCTTGCATATAGCAGGATAGAGGCAATCCTTTTTCTTGCACCTGTATTCGATTTCACACGATGCCCCATACAAGTTTGCAGTTGGCCCTCCAAGATCAGTAATTGTTCCTTTAAAGCCTTTTTTGTTGGAAATCGCCCGCACCTCTTTTAATACAGAACTCACGCTCCTAGAGATGATTATAGGTCCCTGATGCCTAGCTATGGCGCAAAAGGAACAGTTGCCTGAACATCCACGCACTATGGTTACCGACTCCCTTACGGTGTCCAATGCAGGAACATTCTTGAAAAGAGGATGTGTTTCTCTGGCAAAGGGAAGTTCATACAGCGCATCCAGCTCCGCCTGGGTCAATGGTTCGGCAGGCCTATTCTGGAGGATGTAAATGCCACCTTTCTGCTGCTGCAACAAGGCTGTGTCAGTACCTGAACGTGCAGCTTTGTCTATGGCAAGCTCGGCATCCAGGAACAAGCTCTTTTGTCTTGCTATTTCGTCCCAACCAGGCAGCTTGATGATTTTGGTTTCAAATTTGTATTTTCCAAGTTGTTTTTGAGACAATCTAATACAGGTCCCAGGGATACAATCCAACGTTTGACCATTTTCGATCCTCTTAGCTATTTCCAGGACTGCTCTTTCGCCCATTCCGTAAACCAATATATCTGCCTTCGAATCGGCCAAGACGGAATTCCTGAGCCTTTCTTGCTGAAAGTCATAGTGGACAAATCTTCTCAGAGACGCTTCGATGCCCCCGAGTACCACTGGCACGTCTGGATATGCCTGCCTTGCCAAGTTGCTGTATTTTATCACGGCCCTGTCTGGTCTGCGCCTGTTAGACCTGACCTCAGGACCGCGGAAATAGGGATTGCCTTCTGGGGAATAGGCATCTTTTTTTCTCACCCTGGCGTTTCCAGTATAGTTGGCCACTACTGAGTCAAGGTTTCCTGCTGATATGCCAAAAAATAGGCGCGGCCTTCCAAATTTCTTGAAGTCCCGTGCGCTTTTGTGATTGGGCTGGGAAAGTATGGCCACCTTGTATCCGTTGGCCTCCAGCCAGCGGCCAATCAAGGCTATGCCAAAGGATGGGTGATCAATGTATGCATCTCCTGTTACCAGCACTATGTCGACATGATCCCATCCCCTCTTCCTGTATTCTTCTGGCGTTGCAGGCAGAAAAAGGGCGTTGTCTGAATTGGGCATAGGCTACCTATCCCACTCTAATCGCTGCTGCCGTCCATCACGGTAACAGGATCAGTGAACAGCTTGGAATTGGGTATCAAGATCTTTTTGCTATCTGAAGAGAGTTGGGTATAACGGAAATCAACTGATGTGACCTTCCCCTCGTAACCTGCTACTTTAATATGGTTGCCAATTTCAAAGGGCTTGTACAACAGAATCAAAATTCCTGAAAGGAAGTTTGACACCATATCCTTTAAGGCAAAACCGAGAGCAAAACCTGTTAATCCAAGGCCTGCCACCAGGGCAGACACGTCTACACCCAAGGTGCCCAAGGCGGTGATCGCCCCCATCAATACCAATAGTATAAAAACAATCCTCACCAAGAGGATAGTTATGTTCTTGTCGAGATTGAAGGCGGAGGATGACCTGATTACGGCCTTCTTCAAGATTTTGGCCAAGGCCACGGAAAAGAAGATGATTACAAGGGCAGCCAAGAGCTTTGGCAGCCAGAGAGACACTTCTCGCAAGTATATCATTTTTTCCTTTTCACTCGATTCAAGATCTTTTTGTTTTTATTATTCCGGCATTAAAAGATCTAATTTTATAAATTAATCATGCTCGCTTTAAAAAAGCATATCGGTTACTTAATAATTTGATTTTATCATATTCCAAGGTTTAGGGAATTTTTCCTCAGAGCCTTTAGAGTTCTTTTCGTGCAACTTCTGGTGGGAATCTTAGTTTTCTTCACGCTAAAGGACTCTTCGGAAAAATCCCCTAAACCATCCCCGGCTCTGCGTTATAATTTATCCTCAATTTGCGACTCTTCAACACCAGATTTTTTAAAAGGTGATAGTCATAAATTTTGGACAGAAAATCAAAAAGCTATGGTGAAGATAACTGCATTATATGTGATGATTCGGCAGCGGGCTTGCATTTTTTGCCCGTAGCGACTGTGAGCAATTTCTTGCAGATTCTGGGCGAAGCGTA
>CAYWKF010000039.1:0-8275 GCA_964459155.1 uncultured Desulfobacterales bacterium
GTGCCTTCTCTGTTGCTTTACGCAAAGCTTCTGGAACTTCTTTGGCCTTGCCCATGGCAAAACCAACGCGCCCCTGTCCGTCGCCAACCACTGCCAAGGCACTAAAACTGAATCTTCTACCGCCCTTGACCACTTTGGCCACCCTGTTGATAAATACAATCTTTTCTATGTATTGAAGTTCGTTATTTAACTCTTTTTCTTGCAAGGCTTTACCCCTTATTAAAATTCAAGGCCGCTCTCCCTAGCACCGTCTGCTAGAGCTTTGACGCGACCATGATATAAATAACCCCCTCTATCAAAGGCTACTTTTGATATGCCCTTTTCCTTTGCCCTGGCTCCAATAAGTTTTCCCACAGCCTGGGCTACACCCCTTTTCCCTCCTCCCTCAGGGACCAATTGTGCCACGTCTTTTTCTAAAGAAGAGGCTGCAACTAGGGTTCTCCCAAGATCATCGTCGATAATCTGGGCATAGATATGGCGGTTGCTCCTGAACACCGCTAGACGCGGCCTTTCAGATGTGCCAAAAATCTTCTTTCTAATATGTCTCTTCCTGCGCACCCGAGAGAGTGTTCTAGGATTTGTCTTCCCCATTGTCCTTCCTTCAATCACCTATTATTTGGCAGCAGCTTTGCCAGCCTTTCTTTGTATGACTTCGTCACCATAAAGGATGCCCTTGCCTTTATAAGGTTCAGGGGGCCTAAGAGCGCGGATACGAGCTGCCGTCAATCCCAGCAGTTCCTTATCAAATCCTTCCAAGGTGATCTTTATTTCCTTTTGGCGTTCTACCTTAGCACTAATACCTTTTGGCAACGGGAACTCTATTGGATGAGAGTAACCCAGATGCAGGATTAAGTTTCCGCCTTTTTCTTCAACTTTGTATCCTACCCCGATGACCAGCAGTTCCTTTTTAAATCCTTGAGAGACTCCAACAACCATGTTGTTTACCAGGGCCCGTGTAAGGCCGTGAATGGCCCTGCTGGCCTTGGTGTCATCTTTTCTGGTCACCAGTAGCGTGTTTCCTTCTTGTTTAACAGTTGCAAGGGGATGAATTTCCCTCGATAAGGTCCCTTTAGGTCCTTTGACTGATATCGTGGCGCCTTGAATGGTAATATTCACTCCAGACGGCACCTCTATTGGCAATTTACCTATTCGTGACATCTATCTGACTCCATGACTACCAGACTTCACAAAGTACTTCGCCGCCAACCCCTGCCTCACGAGCCTGTGCATCGGGCATTACACCCTTTGAAGTAGAAAGCAAGGCGATTCCATAGCCATTCCTGACCCGGGGTATGTCATCTTTGCCGCAATAAACCCGCCTGCCTGGTTTACTGACCCTCTTGAGCCCAATTATGGCGGATTTACCCTCAGGATACCAAAGATAAATGCGCAAGATGCCTTGGCGTCCATCTTTTATTATACGGTAATTGGATATAAAACCCTCTTTCTTGAGAATTTCAGCAATATTCGCCTTGAGTTTCGACATTGGAATGTCTACACGCTCTTTTTTGGTACTGCAGGCGTTTCTGATACGGGTAAGCATATCTGCAATTGGATCGGTCATCATCTCTTTAAATCCTCCAGCGCTACCAGCTTGACTTTGTTACACCAGGAATCAGGCCAGAGGAGGCCATCTTCCTGAAACAAATTCTACAAATGCCAAACCGCCTTAAAAACGCTCTGGGGCGTCCGCAAATCGGACAACGATTGTATTTTCTTACAGCAAACTTTGGTTTCCTCTGGGCTTTATATAGCAGTGCCTTCCTTGCCAAGGCTTCCTCCTTATTATTCTTTACTTCCTAAAAGGCATGCCAATGGCATCCAATAGGACCCGTGCCTCCTCGTCGGTGGAGGCAGTGGTGACTATGGTAATATTCATGCCCTTGACTTTGTCTATTTTGTCATAATCAATTTCTGGGAAAATAAGGTGTTCTTTGATTCCCAGAGTATAGTTACCCCGCCCGTCAAAGGCTTTGGGGGATATACCTCTAAAGTCCCTGATCCTTGGAATGGCTATATGGATCAATTTAGTCAAAAAATCATACATTTTCTTTTTGCGCAAAGTAACCATGCAGCCGATGGGCATTCCTTCACGCAGCTTAAAGGCAGCAATGGATCTCTTAGCCCGGGTAATCACCGGTTTCTGGCCTGCAATTAAAGCCATCTCCTCCTGAGCGTGATCGAGAACTTTAGCATTTTGTATGGCCTCACCAAGTCCCATATTAAGTGAAACCTTGGTTATTTTGGGTATCTGATGAGGATTTTTGTACCCAAAAACCTCTTTAAGCTTGGGTACTGCCACATTCTTATATAACTCTTCTACCAGGACCATTGTCCGTTATCCTCCGAAAGGCCTACTTTGCCTCTGTGGGAATAGCTTCCCCACAGCGTTTACAAACCCGTACCTTAGTCCCGTCTTCAAGAATCTTTCGAGATATACGGACAGGATCGGTACACTTCGGGCAAATCAACATGAGGTTTGAAAGATGAATAGATGCCTCTTTTTCCAAAATACCGCCACGGGTATTAGGGCCTGGCTTAGTGTGGCGTTTGACTATGTTGGCACCTTCCACCAAGGCCCTATTTTTCTTGGTGAGAATAGCTATAATCTTTCCCACCTTGCCGCGATCCTTGCCCGCCATGACCATTACACGGTCGTTTTTGCGAAGATATGTCTTAACCGTTTTCATCTTTAGTTTGACTCCTGCCTCATAGGACTTCTGGCGCAAGGGATACTATCTTCATGAAACGCTTGGCCCTCAATTCCCTGGCAACCGGTCCAAAGATACGGGTTCCTACTGGTTCGCCGTATTGATTGATAATTACAGCTGCATTTTCGTCAAATCTTATCAGGGATCCATCGGGCCTCGGTATCTCTTTCTTGGTGCGAACAACCACAGCCCGGGCAACGTCGCCTTTCTTGACCTTTGAGTTAGGCAACGCCTCCTTCACGGAAACAACGATTATGTCACCCACTCTGGCATATCTTCTTCTGGTTCCTCCAAGCACACGGATACAGCATACGCGCCTAGCTCCAGAATTATCCGCTACATTCAATATACTTTCTTGCTGAATCATGGTCCAAAATTCCTTTTAAACGGCTTTTTCAACCACTTCTTTTATTCGCCACCTCTTGTGACGACTCAGTGGACGGCTCTCCTCGATTATAACCTTGTCTCCTACACCACATTGATTAGCGGGATCGTGAGCCATATATTTTTTGCGGCGCTGTATGAACTTGCCATATATTGGATGTCTGAATCGCCTATCCACTTTGACAACAGCGGTTTTGTCCATCTTGGCACTAACGACTGTTCCTATGAGTGTACGCTTCAGACCTCTTGTTCTTTCCTCAGCCATTTTTCTATTCACCTGCCCTGCGCTTTTCGTTGTATATGGTTTTTAACCTTGCAATATCCCGGCGTACCGTTCGAATACGCATGGTATTCTCCAATTGGTGAGTTGCATGCTGAAAGCGCAGGTTAAAGAGTTCCTGCCGCAAATCTTTTTCCTTTTCAAGAAGCTCGTCCAAGCTTAGCTCTCTCAACTCTCTCGCCTTCATCATAACATCTCGCTCCGTTTCACAATCTTTGTTGGTATAGGCAGCTTGTATGATGCAAGACGCAAGGCCTCCATTGCAACATCCTCATCTACGCCTTCCATTTCATAGAGGATCCTGCCAGGTTTTACTACTGCAACCCAATATTCCACATTGCCCTTACCCTTACCCATACGAGTTTCAGCAGGTTTCTCTGTGATAGGCTTGTCTGGAAAGATTCGTATCCAGATCTTTCCACGCCTTTTCACATGACGGGTGATGGCAATACGAGCAGCCTCGATCTGCTGAGCGGTTATTCTTCCCCTTCCCAAGGCCTTGAGGCCGAAGTCTCCAAAGGAAAGGCGGTTTCCACGGGAAGCTACACCTTTAATTCTGCCTTTTTGCTGTTTGCGATATTTGACCTTTTTAGGACTTAACATCTCTTATTCCTCTGTAGCCTGTGACCAACTGCCAAGGGCGGCCACATCACTCTCTTTTTCAGGCAAGACCTCGCCTTTAAAAATCCAGGTCTTAACGCCAATGATTCCATAGGTGGTCTTGGCTTCAGCAAAACCGTAGTCTATATCCGCGCGAAGCGTATGCAATGGTACCCTGCCTTTCAGGTACCATTCCCGACGCGACATCTCAGCCCCTCCCAGCCGACCGGCACATTGGACTTTGATTCCTTTTGCACCAAACTTGAGCGATAGGCTGACAGCCCTTTTCATGGCCCTCCTAAAGGAAATACGCCGCTCAAGCTGGCTGGCCACACTCTCAGCCACAAGTTGCGCATCAAGTTCAGGCCTGCGCACTTCAGTTATATCGATAAGGACTGGTTTTTGGACCATTTTTTCCAGTTCCCGCTTAAGTGCTTCAATTTCCGCACCTTTTTTACCAATCACTATGCCAGGCCTGGCAGTGTGGATCTTTATACGCACTCGTTGAGCAGCCCGCTCAATTTCTATCCTGGATATGCCAGCATGATATACCCTTTCCTTGATGAAACGCCTGATCTTATAATCTTCATAAAGATTAGCGGGGTACTCATGATGCCCAGCTATCCAGCGGGAATCCCATGTCCGGGTGATTTTCAAACGCAATCCTATGGGGTTTACTTTCTGGCCCAAATCTTCCTCCTGTTTAACTCAGCTAACTAAGCCTCATCCAAAACTATGGTAATATGTGATAGACGGTGCTGTATTTGATAAGCACGCCCCATGGCGCGCGGACGCCATCTCTTGAGTACTGGACCCTTATCAACCGTGATCTTCTTGATATACAAGGTATCCACATCGATATTGGGATCCTGATCCGCATTGGCTACCGCCGACTCAAGCACCTTTTTTATGATTCGTGCTGCCTTTTTGGGCATAAAAGTAAGGGTGAACAAGGCATCTTCCACCCTTTTACCTCTAATTGTGTCAGCTACCAATCGTGCCTTTTGAGGTGATACCCTCTTATATTTGGCTATTGCTCTGGCTTCCATAATAGAAACCCTCTCTCCTGCTTTTTACTTCCGGACCTTAGATTTTTTGTCAGCAGCGTGACCATAGTAGGTCCTGGTAGGAGAAAACTCTCCCAACTTGTGTCCAACCATGTTCTCTGTGACAAAAACCGGTATAAACTTCCTGCCATTATGTACGGCAAAGGTGAGCCCTACCATGTCCGGGGTTATCATCGACCGCCTGGACCAGGTCTTAATGACCCGCCTGTCATTAGTTTCTTTCGCCTTTTGAACCTTTTTCAAAAGGTGTTCATCTACAAATGGTCCTTTTTTTAATGAACGCGGCACTGCTTCACCTCTTTGTTGTTTATTTCCTTCTTCTTACAATAAACTTGTCACTTGGTTTCTTTTTCCTGGTCTTATAACCTTTTGTGGGCCAACCCCAAGGACTGCATGGATGGCGACCTCCAGAAGATTTGCCCTCACCACCACCCATGGGGTGGTCCACAGGATTCATGGCCACTCCTCGGACTGTTGGTCTGATACCCAGCCAGCGGCTACGGCCAGCTTTACCAAGGCTTACATTCTCATGGTCCAGATTACCAACCTGCCCCACTGTTGCCCGGCAGGTGGCAAGAAACATCCGCACTTCCCCGCTTGGGAGCCTCAGCTGTACGTACTTTCCTTCTTTGGCCATTACCTGCGCAGAAGCGCCTGCGCTCCTGACAATTTGGCCTCCTTTACCAGGCCTCATCTCAATGTTGTGGACCATGGTGCCAAGGGGAATGTTTTTTAGCGGCATGCTGTTGCCAGGCACAACATCGCAAACTTCTGCAGATATTACTTCGTCTCCCACAGTGAGGCCCAACGGAGCCAGAATATAACGTTTTTCGCCGTCCTTGTAGTGTATCAGTGCTATACGAGCCGACCTGTTTGGATCATATTCAATGGCAGCGACTTTGCCAGGAACATCAAACTTGTCCCTCTTAAAGTCTATCCTCCTGTAACGCCTTTTGTGCCCACCACCTTTGTGGCGGCATGTAATTCGGCCCATATTGTTGCGGCCACCGCTCCGCTTAAGAGGCTCAAGCAAAGACTTTTCGGGTTCTTTTTTGCTGAGCTCTGGATCGATGAGCACAGACATGAACCTTCTGGACGGCGTTGTTGGTTTGTATTTTTTAATAGGCATTATACACCCTCAAAAAATTCTATAGTGTGTCCTGGATACAAGGTCACTATGGCCTTCTTCCAATTTTTCCTGTAACCCATAGAACGGCCTACCCTTTTGGGTTTACCCTTGTAGTTCATGGTCCGAACGGCCTTGACTTTGACCTTGAAAATCTTTTCGACTGCCTGTTTTATTTCAATCTTGTTGGCCGTAGGTGCCACTTTAAAGGCTACCTGATTGGATAGTTCCTTCTGCAAGGTGGCCTTTTCTGTTATCAACGGTTCCTGAATAACGGAGTATATGTCTTTCATGGCTTCAACCTCTCCTCAATAGCTTCTACAGCTGGCTCATGGATGAACAGGAACTCATGTTTGAGGAGATCGTATACATTCAAGCCCTCTTGAGGCAAAACCTTTACATTGGGTATATTTCTTGCTGAAAGCTCCAATACCCGGTCCCTATCTTTAACAGCAATTACGGCTTTCTTGGCGCCAAATCTGTTGAGCAACGCAGCCATATCCTTGGTCTTGATCTCCTGAAGTCCAAATTCCTTTAAGACAAAGAGACGGTCTGACATTGCTTTATCACTCAAGACCATCCTCAAACCCAGCTTCCTTACCTTTTTGGGGAGAGTGTAAGAATAACTCCGGGGTTTGGGACCAAAAACTGTTCCGCCCCTCTTCCACAAGGGAGATGTATTGCTGCCTGCCCTGGCACGGCCTGTACCCTTTTGACGCCAAGGCTTGCGTCCTCCGCCGCTGACTTCGCTTCTGGTCTTGGTGCAAGCAGTACCAGCGCGCCTTTTAGCCCTTTGCCAAACTACTACTTCGTGAATCACCCCTGTTTTGGGAGCTATGCCAAAAACATCGTCACTGACGTCTATCTCCCCGACTTTCTGCTTTTGAGGATCATATATTGGTAAGGTCGCCATAGGTCCTATCTCCTCTATTTAAATTTCACCATAACCATTTGATTTTTGGCGCCTGGCACGGCCCCTTTTACCAAAAGGAGATTTTCATCAGGACGAATATCAACCACCATGGAATTTTTTATGGTGTATCTTTTTCCACCCATGCGGCCTGGCATACGTTTTCCTTTGATAATCCTGGAAGGGAATGCACTTTGGCCTATGGAGCCCATTTGGCGGTGGTGCTTGGAACCATGCCCCATACGGCCCCTGCTGAAGCCGTGGCGTTTCACTGTTCCAGCAAAGCCTTTACCCTTGCTCGTGCCGGTGATGTCAACCAAAAGCTTAACATCTACATCCCTGAGTGTGATTACCTGACCCAATTCAAAAGCCTCGGGATCATCGACTTCGAACTCACGAATATATTGAAAACCTGTCTCTGCTCCAGCCTTTTCCACGTGCCCCCTATGAGGCTTGTTCACACGAGAAAAGGGCTTGGGCATGAAACCAAGTTGAACGGCATTGTAACCTTCGCGTTCCTTGGTTTTCTTTTGCAGCACTGTGCACGGCCCAACTTCGATTACTGTAACCGGGGTAATGTTCCCCTCCTCAGTAAACACCCGGGTCATGCCCAATTTCCGTCCTAATAAACCTTTTACGGCAGCCATCTGTACACCTATAATTTGATTTCCACATCGACACCCGCAGATAGCTCCAGCTTCATCAAGGCATCAATGGTCTGCTGAGTGGGTTCTAAGATATCTACTAAACGCTTGTGCGTTCTAATCTCAAATTGTTCCCTTGACTTCTTGTCGATATGGGGAGAACGCAACACAGTATACCTGCTGATTCGTGTAGGCAGCGGGATTGGCCCGGCTACTCGCGCCCCTGTGCGCTTGGCAGTATCAACAATCTCACCAACCGACTGATCAAGCTGTTTGTGATCGTAGGCTTTCAGCCGGATGCGTATCCTCTGGGTGGGGATCATCATAAAACTACTCCAAAATTTCGCTTACGACACCGGCGCCCACAGTACGGCCGCCTTCCCTTACTGCAAACCTTAAACCCTCTTCCATGGCTATGGGCTGTATCAAATGCACCTCAAACGATACATTGTCTCCGGGCATCACCATCTCTACACCCTCAGGAAGTGTCACTACACCCGTTACGTCCGTAGTCCGAAAATAAAACTGTGGCCGATACCCAGCAAAAAATGGC
>CAYWKF010000040.1:0-10251 GCA_964459155.1 uncultured Desulfobacterales bacterium
GGTTTGGAAGGCGTAAGGCTTAGCAATCCAGCTTTGGGAGAAAATTTCGTCGTCACAGGGCTTGGGTTGATCGGCTTGGTCACTGTACAATTGCTCAAGGCCAATGGCTGTCGTGTTTTAGGAATTGATTTCGACAGGAAAAAGTTGGCGCTTGCCAGAAAGTTTGGGGCCGAGACCGTTTCCCTGGCTGATGGAGAAGATCCGCTAGAAGCCGGAATGGCCTTTTCCCAAGGACGTGGTGTTGATGGAGTGATCATTACTGCATCTACCACGAGTTCCGAGCCAGTAAGTCAGGCTGCCAGGATGTGTCGGAAGAGAGGGAGAATCGTACTAGTAGGTGTTACGGGACTTGAGCTTAATCGTTCCGATTTCTACGAAAAGGAAATAAGTTTTCAGGTCTCGTGTTCCTACGGCCCAGGACGTTACGATGACGAATATGAAAAAAAGGGGATCGATTATCCCTTTGGTTATGTGAGATGGACAGAGCAACGAAATTTCGAGGCAATTCTGAACCTAATGTCGGAAGGGAAAATAGATACTGCTTCTTTAGTGACCCACAGGTTTCCCATCAAAGAAGCCGTATCCGCCTATGAGATTCTCTCCTCGGAAAAAGACGCATTAGGAATTCTTCTCGATTATGGAGAAAACAAGCAATCATCAGAAATTGAAAATGACAGAATAGTCGCCTTGGGTGAAAACCATTCTCCAGAACCGGGCTTGCCGGTCTGTGGATTCATAGGTGCCGGGAACTATGCATCCAGAGTACTTATTCCTGCATTCAAAAAGGCCGGTGTAACCCTTCATACAATAGTCTCAAAAGGGGGGGTAACCGCTACTCATCACGGCAGAAAATCAGGCTTTTTGAATGCGGCAACAGACGTGGATGCCGTCTTGAGTGATCCATCCATAAATACTGTTGTCATCGTAACCAGACACAACAGCCACGCCAGATACGTCATTGATGCGTTGAATGCTGGAAAAAATGTTTTTGTTGAAAAACCTCTCTGTCTTTCCATGGAAGAACTGGAAGAAATAGAGCGTGCATATGCGGCCTCAAATTCGGTTGTAATGGTTGGCTTTAACAGACGTTTTGCCCCTCATATTCTAAAGATGAAGGAACTTCTTCGGTCTGTCCGCCAGCCAAAGGCCTTCATCATGACCATGAACGCAGGAAAGATTCCTGCCGATTCCTGGATACAGGACAGAGAGATCGGAGGCGGGCGTGTTATTGGAGAGGCCTGCCATTATGTGGATCTCATGCGTTTTCTTGCAAACTCCCCCATCGTCTCAGTGCAGGCAGGCAGCATGGGCGAGCATCCGGCCCTCGACGTTACTGAAGACAAGGCAGTAATAACCCTTTATTTCGAAGATGGCTCCTTTGGCACTATTCACTATCTAGCCAACGGCGGTAAGGCTTTTCCCAAAGAACGCATTGAGGTCTTTGCAGGTGATGCAGTGCTCCAACTTGACAACTTCAGAAAACTGAAAGGTTTCGGCTGGAAAGGCTTTAGGAAAATGAACCTTCTACGTCAAGACAAGGGCCAAGAGGCTTGTGCGCAAGCCTTTGTTGATAGCATAAGAACAGGAAAACCATCACCTATCCCATTTAAAGAGTTAATAGAAGTAACAAGAGTTACTCTTGAGGCTGCCAATGAGATAGCATCTAGTGTAAAATCGGGCAAGCCTAATATACATTAACAAGCTTAATGCCCATAACTGTGCTTGAATAGAAATTGTTTGAACGAACTTCAACATACACAAAACTTGGACTCCGAAACATTTTTCGTGTTGTCAGGTACAGGACATTAAAACGCATCGGGTATTATCAGCGCATCCTACCTGCTAAGCATCCCATTGAAGGGCCTTTTTTTCTGGAAACATGCAAAAAAACAAATGATCTTGTCAATATTCTGTATTTTTCTTGCCATGCTTTTCCTCTTCCCTCTCCTCCAGATTGGTTTTTGAATCCCTGGACCAATGTTAGATTCGACAATAATTCACTTCATTGGAGCATGATACCTGATTTTATCCCTAATGTTGGCGATATAAAAACTATCTGGGAGCTGTCGCGTTTTGACTGGTTACCAAGGATGGCGTGGCGTTATAGAAACAAAGAGGAAGATTTTCTCAATATAATAGAGTCTTGGCTCAGAGATTGGTGTGAAAAAAATCCTCCTAACAAAGGTATCAACTGGAAATGCGGTCAGGAGGCGGCCATCAGATGCTTGAATTTGCTTACTGCTTCTTTGTGCATAGAAGACAGATTCATAAATCCCTTTCCAAACTTTTTGAGATTGTTAGAAATACATCTCAAACGCATTACCCCAACTATTCATTATTCTATCTCACAAGACAACAATCACGGCATCAGTGAGGCAGCAGCCCTTTTTGCAGCTGGTTCTTATCTTTTGAAATTTCATCCAGGCAAAAATAACAAAGCTGATGCTAACCGCTGGGCCAAACTGGGCAGGTTTTGGCTCGAAAATAGGGTGAAAAAATTAATTTTGTTGGATGGCAGTTTTTCACAGCATTCGACAACATATCATAGAATGGTGCTAGATGAACTCAGCTTTGTCGAATTGTTAAGGCAAAAACTGCAACTCCCGCCATTCAGCAGCTCTTTTTACAAAGGAGCAGCTAAAGCCACAGTGTGGTTCTTGAACGTGATCGATTCTGCCAGCGGCGATGCACCCAACATCGGTGGAAATGATGGAACCTATCTTTTCAATCTGCAGGAAGCTCCTTATAGGAATTTTCTGCCTAGCCTACAATTAGCGGCTGCGGTATTTTTGCAAAAGAGGTGCGACTATTGTGCTCTTGTCCATCCATTACTTGAACTTTTCGATATTGTAGATCTACACAGTCTTGCTACTCTTGAAAGGCCTGCTTCTTCTTTAATGCCTCACGGTGGATATGCATCTATCAGACATGAAAAGGGGTTTGCCTTGATGAGATTGCCTGTTTATAAATTTAGGCCAAGCCACGCAGACGCACTACATTTAGATATTTGGCACAACGGAACTAATTGGACCAGAGATGCTGGTACATATAGTTATAATTGTGAGGAGGAACTGCTCGACTATTTTCCTGGCACATCGGCTCACAATACAGTTGAGTTTGACGAACGGGATCAGATGCCCAAGTTAGGCCGTTTTCTTTTTGGGAATTGGCTTGAGCCAGAATATGTCGAATGGAAAAACAACCTTATAAACAGTCGCTATACTGACTATCTCGGGGCCTCTCACAGCAGAAGTGTCGTGTGGAACGAAGGACGTTGGATAATAAGAGATGAGGTCACAGGTTTTAAACATAATGCTGTAATACGGTGGCATCTGCCTACAAAAAGGTGGAAAATCTGTAATAATATTTTGAAGTGCCCAGAGGCGACTGTGGAAGTTAAATCATCCTGTGATGTCGATATCAGGATTGTGGAAATGCCTGAATCACGTTGTTATTTACAAAAACAGAATAAGCCGGTGTTGGAAATACGTTGTTCAAAGCCTTGTGAAATAACATCGATATTTACTTTTTTGGTTTGACATCCAATGAAGGTCCTTTACTTACATCAACACTTTTCAACCCCTGCCGGTTCAACGGGAAACCGTTCGTATGCAATGTCCCAGGCGCTAATAAGGGCTGGCCATAAAGTAACAATGGTATGCGGCAGTTATCAGGACGGTGTTAGCGGCCTTTCCGGCCCGTTTCAAAAAGGGATAAGACAAGGAATAGTAGATGACATAGAGGTCATCGAGTTTGAACTTCCTTACTCCAACTATCAAGGGCTACTGGAAAGGGCCTGGGTATTCCTGAAGTTTGCGTTACGCAGCATACGTATTGCGCTACTCGAACATTATGATCTAGTGTTTGCTACTAGCACTCCCTTGACTGCAGGAATACCGGGAATTTTTGCCAGATGGCTCCGAAACAAAACTTTTGTGTTCGAAGTAAGGGACTTATGGCCAGAACTTCCAAAGGCGATGGGCGTAGTAACCAATCCTTTTGTATTGCGGCTGTTGTCTTTTCTGGAGTGGATATCATATCGTTCGGCTCACGCTTGTGTAGGACTATCGCCTGGAATAGTAAAAGGCATCAAGGCTTCAGCAGGCGATGACAAACCAGTCGCTATGATTCCAAATGGTTGCGACTTTGCGCTATTTGAAAAGATGAATTTCAATCCTACTAGACCTGTTGGCGTGAAAAAAAATGACTTGATGGCAATTTTCACTGGAGCTCATGGCATTGCCAATGGATTGGAAGCAGTGCTGGATGCAGCATATCAACTTAAAAAACGAGGACGGACTGACATAAAACTGGTATTTGTTGGAGATGGTAAGCTTAAACCAACACTCAAGGAAAAAGCCCGGGAGAACGGACTTGACAACTGTTTTTTCCTCGATCCAATGCCTAAGTTAGAATTGATCAAATACATGCAGGGCGCAGACGTGGGATTGATGATACTGTCCAATGTGCCTGCATTTTATTATGGTACATCGCCCAACAAATTTTTTGACTACTTGGCTATGGGATTGCCTGTAATTAACAACTATCCAGGCTGGCTATCGGATATGATAAAGAAATATTCTTGTGGATATGCCGTTGAGCCTGACAACTCTGAGGCTTTTGCCAATGCACTGGAAGATGCAGCAGATAACCGTGACAGACTGAAACAAATGGGTATAAATGCCAAACAACTTGGAAAAAAACGATTTGACAGAACTAAACTTGCAGAACAGTTTGTTCAGTGGCTAGAAAAGACTCATTTAATGACTCGAAAAAATCGTCATAAAAAATAGTTATTAAAAAAAAGATGATAGACAAAATAGCACAACAGGATAGATAAAAATAACCAACCATTGGTAACCTTAATTTATGTTTTCGTATGATATATAAAACCTGTGGAAAGCGATTACTTGACCTAATCTTGGCATCAATTGGCTTGATTATTTTATCCCCCATTTTTGCAATAACTGCTTTAGCAGTGCGCTTCAAATTGGGCTCGCCCATAATTTATTCCCAGAGACGCCCTGGACATAACGCGGTTCCTTTCACACTTTATAAATTCAGAACCATGACAAATGCAAAAGATAACGATGGTAACCTACTGCCTGATTTCGAACGTATTACCCCGCTCGGTAAATTTTTACGCTCCACTAGCCTGGATGAATTGCCGGAATTGTGGAATGTCATAAAAGGAGACATGAGCTTAGTGGGTCCGAGGCCTCTACTAATGGAATACCTCGACAAGTACACTCCACAACAGGCCAGAAGGCATGAGGCAAAGCCTGGAATCACAGGATGGGCCCAAATTAATGGTCGTAATACACTTTCCTGGGAAGAACGCTTCAAAATGGACGTTTGGTATATTGAGAATCAAAGTTTTTGGCTAGATCTAAAAATTTTGTTTCTCACCTTATGGAAGGTACTGAACAGAGAGGGAATCCATGAACCTGGCCATGTTACCATGACAAAATTTTCTGGTTCTGAAGCAGATGAATAATCATAAACAAGAAATATTTCTATATGGAGCCGGCGGACATGCCAAGGTAGTTATTGATATTATTGAAAAAGAGAATAAATATAAGATCGTTTTCATCGTAGATGATGGGCCTCAACGTAAGGGAGACCATTTGCTAGGTTATCCCATTGTGGGGGGTAGAAAGGAACTGCTAGATATACGTCATAGGCCGTCAAAGGCCATTGTTGCAATCGGAGACAACCAAGCACGTAAAAAAGTAGTTGAATTCTTGGAGCAACAAGATATAGAATTTGTTAACACCATTCATCCCACCGCAATAATTGCAAAAAATGTTTTTATAGGTCCCGGTTCTGTAGTTATGGCCATGGTTGCCATAAACCCTTGTACCAGGATTGGAAATCATGTAATCGTTAACACTGCAGCCAGTGTGGACCACGATTGTATTATTGAAGATTTTGTACATCTTGCCCCAGGAACCACTATTTGCGGAACCGTAACCGTAGGGAATGGGACTTTAATAGGGGCTGGATCAACGATTATACCCAATGTAACTATTGGAAAAAAGGTCCTGGTCGGAGCTGGTACCACTATCTATAAAGATATTGCTAATGACATTAAAGTGATAGGACCAAGGGCGGTTTTTTAATGCTAGAGAAAAAAAAGCGAATTTTTTTGTCACCTCCCCATATGGGAGGTAAAGAGCTTTACTATGTAGAGAAGGTGTTTGAGTCGAATTATATTGCTCCGGTTGGTCCAGCCATAGAAAAGTTTGAAGCCGAAATGGCAACTCTTTTGGATATTCCTTTTACAGTAGCTGTTTCAAGCGGTACGGCTGCTATGCATTTGGCAGTAAGACATTTGGGGATCGGCCCAGGCGACATGGTACTGGCATCCACATTGACATTCATAGGAAGCGTTTCCCCTGTAACCTATCAAGGTGGGGAACTATGGTTCGTTGACTCAGATTTTGAAACATGGAACATGGATCCAAATTTATTAGCTGAAGGTATAGAACAATGTATCAATAAATGTGGTGTGCCACCAAAGGCTGTCATTCCAACAGATATTTATGGTAATTGTGTTGACTTAGATGCTATCACCAAAGTTTGCGACATGTATGATATCCCTGTAATTGTGGATTCTGCTGAATCTTTGGGATCTACATACAAAGGAAAACATGCGGGAAAGGGAGGATACGCAAGCGTCTATTCCTTTAATGGAAACAAAATCATCACCACCGGTAGTGGTGGACTCTTGGCATCTGATGATGAAAATTTGATCAAGCATGCTAGGAAGCTCGCTTCACAGGCCAAAGACGTTAGACCATATTATCACCATACTGAAATAGGCTATAATTATCGAATGAGCAATGTTCTCGCAGCTATTGGTTTAGGACAATTGCAAGTATTGCAAGAAAGGGTCAACAGGTGTCGGGAGATAAACCGATTGTACAAGAAACATTTGAAAAATGTTGAGGGCGTCTCTTTTATTCCTGAGCCCTCTTATGGAAGATCTAATTGCTGGCTGACTGTGATTCTGCTAGATCCCAAAGTTTGTAAAAAAGGTCCAGAGGACGTGAGGGTTGCACTTGAGATCGAAAACATTGAATCACGACGAGTTTGGAAACCTATGCACATGCAACCAGTATTTGCTAAAAGCAGGGTCATCGGCGGCTTGGTTGCAGAACGACTTTTTGAAACTGGCCTCTGTCTTCCTTCAGGAACATCTATGACGGATGGTGAAGTGGAGTTGGTGGCAGAAACCATTAAGAAAACTTTGACCGCCTGAAACCAGTCATGGGAAAACGTGTTTTAAAATTTTTGTTACTCAACAGATGGGCGGCGCTGCTGCATGATTTAATATGGATTCCAGCTTCTTTGACATTGGCTTATTGGCTCAGGTTCAATTTTGATATCATACCCCAAAACTATTTCTATTCATTGGTTAAGTTGATCGGTTTCACTGTTCCCGTACAAGGTGCTGTATTTTGGCTTACTGGACTCTACAGAGGCTTCTGGCGCTTTGCCTCCATTCCCGACCTTGTACGCATTCTTAAAGCCGTGGGGTTGGGTACGTTACTACTGACTCTAACGGCTTCCGTTGTGCTACGCATGCACGGGGTGCCTCGTTCTGTCTTGGTTCTGTATCCAATCTTATTATCTGCTGGCCTATGTTTCTCAAGATTGACATATCGATGGTTTAAAGACGCCCATATCAAAATACATAAGCATGAAGGCAAGCGGGCTTTAATCGTTGGCGCCGGTAGAGCTGGCGAAATGTTGGTTAGAGACTTGCTTCATCGGCCAGAATATCTTCCCCTGGCTTTTGTTGACGACGATCCTAAAAAACTAGGCCGTGAAATCCACGGAGTGAGGGTGGTAGGCACAACGGATTCCATAGAAAAAGTGTCCAAGGCCTTGGAAATTGAACTTGTTTTGTTAGCCATACCCTCTGCAGATAAATCCACCGTTCAGCGGGTAGTAACGCTCTGCAACAAGGCCAAACTTGAATGTCGAACATTGCCTTCTGTATTTGAAATGAAAGGAGCTGAGATTGAGGCCACACGACTCCGGCCTGTTACCGTAGAAGACCTTTTGGGCAGAGAAGTTGTCAACTTGGATAACGAGGCCATTTCTGAATATCTAAAAGACAAAAATGTGTTGGTAACAGGAGGAGGCGGCTCTATAGGTTCTGAGTTGTGCAGGCAAATAGCTACGATAAGACCTGCCAAACTGGTTATCATGGATAACAGCGAATTTAATCTCTATACCATAGATCACGAGCTCAGAGCAGAATTTCCCCGACTGAATTTGATAACAGTATTGGGAGACGTAAAGAACGATGAAAGAGTAAATTGGGTCTTTACCAAGTTTTCACCTGACGCGATATTTCACGCTGCTGCATACAAACACGTTCCTATGCTGGAAATCAATCCAGCAGAAGCAGTTACAAACAATGTTTTAGGCACAAAAATTGTAGCAGATGCAGCAGACCGGTGTGAGGCGGAGCGTTTTGTACTTGTATCTACTGACAAAGCAGTCAACCCGGCAAACGTGATGGGGGCAACAAAACGTATAGCAGAGCTATATTGTCAAAACCTAGATGCAAGGTCAAAAACAAAATTTATCACCACTCGTTTCGGGAATGTGTTGGGGTCTGCTGGTTCGGTCGTACCACTTTTTGAGAAGCAAATCAAAGACGGTGGACCTCTTACGGTTACTCATCCGGAAATTACGAGATATTTTATGACGATCCCTGAAGCAGTTAGCCTGATACTCCAGGCAGGTGCCATGGGAACCGGCGGTGAAATATTTGTGCTCGACATGGGAAAGCCAATCCTCATAAGGGAGTTAGCAGAACAGATGATCAAACTTTCTGGCCTGACACCTGGCCAAGATATTGAGATTGTTTATACAGGTCTGAGGCCTGGTGAAAAATTGTATGAAGAAATTTTCCATCATAAAGAGGACCTCAAACCTACAACCCATGAGAAGTTGCTACTTGCTAAAAGCAGAAAAGTGAACTGGGATTGGCTACAGCAAGAAATAGTACACCTTCAAATGGCCGCCTCCATGCGGAACGTTCAAAAGTTAAAGAAACATCTCAAAAACATAGTGCCTGAATACACATTTCAATCAAAATCGTATGGAAATTAAAAAAAAGCATTCACTCAAAGAATATGTTACATGTGTGCTTATATGGGCGCTATTTTTCATACCACCTTTGGTCTTTATTCCAGGTAAGTTTGGTGAACAGTGGATATTTGTTAGCTACAGAGAGCCCAAATTAGCAGCAGTTCAGATATTGGCCTGGCTTTTGATAACCTGGACGATCTTAAGTTTTTTTCGACAGTTCAAGGCTACTTTTTCCACCAGTTCTGACCTAGCTAAAGTAATTTTCTATTTGCTATCCCTATTCACTTTATACTCCTGTTTATCTGCATCATGGGCAATGGTTCCCCAAGCTTCCTTATATGAAGCAAGTCAATGGGCTACTGTCTGCTTTCTCTATTTAATTTTACTTGTGCTATTTTCATCTTCCCCCAAATACAGAAATATAGCTCTTTATTCTCTTGTTTTTAGTTTTGCCCTTGTAACCATTATTGGGCTAATTCAAACAAAAATACAAATTCCCTTCTTGCTGCCAGCCTCCAAGATTCACGCTTTTGCCTCTACATTTGGTGCTAAAAATACATGTTTTGTAACACTAGCCAGTCAAATATTCCTGCTTCTTTTTTTGATTGTACAGAAAATCGGGCAGAAAAAGCTCCCAATGGTGTTTCTTTTAGGAGCCTTATTTCTCCTTGAACTTTTCTATTTATTTATATCCTCCAGTAGAACATCTTATGTTGCAGTTTCAGCAGGTATCACAATCTTTTTAATATTTTTGATGACTACAAGACCATTTAAGATTTCAAAAAAGACGGTTGTCATAATGAGTGTCAGCGTAACAGCGGTGATTGTGGCAGCTTCAATGGTTCTGATAAGTAATGTCCGCACCAATTTGGTCTCCAATCCTGGATTTGAGTTAGGGACTTATGACAATCTTTTGCCCAAAGACTGGTTCTTGTATCCAAGTAATGCAAAAAATCCTGGTAACAAATGTGGCGCATGGTCAAATAAAGTATCACACAGTGGTCGATATTCTGTGGCTATTTATGGAAAAGATAAATTTCAGACCGGCTGGAGAGGCAAACAAATTCACTTTGAACACCCTTTACCACACTTGATAAGTATAAAAGGCTGGTCAAAAGCAAAAAAAGTAAAAACGCAAGA
>CAYWKF010000041.1:0-46547 GCA_964459155.1 uncultured Desulfobacterales bacterium
ATGGCCAGGCATCATTCTTACCAGAAGATGAAAGTGGTTTCCCATGATGCAAAATCCCAAGACTTGAACAAAGTAGACAGAGCTCATTAGCTTAATAAGTCTAAGAAGGTGCTCTTTTTCCACATCTCCTAGTACATATCCCTCCAGGGCTGTTCTGGACATAACGTGATAGGCAGTTGGTTTGCCTGTTATTAGCATTCTTGGGATTCTGGGCATGGTAGTTGGTTTAAGGGTTTTCTATCTGATTCTATGTGATCTGTTTGTGTGTATGAATGATCGGCCGGGAGGAAAGATAGCTTGAATTATTTGCCTGTCCCCAATCTCAACAATCTCCTGTGGGCTGTGTGATTCAAACAGCAGAGAGCCTCAGCACCTCATCAACGCTGGTTATGCCTGCCAACAGTTTGGAACAGGCGTCATATCCCAGCGGCCTCATACCATCCTTCAAGGCCTGCCTCCGCAGCTCCTCTTCACTTCTTTCCTGATGTATCAAGTCTCTGCTTGCTTCTGTGACAGAAAAGACCTCGTATATGCCTATACGCCCCAAGTGGCCTGTGTTGCGGCAATAATTGCATCCGCTTCCCATTGCCACCCTCACTGGATCGGCTTCCACTGTGCAACCCAAGCTCTTTATCTTGGCTGCTGGTATTGTGATGGATTTTCTGCAGTGCCTGCACACCTTCCGCACGAGCCTTTGGGCAACTACTCCACGCAATGTAGAAGCTATCAGATATGGTTCCAGACCCAGGTCCTTCAGCCTGGTAACGGCACTTACCGAGTCATTGGTGTGAAGGGTCGAAAAGACCAAATGGCCGGTCAAGGCTGCTTGAACTGCGTAGCGGGCGGTTTCTGCATCCCTTATTTCTCCAATCATCACGATATCAGGGTCTTGTCTGAGGATGTTTCTCAATATAGTGGAAAATGTCACGTCTATATGGGGTTGAACAGCTATCTGGTTGAATTCCTCATGCACCATTTCTATCGGATCTTCCACCGTAACGATGTTCACATCAGGAGAACTCAGGTGGCGCAGGGTGGAATAAAGGGTAGTTGATTTGCCGCTTCCGGTGGGGCCTGTAACAAGAATTATTCCATGGGTATGTTTAAGAAAATTTTCGTAGGCTTCAAGGTCCCTGGCACTGAAACCCAGTTTGTTGAGGTCACTGAAGAGAATATCTGCGCTTTGGAGCCTCAGGACAACTTTTTCTCCAAAGGCAACAGGAACAGTGGAAACCCTTACCTCAGCCTCTTCATTGTTCCAGCCAATCTTCATTCGGCCATCCTGGGGCCGTCTTTTTTCTGCGATGTCCATCCTGGAAAGGCCTTTGATCCTGGAACACATGGCATCGTGCACTACCCTTGGAATACGGTAAATAGTGTGCAATATGCCGTCTATTCGCAACCTTACAATAGATTCGTTGCGTTTGGGCTCGATATGGATGTCGCTGGCACGTTGGCTCAAGGCATACTGAAAAAGATGATCCACCGCCTTTTGGACGTAACGGTCTGATGTGTGGCCATCTGCCGATGCAAGCTGCACGTACTGCTCAAGATTGGCAATATCTACGTCTGGGGTGGAGAGTACGTTTTGTGCAGCCTGAATGGATTTCCTGAAATCAAAGAATTCCCTGATCAGCCTTTCTATATCCGATTTGGTGGCAACAACAATCTTTGTCGGGCTCTTGCAGGCCCTTTTCAGATCCTCGAACAGATCTTTGTCCAGGGGATCATAACAGGCGATCTCCAGAATCTCCTCCCCGGTCCAACCCACTGGCAAAACCAGTCTGCGTTTGGCAAAAGAGGCCGGCAGAGTCTTGGTGACAACGTCCATATCTAGCCTGAGGGGATCAAGCCTTCTGAAATCCCAGCCTTGATCCTTGGAAACCAGGCTCAAAATGTCATGTTCCTCAACAACTGCCCCTTTTCCGTCCCGACGGGGTAGTCTTAGGCCAGCCAACCACTGAATCAAATCTTGGCCTTTTCTTTTCGGGACAGATAATTTTGCCTGCAAAGACGATATATCGGATGCATGAAGGAGGCCAGACTTCACAAGCAGGTCAAAGAGATAACCTGAATCAAAATATGGATGACGTGCCGCACTGTTAAGTTCGGCTTCTGCGTGGTACATTTGTTCCGCCTCTTTATTGAGTCTAGTCTAATATTCGGCCTGTGAGTCTGGTTACTGAAGGGAAATGGTAAAAGAATGGCACTCCGAGATGAGCACAAACGGCCGTGGATAGAATTGGAAATAGTGTGTCCCGAGCCCCTTGTGGACGTGGTATCTGATTTTTTGATTTCTACCCTGCACAGAGGGGTCTTGATTGAGGATCTTCCGGAAAGCTTTGCACAGTCTGAGCCAATGTCACTGCTCAAGGCATACATGACAAAGGACGAAGCTGAAAAGGGGCTCTTTGAAGAAATTGAGTTCTACCTTTCAGATCTTTCTTCCATGGAGTCAGACTATCCAGACATAAAACTTAATACCAAGGCCGTGATCGAAGAAGATTGGACAGAGGGATGGAAACGTTATTTTAAGCCTATCAAGGTTGGGAGAAGGCTGGTCATCAAACCCTCATGGGAAGAATATGTTCCCAAGGCAAGCGAAATTGTCATTGAAATCGACCCGGGGCAGGCCTTTGGTACAGGCACTCATCCAACTACCATAATGATGCTTGAGGCCCTGGAGCAGATTTTGGAGAAAATGGTCTCTCAAAATCTTCCCAAAGGTGTTGATGTATTGGATGTGGGAACAGGTACTGGCATATTGGGCATAGCTGCAGCAAAATTGGGGGCAGCCTCTGTCATTGGTATAGATGTTGACCCTGTGGCTGTAGAGGTGGCCAGGAAAAATATCTACGGAAACCACGTGCACAAACAGATGTCTGTTTCCACAACGCCCTTATGGCAAATTGAAGGCGGCTTTCATTTGGTCTTGGCAAACCTTGACAAAAACACCCTAGAGCTTTTAGCAGAGGATTTGGTCTCCAAGATGGCTGATGAGGCGGTTTTGCTTATATCTGGCATCCTTGAAGGCCAGGAAAAAGGGGTTATAGCCATTTTTGAAGAGCTTGGTCTGAAAAATAACATGCTGAATTCTCAAAGTGAAAATGGAAACAATTGGCTGTGCCTAGCCTTTGAACATGAGACCAATGTCTGATGTTCCCACGCTTTTTTGGAATGGAAAAGGACTTCCCAACCTGGGAGACACGTTTGAGCTGAAGGGCAGAGAGGCCCGCCATGGGATCAGAGTATTGCGCATAAAACCGCACAGCGAGGTCAGGCTGGTGGATGGCCGTGGAAATATCTTGAGCTGCAAGGTGGCAGACATTTACAAAAATGTGCTCAAACTGGAATTGACCAAGCTTGAAGAGGTCGAACCAGATCTGTGCCCGATTTATTTGGCATTATCTATTTTAAAAAGCGATAAAATGGACCTTGTCGTGCAAAAAGGCACTGAAATAGGCATAGAAAGAATCTATCCACTCTATACCTCAAGATCTGTGGTCAAGATGGATGAAAAAAAGGCCCGGCACCGGCTGGCCCGCTGGCAGGAAATAACGAGGCAGGCATTGAAACAGTGTAAGGGAGCCTATTTGACACACATACAGGAACCGGTGGGATTGTCAGACTTCCTCAACTTTTCCAATAGCCTTGAGGGAGCAAAAATTGTAATATGGGAACGCCAGCACCCAAGGCATGGCCTTTACCAGGCCTGGAAACAACAAAGCAGGAAACAGCCGGTCACGTTGCTCGTTGGTCCAGAGGGTGGTTTCACTGCCGACGAAAGTGAACTTGCATTCCTGAATGGGTTCACACCGGCAAGCCTTGGCAAACGCATTCTCAGGGCAGAGACAGCGGCAATTGGCGTTTCCTTCATGTTTAGACAATTAATTGATGAAGAAAACAGGAAGTATGGAGCCTAACTGTGAAAAATTCTACATTTGCAATGGAGTTTCGTTCATTCGATGCATTTATTGAAAGATACAAGGCTCTTCGTTCCTCTCTAGCCCAAGACAGCCAAATAACAACGCAGCTGTCAAAATTAGGAAACCAATACAGGCAGGTTTTTGATCAAATTGATCCACTCATCCAAGATCTGACCACAAAGTCATGCCCGTATTGTGGTGTGGTATGCTGTGCCCAAAAATTTGGCCTACCAAATAGCAATGATCTAGTGGCCTTCCTTGCCATGAATGTCAATGGCCATATCTATGACTTTCAAAAAGACCCGAGTTCAATGTGTCAATTCATGGGAGAAAGGGGTTGCATATTGCCAAGATATCAAAGACCGTTCCGGTGCACCTTTTATTTTTGTGATCCCCTTTTGATCCAAATAGACCTCTTGCCAGCCGACGAGCATCAAACGCTTGTGAAGGGACTCAAAAAACTGGAGTCGCTCAGGCAAGAAATGGCGAAAATTGCAGGACTTGGGCCAATGTCGGTAACAAAATGAAGAAGGTGCTACTGCACATATGCTGCGGGCCTTGCGCCTTGTATCCTGTAAAGGCGTTGAGGGAAAAATCTGTTGAACCTTTGGGTTTTTTTTTCAACCCCAATATCCACCCTTTCAAGGAGTTTGAACGGCGAGTAGAGGCCTTGGAGACAGTGTCGCTAAAAATTGGCTTGGATCTTGTGTGGGACAGCCAAGGCTATGGCCTGCAAGAATGGCTTCAGGCCCTGAATGGAGAGACAAGGCATGGTATCCGCTGTTTGGCATGCTATGGCATGCGCCTTGAACAAACTGCCAGGATGGCCGGAGAATTAGGCATAAAAACCATATCCACTACGTTGCTTTATAGTAAATATCAGCTTCACTCTGCCATCAAAGAAATTGGTAGGAGATGTGCGCAAAAATATGGACTCGACTTCCACTATGAAGATTTTAGAAGTGGTTGGATGGAAGGCATCAACATGGCTAAGGACCTGGAAATATACCGCCAACCTTACTGTGGTTGCATATTCAGCGAATATGAACGCTACGAAAAGGCATCCAACAGATTGAACAGGAGATTGTTTAAATCATCTGCTGTAAAAGGAGGTGAAGTATCTCAATGAATCCCTTTCAAGAGATGGGCAAGATCCTTCTTTTGTTTGGAGGCCTGATGGTATTGATCGGCCTAGTGCTCATAATTGCCCCCAAGATACCATGGCTGGGCAGGCTTCCCGGCGATATCGTGATAAAAAAGGATAACTTTACCTTCTATTTTCCACTTGCGACTTCCATAATTCTGAGCATCATTTTGACGCTGCTGTTTTCAATTTTCCGCAAATGAACAGGAGAAGATGGATAACAAGGGGACTGTGGCTTTTGGGCGTAATGCTTGCTTATCCCTTTTATGCCTTCATCAGCAAAGTTAGATACAGGCCACCCATTGAATTCGACGTTTCCAAAAGTCTAAAACCTGGTCAATTTCACGTGGAAAAGGCCTTTGTCCTGTTTGAAACCAATGAAGGTCCTTATGCCTTGTCCCGTACCTGCCCGCATCTAGGATGCACAGTTCAATATTTTGAACAAGAAAAAATGTTTGTCTGCCCCTGCCATCAAAGTAAATTTTCACCTGATGGGAAATATATCTCCGGACCTGCGAAAAAGGATTTGTCCAGATTAAAGGTCAGGGTGGCAAAAGATGGCCACGGCTACACAGTCTTGATGCCCAAAGGGGCCCTGCTGTGACAGAGAAAGGTGGCCTTGATGCCTAAGTTTGGTGAATTTACCACGGCTTTTCTCATCGTAGCCATATTCTCCGGCTTCGTGGTAAATTATCAATATGAATTGACAGATCCCTTTGTCTCTGCCGTGGCAATGGAGACTGTGCTTCCCTTTGGCGCATTTTGGCGTGCATTGCATTTCTGGTCTGGTCAATTCTTTTTCTTGGCCCTTCTGTACCATGCGGTGGATCATATTTGGGATCACCAAGCCTTCTCAAGGCGACTGAGCCCAAAAGGTCACTGGACCATCATGGTGTTTACATTGCCAGGAGCCATATTGATTCTGTTTACCGGATATGTGCTTCGTCTCGATGCCACAGGCAGAGCGGCAGCATCGATATATGAACATCTTTTAACAGCAATTCCTCTTGTTGGCACAGGCCTCAACAGGCTCATGGCTTCGCTGGACCAGGAGGGACTCAATAGAATATATATCGTTCACCTGCTTCTTACATGCTTAATATGGGGAATAGGCACTTGGTATCATACAAAAAAGGTGCTTTTAGGCCCTGGGACGCTTTTAGTGGCTGCTTTTGCTGCAATATTTGTTTCCGCCTTTGTCCATGCTCCGATAGACCTTCCAGGTGCCAAAGTGCATCTCATCAAGGGACCGTGGTTTTTTCTGGGTATCCAGGAACTGCTAAGGCATGTTCATCCGCTCGTGGCCGGCATCCTTTTTCCTGCGATACCTGTTGTCTTGTTTGGAGCGCTGAGCTGGACCAAGAGAAGAGACTATCTGTTGGTCACGTTGGGATTATGGCTCTTGGGCTATTTGCTGCTAACTGTTCTGGCACTCATGAGATGAACAAAACAAGTTAGCAACACCAGAGTGTTGGAGATAACCCTTAAATATCCCCAACACTCTGACAACGATTTCCGATTTTATCTTTTTTTGCGACGCAATATCGTGGCCATGCCAGCCATGCCTGTTCCAAACAGGATCAGGGATGATGGAATGGGATTGGATGCTGCAGGAACTTTCTCACCATTTATTCTGACACCAAAACTTAAATCCTGCCCTATGGTTGAACTATCCCACACTGGCTTAAAATCATCTCTCTTTGCGTATTTCGTTGGAAATGGCACATCTAATGGAAAATAGATGGCTTTTTCACCAAGGCCTTGATTTGCATTGTCAAATACCACCCAATATGTCCCCTTATCCAAGATCCAGTTCAAATTGTCTAAACCAAACCATCCTGAAGCCCTTTTGACTTTTCCATTATGGTGAATCGTGATTGAATCGCTGAAACCCATGGGATTGAAGTTTTCATCATATATTGAAACATCGAAACTATTTTGGGCTGCAGCAACAGAGACATAAACTTGGATTGACTGGATTTCATAGGGTGATCCAAGATCGAATTGTGCTGCCAAGTCTTGATAACCTCCATTCCCTTTATAGAGTGTTAGACCTGTTGTGGCATCCTTGGGAGCACCAGTATCCAGTATGAAAGGGGAAGAATTGGCTGTTCCAATGAAAACAACCAAGATCAACAAGCTCATCCCGAACAGACGACCAATCTTTTCCATAACGCACCTCTCTTTTTGTGTGTTGCATGCCTTGTGTAGGCTTTTGCAAACACTCCACCACCTAAATAATTTTTAGCATAACCTCTAATCAAAGTCAACAAAATGTCATGGGAAGAGACTCGATTGGAGAAAAATCCAAAAATTTTTAAGAATCAGAAGACCCGATATCGTTGTTGGCGGCAGGTTTATTTTCTTCTGTGACCGCATCCAGATTGAAAAGCCTGCATACGTTTTCCAGCAAGGCCCTGCTGTCCAGGCCATTTTTAGTTCCATTCTTTATGGTGATTATTGGATCATGCAATATTTTCTGCACAATCGAACGTGTGAGAACATCCAGAGCCTTTTGCTGTTTCGGCGTTAAATCCTTTAAGGCCTTCATTGATCTTTCCAATTCTTTTTTACGCAGATTTTCCGCCTTTTTTTGGAGCATCTGGATAACAGGAACGATTTCCAGAGACTCAAGCCAATTTTCGAATTTTATGACCTCTTCTTCAACGATTCGCTCAGCCTTTCTCGCCTCTTTCTCCCTCTGGGTTTTGTTCAGTTCAACAACGCCTTTGAGGTCATCAATGTCGTATAGATAAACATTGTCAATCTCATTGACTTCGGGCTCGATGTCCCTGGGCACTGCTATGTCGATCAAAAAAAGTAACCTATGGCGCCTTGGCCGCATGATCTTTTTGATTTTAGATGCTGAAATAACCGTTCCAGGCGCCCCGGTGGAGCTTATTACTATGTCTGCTTCTATCAACGCATCATCCATTTCATCCAATGCAATGGGTTCGCCGTCAAGCTCTTTTGAAAGTTGCACGGCCCTTTCCAAGGTGCGGTTGGCAACAATGAGCTTTTTGACGCCATGGGTTTTAAGGTGTTGGGCTGCAAGCTCTGCCATTTCACCAGCTCCGACTAGCATGGCTGTCTTTCCGTTCAATTCGCCAAATATCTTCCTGGCCAACTCTACCGCTGCATAGCTTATTGATACTGCATGGCTTGCAATGGAAGTTTCGGTGCGCACCCTTTTAGCCACGGAAAAGGCTTTGTGCAAAAGTCTGTTCAATATAGTGCCTGTTGCATTTGACTCACTGGCTGCGCGATATGCATCTTTCAACTGACCAAGTATTTGCGGTTCTCCCACAACCATTGAATCCAAGCTGGAAGCAACCCTGAAAAGATGTGCAATTGCCTCGGTATCTCTGCGCACATAAAGGCCTTTTTCCAGGTCAGATTCTGTGAGGCCAGATCGCTCCAGCCATAAGTTCAAAAGTGTATCAAGGGCCTTGTCTCCGTCTTTTGTGGCCGTCAATATCTCGACCCTGTTGCAGGTGGACAAAAAAAGGACCTCATCGGTCTCTGGAAGGGACTTGAGTAATGCAAGGCTCTGCTTCAAGTCGCCATCCAGTGTGAGGCGTTCCCTGATTTCAACTGGAGCCGTTTTATGGTTGACTCCTATCAGTAATATCTGAGGCCTATTCATACCAAGTGGAATAGGAGTGAAGACCTGGCAATACGAAATTCACTCCCAAAAAAGTAAATAATAGCACCCCAAAGGCCAATATGGTCATGTAGGCGGCCCTTCTGCCACGCCACCCCACTGCGAGCCTTTGGTGAAGCAGGGCAGCATAAAGCAGCCAAGTAATCAAAGACCATGTCTCCTTTGGGTCCCAGCTCCAATATGATCCCCAGGCAGAATCAGCCCACAACGAACCTGTAATAATTCCCAGGGTAAGCAATGGAAAGCCAATTTTCAGGCACAGCTGGCCCATTTTGTCCAAAGTTTGCAAAGAGGGCAATCTCTTAAAAAAGGCCCCCAGGCGTTTCTTTTTTATCTGCCTTTCTTGAATCACATACATCAGGGCTATAGCAAAGGCCAAAGCAAAAACGCCGTAGGCCACTAGGCATATCGTTGCATGAACAGGAAGCCACCAGCTTTGCAAGGCAGGCGGCAGGGGAGCAATCTTTTTGGAGTAGAAAGCAGCTCCCAACATGGCAAAGGCAGCAATGGGGACCACAAAGGCTCCCAAAGATTTCACCCTCTCTTTCCACTGAAAAAGCATAAAAAAAGCGGAAATAGACCATGCAAAAAAGGACAAGGATTCGTGCAGATTAACCAAAGGGGTATGCTTGGACTCCATCCACCTCAAGATTATTACAATTGTATGAAGGGAAAAAGCTGTTCCCAAAAAGGCAAAGGCCGCCTTTCTAACACCGGTCTTTAAAGTGGCCACGTGCATGACGAAACCCACTGTGGCCCCAATATATAAGAACAATGTTATCTGAAATAGGAGATCATACATTTAACAAGCTTTACTTGGTTTTGATCTTTCTTTCAAGAAATCCTGAACTATTTGCCTTGCCTCTGTTCCGCATATTTGCGTACACCACGTGACAAGTTGATTCCATTTGCTGGCGCTGTACAGATCCAGTCCTTTCAAGTCTCCAAGGGCTGCCAGGGTCTGGTGACGTTTATCATGGCTGGATTCCTTTTTTTTCACGAACTCACGCAATTGGCCCAAAAGATCCAAGTATTCCCCAAATTCTTCCCCTATTTCCTGCTCAAATTTACGTCTCAAGGCCTTTGCTAAAGCAGGACTTTTGCCTCCAGTCGATATAGCAATGGAAAGATCTCCCCTGCGGATCTCGGATGGCACAATGAATGTGCAATATTCTGGTTGATCCACCACATTGCAAAAAACTTGTTTTTCATTGGCCAGGGCATGAACCTCTTTTTGAACACTCCTGTTGTCCGTAGCTGCTACCACCAGCCATGCCCCATGGATGTCCTTCTCTTTAAAGCTTCTAGATTTATGGTGTATTTTCCCTTGTTGCATCAGCCTTTCCAACGTCGGTGTTACTTCAGGGGATACGAGGGTTACCTGAGCCCCGGCCTCCAGCAGGCGCATTACCTTGCGTTCCGCCACTTTGCCACCGCCGACTACCAGTACACATTTTCCTTTGAGATCTGCAAACAAGGGATAATATTTATTTGATTTTGCCTTATACATATGCAAAACATAGCATGGCTATCCAGACCTAGGCAACGGCCTGCTTAGAGGCCATCCAACCTGCCAAATGAATTCCTATCTCATAGACCCCTGCCAGAGGCAAGAAAAGCAGTAGCTGAGAAAAGATATCTGTTGGCACAAGGAGCACTGAAAGAGCATAAAGCACTATGTAGCTGATTTTTCGATTTTTTTTGAAATAATCGCGGGAAACGATCCCTGCCTTGGAAGTGACCGCCATTACAAAAGGGAGCTCAAAGACGATGCCAAAGGTGAAAAGGGTCTTCACAGCAAAGGTGAGATAGTTCTTTAGGCGTGGAAGAGCTTGCAAATTTTCATTGGCATAACCAAAGGTAATATTCAACACAAAGGGAACCACTACCCAATATCCAAAAAGGCCCCCGGAAACAAAGAGCAATCCTCCCCAAAAAAGTGCCCGTCTGAGCATGGATTTTTCATTGGCATACAAGCCTGGAGCAATAAATGACCATATTTGATACAGAACAACTGGCGATGAAACAATCAGGCTGGCCCAAAAGGCTACCTTTAAGTAGGCAATGAATCCCTCTGTCAGGGCTGTGAAAACCATTTTACTATCGGCTGGGAGAACTTGGCTCACAGGTGCAAACAATATTCTGACAAGGATATCTGAAAAGACATAGCACAGGCAAAAACTCACCCCAATTGCTATGGCGCTTCTTATGAGACGGTTCCGTAGTTCCTCAAGGTGAGTATAGAATGGGAGTTTATCAATGGACATCTGTCCTTGGGGCTACCTCTTCGGCATCTTTAGAAGCGTTGGCACTATTGACATCAGTTCTTGGCCCTGTCTCATTTTTAGCCTCTTTCCATTCAGGGCCGATACTGCTGAATTGGCGTTCTGTTCCATTGGATGGATGGTCAGTGCCATTACTTTGGCCATCTTGCTGACATTGAGAACCACGGGTATCCTCGGGGGGAACAGTAAATTTGTCCAGCAGATAATCTGGCCTCTTGAGCTCCTTGAGATCATTGATGGCCTCTAGTTCAAACTCCCGTTTCAATTCCTCTGTCGTGCGGCGGAGATCACCAACAATTTTAGCAAGTTTGCGCGCAGTTTCCGGAAGCTTGTCTGGACCAAGCACTATCAACGCAAGAGCTAAGATCAAAAAGAGTTCAGGAAGCCCGATACCAAACATTATTTACACCGCACAAAAATTCATTTTTTTTGACCTCAAATATACACCCTTTTATTCCGTGTACCCAATAGGCACAACAGCTCATAACTTATGGTTCCTGTCCATGAGGCGAGTTCCTCTATGGTTATTTGATCGCCTGCTTGCGAGCCCAACAATACCACTTCATCCCCAATTTTGGGGTCTGGCACTTGGCTTACATCGATCATGGACGATTTCATACAAATATTACCTACAACCTGGCAACGCACACCCTTCACCAGCACTTTCGCCCTGTTTGACCCAGACCTCATGTAACCGTCGTCATATCCTACTGGAATCACCGCTATTTTGGAAGGTGATCGTGTGGAAAATGTGTGAGAATAACCAACTGGCACATTGGCGGCCACCTTGCGCAAAGAAACTATCTTGGAACGAAATTCCATGACCGGCCGCAGTTCTATCAAGCTGCGGCTGGCATCTCCAGGATAGGCGCCATACAGTACTAGGCCCGGCCTGATACAATCATATACAACCTTGCTGAAATGTATAGAACCTGCCGAATTGGCCAAGTGGACGCATGCTGGATGCCAGTTGCAGCCTTTGGCCACTTCAAGAATTTCCTCAAACTTCTTTATTTGTCTATTTACAGATGGATCATGGGGATTGTCTGCTGATGTCAAGTGGGAATAAAGGCCCTCAAATTTCAAAAAAGGCCAGGAGGACCTTCGGCACACAACATCAAACAAATCAGGCAGCGAGAAACCAAATCTCGTCATTCCCGTATCTGCCTTTATGTGCACTGATATGGGCTTTTTCCGTGCAAATCCTATCTTGTTCAGAGAGTCGAGCAGCTCATGGTTGTGCACGCCCACAGTAAGGCTTAAATCGACAGCGGCCTCTTCTTGGCCGGGAAAAATCCCTGAAAGCATCAAAATAGGGAGGTCTATTCCCAACTCCCTAACTTGGTGCGCTTCCTCGACATCAGAAACAGCAAAACCCCATACTCCTAGGTCTGCCAATACAGCGGCAGTCTGTTCAAGACCATGTCCATAGGCATCTGATTTGATAACAGGGATCACCCGTCTGGGCTCAATAGAAACCCTGGTACACAACGCCAGCAAATTCCTTTTGATATTTTCCCTGTTAATCAATATCTTATTCATATGAATAACAAAAGATGCGCCAATACCGGCTCGAAGGCAGGTTGCACTTTACAATCTGTATCACGGTCCAATCCACTGGCTAAAAATAACACAAAAAATGATCTTGGTCTTTATTGTATTGGCTGTGGTGGAAAGGCAATACTTCGTGGCCGGTGAGCCAAGGCCATGGTAAGGTGCACGGCGTGCGACCTCGAGCTTCCAGCCAAGTTTTATGCAGACCAGATAGAAAAAGCCAAGGAACGCTGGATTGAACAGTTCAGCGAAGACGACTCTTAACAATCATTTTTTTATTGGTGAAACCAAATAAAAAAAGCCGGCCAAACGCCGGCTTTCAAGTTGGCCATTTTCTTATTCGACGGCCAAGTCTCTCTCCTTGAGATATATGACCATCTTATACAACACTGTAAGGATCAAGAAACCTGTGGCCCAAATTGCCAAGGTGATGGATATCTCTGGAAGAGTTGGCTGGTACTCTGTGATCTTTTCAAAGGGGTTGGGAATGAAACCACCAATGACCAACCCTACGCCCTTGTCGATCCAGGTTCCAAGCACTATGGCAGCGCATCCCAATATGAGAAAGCCCTCTTTACGACGCAGAGGCGGAATGAGCATAATGAACACGCCTATGACGCCTGCTATGATTGAAACTCGCATCCATGGCACCAAAGAATTGTAGCCCCAAAGCCCCCAGAACAAATATTTCAACGGGTGCATATGGCCTGGAATATTGCTATAGAAGGCAGTGAAAAATTCCAGGCAAAGGAAAAAGAGGTTGGCGATCATGGCGTAACATATTGTTCTGGCGACGTTTTGAATGGCCTCAGGATCTGGAGACCAACGGGTAACTCTTTTTATGATCATGAGCATGATCACCAAAAATGCTGGTCCTGATGCAAAGGCAGACGCCAAAAAGCGTGGTGCCATGATAGCAGTAAGCCAGGCATGACGGCCAGGAAGACCACAGTACAGGAAGGCTGTAACTGTATGAATACTGAATGCCCACGGTATGGAAAGATATATAAAAGGCTTTATCCAGCCTGGCGGAGGCACGTTCTTCTTCATTGCCAAAATTGTATTGTATCCAACGATCAAGTTTATCAAAAGATAACCGTTGAGCACGATCATATCCCAAAACAAGATCGAATTAGGAGTTGGATGAAGCAGCACATTCATTAAGCGCATTGGCTGGCCCAAATCAGCCACGATGAACAAGAGACACATGGTAACTGCGGCTATGGCCAGAAACTCTCCGAAGATGATTATCTCCCCGTACCTCTTGTAACCATGCAAATACTTGGGCATGACCAACATCACTGCGCCAGCTGCAACTCCAACAAGGTAAGTGAACTGGGCAATATACACACCCCATGAAATATCCCGGCTCATACCAGTGATACCAAGGCCAGTGCTCAACTGCCTTAGGTAGAACATGAATCCAATGACAATTACCAGAAGCAGGAATGAAATCCAGGCCCAGTATCTGGGACCTCCTTTGAGTGCCTTTTCAATCATGGCCTTCTCTCCCTGTTAAACTAAATAAAATACGCACGGATGCGTGCCAAGTTCAGGCTTACGCCTCATACTTACATTGCTTCTTAAAACACGCCTCACTTTTGACTCTGGATCGTGCAGGTTGCCAAACAAAAGGGCACCACAATGGCAAGCCTCTACACAAGCTGGCAGTAATCCTTGGGCAAGGCGTTCCACACAGAAGTTGCACTTTTCCACGACACCTTTCATTCGGGTGGGAAACTCCGGATTGACCTCCCTGATGTAAGGCCTTGGATCAACCCAATTGAGATTTCGTGACCCATAAGGGCATGCTGCCATGCAGAATCGGCAGCCTATACAACGATGGTAATCCATGGCAACAATTCCGTCCGGTCGCTTGAACGTCGCTTTGGTGGGGCATACTCGGACACAGGGAGGATTGTCACAATGGTTGCACATCAAAATGAATTGGGCTTCCTTGAACTCCTCAGACATATATTCATTATGCGTGTCTGGAAAGGCGTGCTCATATCCCTCTTTCCAAATCCACTTTACTTCGCGCTTTGGATTATCTATGACTGGGATATTGTGAACGAGCCTGCACGCATCGATGCATTTGGTGCAGCCCTTTTCTTCCTTACACCTTCGCATATCCACCACCATGGCCCACCGAACAGCAGCCTTGGTTCCATGTTCCGCAGCTGCGTGGCCATGCGCAGCGTCAACTTCGCCCGGCTGGAGCACCTCCCATGCTCCACTAGATACTCCCAGGGCAGAAAGCCCTACTATCTTTAAGAATGACCTTCTGTTGATGCCCATGTCTTTCTCCCTTCGGGAATGAAATGACAGTCCCAGCAATATGGTTTGATATCTGTGTAGTTATGACACGTATCACAAAACTCTTTTTTGTTGGAATGACATTTCATACAAGTATTTTGGAGACTTATTTTTATTTTTTCGCCTTTTTTATTGATGTAGGTCCTCTCACCCTTTCTAAGTGCCTGGTCACGCCATACGTTCAATAACTGCATGTGGGCCGCCCTCATGAATGCACGGCTTTCCACACATTCCTTCTTTTCAAGCTGCTGTATTGCAGGCGTGTCTAGTTTCGGAGTTGGTTTTGGCGCAGCTTTGCCTTTATTTAGCCACAAAGGAGAAGTCACCAGACCCACGAATATGGCCAGCCCGATTATGATCTTACTTGAATCATACATCTTCTTGAGCCTCCTCTTCTTTTGGGGCCCGTCCCGGGATCTCTTCGCCCCGCAGATTTACTGTCCGTTCGTGTTCGCCTTCCATTATCAAGGCGTTTGCAACCAGCTCAGACACTCCTGCTACATCGATCCCAGGCACCCAATATTCCATTGAGGCTGGTAAAACAGCCCTATCTATTGCACAAACACAAGCCAGAGTGTTCACTCCATACTTGTTCTTCACATACTTCACCGCATTGGCCCGTGGTAGGCCACCCCTCATGCGCAACTCCATATTTTCGCCGGCATTTAACCCAGAACCACTTCCACAGCAGAAGGTCTCCTCGCGTATAGTATTTTCCGGCATCTCATAAAAATGGTTGCACACGTTCTTGATCACATATCTTGGTTCTTCAAGCATACCCATGCCCCGGCTTGGATTGCACGAGTCGTGATACGTGACTTTCAAATGATCGTTTCTGCTTGGGTCAAGCTTCAGTTTTCCATGCTTAATCAGATCAGCAGTGAACTCGCTTATGTGCACCATTTTCAAGGACTTGGCATTTTCAAACTTGGTTCCGGTTATTGGTGACACTGGCTCTTCCAAGGAGTCCACTGGCTTTTGAAAAGTATTCATATATTGATGGATAACACGCCACATGTGGCCGCATTCTCCACCTAATATCCATTTTACACCAAGCCTTTCGGCTTCATGGTATATTTTCGCATTCAGCCGTTGGGCCATTTCGAGAGAGGTGAAAAAACCAAAATTTCCACCTTCGCAAGCGTATGTGCTCCAGGTGTAGTCAAGCCCTATGTGTTCGAAGAGCATCAGATAGCCCATCAACGTGTAGATTCCTGGTTCTGCAAAAACGTCGCCTGAAGGTGTGACGAACAAGATCTCCGCCCCTTTTCTATTGAAGGTGGGCTCTATCTTGATTCCAACAAACTCCTCTATGTCGTCACAGAGAAACTCGATATTCTGCTTAAAGGTGTGAGGCAAGAGCCCCAGATGGTTGCCTGTGTTGTAACAATTACAAACCGGCTCCTGAATCCAATTGATATTGAGGCCAAACAGATTTATCAACTCCCGCCCCAAAATGGTGATTTCAGCGGTATCAATTCCATAAGGACAGAACAAAGAACAGCGCCTGCATTCTGTGCATTGAAACAAGTAGTACCAAATTTCCTTGAGCACAGACATTGTCAATTTTCTAGCGCCTGCGAGCCTACCAAGGATTTGACCTGCCTTGGTGAACTCGCCACGATAAACTGAACGTAGCAGTTCCGCCCTCACCACAGGCATGTTTTTAGGGTCACCTGACCCCAGGAAGAAGTGGCACTTGTCTGCACACGCACCGCAACGGACACATATATCCATGAAAATTTTGAACGTGCGGTGTTTGTCAAGCCTCTCCCTGAAACCTTCGAGAAATATTTCTTTCCAATTTTCGGGCAGCCCCCAATCCTCCTCAACCGGCGACCACTTGTGCGCGTTCGGCATATCTACGCACTCGATCTTTTCAGGTTTGGCTGGATAACAGTAAATCCCTTCCTTAATGTTTACTGGGATATCCATCCAATCCTGCTTGGGAGGACGGAGATCTATCCTCAGAGTTTCTTGGGGTGTCAATTCCTTAGCCATTTTATTCCCTCTCCACAGGTATTCCGGCCTCTTTCATTAAATCCCTGTATTCCTCTTCATATTCCTCATATGTATGGAATTTGGGTGGAGTCCACCAGGGATTGACGTGCCTTTTCATACGGGTGTTGTTGACCAAATTCCGGGTTGGGCTCATGAACACCCCTCCCATGTGCATCAACTTGCTAAACGGAAAGTAAGCCAGCAAAGCGCTCACCAGCAATACATGAATAAAAAACATAGCACCGATTCCCTTAGGCAGGGTTGGATGGAAACTAGCCAAGCCTACCACCAACTCTTTTACCCCTACAATATCCACTCTGAACAAGAACCTCATCAACAGGCCCGTTACAACAATTGCGCCAATCAGAAAAAGAGGAAAGTAGTCGTTCGCCAAAGAGATATACCTGATGCGCGGTGCAAAAAAGCGCCTGCCTATGAGAATGGCCAAACCAGCCAAGATCATTACTTCACTGAGGTACATGTGGGGAGCCCCAATTTGGAGCATACCATCCACGGCCTCTATAGATTTAATAAACTCTGGTGTGGGCTGAACAAACAGACGCATATGCCTCAAGGCAACGACCAGAAATCCGTAGTGGAACATCAAAGCCCCCAGCCACAACCATTTTGAAGGACCGTAGATCAGATTCCCCCCACGAAGCTCAGCTCTGGTATTCCTGAACAGAGACCTGAAAGCAAAGACCTCCAGGAACATCCTCACCAAAACTTCCCAAAGCTTAACGGGGTTATCAAACCTATTGCGCTTTATCCAAGGAAAGGAATATTCCTGGCCAGCGGTAGTTGGAATGCGGAAAGGCACCGGGGATTTGCCCCAATATACCACCCGCCAGATGAACCCCCCAACAAAGATAGCAAAAGCCACATAGGGAACCAGAATCCCGAGTAGATACTGCAGGGGACCCACCTGTGCCCCAATCAAGGCAATCAGGACTATTGCCAAAACTGCACCTAGGGAGACAAGGATAGCCATAAGTTACCTCACTCTGCTAATTAATTTTCCTGTGGTCTAATGTCAGTAAACTTCGCCGCATCCTTACGCTTCTGCTGGTGCTTCAAGCCCCGCCGAAGCATATAAGAAAGACACATCTGGCCCTCGGCAAAAATCGGCCTTTTTTTGAAATCGTTGAGCTTGATTTCCCAAATCCTTTCCCTGCAGGCCATGTAAATATCGAATGCCATAAGGGCCACACGGTCAACCTTAGCATCAAAAATGAACAACTCTTCATAAATTTCAGGCACTATATCCTTGGACGGCAATGCCTTTCTCACGATGTCCTTGAGGACTACAAATATTCCCACCGCCTGAGACGGAACAAAATCTTGCACCGCCCTTATCCTGATTATGTCATCAAGATATTGCCCTATCTTTTCTTGATTGAAGTCACCAATTATTTCATCGAATAGTGGAGAAATTGCCTCTTTAAAGGTAGAACCGACGGGATTATCGAACTTATTGCGCTTATTTTCTAAAAATTTGGCCGTCTTTGGGTGATAGGTTGAAAATAGAGTATTCAACCACATGTCCACAACACGGTCACGTTCTTTTTTGAGTATCTCCTTCAGTGCCACTTACCGCCTCTCCCCGTGACGATTGTCCATGTTCAGACTATACTACAAAATAGCGCTTGTGAATAATGATTCATTTTATGGAGCTATCTTATAGATAAAACCTCAATCCATGTCAAGGAGAATTTGAAGTTTTGAACATTCTTCTGGTCCACCCCTATTGCTTGGAAAAAAGAATACGGGACTATGATGTAAAGGTTGTTCCCATAGGCCTCTATTATATTGGAGCAGTTCTTAAAGAAAATGGCCACAATGTTGAAGTTTTGAATCTGTTTGATTTTCAAAACAAAAAGGAGCAAATACAAAAAATATTCGAGGCCAGTCGACCAAATTTAATAGGATTCTCAGTTCTGCAAGCAAACAGGCTTGGAGCCGCTGAAATAGCTGGCATGGCAAAAAAAAGCATGCCAGAAACAAAGGTGGTTTTTGGGGGCGTAGCTGCCACCTATCTATGGAACCATTTTTTGAAGCACTACCCTCAAGTCGATTACGTAGTTACTGGAGAAGGGGAGCACACCCTTTTGGAGTTGGTAAAAGCTTTGGAAAATGAAAGTGAACCTATTGAGGTGGAAGGCCTTGCCTGGCGAAACGGTCAAAACCTTCAAATTAACAATCCTAGGCCTTTTGTTGAAGATATCGACACTTTGCCCAATCCGGCGAAATATTTCTGTTTCCAACACGTGGTATCTTCAAGGGGATGTCCATGGAACTGTACCTTTTGCGGATCTCCTCGCTTTTGGAAAAGAAATGTTAGATTCCACTCCCCAAAATATTTCGTAGACCAGCTTGAGTTGCTTACCCAGCAGGGTTTGAACCACTTTTACGTTTCTGACGACACGTTTACCCTTAAAAAAGATCGGGTCATTCAAATATGTAAAGAAATCGTCATAAGAGGGCTAGATATTTCATGGGTTGCAATCTCCAGGGTCAATCTGGTTGACGAAGAGATCCTATTTTGGATGAGGAGGGCAGGATGCATACAAATAAGCTATGGTGTTGAAAGCGGCTCCAAAGCCATCAGGAAGATTTTCAACAAAAACATAACTGACCACGAAATTAAACGGGCGTTCGAACTGACCACCCGGTATGGGATACTACCCAGGGCCTATTTTATTTATGGTTCGCCTGGTGAAAACAGATCCACCATAAAGGCTTCTATTGACTTAATGAAGCAAATCAGGCCGCTAAGCTCGGTTTTTTATATATTGGATCTCTTTCCTGGTACAGCGTTGTATGATGATTTCAAGAAGAGATGCCGCGTGCCAGACGAGATATGGCTCAAGCCAATCGAAGACATAATGTACTTTGAAACAGATCCCAAGTTGGATGAAAAAAGTGTGCTGAAGTTTGGCGCCATGTTAAGAGAGGCCTTTTACAAAAATCTCCCTCGTTTTGTTAGGAAAATCAAGTTAGTAGACAATAAGGAGCTTTATCCTGCACATGCAGATTTCCTATCCAGGCTTGCCTTGACTTTTACCCATGGCGAATATGCCTCAAACGACCAAATACCCGGCAAAGACGAAGTGGCCAAAGAATTGTTTAAAAAAGCACTCAAGTACCACCCTGTTGAGCGCGCCTTTTTGGGCCTTGCTATAATCTATCAGAAGGAGGGAAAGTTTGAGGAATCTATTGAGATCTTGAAACAAGGCCTGGACCATTTTTCAGCCAGCCCAGACCTGAACAGTTGTATAGCCCTGAGTTTCATGAACCTCGGAGACACGCAGGCTGCATTGGCTCATCTCCAGAAATTTCCCGATTACCGCAATAACGAAGAGCTTATAAAATTTTGCAAGGGTTCTATTCCCACGAAGTCTAATCAGGTTTGACAACATGGGCGCCTTTTTTTAAAAAAACCAAATGACCATAAAATGCCCAAGAATCGTGATAGCAGGCCTTAAGGGCGGCTCAGGCAAAACCATCGCAGCGTTGGGGATCGTTCATGCCTTGGCTGGCCAGGGCCTTGACATAGTGCCCTTCAAAAAGGGGCCAGACTACATAGATGCGGAATGGCTTTCCAAATCAGCTGGACGGCCCTGTTACAACTTAGACCCGTTTTTAATGGACAAGCACATCATTCTATCTTCTTTTGCTGCCAGGAGTAGCCAGGCAGAGCTTGCAGTAGTCGAAGGAAACCGTGGAATCTTTGATGGGGTTGATGAACAAGGAAGAACCAGTACGGCCCGCCTGGCAACATGGCTGAAAGCCCCTGTAATTCTGGTTGTGGATTGCACCAAGGCCACCAGGACTATTGCGGCGTTGGTACTTGGCTGCAAGGCCTTTGACCCTAACTTGGATATCGGTGGGGTAATATTGAACCGCATTGGAACCAAAAGGCAAGAGAGCGTGGTGCGCAATGCCATAGAAAGATACACCGGCATACCCGTCCTTGGTGTCATCAAGAGGCTTAAAAAGGATCCTTTGCCTATGCGCCACCTTGGCGTTACACCTACTGACGAACATCCTGATCTCTTGAACGCCCTTGATTCGCTCAAACGTTTGATTGAACAAGATGTTGACCTTGACTCAATAAAACGGTTGGCTTCCACAGCTCCTTTTTTAAACTTTTCAGCAGTTAGGCAAAATGGTGAAAACCTCGTGTCCCAAGAGGAAACCATATCTGGCCGACCTTCCATAGGCGTGTTGAGGGACGCTGCTTTTCAATTTTACTATCCAGAAAACCTGGAAGCCCTGGAGTCAAATGGAGCCAAGCTCTTTTTCATAAACAGCCTTACAGACGAACACCTTCCCCGGATCGACGCCTTGTATATAGGAGGCGGTTTTCCAGAAACCCAAGCGGCAAAACTTACTGCCAACACCAAACTTCGACTGTCTATCAGGGAAGCCGTTGAGTCTGGCATGCCTGTTTACGCAGAATGCGGAGGCCTCATGTTTTTGGGCCGAAACATAATTTGGAAGGATAAAAAATTTCCGATGGTTGGGGCCATAGACTGGGACTTTGTTGTGGAAAAAAAGCCGGCTGGCCACGGCTACACTAACCTTGAAGTGATCGAGCCAAACCCATTCTATCCAAAAGGCACTTTGTTACGCGGCCACGAATTTCATTATTCTCGTCCGGTACCGTGCAGCGGTAAGCCAAGGGGCAAATTTTCTTGCAAGGTTACCAGGGGGGCCGGATTCTGCGACAACTTAGAGGGCCTGTGTTACAAAGGCCTTTTTGCCACCTACACGCACATACACGCCTTATCCTGTCCTAAATGGGCTAAAGCACTGGTCGCAGCAGCCACGAAATTTGGGAAACAAAGACACAAAAAATCATGAAAAAGTAGGGACATTATGAGAAAAAAAGCGCAAGAAATCAGGGATCGAATCAAATTATGAGCATTTTCTCAAAAAATCGGTCTTGACAAAAGGATTCACCTTCGTCTATATGGACACTCAAGCTGATAAACCTGTGTAAGTTAATCAGGTACATTCAAAATTAAGGAGGAAGCTATGTTTAAGATCACTATTGATTATGACAAATGTCAAGGCGATGAAGAGTGTGTGAATGCCTGTCCCGCAGAGGTCTATGACTTCGAAGATGACAAACCCGTAATCGCCAGGGAAGAGGATTGCCTTGGCTGCGAAACCTGTGTGGAAGTATGTCCTACAGGTGCCATTACAGTGGAGGAAGTCTAACTCTTCACATGCTTTAATTGCTGATGAAGTTGGGGCGGCGCTAAGCCGCCCTTTCTATTTTTGCAAAGATGCCATGTTTTCCTTGGCCTGGTGAACAAAGGCCTCGAGGCGTAGGAACCTGCCTGTTTCCTGCTGCCCATCGCACGCAAGGGCTAAGAAGGGTTTTGAGCCTATCTGTTTCCTAATTCTGGTAATAAGGGCATTGGCTATGGTGCCTGGCATGCAAGTAAGGGGCATCACATTTACAATACCGCTGACGCCATTTTCAATATATTCCACAGACTTGCCAGTACTTAACACTGCTTCGCCTTCATACTCACTGCTCACAAAAGGATCTGCCTTGTGCAGCACCTTTCTTATTATCTGTTCGCGTCCGCCTGGAAGGTTAAAGACCCTCTTTTCAAGCCTGCGGAGATCTTTGATCTGGATGGCATTCTCCGTGACAAGGCGCATATAGTTCTTCCACTCTCCCTTCCGCCTAGCACGCCTTATGGCCGTATAATTTGTATACAAAATCCATTCTGTCATAGATGGCAAAATCACCTCAGCTCCCAGCTCTTCCAGTCTGTCTACGAGCCAGGCATTGGCCAATGCGTTCACTCTGGTGTATATCTCTCCTACCACTGCAATGAGCGGCTTTTTGGCATGGTCACCGGACCTCAATGCCAAGAAGGATTCAGCCAAGCCGCTCAACACCGGACCTGGATCAAGATGGGATTCGATGGCCCTGCAAATCATCTCCAGGCCTTGCTGATAGAGGCCATTTACCTCTTCCTTGTCAACAGCATACGGGCGCACAGCTCTGGCCATCTTATCTAGCAAATCCACAGCTACCACTCCCTGCCACGCCAAACGTGGAAAGGAACGGCCCAGCTCTTCGGCATCGCTATAAAAGGAGATATCCTGATTTATGGTAATAATGGGTACGTGATTTAGGCCAAGCCTGTCCAATACCCGCCTGTGCAGCCTAGGATATTGCCCAAATCTGCAAGGCCCGGCACCCGATGGCATGAAAAATGCTGCCTTGTCAGGATCAAAATCTGGCAACTTGGTCATCTTGACCATGTCACCCGTGGTCAAAATGGCCGGATAGCACTCCTTTCCGCTGGTATGCTTCAGGCCAAGTTCCAGGCTTTCTTCGTCTGTCTTAGGCAGTACTTCTGCCCTGCATCCACAGGCATTCATAGCAGCCTTTACCACATAAGAATGGTCGCACATATGGGGTATGTATATGGTACGTTCTGGCCCAGGTCTGAGGCTGCCCATTCTTCTATTGTCTTCTTCAGCCAGAGGAGTTTTTCTTGCCTCCTGCTCGGCTGTATCGAGAAAGGCCTCAATTCTAGTTAAGGCGCCTGCGTCCGCGCTGTGTTCATCTATTTCAAGTTCCAGGAATGGTTTTTCCCCATGGATGTCTTTGAAAAAGTGGAGCAAAAACGAATCAGGGCCGCATCCAAAATTAGTAATGTATATTGCCTTTAGGGTCGGATTTTTGGCGGCCTCCAGTCCAGCGGCAAGAATACGTTGGCCATATCGCCAATACATGGTTTCGAGTTCAGGAATATCCTTGACGTGTTTGTCAATATCAAGATGATCCATGGGCATAGGCAGCACGCCAAGTTTAAGCAGCTTGTTGTGGACCCCAAGGTTTGCCCCTGGATCCAGAGCATTGTAAGGCCTGCCCACCAGTACCACAGCCTTCTCCCCAGGCCTCAGGGAATCCATGGCCTTTTTACCCCTTCTTAGGCACTCCTTGGCAAAGGCCCTTTGGGCATCCCATGCAGAATTCCATGCCCTTTTCACAGCGCCCGGGCTGACTTTCAACATGGTACAAAACCGGGCAATGGTTTGAAGATCCAGTTTTTTACCATTTCCCATTCTCAAAGGCAGTGTCAGAAGCCGTGCGCCTCGGGAAGCGAAGTCTATTCCTGCCTGGATAGTGTAAGGAAAGCTCTGCACATAAGGACAAACCTGCCCGGCTGGAGCAGGAGGGGGCACAGGAAGATCTATGATGGCTGGGATGAATATATCAGATACACCTCTTTCGATCAGCTCTATCACATGCCCATGTGCCACCTTTACAGGGAAGCATGGCTCATTGACCACTGCCTCCGACCCCTTTCGGATCAGGGCCTTGTTGGTGCTGCCTGACAAAAGAGGCCCGTAACCCAGCTCCCTGAAAAAGGTTGCAAAGAAAGGCATCCATTCCTGAAGGGCCAATGCATATGGCAGGCCTATTGCCCCTTTGGGATATTGGAGAGCCTCATCAAGGTCCTTGCATGCATATTCAAAAATCAATTCCTGCCGTTGCTGGACCAAATTAGGAAGTTTGGGGGGGGATTTGGCACGCTTGTCATCCAAGCTAGAGGTCTCATAGCGCTCGCATCTTCCTCCATAGAAAAGCGGAGGCCGGCCCTCGATGCTCACCTTGCTGATGGAGCAAAGGTTTGGGCATCCCTTGCATTCAAAGGTTCGAATCTTGTACTGGGCATTGACAGATTCAAAACCGCGGAATTTCGACGGTCCAGCTGCCTTTTCCATTGCAATGAGAGCGGCTCCCATGGCGCCTGTAAGGTTGCAGTTTGGAGGTACAGTAACGGTACGGTTTAATATGGTTTCAAAGGCAGCCACTACACCTTTGTTGAGGGCCGTTGCACCCTGGTAGAATATTTTTTTGCCTATGGGCCGGCCTTCCACGACTTTATTTAAGTAATTGTGGGCTATGGCATAACAGAGTCCTGCCACAAGGTCTGGTGTGGCGGCGCCTTGCTGCTGATAGTGAACCAAATCCGATTCCATGAAAACGGTGCACCTTTCTCCCATTTTAACCGGAGACTTGGCAGAAAGTGCCGTTGAGCCAAAATCCTCCAAGGGCACCTTTAGCTTCACGGCCTGTTCTTCCAAAAAAGAGCCTGTACCCGCGGCACATGCTCTGTTCATCATGAAATCCTTGACCACACCCCTTTCGATCCTGATATATTTTGAGTCCTGCCCTCCTATCTCAAAAATGGTATCTACATCCGGATCGATGGCAGCTGCTGCCTTGGCTTGAGCAGTAATCTCATTCACCACGGAATCTGCCCCTATAAAGTCTGCTGCGAGATACCGCCCAGAACCCGTAGTGCCCACAGCTTCGAACCGGCACTTTTTCCCCATTTCTTTTTGCAGGTGCAAAAAGCCTTCTTTCAATGCTTCAATGGGTCTACCTGCAGTTTTTCCGTAATATGAGGCAATCAGGTCACCATTTTTGTCACACACCACCATCTTGGTGCTCACAGAACCGACATCAACGCCGAGATAGAGTTCTTGGTCATGGTGGGATACGTTGGCAGAGGGCGTGTGTCCGTCATGCTTATAGTCCAGATTACTTTTTTCTCTTAAAGAGAGGCATGGCAGCCGCTTTAGGCTTGGCGATCGTCCATTTATGAAATCTTCAAGGGCCTCTTGGCCAGCAAAGCCTTCTTTTAAAGACCCCTCGCCAAGTGCCTTCATAACTGCTCCAATTGCTCCCATGGTACGGAAGTTGGGCGGAATCAACAATTCATCGTCCTTAAGCCCGAAAACCTCTTTGAGAGCACGGACCACGCCATGATTTTCAGCCACGCCCCCCTGAAAAACCATGGGTGGCTCCAAGGCCCTGCCTTTGGCCAGGGTAGCCTTTATGTTTCTAGCCAGTGCCAGGCACAACCCTGCAACAATGTCATGATCAGGCACGGCAGCTTGCTGAAGGTGAATCATGTCACTCTTTGCAAAGACTGTACACCTTCCTGCAAGGCGGGCTGGGGTTTCAGACTTCAAGGCTAAACGGCTGAACTCTTCGATAGACATGCCCAACCTGGCGGCCTGTTGATCCAAAAAGGCACCTGTTCCAGCAGCACAGAGACTGTTGAGCGAAAAGTCTTCCACCTGCATCTTGTTTGCCCATCCAGGAGCTAGCAGAACGAGCTTCGTATCTTGGCCACCAATATCCAATACCGTCCTGGCGTTTGGAAAATAAAACAAAGCTGCTGCCGTATGGGCAATTATTTCATTCACGAAGATGCCACCTAGTACATCTGCAAGGAGCCTGCCCCCTGTCCCTGTGAAGACAAAAGGTGAACACCCCTTTATAGGCTTGAGATCTTGTGGGATGGATTCAAGGAGCCTCAGAACAGCCTCAGCAGGCCTTCCCAAGGTCCTGGTGCGTTGCTCATGGTGAAGTGAAAAATCTTTGTCCAATATGGCTATCTTGGCAGTGGTGGAGCCCACATCGACCCCATATAATAGACCTCTACCACAGTTCATGCCCGCCTCCTTCTCTCGCAAAACTTTTAAGTTGTGTTATTGGGCATTTTCTGGCCGAACCACAGGCCACAATGTTGCATGTATTTAACATTCTAAGGCTGGAGGCCTGAAACATCAAGATAATAGAAAAATCACAAGGTGCGGCGCCAGGTCGTGTCTAACCTATTTTTCGCATAGATAGCACACTGGCTCAGAATAAATTCCTGGTCAATGTCCGAGCTTGAACTTTCACCAGTTAAAGCAAGGAGTGAAGAGGAAAGAGCGTTTACAGACTAGGAGCAATAATCAAAATTCGGCTAGCCTATAAGAGCCTTTACGCTTTTTGCTATAGATTCCGGGTCAAGGCCCTGCATTTTATAAAGGTCTGCTGGTTTTCCGCTTGAGCCATACCGGGAGACACCCAGATTGAGCATCTTGCAGGCAATCCCCTTCGAAACCAGCACCCTTGAAACCATGCTGCCAAGACCAGTATTCACCACATGATCCTCTGCTGTTACGATGGGACCTCTTTCGGCTGCCTCGATGATTGCCTCTTCATCGATGGGTTTTAACGAAGCCATGTTCAGCACAGCAGCGTCAATACCGTCCTGCTTCAACAACTTGTGGGCCTCCATGACGTATGGGACCAGGGCGCCGTACGTAATGATGGTGGCCTGGCCGCCCTTTCTCAACAGGTCAGCCTTGCCAGGCGTAAACTTATAATCTGTGCCAAAAAAAGGTGCTCCTTGTTCATCTGTAACTATGTCCATTTTGGACCGGCCCATGCCCACAAAGACATTCCCTTTGTGAGCCGCGGCATAACGCACTATGCGGTCGGTCTGATTCGGGTCGGCAGGCATGAAAATGGAAAAACCAAACAGATTGCTCAACAACCCTAAATAATCAATGGATTGGTGGGTTGGGCCATCTTCTCCAACGTCCAGGCCTAAATGAGTTGAAACGACTTTGATGTTTGTGTGATTCTGATCACTCAATCTGTGCTGATTGTAAGTCTCGGCAACGGCAAACACGCCAAAGGTACTGAAAAATGGCACAACACCCTCAAGGCTGGCTGCACCAGCACACGCTGCTGCATGGTGCTCCTGAATGCCTGTTTCAAAAAAGGCATTAGGGCTGACCTTGTGAAAGCCCTGCATCTTCACAGAACCCTCCAGATCGCAGCTGAATCCAATTATCTTTGGCGCATTTCCCGCCAAATTGTTCCTCTCCGCCAAATCCTGCAGAGCTGCCCCATAGGCAGAACGGCAGTCTGTCTTTTTATCTGCCCCATACAGGATTGGCACGCCCTGGTCTATGGAGGGGACATCGAGCCCAGGTTCTCTCACTGGAAGAATGGTGACTCTTTCTTTCCTCTTTGCTTTCCAAACGTCCAGTTCTTCAGCAGGCCAACCAATCTCTTCCAGAGCCCTACGGCAGTCATCCTCGGGAAGAGGAGAACCGTGGTATTTTGCCTTATTCTCCATAAAGGAAACACCCTTGCCCATGACCGTGCGAACCACCAAAACAGTGGGCATGTCGGGCTCCAGATGCTGTTTCGTCCAAGCCCTCCGCAGGGCCTTGTAAATAGCCTGATAGTCATGCCCATTCGGCACATATATTACATTCCACCCGGCGGCAGCATATTCATCTCTTACCCTCACAGGCATAACATCTTCAGTATCTCCGCCAATCTGGAGATGGTTCCTGTCCACAATACCAATGAGATTGGTAAGCCGGTATTTGGCAGCAAAGCGCCTGGCTTCCGCCACTTGGCCTTTTTGCTGCTCGCCATCGCCCATAAGCACAATGGTTTTGTTATGCCTGCCAAGGCGGTGTGATGCCAGGGAAAAGCCCACACCAGCCGACAATCCTTGACCCAAATTACCTGTGTTCCACTCCACGCCTGGAACGACCCTCTCAACATGGCCGGCCCACGCAGAACCAGCCCTTCTGAATTCTTCAATGAAGTCTTCTTCCTTGAAATAGCCAAATTCACTCAGCGTACTGTAGACCCCAGGAGATATATGACCAATACTTACGATAAGCCTGTCTCTGTCCACCCAACGAGGCTCTTCAGGCCGGTGGTTCATGATAGAATAAAGTACCAGCAAGGTATCTATAGACGAAAGCGACCCGCCTGGATGGCCGCTCTTGGCAAGTGTTGTTGCTAGCAGGATACGCTTGGCGCACCGGTTGCGCATCTCTTTTAGTGCGTCAATTTGTGATTCTGTAAGGGACTCCTGCTGGTTTATATCGATTCTCATCATGGTCAACAAATCTCCCTATCTACCTTTGTCATATTCTCTGATGACCTCTTCAGTTATGTCTATAGAAGGAGAAGAATAGTATAATCCTGGCATATTCTTTTCAAGGATTAAGGTATATCCCCTTTCTCTTCCTATCTTATTCACCACAGCTTCGAGATCTTTGAGAATAGGCTCCATAACCTTTGTTTCAAGCTGGCGCATCTCGAACTGGGCGTCATCGCTCTGCCCTTTGAATTCACGGAGCATGCGCTTGTACTCTCTTTCCTTTTCCAGCCTTGCCTCTTCACTCAATAATGGGGCCTTCTTCTCGAGATCGGCCTTGAAGGCCTTCAACTGCTCCTGCTTTCTCTTGAGCTTGGCCTGAAGGGCATCGAATTTCTCATTCAATGACTTCATGGCCTTTTTGCCTGCTTCACAATTCCTCAAAACCTTTTGCATGTTGATGACCGCAACTTTTTCAGCAGCCTCAACCCCTGTTCCAGCAAAAACAAAGAACAAAAGGCAAACGAACAGTGGTATCAAACGGTTAGTTTCTGTCCATTTCTTCATATACAAGCTATACCTCCAAAGAAATTAAAGACCACAGCGTATCATCGCCGTGGTCTTTGGTTGTCTTACTGTTACCGTTTTGGGGCCTGGACCTATTTTATGATCACAAAATCGGCCCGGCGGTTTTTTGCCCAGGCAATCTCGTTATGACCGGGATCCAAGGGCTTTTCTTCACCAAAGCTCACCACTTCTATCCTGGAAGGATCCACACCGAGATTAACGAGATACCTTTTGGCACTCAGGGCCCTCTTTTCACCAAGGGCAAGGTTATATTCATTTGTACCGCGCTCATCACAATTACCCTGTATTTCTATCTTCACATTTGGGTGATCCATCAAAAAGCGGGCATTTTCTTCCATTCTGGACGTCATATCTGGCCTAATGTTGTATTTGTCAAAGTCAAAGTAGACCGGAAGCATTGGTGCGCTGGTACGGCCTTCGGAAACCTCTTCACCGTAGGCCAGCTTGCCTTGCTGAAGTCCCTCGCCCTTTACTGGCTCGGATGCCATGTATTCACGAAGAGCGGATTCATATACTTTATCGCAAGAAGTTGTCTTTTTCGCCTTTTCCGAGGCCTTTGCCGCCGCCTCCTCAGCAGGTGGTACAGGTTTTTTGGCGCATCCAGCAAAAAGCCCCAGCAACAGAAGGGCACCAATGGCCACCATGAACAAATTTCTGATCTCCATTACTTTTGTCATTTTCTCCTCCGGATGAAATCGATTTAGTGTGTAAGTATAAAAAAGAGAAATAGGCGTCAACAAAAATCCATTGCGGATCACAGTTTAAGCTTATGACCCATGATTTTCAACCAAATAATTGAAGAAGGCGTTGTCCAGCTACAAAAGGCTCAAATAGGCCATCTGTGTGTCCCTGGCATAGGATTCTATGCCTCTTACAATACCCTCTGCTATCTGATCAAGGTAGCGGTCATCCTTCAAATGTCTTTCTTCCTGCCTATTGCTTATAAAGGAAATTTCCACCAAAACAGAGGGCATTCGGGCACCAATCAAAACAAAGAAGGGCGCCTGTTTCACACCTAAGTTTTTTATTCCCCTATATCTCTTTTTCAAAATACCAACGAGGTTGTTTTGTATGTGCCTAGCCAATCTAGCAGACTCGTTTATTTTAGTGTTTTTCATTATGTCCTTCAGTATGTTTTGAAGCTCACTGATCCGCTTTGTGGATGTTGCGTTTTCTCGTGCTGCCACAGCCATGGCCTTTTCGTCAAGGGCGAAGTTAAGGAAATATGTCTCTATGCCCCTGGCCCTGCGGTCTCTTGAAGCATTTGCATGGATCGATATGAACAAGTCCGCCTTTCTTGCGTTGGCTATGGCTGTACGTTGCTCCAATGGCAGGAACCGGTCACTTCGCCTTGTGAGAACCACTTGGCAGCCCAGCCTCTTTTTGAGTTTTTGCGCAACCTTTTTTGCCACCTTGAGCACAACATGTTTTTCCCTCAGCCCTGTGGGTCCCTTGGCTCCAGGATCTTTACCCCCGTGACCAGCATCTATGACCACCTTTTTGACACAAAGTCCCAATTGCTGAGCCAAAGAAAGGCCGTTTCCATTTCTTTTCTTTCCAGACTTGACATTCTTTTGAGGTCTTGACGGAGGCGGAGGTGGGCACGAATCTCCTGCGGAATAGCCGATTCCAAAGGCATCCACGACGACACGGAATGGGTCCTCCAGATTAAAGACCTTGGTGCCCTGTGCCTTGCCTAAATCAAATACAATCCTAACTGTGTTTTCGCTGAACTGGCCAAGGCGCACCGATTTCAACAAACCACCGTCCAAGGGGACCTTTGGTTTTATCCCGCTCTTCTTTTTGGCTGGATACAGATCCAGGAAAAAGCGGCGCGGCTTTGACAAATAGCCTTTTTTGTATTCCACGGGTCCAGAGGTGTCTATCACCACCCTGGTATAATCTGAATCTGACCAATATCGGATATTTTCAACCAGGGCTACCTGGTTGCTTTTCCTTTTTTTCTTTGGCTTTTTGACGTAAGCCTTTAAGGTTCTTAGTTTTCTCTTCGCGGCCTTGACGTGGTCACCATCTGGATATTCTTCCACCACCCTTTGGAAAAAACGGGCGGCTTTTGTCTTGTCGCCCAGCCACATGTACATCTCTCCATTGCTATACATGGCATCGTCTGCAAGGTGGTGACTGGGAAATCGCTCCAACAACACGTTGTTGCGTTCAATGGCGTTCCGAAGATCCCTCTTTTTCATGGAGTAACCATAAAGTCCCCTATAACATCTTGCCATCATGTATAGGGCCTTGGGCGCCACAGAGGGGTGATCTGGATATTTCAAATAGACCCGCCTGAAGCGCTGTATCACCCTTTCCCAAACCCTGCGGCTTTTCCTTAGGCGCGGACTCCTGGCAAGTTGATCATATTTGTTTTTTGCCAGCCTGTATTCCCGTTGAGCTTTGTCTGTTGTTTGTGCGCGTTTAACTGCATTAGCAGGGGAAACACTTAAAAAGACGCCAAGGCACAAAATGGTAAATAGGATCAGGTAAAGCTGCTTGTAGTGTATTTTGTCAATAGATGGGACCAGTTTCATAAATTTTCAGCATGCCTTGGCCTTCAGGTCTGCTAAAACGTTTAGGGCCTGAAGCGGCGTCATCTCATTAATGTCCAGCTTTTTGAGCTTCTCCACAATCTCATCTCTTGCTTCATTGACGATTGGGAGTGGAGGCTGTGTAATATAACGGGCACCCCTTTGTGTATCCACTAGATTCCTAACTGATGCCACTTCCTTTTTTTCCAGTCTGTCCAATATCTGGTTTGCCCCTTTGATTACCTCTTCAGGCACACCGGCGAGGGCTGCAACCTGAATTCCATAACTCTTGTTTGTTGCGCCTTTTGACAGTCTACGTACAAAAACCACCTCATCTCCCCATTCTTCCACTTCCACATGGTAGTTTCTAACCTTTTCATTTTTTTCAGCTAATTGCGTTAATTCGTGATAATGGGTAGCAAAAAGGGTTTTTACACCCTTTCCCTCCTTATTCAGCAAAAATTCAGCTACAGACCATGCAATTGCCAGACCATCATATGTGCTTGTTCCTCTTCCAATTTCGTCCAATATAACAAGGCTCCTGGAGCTGCTGTTGTGAAGAATGTTGGCGGTTTCACTCATTTCCACCATGAATGTACTCTGTCCTCTGGATAGATAGTCTGTAGCCCCAACCCTGGTAAATATCTGATCCACAATCCCAATGCGGGCCTCCTGAGCAGGCACAAAGCTCCCAATCTGGGCCATCAAAACAATAAGGGCGGTTTGCCTGAGTATGGTGGACTTTCCAGCCATGTTGGGGCCTGTGATGATTATCAAAAGTCCGTGTTCGTCGCCGATGAAAAGATCATTGGGAACGAAACCTTCCTGTTCCAGTGTGCGTTCGATAACAGGATGTCTGCCAGCGATTATCTCTATTTTGTTGCTGGTGTCCACCTTTGGCCTGGTGTAACCATACTCCTCTGCTGCTGCGGCCAAAGAATTGAGAGTGTCAAGTTCTGCCAAGGCCTCAGCCGTAGCCTTAATACGCTCACCATATTTTGAGATTTCGGCCAGTATCTCCTTGAAGAGCTGGTATTCAAGCTCTATGCGCCTTTCCTGGGCACTCAGCACCTTGGACTCTACTTCCTTGAGCTCTGGAGTAATATAACGTTCTGCATTCACAAGGGTTTGTTTTCTTATGTAGTCTGCCGGAACCTTTGCCGACTGTCCCTTTGACACCTCTATGAAATAGCCGAACACCTTATTGTATCTCACCTTCAAAGTAGAAATACCTGTGCGCTGGCGCTCCTTTTCTTGAATGGCTGCAATAAATTGTTTGCCATTTCGCTGGATATGGATCAGTTCATCAAGCTCGCCGCTATAGCCCTCTTTGATTATACCGCCCCCTTTAAGATCAACAGGGCACTCAGGATTTATGGCGGAATCTATTTCTTGGGAAACTTCTTCAACAGGATCAAGTCTTGATACAATATTGTACAGTAGGCCAGATGTGGAATCGAGGCATGCTATTGCTTCTTTGATCTTCGGAATAATTTTTAGGGAGTGGCCCAATGCCAATAGATCGCGGCCATTGGCGGTCTTTAAAACAACCCTGCCATTTAGCCTCTCCAAGTCATAGATCTCTTTTAGCAAAGATGTTAGCCTTTCCCTAGTGTTTGGAGCCCCTTTCAACGCTTCTACTGCATCTAGGCGTAACTCTATCCTTTCTTGATCCAGCAGTGGAAACAGTATCCATTGCCTGAGCAACCTTCCGCCCATGGAGGTCTGTGTCTTATCAAGAACCCATAACAGGCTTCCGAATTTTTTGTTGTCTACAGAATTAGACACGAGTTCCAGGTTGCGTTTGGTAGCCTCGTCAATTTTCAAAAAGTCCCTGGTTTCATAAGGAATTATCTTGTTTATGTGGTGCAAGTCGCCTTTTTGTGTTTCTTTGACGTATTTTATCAGGCCTCCTGCTGAGGCTATGGCAGCATCCCAGCCTGAAAGTCCAAAACCATCCAGAGAAAGAACAGAAAAGTGTCTTTGCAAAAGTTTGTAACACTTTTCCGGTTTGAACCAGAAATCAGGCCTGAAACTCAAAAAGGCATATGGGGAAATCTTTTTCAGTTGATCAACCGTGGGAGAATCTTTGATTGACTCGGGCAAGAGGATTTCTGACGGCTCTACCCTGAAGACTTCGGAAAAAAGCTCTTCGTCGCCTTTTAGTTGGGTAACCTTGAACAATCCTGTCAAGACGTCAAGATAGGCAAAGCCCCATATTTTTAATTCATCAAAAAAACAGAAAGATGCAATAAAATTGTGTGCCTTTGAACCCAGTCCGCCTTCTATAGTCATTAGGCCAGGGGTTACCACCCTAACGACTTCACGCCTAACAAGGCCTTTTGCCTTTTTTGGATCTTCTACCTGCTCGCAAATTGCGACTCTATAACCCGCCTGCACGAGCCGGGTAAGGTAATTCTCAGCTGCATGGACAGGAACCCCGCACATTGGCACACCGTCGTCTTTATTTTTGTCTCTGGAAGTAAGGGTTATCTCCAAGACCCTGGCTGCCTCTTTGGCATCCTCGTAGAACATCTCATAAAAATCGCCCATACGGAAAAACAATATGGCATCTTCATAACGTGCCTTTATATCATGATATTGCTTTAACATGGGGGTGAGTTTTGCATTCATAGCGGCTTAAATAGTAACTGTACCCTCAAACTTTGTTAATAGGATCCAATAAAAAAATAGCTCTGCCAAAGATAGCCCTTTTAAACTTTATATGGTATTCCCTGTGCCAAAAAGAAATTTTTCAAATATAAGCGTTTTTAAGAGATAGTTAAAAATGAAAAGCGTGCATGATTTGCTTGATCAATACAGGCATGATTTTGAGCAGATCGAGTCTGCAATGAAGAAACACTTTTCTTCCCATATACCTTTGGTTAACGAAGTTAGCGAATATATTCTTTTTTCGGGGGGAAAACGGCTCAGGCCTTTACTGGCTGTAATTTCGTCGAGATTATGCGGAAGAAATGAAGATCTTCTCTTCGATTTATCAATTGTCCCAGAATACCTTCACGCTGCAAGCCTTCTGCACGACGACGTCATAGATGAAGGAATGCTTCGCAGAGGCAAGAAGCCTGCCTACAAGATTTGGGGAAACAAGGCGGCGGTGTTGGCTGGAGATTATCTCTATGCCAGAGCAATCGACTTGGCTAGCCAATTTGGAGATACCAGGATAGCCGAGGCCATATCAAAAACCGTGGCCTTTATGGCTGAAGGCGAAATTATCCAACTGCTCGAAATCGACAACCCCTCATACTCGGAAGATACTTATAACGAAATAATTTTCAGAAAGACAGCTTCTTTGATATCTTGTGCATGTAAGATAGGAGCCTTGTTTGCAAATGGATCATCTGACGAAATAAAGGCCCTTGAGGAGTATGGCCGCAATCTTGGAATGGCCTTCCAAATAGTTGACGATCTGCTGGACTTCACGGCTGATGAGAAGGATCTTGGTAAACGCCTTGGAACAGATCTAGCTGAAGGCAAGGTTACGTTACCAGTTTTGATAGCCTTGAAAAATGGATCAAAAACAGAGACAGAGAAATTAAAAAAAATACTAAAAAAGAAATCCACTGATCCAGGTGACCTAAAATGGGTCCAGGAACTACTCCTTAGGAGCGGAAGCCTTGATTATTCTTTTGAAAAAGCAAAGGGGTGCGTTGACAATGCCCTTAATTTTCTGAAAATATTCGGATCTTCAAGGGAAAAGGAACTTTTTCATGAACTTGCCCTCTTTGTTTTAAAAAGAAAGATGTAAAAGGGGTTTGAACACATGCTGGAGCTTAAATTCATAAGAGAAAACAAAGAGCTTGTAAAAGCCTCCCTGAAAAACAGACACTATGAACTTGACCTTGATGATATGATGGCTGTGGATGCCAGAAGGCGCGAGCTTCTACAAAAGGTTGAAGAACTAAGAAATCTTAGGAACAAGGTGTCACAAGAGATAGGAAGGCTAAAAAAGGAAGGAAAAGACGCTTCTCAGAAAATAGAAGAGATGAAAGCGGTTGGCCAGGAAATAAAGACGCTAGAACAAGAACTAAATGAAGTTGAAAAAAAGGTCAAAGAATACTTGCTCTCAATTCCCAACATTCCTCATCCTAGCGTTCCTGTAGGAGAGGATGAAGAAGATAATGTGGTGATAAAGAGATGGGGAGACATTCCTGAGTTTGATTTTGAGCCTCTTCCTCATTGGGATGTGGGAGAAAGGCTAGGTATCTTAGATTTTGAAAGGGCAGCAAAAATTACTGGATCGAGATTTGTGGTTTATCACCAAGATGGTGCCAGGCTAGAACGCGCCTTGATAAATTTCATGTTGGACCTTCACACCCAAAAACATGGCTATAAAGAGGTGTTGCCTCCATTCATAGTAAATGAAGATTCCATGAAGGGCACTGGCCAGCTTCCAAAATTCAAGGAAGACCTCTTTAAATTAGAAGGCTGGAACTATTATTTGATACCAACAGCAGAGGTGCCTGTTACTAATCTACACAGAAACGAGGTGTTGGATGAAGAACTGCTAACCATCAAATATGTGGCCTTTACTCCTTGCTTCAGGTCGGAGGCAGGTTCACATGGCAGGGACGTAAGAGGAATAGTAAGGCAGCACCAGTTCAACAAAGTTGAATTGGTAAAGTTTTCGCATCCAGAAAATTCATATGAGGAATTAGAATCCCTTCTCTTGGATGCAGAAGAGGTGCTTCAGCTACTTGAAATCCCGTACAGGGTCATAGAATTGTGTACAGGCGACCTTGGTTTTTCAGCTTCAAAGACCTATGACATAGAAGTTTGGCTGCCTGGACAGAATAGATTTTGTGAAATCTCCTCTTGCAGCAATTTTGAAGATTTTCAAGCCAGACGGGCAAACATACGGTTTAGGCCCAGGGGCAAAGGAAAGAGCAAGCTAGTTCATACCCTCAACGGTTCAGGCCTCGCCGTTGGCAGGACAATGGTTGCCATACTCGAAAACTACCAACAGATGGATGGCTCTGTAACAATACCAAAGGCTCTCAGGGACTACATGGGAGGAAAAAAGGTCATCACATCAATAAAATAGAAGCTATGTCTTGGAAGTGGCTAACGTGATATTCAGCATCAAGTTCAGGGTTTTTATAAGCTATTAGTGGAATACCTGCATTTGAAGCTACTTGTTCGTCTACCTTAGAATCTCCGATATAGATACTCTGGTCTCTATCCACCTTTAACTCTGCTAGAATCTTAAACACGCCTTCAGGATCAGGTTTTGCTCTTTCAACATCAAGGGCGCAAACAATAGTATCGAACCACTTATTAAGGTTGAAGGTCTCTATAAGGCGAGGCATGGTGGTGCTTCGGTTGGTAGATATGGCTGTTTTGATTTTAGGCCTTATAGTCTCAAGGGTTTCTACGACACCAGGCTCCATTTCCATGAGTGGAATAAAGGGGTCATAGCCTATTCTTACAGCATATTCCATGGCATCAGGGATCAACTCTGGCCTGTTTCTGAACAAAAAGGCGAGAGAATCCGCTGCGGTGTGCATGTGTACATAAGAAAACTCTTCTTCACTCATAGGCCCAAAGCCAAATTGTTCCAATATCTTGTTGTAATATGCCCTGTTTGCCTCGGATGAATCAAATAGCACGCCGTCGCAATCAAAAATCGCAAGTTTGTATCTACACATTTTACAATTTGGACTTCTTGTTAATAAATTTGAATCCATTCAATTCAGTTTCTTCGACGCCCTTGGACTGCACCAATACCTTATGGCTGTCTCCCATACCTTGAGGAAGCAGCAGACTTTTTAGGGCACTGTTTTTTGGAGAAAAGGGGTCAATTTTTCCGTTCTCCAATACTTTTATAACTTCTTCAATATCCTGGCCAGCCAAAAAGAAACATTGAGAAGTATAACCCACGGTTTTAAAAGATGCCTTTGTTCCCCAATAATGAATATCTGAAAAATTTACATGGGCAGTTATGTCTTTTTTACCTGGATCCGCATATATGTCTTCACTCACCTGTTGCCTGAAATAAGTTAAAAGGGTGCCCTTGTTTCTGGCTGGATTAAAATATTCTTTTCTGGTATGGCCATAATCAATTGTAATAACATAACCTGACTTCAATGCCTTTGAAATTTCGGTTATCCAATTTTTAATTTCTAGATTTATCTCTGTCCGGTATCCATCTGGTAAATTTTTCAACCATTTTTCACAATACCATTTTAATTCATCATTTTTGATATCAAAAAACACTTCTTCGAAACCATCTCTACCTTTTTTTAAAAACAGTTCCTTCCAAATGGCATCTTCTTTTTGTATGAGGTGAACAGGAAAGGCATCGACCAATTCGTTTGACAAAAAACAGCCTTTGACTTCCTTGAGATCTGAAAGGCTGGAAACCCATTTTATCTTTGTAATCCATTCATTGAGAATTTCCCTTTGAATTGAAACGTTATTTTCAAAAGGTTCAACTATAATGTATTTGAAAAATTTATCATTTCCGGTTTTTTCTAAAAATCTAAGTATATCTAGAGCCATATATCCAGCTCCAGCACCCATTTCCACCACAACGAAGGTATCGGTACCCAAAATATCTTTCATCTGTAGCAGCTGCTTTGCTATCAATGCTCCAAAGATTTCATTGGTGTGTGGGCTAGTTACAAAATCACCTAATCTACCTACTGGAAAAACCTCTTTTCTATAATATCCGTAATGTGGATAATAGAGGGCCATCTCCATGAAGTTTTTAAAAGATATTGGTCCATTTTTATCTATTAGTTTATGTAACTCTTTGGTAATTTTATTCATTTTGTGTTATATTTTTGAATGATTTTCGTTTTAAACAATCCAAATGTTGTTTCTTTGTTTAAAACTCAAATTTAATTTTTATTAAAAAATTGCAACCGCTTTTTAAACAAAGTGAGTTGTCATAAAATATCTAATAAAATCAAAAAAATATACTATTTTTAAACAAAATGAACATACTATTACTTTAATTAATTTTTTAAAAAGAAAAATAATAATAAATATTGGAGCTTCTTATGTTGGAATTTTCAATAAAAAAAAGTGATGTCTTAAGGCCTTTGAGTAAGGCACAAACAATAATTGAAAAAAAGAATATAATGGCAATCATAAATAATATTTACCTTTATGCTGAACCAGACAAACTTGTTATAGAGGCCACCGACCTCGAAATTAGTTACAGGGCCTCTATTCCATGCAATTTAATTTCTCAAGGCGCTATTACAGTAAATGCCAACAAGCTATATGAAATTGTAAAAGAATTTCCTTCTGATGAAATACATTTTAAAGAAACAGAAAATTCTTGGCTCCAAATAGGTTCAAATGACAAAGCTATTTTTAAAATAGGCGGTACGCCTCCTGATGAATTTCCACAATTTAGAAGGGTTGAAGAAAACAATGCCATCACAATTCGGGCAAAAGATCTAAATGAAATGATAACCAAGACGGTCTTTGCTGCTTCGTCAGAGGCCCACAAGTTCAGTTTGGCTGGAGTTTATATGGAACAAGAGTCTTGGGAAAATAGCGACAATATCGTCCTCAGGATGGTAGCTTCAAATGGTCATAGGCTTGCCCTTCAAGACAAGGATATTCAGGGAGCTGGCCTTGATATGGATCAAGGCATATTGATTCCCAAAAAAGGTGCTAATGAAATACGAAAGCTTCTTGAAGATCACGAAGAGGTAGTTTTTGGTATTGATGAGAAATTTTGTTTTTTAAAAGGAGGGGAAGAGTTTTTGGTGATCAGGCTCATTGAAGGTAAGTTTCCTAATTACAGGGCTATTATTCCCCAAACAAAGGAAAGATCTTTCAAATTTCCAAGGAAGGATATGTATTCAGCATTAAAACGCATATCCATTCTTGCGTCAGACGATATTTTCAGAAGCGTTATGGCCTTTATAAGGCCAGGAGAAATAGAGATAGAATCGCTGAAAAAAGAAAGTGGTGAGGCCAAGGAAAAAATGGCTGTTGAATATCAGGGAGAACCTTTTGAGCTGGCATTTAATGCAAAATACATGATGGATGCCCTTTCAGTAATGAATTCGGAAACAGTTGAGGTAATATCCAATGATGCATCCTCACCATGCCTGATAGTTGGTGAACAGGATCCAGGCTATATGGCTTTGATCATGCCAATGACTCTCAGGGATGAATAAAATCATTTAATGTGGTAGCCTTTGAATCATTCTTACCACTTTAATTCTGATATAATCCAAGTTTTGATAGATATTGGAAATTATTATGGACGAAAGACAAAATATGGAAAAAAGCGGACAACAAAAGTATGAAGCAGGCCAAATTAAGGTCCTTTCTGGATTGACGGCAGTAAGAAAAAGGCCTGCCATGTATATAGGAAATACTGCCAGTGAAGGTCTTCATCATTTGGTTTATGAAGTTGTGGACAACAGCATAGACGAAGCCTTGGCTGGATATTGCACCAGAATCGAAATTACTATTCATGAGGATGGAAGTGTAACCGTTGAAGACAATGGCAGAGGAATACCAGTGGACATTCATCCTACCGAGGGCGTGCCCGCCTTGGAGCTGGTCATGACAAGACTTCATGCTGGAGGAAAATTTGACCATCAAACTTACAAAGTCTCGGGAGGACTCCACGGAGTGGGCGTTTCTGTCGTAAACGCCCTTTCAGAGTGGCTTGAAGTAGAAGTCTATAGAAACGGAAAAGTTTATAAGCAAAAATATATCAAGGGCGAACCCACTGGTCCTGTCGAGGAGTGTGGTAGGACAAAAAAACGTGGCACCAAAGTAACTTTCAAGCCAGATCCTGAAATATTCAAAGAGACCACAGAATTTCAATTTGAGATACTTCAAGCCCGTATGAGGGAGTTGGCCTTCCTCAATCCCCAGGTAACCATAGTTTTGCAGGATGAGCGCACTGAAAAGAGAAAAGAATATCATTTCAGTGGAGGATTGATTCAATTCGTTGAATATTTGAACAAAAATAAGGAATTAATTCATCCTGAACCCATATATATTTCAGGAGAAAAAGATGACGTCCAGGTAGAGGTGGCCTTCCAATATAACAACGGCTATTCAGAACGTATCTTGAGCTATTGCAACAACATTCGTACCAAAGAAGGCGGAACCCACGTATCTGGTTTTAGACAAGCACTTACCAAGGCCTTAAACAAGTATGCCAGCGAAGACATCGTTCCAAAAAAATTACGTGAAAAAATGGAAGGTGACGATGTGAGGGAAGGGCTTACTGCTGTGATATCGGTAAAGGTGCCAAATCCACAATTCGAAGGCCAAACTAAGACCAAACTAGGAAATAGCGAGGTAAGGTTTATTGTTGCCTCAATTGTTGGTGAGCAGCTTTCCACCTATCTTGAAGAAAATCCAGCTGTAGCCAAAAAAATCCTCACAAAAGCAGTCCAGGCTGCCAGGGCCAGAGAAGCAGCAAAGAGGGCAAAAGAGCTTGCAAGGAAAAAAGGAGGCCCAGATTTATTAATGGCTGGCAAGCTGGCCGAATGCCAACTAAAAGACCCAAAAGTGAGGGAAATTTTCATAGTAGAGGGTGATTCAGCTGGCGGTAGCGCAAAGCAGGGAAGGGATAGAAAATTCCAGGCCATATTGCCCTTACGTGGCAAGATAATGAATGTGGAAAAGGCAAGATTTGATAAGATGTTGGCTTCTGAAGAGATAAGGCAACTCATTGCCGCCCTGGGAACAGGTATTGGTGTGGATGAATTTGATTCGGAAAAGGTCAAATATCATAAAATAATAATAATGACAGATGCCGACGTAGATGGTGCCCACATACGCACTTTGCTACTTACTTTCTTTTACAGGCAAATGGCACCACTTGTTGAAAGCGGTTTCCTGTACGTTGCACAGCCGCCTCTATACCGCGTAGCCTTAGGAAAGAAAAAAGAACTGTACCTCAAGGATGACAATGAATTGGATAATTTTCTTTTCGAAAGGGCCATAAAGGATATGTCAATATCCATAAATGGTTTTGAAACCATATTAAAGGGCAACAGATTAAAAGATTTTCTGTTGAAAATAACCTCCTTTGAAAAGACCATTGACAACATGATGCGTTTGGGGGCCTGGAGAAGGCTTTGTATAGACCTTATGGATATAGGCCTTTTTAAGCCATCCCAATTAAAGGATAAAGAAAAAACTGAATCCTTTGCCAACGCCCTTAGAAAAAAAGGCTACTCTGTAGGATCAATAAAGGCATACGATGGAGAGTTTCCAGCTTACATCTTCGATGTGGCAGAAAAGGGCCTTGCCTATCTCACAACAACTATAAGCCCTGATTTATTGAGTGAATCTGAATACCGGAGGATGGTAAAGGCGTATAAACAGATACAAGATTACGTTGGCCATAAGGTATCTGTAATGATAGGTGAGGACGAAAAAGAAAAAAAAGAATTTTCGGATATGCGCGACTTTTTAGCCTTTGTGAGGGAATGTGGAAGAAAGGGAATCTCGATACAACGTTATAAAGGTCTTGGATAAATGAATCCAACACAGCTTTGGGAAACTACCATGGATCCAGAAAAGCGGACACTGCTTCAAGTAACCATTAGGGATGCTGATGAGGCTGAACGGATGTTTACTACATTGATGGGCGAAAAAATCGAACCCAGACGCGAATTCATACAAACTCATGCGTTAGAGGTGCAGGAGTTGGATATATAAAACCAGCTAACTATTGAATTATATTTTTTAAATTAATAATAATTTAAACTAGTTTTTTCTTCTCTTCCAAAACTATCAAAAACATTTCTTTTATAACGTAAATAGAAATCTTTTTAAAAAACTCTTGAAAAGTTCAAAATAATTATTGTAAAAAAAGAATGAGCATTCATTTTTGATATCCTTATGGATGGAGGATTATTATTTTTTTAATCAATTTGAGCTGTTTCTCTTTATTAGTTTTGGAGGAGAGTTTTATGAGGATAATAAGCGAAAGGATTATCAGAATAATTACTGAGCAATCTAATGAAAAAATTTCTGTTACAGTGGAACAACGTGAAAGAGTTTTCGAAACTAATTTAAAATTCGAGTTCAATATTCAAGGTGAATTTGACAATGATTTGGTGTTAAGATCAATAAAGGTACATAAAATGAATGGATCAAAAGGCATGCTATGCCACAATGCCAAGAAGAGTTTGCAAAAACTAGTGGGTAATCAAGCTGGAATAAATAAAGGTTTCATGCGTAAAGTTAAAGAATTAAGAGGTGAAAACTTTTGTATGCATTTTCCATCATTGCTAGAACAAATGGCAATGGCCGCATTTAGAACCAAAAGATATCTTTTTTTGAAGGAAAAGGGTTTGATAGAATTTTTGAGAAGCAATTTGAAGATTTTTAAGGGCAAATGTGCTGGATATTCATTGGAAAAAGACAATATTGTAGACAGTTCTAAAGCAATAGAAATGTTACTGGTGGCAAAAAAACATAATAGATCAAACAAGGTGCTAAATATTGAACCGAGGCGCAAGTTTGCGTAACTTGCATATTTTTGAGGTTAAATACCGAAGGATCCCATCTGATAGGATCCTTCGGTTTGTATCCTATTTTTTCCTATTGCTGCGCGTGAGTAATAGCCCCCCAAGTCCAGCAAACAAAAGTAAAGAAGCCGCTGGTGCAGGGACTGGAGAAGTGGTTTGTGCTTGAGCTTCAATTTTTAATGACTTGATTCCATATTCTTCGTAAATGTTATCTCGTCCGAGAAAAAAGTCTATTTTCTTGTTTACATCGAAATCCCGATCTATGTTGAAAGAAGTCGATTCACCATTTTGGTTCACAAGAATCAGGTTCGAAGATTCAGAACCAACCTCAATGGTCAATGTAGTTGGCATTGATACGTTGAAGCTGCCAAACGGTATCCAAGAACTCTTGAAAGTGGTTCCGTCATCTGATCCATTCACTGCCCAGTACTCTTGAGTATCGCCTACGCAAGCACCCAACAACTGTGATTGATCTGATATGCCAAATGACAGATCGTTATCGTTTGAAAGCATATCCCAATCAAGGGATATTTTAACGACAAGATCTGTAAGATTCGTCATATCACCTTCTGCTACGATGGGCAATCTGTAAATCATACCTCTATAAGTGCCATTGACAAAATCGAGTCTGTTGCCGTTGATTGTTGGGGTTTCTGTAGGGTAGCTAGCCTTACCGTCTCTTACAAGTTGATCTAACTCGGAGCCTGTATATTCACCCGAATAGAGTGTTACCAGGCTAGCCCACGAGGGACAGGCAAAAACAAGAATCGAGAAAAACCAACACAATAAGAGAACTTTTTTCATTTTAAACCCTCCTTTCGAAATAGTTATTTATTGCGAATTAGCAAGAAATATTCCGCCTTTTTTATTAAAAACCACTAAAAAATCTCGGAAACTGTCGATATACTTAAATGTATTTGGTTAATGGTGAAAAATTTTTCCTTAAATAGGAAAATTTTTTCCCAGACCCAAATTTTATTTCCTAAGGTGCAACTTCCACAGTGACAAAGTCATAGAACAAATTTTCAATGTTCACGACTCCATCCTGTATGAGGTCAATTCCAAAATAGAAAACGTACCTGCCGCCAGATAAATTATGATATGGGAGCACAACATTGGAAAAAGGTGATAGTTGACCTTGATAAGTACATGATAATCCGGGAGTAAATTGTCCATTGAAGATATCAAAATATTCGATTCCAGCCGGTGTTTGAACAACAAGCCACCAATCCGCATCTTTTCCCGCATACCCACCAGGATTAATTGATAAACTGATTAAAATGTTCTCCTTATTGGTTAGTTTTAAGAAACCTTCACGATCATTTATGCGCAAATTGATAGAAGGGGTTCCTGTTCTTTTTTCCGGTATAATGTTGGCGGTAAGTTTTACTCCTTCAAAGTCTTCAAAACCATAGACCACAACATACCATTTACCCGCTGCTGGTTGGTTAATGACTACACGTTCGATACTGTAATCATCGTCAGATAAGTCGTTATGAAAGGGAGGCTTTGAATATATCAGGGCGAGATCGCAGTCTCCCCATCCACCAGTTGTTGCCACCTCAATTTTTTTTGTGAATGCAGGGACTTCCAAGGCAAAGACCTTGATGTCATCTTCCTTTCCAGATAAGTAAATCGGGACATCGGGCTGGAGTGGTGTTATGTTTTTGATTCTCGTACCATAAGCCCTTACGGAAAATCGTTGATCTTCAACGCCACCCGACATAGTTGCTGAAAAAGAATCATTGGAAAAAGCGAAAGTCATTGAATCAACAATTATCTCTATACCTAAAATTTCGCACGAAAAAGGCTTCGATAGAATGAAATCGTTGTCGGAACTCCTTTGTAGTTCGACTAGACCGTTTGATGTTTCGCAGCCAATGGCGCCCTTAAGGAATAGACTGTCACCACTTTGATACAATACATCAAAAAACATTTCCTCTTCTTGCTCACCCATAAGATGAACAACAACGGTTCCAGAATATGGACCACTAAAATCTCCAGAATATGCAACGCTACCACTGAAGTAACTGATAAAAAAACAAAAGATAAAGATAGCAAAATACAATGATTTGGTTCCGAACATTTTGCTCCTCCTCCCGATAAATGCTTAGACCAGCCCAAGCGTGCCTCATAATACAACACATCAGGCTGGTCTAAAAAGATAAACTCAACGTTTTCTCAATAGAAAAAAATAAATAAAGCCAGGTATAAATCCCACAAGCAGGATGGTTATTATTTTATTTAATTTATTTTTATTAATTTTTGTTTCTATGACTCAGGTATATCATCATAAAATACTATCTTCATTTCTCTGTCTTGGTATTTCATGGACACCCCTGTTTTTGTTTGAGATAGAGTAATATTTATATCATTTGGTAGTTTCCACATAGCTCCAGTAGCAGGATCTACAATCAACATACCTATAAGGCCGCCAAACAAGATGTTTCCAAAATACCAACCATCCAGACTGGCCGTCAGTGTGACATTTTGACTTTCATAACCAGGCTTTTTTATTACAACAGAGTATTTGGCTGGTGAAAAAAATCCAGATTTTGCTTTAAGCGTAACATTACATGGAGTGATGCCTTTAAAAATTTCTTTTCCGTTTTTAAAATCAGAAATTACAACAGAAGCGCCAGTTGGAGTACTGGCTATAGAGATCGGATAATCTGATTTACTGACAATACTGGAACAGCCAGTTAATATAAAAATAGAGATCATTGTGATTGAAACATAAAAATAAATCTTATTGACCATATAACCCTCCTCTAATTTTTTTTATTTAGCTATGTATTACGTTACAGAGAAAGGCGGTGCCCTTGTGGGGAAAGGATGCATTTTAGATAGGAGGAAAGCTGTATTGAATAGATAAAGCATTTTGAGCCTTTTCTGTTGTAAACAAAACAATCTAATAAAAAAAATAAGTATCGCCTCAAAATTGACATGTAAATACCGCAAGTGAGGTAGAAACTATAATTTTAGCTATTTAAAATACCATTTTTGCGGTATTTACATTTAATAAAAAAATCGTATGCTTGAATTGCCAATTAGGGTCAGTTAGTCATATTTTTGGAACAAGTTTCAGGAAGAAGTTTAAGAAAGATATAGAGTAGATTTTTATGGCACACCTCTAATAGGAATCCCATCTCAGGGACATGAAAATCTTTAAGTTTTAAGGGAAAGGAGGAAGGTTATGACAAGGCATCTGTTTTATTCGATACTTTTCTTAGTAGTTGTTTTAGTTCCTCAGAGTTGGGGGAAGAGCTTATTTGACCCTTCAACCTCTCTCCTAAAGATATATG
>CAYWKF010000042.1:0-13038 GCA_964459155.1 uncultured Desulfobacterales bacterium
TGGAAGTTGCACAACTCGCCTGCCTGCGGCAGGCTCAAACAGTACAACTTCCGGACGCTACGCTTCGCCTAGAATCTGCAAGAAATTGCTCACAGTCGCTACGGGCAAAAATACAAGCCCGCTGCCTAACTATCCAATATCATGCCTGATATTGGCTATCTTCACTATGGATTTTTGATCCTTTGTCCAAAGTTTAGGACTAGCCGCCTTTTATAAAAAAATCGGATTATGGAAAATCGACAATTGAGGGTAGATTGTAATGCAGAGCTGGGGATGTTTTAGGGGATTTTTCCGAAGAGCCCTTTAGCGTGAAGAAAACCAAGATTCCCTGATGTCGCACGAAATGAACTCTAAAGGCTCTGAGGGAAAACTCCCTAAACCTTGGAATTGGAATTTAGTTGGGATTCAAAGTCGGGCGTTTTAGTGCTGGAGTAGTAATGCCTTGGACCATAAGCGACTTGCGAGCTGCTTAGTCTGGGATTATTAACTAATAAGGTAAGATATTTACTTAAAAATGCCTTGGTTTAGGCCCAGGAGGGCAGGTCAATGAAAGAAATTGCAGAATTTTCACCCAATGAAGGTTTCTTGTCAGAAATTATCAATGCAATTCCTTCAGGAATCTTTGTAACAGACAGAGAAAATACCATAATCATGATAAACAAGGCCGGGGCGGCCATGGTTGGACGAACCCCCGGCGACTGTTTCGACCGCAAGTGTTATGAGATATTTGACACGCCAATGTGCCAGACTGAGGCTTGTACCTGCCGAAAGGCCATTGAAACAGAATCGGTAAATACTGGCCAAACAGTTTTACGCCTGCCGGACGGTGAAATTCCCATTGAATACGCCAGCAGGCCATTGCGGAACTTGGAAGGTGAGATAATCGGATGCGTAGAACACTTTATAGACATATCCGACCGCCTAGAAAAAGAAAGGATCATCGTTGAACAGCAGGAACAACTTCTTAAAAAAAGGGAAGAAGACATACGCCATCTTCAGGACGAGATTTTAGAGCTTTCCACTCCGGTCATAGAGGTTTGGGATGGTATCCTGGCCCTGCCACTGATTGGGACTCTGGACAGCCACCGTGCCAAGATAGCCATGGAACGACTGCTGGAGGCCATAGAACGTACAAGATCATCCTTTGTGATAATAGACATTACTGGTGTTCCCACAGTGGACGCAGAAGTGGCAAATCATATCATCCAGACAATCGATGCTGCCAGGCTCATGGGAAGCGAAGCGATTCTTACGGGCATAAGCCCTCACATAGCCCGTACCATTGCAAAACTGGATGTGCGCCTTGGGGATATTACTGTAAGAGGGCGCATGACAGATGCGCTTCATCTCGCAATCAATGCCCTCAACACTTCCCGCAGGGCAATAGACACCTTAAAAAAGGATTTGGAAGGTTAGATGGCCGAACCTTTTGCCATTTTTGCCCTTGAGGATATCCTGCTTGTCTCTGTACAGGAAGACGTCACAGATCAAGATATCTCTAAATTGATCGACCAAGTCCTCACCACAGCCAAACAGAAGTCTGTGGCAGCAGTGATTATTGATATGCAAAATGTTGAAGTGGTCGATTCCTACCTTGCTTCGAACATTTCTCATATGGCAGCTTCTTTGAAGGCCATGGAAATAAACACTTTGGTAGTGGGCTTGAAGGTGCCTGCTGTAATAACCCTTTTGGATTTCGGGGTCACCTTTGAACACACGGACTTTGCCCTGGACCTTGAACAGGCCCTTGTAAAGATAGGGAGACGGATTGAAAAGGAACAGACCAGTCCTGTTCTGGGATGAGATATCAGTGAGCTCGTTGGCCGAAGCATATATCGCCCAACAAAAGGCTGGCAACCTAGCCAACAGTCTGGGCATGTCTGATGAATTGTGTGAATCTGCCCGTTTAATAACCAGTGAACTGGCCACAAACTTGGCAGTCCACAACACCATCAATGGAAAGATCAGGATCAGTTGTGCAGATTTAGGGTCTGCCCTGTCTTTAACCATAGCTAGTCTCGATGAAGGCCCAGGCATCACAGACATAGAAGAAATATTTAACGGACAACGCCACAGTCCAAGGGGGCTGGGTGCTGGTCTAAGGACAGTTAAACGTTATGCGCATGCCATGGAAATCTGCTCCACATCCTCTGCTAGCCGCCCGTGTCCCCTCTCTGCTGAACACTCTTTTGCCACAATAGTCACGGCTTCCCTGTGGCAGCCCAAAGAGATGATTGATTTGCTTTTTTCAAAGAATCAGGCCCTTTTTGCCATTGGATCGTCCGGCCTGGACCACCCAAAATTGAACATTTCGCTCACATGCCACGGCAGCTATACGCTCTTGACTTTTGGCACAAAAACGCAGCAGGAAAAGATTCAAAAAAATTCGTCCCGGCCAAACCTTGCTGGCTGGTTTGTGCCCGTACATGGCCAACCAACAAAAACAGCCCTCTGCTCTTCCCAGATTGAATTACTGTTTGATGCAACCGCCTTCAGCTTGAATATAACTTTTTGCGAAGACACCCAGCCCTTTTTGTTGGCCAAAGAAAGGTCTGGAGCTATTCAAAAAATTTTAGATCACGCAAACCATAACAACGGAATATTCAAGTTGCAGGAATTTGATGAAGTCTTACTTATTGCCTCATCACCATATTCAAGACCGCTTGCTGAACTAATCCATACTATTAATGATGTTTCACGTGAAACAATCCTAGGGGAAGTACTCTTCTCCCATTTGATCAAAAACAAGCCTGGGGAACCTTCAGCGCTGGTGATTTGGAAATGGACCAACACATAAACACGAAACTTCATATAATCCGCCTAGTGATCAAAAAACAGTCAGACATCCCAAAAATCAGGGCCAAAGCCAAAACTGTGGCTGAACTTCTTGAGTTTCCAAGGATTGCCAAAATACAGATAGCCACTTCTGCCTCTGAAGCGGCCAGGATGCTTCTCGTTTTTGCCAAAGGTGGTTTTCTAGACATATTTGCAATGCAGGCAGACAACCCAAACAACTCAGCGGTTTTTTTATCATTTTACAGCGCGGAAAATTTCAACCACCCTGGGTCTGCCAGCATGACCCGTCTTTCCGATGACACTCCTCCTTATTCTAAAATTGTTGCTGGTATCAAGGCCGTGATGGACGATGTAAACATTGTTCAAAAAAACCATACGCTTGAAAGGCTTGAATTTAAAAAATCGGGAGCTCCTATACCATGGTCCGAACTACCTAATGCAACAGAATCTATAAGAAAGGAACTTTTTAAGGACGCGGAGGAACTGACGCAGGAAAACCTCAAGGCGAAACATGAAGAAGTTCTGAAGCTCCTCAAGGAACTTTCTCACAAAAACCATGAACTAAACAAGGCCAATAAAGAGCTGCTTCAGCTTAGTAATGACCTTGAAGCTTTGGCACATGAGCGCACAGTGGCGGAGCTGGGTTTGAGAATCGCCGACAGGGTCAGAAATCCTGCCATGATCATCGGTGGACTCGCTAGGTCGCTGCTGAAAAAAGCAAAGCAGGATAAAGAGTTGGCACCCAAGATAGAGGCCATCTTCAAAGAAGCGGAACGGCTTGAGACAATCGTGCGCGAATTCGAGTCTCTGGCCTTGTCTCAGCAAAAGTTCCTGAAATCTGTCGATCTCAGAAGGCTTCTGGTAGAAGTAATAAAGACCTGGAGCCCAGCCCTTGCCAAAAAGCGATTGAAATTGAAAACACGCTTTTTACCTGAACCTATAAAAATAACCGCCAACCCGCAAACACTCAAAGTCGCGATTCTCCACATCCTGAGAAACAGTAGCGATGCCTCGCCTGAAGGCGGAACTATAACCGTAGAAGCAGGAAGGAAGGATGGCCGTCCCTTTGTATCCGTTGAAGACAAAGGTCCAGGTATCCCCAATGAAGTAATGGAAAAGCTGTTCAGGGCGTCCGTGAGCACAAAGCCTGCTGGCACTGGGCTTGGCATGCTCCTGGTGAAACACATTGTGGAAGAACATCAGGCGGAAATAGAAATTGATACACACCCAGACAGGGGGACCAAAGTGACTATTATATTTCCTGCCAGATGGAAGGAGTAAGTGACTCCATGATATATTTGATAACCGGAATGGTTTGCCTTGTTTTTGCTATCACATCTTGCCAAGGGCAGTCGACACCAAAACTTGGTGAGGAACTTATTAAACAGCGATGCACCGCCTGTCATACGACCAAACGCATTTATAGCACTACACGTTCGCCGCAGGAATGGGACGTGATAATTGAACGCATGATCAGGCATGGAGCCAGGCTAAGACCTGGGGACAAGGAGAACATAATCTCATTTTTGACAAAATAATGTGATGTCGTCACTGCTTCACCATGCACTCAAGCCAAGAGTTGGACTTATCTCCGCCTTTTTGACACTTTTTATATTCGTACAAGCCGCACTCGTCTCAGCTCTGACCATACAAATTCCCCCGCTCTATGGAAAATATCAAGGAACCAAGTTTTCAACTGGGCCGATTTCCATAAATGGGACAAAATGGCAGGTTGTCAACCTGCAAATCCAAAAAGAAGGCACAATCTTCACCATCCCCAAAATTCTAGCCCTAAGTACTAAAGTCGGCCTCGAAGCCTGGGGCAGCCTGGTGATTAAAGAAGACCCGCCATTAAAAGATCTTAAAGTGCCGTGGAAGGCCATAATAAACAAGGAACAAGGCGCTGGAAAATTGACCGCCTATCCCACCCTCGATGGTCTTGGCCTGGAGTTTGTGCTGAAGTGGCCTGGCCGGCCTGGGTTTGAATGGGAGGCCGGAATTAGGCCTGTCTCCAAGACATTTAGCTGGTCCAAAGGGATGGATGTTGCCGTAGAGCAACTCAAGGTTGACTCGCAGTTCAACCTGTTGGGAAGCAGCTGGGATTTCAAAGAAGTTACAGGAACCCTGTTTCTGAAAATCCTTAAAGGGCAGGCCCTCTATGCCCCTTGGTTCATAGACTTTACAAAATATCCCTTTGATTTGCAGGCTAGCTGTCTTGCAAGGTGGCCTGAGGTTATTTTAAATGAATTAAGACTGAATTGGATAGTTAATAGCCATATAAGCGAATTAAAGATAACAAATTTCGAATTTTTAAAACATAAAGTTGATTTTGGTGAGTTTTTTAAAGATATATCATGGAAGAATTTTTCCTTGGAAGGGCGCCTGGAGGATATATATACAGTATTTGTCAAGGAACCATTTTCCGACATGGAACCACTTCTTGCGAAACTGGATATAAAGGGCTGGGGCAGCGCGGAAATCGAAAAAAATAGAATAGATATTAAATTGTCATCATCCATATTCTGGCGCAAAACCCCTGTCTTGGAAAGACTTAAAATCCATGCACCAGTACCGCTGTTTCAAAACAACTGTTTTGACGGCGCTGTTTCATGGAAAAAGGCTTTCATACCTGGCATGCCTGAATTGTATTCGGAGCCTGTACGCATACCCTTGAAAGTATGCCGCAAATCTGCTGAATTGGGGCCAGTGGAGGTGAGGTTTAATCCAGAAGGGCTCTTTTCTTTCCAGCGGATTTACATAGACTTCAATAAACCCCTTGCCTATGCCACGCACCTGACTGTACCTGACGTACGTCTTGAAAAGCTTTTCCCTTCACTTCCCTGGAAGGGAGTCTTGAAGGCCTCCTTTGAAAGAATTTCTTTTAGAAAAGGACGTTTCGACTTTTCTGGCCTCGTCGAGATCTCTTTGGGCTCTGGCACCATAACCATATCGAACATGTGGCTTGAACCATCTGGTACCTTACCCAGGTGGGGTGCAGACATTGCCTTCACGGGCCTGGAGCTGGCTGATCTTACAAAACAGACCTCATTTGGATACATGACTGGGACAATCCGGGGCCACATTAAGGGGCTAGTCATGAGCGGAGTGGAGCCAGAGGCCTTTGACATGATTGTCGAAACAGACCCCAAAGGCAGGGGACGAAAAAAAATCAGTGCTGAAGCCGTGGAGAGCCTTTCAATAATCGGTGGCGGCGCTGGCCTCCCATTCATTGGCCGTTTTTTCAAGAACTATTCCTACAGCAAAATTGGTATTCACTGCACATTGAAGAACGATATCTTCACCTTACACGGCCTAATAAAAAAAGGGGACACAGAATACTTGGTAAAAAGGGGCTTCCCCTTTGGCGTGGATGTGATAAACAGAAACCCAGAAGGCAAAATATCCTTCAGGGATATGTTGGAACGCTTGAAAAGAATTGGATCACAGGAAGAAACAGCAAAGGAGTAGAATATGAACGTTTCCAGAAATCTATTCATTATCGCCACCTTCACCGTATGCATTACGGCGTGCGTAACAGTTAACATCTATTTTCCAGCTGCCGAGGTACAGAAGGCAGCAGAGGAGATCGCCAGGGATGTGCGTAAAAGTGCAGAGGAAAAGGCTCCGGACACACAAAGCTGGCTGAACATACAAGGGCTACTAAAACCCGTTGCCGTTGCGAATGCCCAAGAATCTGCATTGACGGTATCAAACGCCACCATAAGGCAGCTTAAGGCCGCCATGAAGGTGCGCTTTCCAAAGCTGCGCCCCTTTATGGAGCGGGGTGCCATAGGAGAATCCTTTGATGGCATGCTCGTTATAAAGGATGCATCCAGCCTAAACCTCAGGGAAAGGGCAATTGTCAAGCGGCTCCTAGATGCTGAAAACAGGGATAGAAGAAGTTTATACAAAGCAGTAGCCAGTGCACTGCATGTGCCAGCGTCAGAAATTAGTCGGCTGCAACAGATATTTGCTAAAGAATGGCAAAAAACCGCGCCAAATGGCACATGGATAGAAGTTTCACCTGGAAAATGGCAGAGGAAGTAAGCATATGAAGCGGGTCATACTATTTGTATTTGTCTATGTGTTTTGTTGGAACACGTTGTGCTATGCAGCCGCAGTGCACGTAAGGATACCGGAAGACAGCCTGGGTGAAGGCATGCCCTTGCAGCTTTTCCTAACAGGCAATGGCGATTACAGAGACGACGTAGGTTATAGCAAGTTGTCAGAAACACTGGGTGGCCTTCTGCCAACCGGAGCCGGAGTGCAGGTTTCACACGTTGAAGCGGCAGTGGAAGTGGATCACGACAACGATCCAGACACTCCGTTGGTTTCTGCCTGGCTGCCCGATCCAAGTGAGCCAAATTTTGCGGGCAAAACAATCTTGGATATATCAGGAGCTGATCCGTTGGCGTATTCACCGCATGCCACGTCAGTTGGGCGATTATTTTACGGTAACTACAAATCTATGACCCCAGGAATAACTCTCATTGAGGCATTTTACGCCCCTCACTGGCTCGCCAGCGATTGTTTGGATCCCTTTGCACCCGAAACACTGCCATTATCCAGCCATAGCAGAATATTTAATAATAGCTGGACAGGGTATGGATTCAACGTAGAAATGAACATGGATTTTTTAAAAAGGGTGGATTGGCTCATTGACACGGACAACGCCATCATTGTGGCGGCCATGGGAAACGGTTCATCCAACCTTCCACTTCTTGGAAGTTCCTTCAATGTGATAGCTGTTGGAAGATCAGACGGACATCATGGCACGGGTTCTGTAAATATCGACGGGCTCTACGTATCAGGTAGAACCAAACCAGATTTGGTTGCGCCTGCAGATTATACGAGCGCTGCCACCCCTATGGTCGCCTCTGCTGCTGCGCTACTGGTGGCAAAAGGCCATCAGGATCCCTCCTTGTCCCACGACTTACAGGAAACTTACACAACCAACCGCCTGGGAGACACCATATACAATGCTGAACGAAGCATTGTGGCAAAGGCTGCGTTGATGGCTGGAGCATCTAAAAGGGCTATCAATAAATTCTCAAGCAACATAACTGATTACTTCAAATTTGCAGACAGGAGATCACAAAATGGATTGGACTCCATTTTTGGGGCGGGGCAGCTCAATATTTACGACAGCTATTTCATCATCGCTTCTGGAGAACAGAACTGCCAGGAGAACGATCCGGTTGGGCTAGGGGAAATCGGATCCCAGGGCTTTGATTACCATCCTGGTCTTGTAGGGAGTGATAGCGAACCAGGGAGTGCATCTTATTTTTTTACATGCAGTAACGATTATCAAAAATTGTCGGCAAGCTTGGTGTGGAACATCCATATTGACGAAGACGGAAGCGGTGATTTTGATGGCAACGCTACACTTCCACACTTTGTGCTGAGTCTTTATGAAACAAGCGGTCCAACGCAAACAAAGTTAGCAAGCTCCAACAGCACCATTGATAATAGTCAAAATTTATGGATAAGGCTTCAGAAGGGTAAACGCTATTTGTTAAAAGTGGAGCTGGATACTCCAGGAACCTATGATTATGGATTGGCATGGAACATTTCTGGTTTTTTAGAAAGCGACTTCATGGGTGACAAAGACTCTGATGGCCAAGACCTTTCGTCATTCCTCAACTACTTTGCCTCTCAGGATCCTATGGCTGATCTAAATTATGACGGAAACATAGACAGTGCAGATATAGCAATCTTTGCCGAGGAGTTTGGGGCCATGTTATCCAATTAGTGCCTTGGCGAATTGTTGTCCAAGTATATTTCTTGAAAGCTTGCTGGCTCCTTGTGGCACTTACTCGCCAGATGGTGGCCCAACTCTTCGATTTTTTGGGCAGCCATCGAATGTGGCAGGCCACCATAACCTGTGGAGATGGCGGCTGCGGCCATGGCTATGGAAAGGGCCTTTGGAATGACCTCCTGCCTGGCCCTCAAGGCAGCATAAAAGGCCAACAGTACATCTCCTGCCCCCACTGAGCTAACCACTGGTAAAACCGGAGCCGGAATTTCATAACTTACGCCCTTGGCATATACACAGGCACCTTCTGCCCCCTTGCTCAACAGAAGCTCCAAAGATTCCTGCACACCATCACTCCAAAATCGCGCTGACACCAGATAGGGAAGTTCGTAGTCAGAGACTTTGATGATATCTGCCGAGATGATGGCTTTAAAATCGTCGACACTTCTAAAAACGACATGGCCGCGGCTCCTACTCCTTACAAAGCCTTGGATATCTATAGCCAGAAACTCGCTATTTTTTCTGACCATCTGTACAAAATGGTCATTAGTCTCGCTGCAAATAGGACTCAAGATCGCCACATCCGCTTCTGTAAAAACCGTGAGATCAGCGGCCCTTTCTTGCAGTACCATTTCTCTGAGGCCTTTTTTCTCTGCTATAAGAAACTGGGTAGTTTCTTGAGCGGTCTCAACCACATATTTCACCTTATCCTTGGTTTCTTTTAGAAAGAATGGAATATCACTTACGCTGCATGAAGTAACAGCAATAGGTTTTGTTCCAAAATAGTCTGCAAGGGCAACTCCACCATAGTTAGGCGGCCCTCCCGCTCTAATCCTATTGTGGATCTTATCTTTGGCCACATGACCGTAAAAGACAGCTTTCACATCCAAGTCCACACGCTGAAATCTGGGCCTCAGGATCTCTTTCTAACCTCCTCATACCAGTCGTTCCCTTTGGCGTCATTTATGACCACTGCTGGAAAATTTCTAACCTCCATCCTGAACATGGCCTCGGGTCCTAAGTCCTCAAAGGCCACGAGATTGCAGGAAACGATTTTTTCCGAAAGATAGGCCCCTGCTCCGCCAATAGTAGCAAAATATATGGCTCCATGACGTGCCATGGCCTGCCTGACTTCCAAAGACCGCCTCCCCTTTCCCATGGTTGCAGCCAGGCCTTTTTCAAGAAGTCTTGGGGTATAGGCGTCCATACGGTAACTTGTGGTAGGCCCGGCAGACCCAACCACTCTGCCAGGCGGCGCAGGAGAAGGACCCACATAGTAGAGCAGTTGACCAGTCAAATCCACTGGCAGCTCTCTGCCCGCGTCGAGAAGCTCTATCAACCGTTTGTGTGTCTGGTCTCGACCAGTGTAGAGAGGTCCACTTAAAAGCACCCTTTGACCGGCAGTGAGTTTTGCAGCCTCTTCCTCAGTTATAGGAAGTTCAACCCTCAACGCACTCTCTTCCCATGCAAGGCTGGAACGCCCTATTTCAGGCCCAGAAACCCCTTCACGGCTCAGCACCTGCCATCTGCCCTCTTTGAATATTGCAGTCGCAAGCCTTGCTGCATGGCACTGGAGATTTACCGCCACTGGCAGACTGGCGATATGGCAAGCCTCTGTCTCTACATGTACTGCAAAAGTAGTGGTGCTTCCGCCAAGCCCTTGAGGACCAATGCCTGTATGGTTGATTCGTGCAAGCATTTCCTGCTCAAGAAATGCCACGTCTTCCCTTAGGCTGGCTTGACCGACTGGCCTTAAAAGCGCCTTCTTTGAAAGAAGAGCAGCCATTTCCATGGTCCCGCCAATGCCCACACCGATGATTCCTGGCGGGCATGGATTGGGTCCCGCCTTGACCACCTGGTCAACCACGGCGTCAACAATACCTTGAGTGCCTGCTGAGGGAGGGAGCATGAACAAGGCACTCATATTTTCGCTGCCGCAGCCCTTAGGCAATATGGTTATTTTGACACTATTTCCAGGAACCAGGTCAAGATGTACCTGGGCCGGGGTGTTGTCACCGCTGTTCTTCCTGGTAAGCGGATCACAGACAGAGCTCCGCAGATAACCTTCCCTGGTTCCTTTTGAAATACCAGCATTCACGGCTGCCTTTATATCTCCGTCAATGGACAACTCCTGACCGATTTCCAAAAAAACCACGTCTATGCCTGTATCCTGGCAAATGGGAAGACCGCTTTGCGCAGCAATGACACTGTTTTCCTGCAGGATGGACAAGATGGTCCTGGCTGTTGGATCAGATTCTTCCATCATTCCAGCCAGTAAAGCTCCTTGAACATCGCCTGGAAGAATATTGTTGGCCTCAATTACCAACCGGCTTACGATCTTTGTTATATCTTGTTGAGTAACCATTTTAGAGCATCCCACCTATGCGCAAGGCCTTCTCCACTACCTCTGTAGGATTGCAACCAAGCACTCTTATTATTGGCTCTTTGCCAATATCTCCTGTGTCAAAAATGACATCAGGGATGCCCGTGTGATTCCTCATGGCCTGCGTCACCCCCCAAACCAGGGAAGACCCCTCTTTTTCCTTGACATGGTCCGGCTCTTCAGCTCTGGTAAATTCTGCTACACCATACCCAAGGGCCTTTGCCCGCTTAAGGTAGGATTCATCGTAACGTATATTCATGGCCGATCTTATGGCAGGATCTGATTCCATGGCAGTAAGAATAATCCTTGCCACATGGCTTGAGGCGCCAAAGGTGGGGCAACCAACCCTTGCCACACCCTCCCTCAAACCAACGATCCTCCCAGGAAAGGCTGCAACATCCTCTGTAGTCAAGGCGTATGGAAGGGCATATCCCAAGTTGATCTGGACCTCAGGCACCAAGGCGCGGCACTTGTGACTACTTAAAAGTTCCCAGGCTGCTTCAAGGCCATGAAGCACCTTCCCTCGTTCCACTTCGTTTCTCAGATATGCCAAGGGATTAACCGGCCCTGTGCCATCCCCTATTTTAAAACCGCCCTTAATGCTAAGAGTCATGAAATGAGCGGCTGCTTTACAGGCAGCGACCATATCCATACCTTTTGCTAAAAACAGTGTTAAAGCGGCGGAATAGGCGCAGCCGGTCCCATGTGTGTGGGGATTTTCTATCCGCTGCCGGGTTATTTCATGGACCTCGCCGCCTGGAAGGCATATGATGTCAACCACTGTGTCACCACCAAGGTGCCCACCCTTCACAACTATTGCAGCCTTTTTCCATTTCTCTTGTATCTCAACCACCGCTGATCGCATATCGTTCAAATCCTTTACAGGCCTGCCCCACATGGCCTCTGCCTCTTCCATGTTTGGCGTGATCACATCGGCGATAGGCAGAATAAATTCTTTCATGGCCTCCCACCCAGGTGTATCAAGCAGCACGTGCCCGTTTTTGGAATACATTACCGGGTCAACCACAAGAAATTCCGGTTTGAAGGTATCCAAGTGCTCGGCACACTTCTTTACGATCTCCTCATTCACGAGCATACCAGTCTTTGCAGCCACAACAGGAACATCTTCAAGAACCTTCTGCAACTGAAGGTCAAGATTTTCAGTGGGGACTGGCATCACCTCAAACACGCCCTGGCTGTTTTGAACTGTAAGGGCCGTAGGTACTGCTGCCCCAAAACCTCCTAGCACGCTAAAGGTCCTCAAATCCTGTTGTATTCCTGCGCCGCCACTTGGATCTGAACCCGCAATGGTTAACACCACCGGAAACAAGGGCCTGTCTTTATATCTACACTTGGTCATCTTCCTTCCCCTTCCCAATAGTTTTGCAAGTAAACTTAGCCTACAACAATGATAAGACAGGCCAGCTCCTTGGTCAAAAAATAGCCATGAAACATACGCAACAACTGGACACCACATATCTCCAGTGATAAGACATGAAAACAACAAAAGATTTTGTCGAAACAGGTAACGGAGGTGCGGTTTTGGATTTGATTTTTTTTGCCTTAATTGCAGCAATAATCGCCTTCATAGGTCTTTGGGCGTTTCTGTGCCTTGCATCAGCCATTAGAAAACATGGACTCAAAGCAGCCATCAAAGGCCTTTTCTGTGCACTGACACCGCACAACAACGGCCATAATAACCATTGACTTTCATTTCTCGATGCTTATGGGTTCTATTAGGAGATAGCTTTACGAATCCATGAGAGGAGGCACAACAGATGGCTGAAAAATGTATAGTTCCAAATGAGTGGGAAGAGTACCTTGACAATCTTTCCAAAAAGATCAAGGCAATGGATGAAGCTGTAGAAATAGATATTGTAGCTCCCAGCGTCATCGAAGAAGAGGAGGCAAAAGGTCTCAAACTAGTAGGCATAAGTTATGATCCAAAAGACAAAGTTGTATCCGTATTTTGTGAAGTACTGGACCATCTCATCAACAAACCCCAGGAAATTTGTGTAGAAGAAGAAAATGGTGCAGTCAGTACCATCCGGGTTACAGATGGAACTGGACTGGAGCATATCCTAAAATTCTCCAAGCCTGTGGC
>CAYWKF010000043.1:0-15784 GCA_964459155.1 uncultured Desulfobacterales bacterium
ACTGCACTTCTGATGAAGTCTATAAGCTGGACCTGGCAGCATAAGAAACAGTGAGCGAACTTAAAATGGACTAATGGCTGCACAAAAATCGGGGACCACTTCAGTTGATTCAGTTGAAATCATTCAACATAAATATATTTCTAATTTGTATTTAAAAAACCTACATAATATAATAATGAGATATTGAAAAAATAATAAAGAAACTTTTTGTCCAGAAAGGCATGTTTTTTGCTTTAATAATATTAAGCAGCTTAAAAATGATTTGATTTTTTCCCATTTGGTGTATATAAACAAAAATATATGTTGGTTAACTATTCTGGGGATAAATCAAATTGTTTGTATACTCATACTCAATTATGGTAAGGAGGACAAGAGATGTGAAAGAGTTATATTGTAAAACCTTAAAAGCACTAATAGTCATGGGCTGTTTCTTATTTTTAGGTATTACTACTGCTGAGGCATTGACAGTATCTGTGGAACCAAACAAGGCTCAACGGGAAGTTAGCGGTAAAGTACGAGTGCATATTTATGCTGAGGGGGCAGAAAATCTCGTGAGCATGGGCGTAAAAATAACCTTTGATCCTACGGTCTTGGAGGTGGTTGAGGCTTCGAAATATGAAGATGTCGAAAAGGGCTGGTTGATGGATGCTGACGGTAATCCTGCTACTACAGGAGATCAGTTCAACAATCCCGCTGTACAAATTGACAATGCTTCAGGGACCGTAACCATGATAGGTGGACATTTGAAAGGCACTTCAACCGTTGGTTTGAACGGAAAGGTCCTCTTAGGCTGGATAATATTCCGGGCAAAAGCAAATGGCACCAGTAATATTCATGTAGATCTTGGCAAATATCATCCCGATCATCCAGCCAAGACTTTTGACAATTTTGTGAAAAAGGATGGGGTAGTCGATGAACCCACAAATGTTCCAGGGGATCTGGGGTTGATCTGTGTTGTGAACGGGGCATGCGAAGGTGATACAACAGGTGATAATTCAGTCGACTTTGCTGACTACGCCAAGTTTAACGCGGCCTGGGATTCTAGCTTTGGGGATTCAACCTATGATCCAGCCTGTGACCTAGATGGGGATGGCATTGTAAGTTTTTCTGATTGGGCTCTTTTTAACAACGATTGGAACGCCAATTGTCCATCTTGCCCATGAAAAAATTAACTGTACATAACATGAGGAGGAAAAAATGAAGAAGAGTCTGGTATTATTAATTGTCACAACTTTTTGGTTTATTGTTGGAATGGCAACGGTCAACGCTGCTCCTATGGTTTGGATGGATATTGGCCAGGACAATACACAGGATACCATGTACTCCCTTATGGCGGGGGATACCTTTGTAGCTGATGTAATAATTTCTGATCTGCCAGAAGTATATTCTATGGCTTTTAGTATCACTTTTGATCCCAATCAGATATCATTGATGGAAGCCCAAGTAAACGATGTTGACTGGCCATTTAAACCTACAGTCATACAAGATCAGAATAGTGCGCAATTGGCTGGTGGCGCTACGCTTGGGACACCTAATAGTGGCACAGTAAGACTTGGCACCTTGACCTTCCAATGTTTGGCACCTGGAATAAGCATGCTGGACCTTGGCCCCACAACAGAAACTGGATTGGGTTTTTATACCGGGGCCGGTGCAAAAATAGACGACACAATCGTTTGGCAAGGTGTTGAGGTGCAACAGAGTGTCGTCCCAATTCCTCCAAGTGCCTTGTTGTTCGGTTTCGGGTTGCTCGGCCTTGTAGGCTATGGAAGAAAAAAGATCTCTCTTTAGTAATACTGAGATACTTTCAGGATAAAAGGAGGTATTAAAAATATGTTGAAAAAGATATCAGGCTTAAGTCTTTTATTTACATTAACATTGGCCATCTCTGCTTGGGCTAATACCATATGGATCCCAACCGAGTCCGGAGAGATCGATATCAATTATGTTTGGGGAGAAGATGTTACTTTTGCAATATTTGATGACTCTGCAGATCCAAATAACCCAGGGGCAGATCGGCTTATTATACACGATCCTAGTCCAATTTCACTCCCTGGTCTTACTATCTATGCGGATACCATTGAATTTACGCCAAGTGGCTCTGACTGGTTGTTACAAAGTACTGAAACCGGAAACAGCCTCACTTTGACGGATTCATATCAGTTCCAGATAGCGCTGTTTGATGGTGGCAGCTGGATTGATCCTTCATACAACAAGATAGCTGAAGGCCAATATGCCCTTGTATGGTCTCAAGACATAACAGTATTACAGGTCGACGCAAAACCGGTTCCAGTGCCAGCGGCAATTCTTTTATTGGGTGCTGGTGCAGTCAGTTTGGTTGGCTGGCGTTTTAAAAAATAATTAATTTAATAAGTATCCGGAATTTATAAAAGGGGCTTTTCAGCCCCTTTTATAAATTTACTTTAAGGGTCGTTTGCGTTAAGTATTAAGCTCCCCGGTCTTTCTCCTGTTCTTCACCAAGAGTTTCCAAGCAAAACCAATTAAGCTGTCACCATACGAAATGGCCTTGCGGGGCAATTGATATAAATCGTCGCCTGTCTCAGCCCGCCCTCTGACACATGTTACAGCAGATTTGTAGCCTGCTTGCATGACGGCCCTAACAGTTTCCACATTGTGGCTGCCATATGGATAACAAAAATGATCTACGTTAAACCCCAAAGTTTCCTCCAAGGCGGTTTTACTCTGGACAATCTCCGTTGCCGATTCCTCGACAGGAATTTGAGCAAGTTTCCTATGAGTTATGCCATGTGAACCGAATTGAATTCCTTGGCTGTGCAGAAATTTTATACGGGAAACGTCCATAAGAGGCGGGCATTCCCTGCCGTCCAAAGCAAACCATTCTGCATTTTTGCCCAAAAAGCCTGCCAAAACATAAACGATTGCTGTAAAATTGTGTCTTTGCAAGCAAGGATAAGCATATTCATAAAAACTTTCATAACCATCATCAAAGGTCAAAACCACCGTCTTCCCAGAAAGTTTTTTGTTACCACTCAAGGCATCTATCGCACTATCCATATCTATGACTCGGAAACCCAGCAGACGAAGCAGCATCATTTGGTTGCGGAACCTCCGGTGATTGCAATAGGTACTTCTATGGTTCTCCATTGGAGCAAAGTCACCAATTTGATGATACATCAATATGGACACACCAGTCTTATTCATGTTTTTCTACCCTGGGGGTACAGCAATTAAATTTCAAAATATAGTGACGGAGCGTCAAAGGCAAGCAAGTTGACACTGCCTAAAGATTTCCAAAACAGGCAAAATGTTTTGTTGGCGTTATGGGATTTAAAAAGAAATCTTGAGATCCTTTACAGCTTGGCGTACCAGCCCGTAGTCACCGGCTGCTACAAAACCGCTTATCTTCGCTTGCTTTGCAGCCTTAGAACCTGGGGTTAGCTGCAGCAGGGCATTCTTTATCCTTTCTTTTATTCGTTGACTTAACGTTTTAGAAGCGGCAATCGGCCAGGCAGGCCACAGTTCTGTGCTGCAAAGATAAGGAAATTCCTGGTGGTCCATTTTATGGATGATTTTGAATTGACTTATTTTTATTTTCCCTTCCTTCTCCATGGTCTCAAGCTGGTCTGTTCTCACGAATCCAGCATCGAACACCTTGTTTAACACCCCATAAACCACGTAGTCCTGGTTCTTCAAAGATTTGACATCAAGGTCGCTTTCAACGTTTAAGCCGTTTCTATACAACAAATGTGCTTGTACGAGATAACCCCCGGCAGATCTTTTTGAAACTGCGGCTATTTTCTTGTTTCTAAGGTCAGAAAGCCTGGAGATTGGCTTCTCTTTTCTACAAAATATGACCCCTCCCATATAAGGCCCTGCCTTTTTGCCTGAAATGGTGGCCAAAGCCTTTATCCCATATTTTTTGGACAGGACCACATACAAGAGTTGATTGGCTATAACCAGATCTACTTTGTTTTCAGCTACGAACAGCGGTAACTGTGAAAAATCCAAGGGAACCACCACATGCTTTACCCCGGTTTTTTTCGTAAGATATTCAGCCAAACCATTCCAGCGGGAATATGCAACAACAGGTCCTCTCTTTGCCAACACCCCCACTTTTATTTCTGTTTTGGCATCACAGAGGGAACACCACAGCGTAGCGCATAATACAACAGCGAAAAATACGCTCGTCAGTGGAGCAAGTGATATAGACAGCCTCTTTTTCTTGCCTTCCTGGATCTTCACTTAGATAATCACTAGATTTTAAATTGCCTTATCTTGTTTTCCATTTCCTTGGCCTGGCTGAGCATGTTTTCAATGGACTCCAAAGCATTTTGAGCTTTTTCAGCATTCACTGAAGCCACTTTGGCCATGGTAGCCATAATCTCTTTAAGCCCTTCGCTGCGCTCTTTCTGCTTGGATGTCCTAGAAGTTATCTCAGCTGAATTTGCCACAACTTTGGTTATGGTCTCCACCGAGGTCTTGGTGGTCAGGCGGCTTGAATTTGCTGCGCTGGTTATTTGCTCAGAAAGTTCTTTCAAGCCCTCTATGACTTTTGCAGCCTTTGATCTTCTTTTCGCCTGTTTCTCCGTCATGTCCACAATGGAAGCAGCCAGCTTTTTGAGTTCGTCTGTTTCCGTGAGCAAAGACTTGGTGGAATCAGCCTGATCAGATGAAGCCTTGGACATGTGAATTATAACTTCAGCGCTGGACTCAACGGATTCAACAATTTTTTCCAGGGCAGCAGCACTTTCCCTGGTTGCCTGAAGACCTTCATCCACCCTTTCCACACTTTCTTCAATGAGATTGGCGATTTCTTTGGCAGATTCACCTGTTCGTTCAGCAAGCTTTCTAATTTCGTCGGCAACCACAGCAAAACCCCGCCCGTGCTCTCCAGCCCTGGCAGCCTCAATAGCCGCATTGAGGGCCAAGAGGTTCGTCTGTTCAGCAATGTCAGAAATCAAATCCACTATTTCACGCACTTGTTCCGAACTTCCGGCAATGATTTCCATGGTGCGAAGTGTCTTGTCCATGGCCTCACCGCCCGCCTGTGCGTTTACCATGGCTGCTTCCGCCTGAGAAGCTGCCCCTTGAGCATCAGTAGCCATCTGTTGTAGCTCCACCACCATTTTATGTAAAGCACCTGCCGTAGCAGTTGCGGCCTCAGCCTGTGCCACTGCTCTTGCTTGCACCTCTTTGGCGGTATCACCCATGGCCTCAACGGTCTCCACTGCTTTCTGAGCCCCTTCTTTGTTGTCTGCTGAGATACGGGTAATCTGCTGGGTTGTCTTTGCCATTTCCTGGATGATTTGTGCAGCTTCTTGAGCCAACCTGGAAGAAGACTCAGCATGCTCGGCCACTTCCACGGCCGTACGCCCCATGACTGCTACGCGCCTTTCCACTTCGCGGGCCCTTTCAGCCTGCGCTGAAGCATTTTCAACAATGTTTCTAGACAGATTCTGGACGGCACTGCTGGCCCCTGCAAGATTATCCACAATCAGTGTTATGTCTCTAAATGTTGACTGCAAAGAATCCAAAAAGCCATTTACCGCTCTTCCCATCATACCTATTTCATCATTGCCCTTTACGTCGAGCCTTCTACGGAGATCCATATCTGTCGCGGTTTCCGTGAGCAGAGTGGAAGCACGTACAATTGGATTTACCACATTCCTGTTGAGGAAATAGACAAGGAGCATGAGCATTATAAACAAGACCAGGTTGCCTATGAAGGAATCACGCCAAAGCCCCTTCAAGACTCCCATAACTGCAAATTCAGGCATTTCAGTTATTGCTTTGAGACCATCTGTTGCAATCAGTCCCTTTGGAAGCCTGCAAGCAACTGCTGTTGCCAAAATTGTTTCATCATCTTCAATCTCTTTAACCATGCCGTTCACAGACACAAGGCCAGCCCTGTTGGTGGCTGTTAGGCTGCGGCCTATCATATCCTGATTGGGATGAAAATATATCCTGCCCCTTGAATCTACCAAGTACGCTGAGCCGCCATTCTCTGACACGTTAACTGCTGCTGAAGACAGAACGTCACCAAAGTTGTTCCAATTTATAAAGGCTAACAAGGCTCCTGTTTGTTTTCCTTTCTGGAATATTGGTGCGGTAAACGCCGAGGTGAACTTGTGGTTAAACTTTACATTTTTTCTCTTAAAATCGGCAACTTGCCTTATAGGTATAGGGCCGGTCATTGAGACCCTGCCTTCTTTGTCAACATAAAACCAAGTTTTGGTTTTGAAATTTTCCCCCAGAAAAGCAGGGCTGCTGGATGCAAGCACCCTGCCTGACTTATCGACCACCATCATTGCGCTGTAATATGGATATTGGGAAACTATGCGCTTTAAAAAAAGATCTGTGCCACCCTGTCCACCCCCTATGTCCAAGGCCAGCGAAACCACATCCAGGCTGCTGAAGGTGCGCACATCGTTTAGTCTGCCACTTATGAAATTTGAAGCTGCCTCTGACACTACTCTGGCCTCACCCACAAGAGTGCCTCTGGCTTGATCTTTCAAGGCACTACTGGCCATATAATACAAATAACCCTGCACACAAACTGCGGTCAATACGAACAAACCTATAAAACCGAGCACCTTATTCTGTACAGACCAACTCGGTTTCCTCAAATTTCTAGCCATGGTGGACTTCCTCCTTGCCGGGAACGGTTGTTAAGCCTTTGCCTTTGGAAACATTTTCAGCCATCCTGGCCATAAGCTGCTCAAATAGCTGTATATTGTCTAAAAGGGGAATGATATATCCCGTCTTGTCCTTTACTACGGATTTAGTGTAAGGCCTGAACCATGTTACATCTTTACCGATATCTGTCGTCATTCCAGTGAGTTTGATGCCATGGGTGACTTGCATATAGTTGTCTACTAACAGGCCTATTTTAGTTTCACCAAGAGGAATTACGACTACCCTTTTCTTGTTCTGTTTATTGTTTAAGCCAGGGCCTGAGCGGCTTTTTCTTGCCAAATCCAATACAGGAATTATATCGCCTCTTAGGTTCATAAGTCCTGCAACCTGATCGATGTGGTTGGGTAAGTGGTCCAATAAAGCAGGTGAGGCGACCTCCTTTATCTCATCTACTGACAGGGCTGCCTTCTGGCCTTCAATGGAAAAAACCAAAAAGGTTTCAACATTGCTGCCTGATTGTTGTAAACTCTGAGAAGAACCGATTTTGTTCTTTAAACAAGATGTTTCTGTCATAAAATACACACACAAAGGGCATTGAGCACACTGTCTAATGTGCATATCGGATCACGACTGCAAAACTTTATATTGCCGATCTCACTGAATGGGAATTTTTGTCAAAAATGACAAAAAAATTATCGGCTATTTGGGTGTCTCGGCAATAAAAGTGGCCAAGGGACATCTGGCCAAAGGTATATATTTTGGTCCCTCCGGCCCAAGAATGCTTTGATAAATCACAACTTCCTTGACATCGAAATTGGTGGAAGGCAGCTGTGATGCCACCATCTGTCTTAAGAGTTCGGTAAGTCTTTTTTCCCGTTTGGTTCTGGCTATGGTTATATGAGGTGAAAATTTCCGGTTTTCCCTTGGGAACCCAACTTTCTCCAACCCGGATTCAATTGACTCTTGTAGGGAGTGCAGCATGTCGAGATCACCAGCCACACCTAACCAAAATACCTTTGGACGTTTTGGTGAGGGGAACGCTCCGGTCCCCTCCAAAGAAAGGGGGAAGCTTTGTATCTGTTTACAAATCTGCTCTGTGGCTTCTATCAGCTGTTTTAGCCTTGCTTCTGCAATTTCGCCAATGAACTTCAAGGTCAAGTGGATCTGGTTTGGACTGACCCATTTGACGCCTGCCCCCGTTTCCATCCATTTGAGTTGTTCTTTTTCAACTGCCTTAATCAAATCCTTTGGCAGGTCTATAGCCAGGAATATTCGTGCCATATTTCAGATACCGTCTCAACCAATCTAATGCAGTCTCAGAAGCAAGCAACCTAACTTCCCGCCTGTCTCCTGGAAAGAGAAACCTTTCTACAAAGACCCCTTCAGGCGTGCCCATGCCTATAAAAACTGTGCCTACGGGTTTTGCTGGGGTTCCACCGGTAGGTCCTGCAATCCCTGTAAGGGATAGGCCAAAGGATACACCGCCAAGTTCCATTACCCCTTCAACCATTTTCTTGGCCGTCTGTTCACTGACTGCACCATGCTGTTCGATAATTTTTGAAGGTACTTTCAGAATCTTTGTTTTGGCTTTGTTGCTGTATGTAATTGCTCCACACTCAAACCAGCCTGAGCTTCCCGGTACAGAAGTAATGCGCTGACCAACCAAGCCACCCGTGCATGACTCGGCAACAGCCAAAAAGGACTTTTTCTCCAACAGGAGATTGCCCAAGACTGCTTCAAGGCTTTCTCGGTCCTCGGCAACGATATCCCTTTCCAAGGTCTGCCTGATCTCATCGCATGCAGATTCGAAAATCCCTTTGATGTCACTACCTTTTTCATTTCCCCTTACTGTTACGGTAACATAAATTTCGGGAAAATTAGGATAGTAACCGATTTGCACATCTGGAAAATCAGACTCTATGGGTTCGAGTTTCTGATTGATTTCTGTTTCACCAAGCCCAAATATCTTAAACACCTTGTAAAGGACCAACTGTCCTGGTCCCAGAAGCTTTTCCAGCCGCGGCACCACCTGTTTTTCCATATGAATTTTAAGTTGCGACGGCACTCCTGGCAGAAAAAACAAAACCTTGCCATCGTAGTTAAGGAGATAACCTGCTGCATTGGAATCGATATCAAGGATTTCTGCCCCCTTCGGCAAGGTAGCCATCTTTTGGAGATAGGAGCCTCCCGCCATATCACACCTGTGACCACATTCCTTTATCTTGTCGAGAAGCTCTTGGCGCACTTCCAATTCAAGTCCAAGGGCTGAGGCCACAGCTTCATTTGTTATATCATCTGCAGTAGCACCAAGCCCACCTGTTATGATCAAAAAGGAACAACGCTCTAAAGACCCCAGCAGACACTCCCTTATATCGGAAATATCATCTCCAATTACTGTGATTCTCTTGATGGAATAACCTGAAAGAGTGAGCCTGTGCGCCACAAAGGTGCTTGTGGTATTGAGAACACGGCCAGAAATCAGTTCATCGCCTATTGCTATAATCTCACCATACATTTAAAGTTCCCAAACAGCGCAAAACCATGTTTGCCATGAGGCCAGCCGCCAAGTCATCCATTACGATACCAGTTCCACCTTTGAAATGTCTCTCTATTTGCCTTACAGGAAAAGGCTTCAAAATGTCAAGCGCCCTGAACAAAAAAAAGCCGATGACCGCAGAGAACACATTCATTGGTATCCACAATAAAGTTAAGGCCATACCAGCCACCTCGTCAATCACCACCTGGCTTGGGTCTTGCTGATTGAAATGTCCTATGGCTAAATTTGATGACCAGACTGCAACAAATGCCAAAAGCCACATCATGAAGATAGATACTGCCATAGGCATGTTGTTAATTAACAAGGCCACTAAGATCCCCCACAAGCTGCCCCAAGTGCCAGGTGCTTTCGGCAGATAACCAGCACCAAAGCCAGTTGCCAGAAAAACCGCAACACTTTGATCAGACGGCTCATTTTTTTTGTTGATTTTTCTAATCAACAGCATGCTCCTGGACCCACTTGTAAAGGGCTTCCCTGTAATACCAGGCCGGAGCGATCAGCAGCATTGTTGCCAACATCACCGCAGCAAAGGCCTTAATGTCACCATCATATATTTGCGCACCTTGCAGGGTTAGCATCAGGGTTCCTGGCATCCGCCCAAAAAAGACAATGAACAAAAACACTTGCCAGGGCATTCTGCTTAGACCGAGTAAGTAGCATAAAAAATCCTTAGGAAAGCCAGGAAAGACAAAAAGAGCAAAACATACGAAAATGCCTTGATGCTCCAAAAGGACCTCAAATTTGTGATAGTAATTTGAATGGGCCAGCCATCTTCGAACCACTGGCCTGAATTGCCTGGATATAAAAAAGGCGGCCATGGATCCCAAAGTCAGACCTGCGGTTGAATAAATGAAGCCATACCAGATTCCAAAAAAGAAGCCTCCCAACACACCTGTTGCTTCACCAGGGATTGGGGAAAATACCACTTGCAATGCCTGTATTGCCACATATGCAATTGGAGCAAAGGGCCCAAAAGAAAGCACAAATTCCCTAACCGCATCCCGCTTGCGAAAAAGATCGAGAAAAAAGTGGAACAAAGAATTAAGTGAGCCATTCGAATAAAAAAATATGATGCCAACAACAGCCACTAACATAATGGCCAAAGATATGACTATCAGGCGCTTTGAAAATAAACGGCGCTGGTCGCTTTTCACTTTTTCTGCCTTTTCCAGCACAAAATAGTATCTCTGCGCCAGTTCCAGTCGTCCTTTGCAGGATATGTGGCGTTGTAATGGCCTCCCCTGCTCTCCTTGCGGCAACTAGCGGCTTCTATGATAAGCTCTGCAACCTGGGCAATATTACGCAACTCAACAAAATCGCTTGTCAAAATATAGTCCCAATAATGTTTGTCTATCTCTTCGATTATTGGCCTAAGTCTCTCGCCTGCCAAGTGTAGGCGTTTTTCATTTCTGACAATGCCCACGTAGTTCCACATTAGGCGGCGGATAACATCCCAATTGTGGGTTACAATAACTGCTTCCTCCATATCCACCGCACCTCCAGGGTTCCAGGCAGGCACGGATGGCATGGAGGCACGCCTTAATTTTTCGAATTCCTTTTTTATGCTCATTGCAGCCTGATGGGCCATAACCAATCCTTCCAGCAAGGAGTTGGAGGCCAGCCTGTTGGCGCCATGAAGTCCTGTACACGCGGTTTCACCAATGGCGTAAAGGCCTGTTATGTCTGTGCGCCCCCATATGTCCGTTACTATGCCCCCACACATGTAATGGGCAGCAGGGACCACTGGAATGGGCTCTTTGGTGATATCAATACCGTACGAAAGGCACACCTTGTATATGTTTGGAAACCGCTGCTTTATAAAATCTTCCGGCTTAAAGCTGATGTCTAAATATACATAATCTTTACCGCTTTTTTTGAGCTCAGCATCTATGGCCCGTGCCACTACATCTCTGAATGCTAAATCTCTTTTTTCTGGATCATATTTTTCCATGAAGGCATTGCCATCTTGGTCAATCAATCTTGCACCTTCACCTCTGAGTGCCTCCGATATGAGAAAATTTTTAGCTTTTGGATGGTAAAGAATGGTTGGGTGAAACTGGACAAACTCCAGATTGGCTATTCTTGCGCCTGCCCTGTAGGCCATGGCGATTCCGTCTCCTGTTGCAACGTCAGGATTGCTTGTATAAAGATAGACCTTGCCTGCCCCGCCTGTAGCCAAAACGGTTATTGGTGCAAGGAATGTATCTATATTACCAGTGTGAGCATCCAAGACGTAGGCCCCAAGGCATCTTTCATCTCTGCGCTTTGCCTGGGAACAATCCTTGAGCTTGCCTTGGGTAATCAGATCAACCGCTATTTTGTTCTGGAACAGGGTTATATTACTGCTGTCTTGCAGCCTTTCCGTCAGGGTTTCCTGCAAGGCCCTGCCTGTAAAATCATCCGCATGGACTATACGCCGGTGGCTATGACCACCCTCCTGTCCCAAATGGAGCCTGGACGGATTGGCCGGGTCTCTTGAAAATGGTACACCGAGATCGAGGAGTTCTTGAATACGCGCAGGTCCTTGTTTTACAATCTCTTGGACCACATCCTCATGACACAGACCGTCACCAGCGTTATAAGTATCAAATATATGGCTCGCAAAAGAATCGTCTGGGTCTAATACACACGCAATACCGCCCTGTGCCAAACTGGTGGCAGTGTCCGATTGTTTCTTTTTGGTAACAATCGTTACTTTGCCAAACTCCCTGAGCCTCAACGCAAGGCTCAAGCCTGCGATACCTGAACCTATGATCAAAAAATCAGTGCTATGCTCCATGGGATTTGTTTTTTACTCCTTCAACAATAAATCCTTTATAGGAGAAAATATGGCCGGAAACCGCCCAGCCATTTCCGGAAGGAGCATCAACATTATCTCCCTCATTGATGGATCCGCGGCCTTTGAAGCACGCAACTTCAGTATGTGTGACCATTCAGCCAATGTAGCGTGAACCATTATTTCTGTTTTGCAGGAATTTGGGAGCACAGTCCTCGCTGCTTGAGGAGAACTTGTTTTCAACAACTCTAAATATATATTTTCTGCCTGTTCCATCGCCTGATGCCACAAATCATATTCATGGCTCCCTGGTTCATAGAAACATGGCTTTATAAAGGCTACCTCACCACCAAACTTGCTTTCTCCATATCTGCAGTAGCGCTGAGATTCCTGGAGATAGGAAGCGACTCTGTGACGCACCAACTCATGGGAAACCGCCCTGTTAATGGTAAAATGGACCAATAGGTTCCTGTGTTTGAGAAGATATTCTATCGGCAGACTGTCTATTTCATCTGGATGCAACAACCTGACACTCACTCCATCTTGAGGTATCCAGCCCCTTGATGGGGCAAGATCTTCAAACAGCACAGGATATGCCTGGGTAAGAACCTTCATCATGGCTTTAACGAGTTTTAAATCTTTGTGGCCCCTCGCTAAGTCCCTGAAGCTTCTCGGATTGCCTGAAATAAGATATCTTCGACGCTCCAGCTTATCTGCCTGACAAAATCTTGGAATTCTTTCAAAAAACTTGTGCATGATTGATTCACCGTCCACTGACACCTCAAGGACGATGCTTGCCATTTCCAGTACTGACTCGTGTCCCCTTTTAATAATCCCTTTGATGAAAGGAATCGCACTCTCAGGGCTGATCTTATCTTCACTTTTGTAGCAAACACGGCCGCAGCGCTCTATTTGTTCCAGGATGCGTCCTTTTTTGAAATAATCATCCAAGATCTCAAATGCAGGATCTATCACCTTCATTGGAATTCTCCTCCTCCTAAAAAATGGCCATATACAACTGATATACAAAGTATGCCTATCTGCTGCCAGGCCAGGAAATCACCCTTCCTTTCCGCTCCAGGGACTTTACACCCTTTTTATCAAAGCCAGCCTTTTCGGGCTCATGGAGTAAAGAACACACCTGCTGACACTCCACTGGTATTTTGTGGCAGATATCATGGATTTCTTTCAACGACTCTTCAGACCCGCTCATTATGGCTATGAACACCTTTTCGACTCCATTTTTTTTCACTATGGCAGGCAACTCTTTTCTATTTCCCAAAACCTTAACCCCATGAATCACTTGTCCTTTTTTGGCAGGATCATCGTCTATGAACCCCACAGGAATGAAATCGTGTGCCTTGTTCTTGCGAAGCTCTCTGAGAAAAAGATCTCCCCCATCTCCTGCACCAAAAATCAAAATCGGTGTGGTACGCCTTCGCTCCTCTTGGATATCGAAATATTCTTTGAAAAGCCGCAAAAGATAGCGGACGCCACCAATATAAATCACTGTCCAAACGGCATCATTGATGAAAACTACCCTTGAAAATCCCTGAAATCTATATAGGTAGAGCAACATACCTATCGACAGGAGCGAACCAGTGCCGACCCCTTTCAAGAGTTGCCAGAAGTCATTAATGCTTACATATCTCCACTGTCCCCGGTAAAGCCCAAAGGCCCAAAAACAGCATAATTTCACTGGAATAATGAGCGGAAGGGACTTCTCTATAAGGCCCCAGTTCGCTTGATCGATTACCCCTTCGTACCTCAACAGATAAGCTGTCAAGTGGGCCAAAATCAGCAACAGGGTATCCACTGCCGCCTGCAGCATCTGCTTCTTATTTAAAATCACAGACAATAGAGATTCCCTCCCAGGTGATTTTGATGGTAGTGCGTTATCTTCATCATTATAGATCTGTTTGTCTGTTTGTGTAAGAAAAGCCCCAAAAAAAAGGGCAATCACTCCAACAACGCCAAGCACTACGACGACTCCTTCAGCTGATCGTCCTGCCAAATACAAAATAAGCAACGAGACCAGGCCGGCCCAAGTCATCAAAGTGACAACCGTTCGTTTCTCGGAAAAGCCTAGCAACACCAATCTATGCGAGGTATGATCACGCCCGCCTTGGTAGAAAGGCCTGCCATGCTGCACTCTAGTAAACGTAACCAAGGCCGTGTCGAAAAGAGGAATGATCAAGACTGCCATCGGCACCAAAATAACCAGTAATACATTTGTTACCAATGCATAACCGCTGGAGGCATACGATGGGGTTATGCTACCTGTGGCCAGCAAAGAAAGGGCACCGAGGGTGAAACCTAGAAAAAGGCTTCCGCAATCGCCCATGAAGATCCTGGCTGGATTGAAATTATAAACCCAGAACCCAAGGGAAGCGCCAGCCAATAGTAGCGAGGCCCTGCCTACCTGAACATTGCCATACAGGAGTCCAAAGGCCCATAAGGCTATAGAAGCAACCAGTGTGATCCCGGCAGCCAAGCCATCCATATTGTCCAAGATATTAATGGCATTGGTAATTCCAACCAGCCAGAAAAGCGAGACCACGAACACCAAGAGTGGCTGTTCAAGGCCCGCCATTTGAAGACCGCCAGCCACTGCAAAGGCCGAAACAATGAGTTGAGCCACGAATTTATTCTGCGGAGACATGTCCCACAGATCATCGGCCAGACCTAAAATGAACATGGCACATCCACCAAAGATTAGCGGGAGCACCCCAGAAAATCTCTCACCCAAGAGGCCGAACGGGATGATAAAGGCAAAAAATATAGCGATTCCACCAAGTAGGGCCGTCGGTTTGCGGTGCCACCTGTCTTCACGCGGTTTTGCCACCAGGCCTAGCCTATTTGCCAAAAAAATTATACATGGTGTCAAGAAAACAGACAAAAAAAGGGCTGAAAAAAATGCCAGCCCATCATCTAAAAGCCTTTCTTGCATGGCTCAGGTCACCTTGGAGCGGTAGTACTCAATGGTTTTGCCAAGGATCTCATCCAAAGGAGTGTTGGGAGAATAGCCAATCAAAGCCTCAAGTTTTTCGAGTGAAGGCACCCGCCGCATCATGTCTTCAAAATCACGGCCATAGGCCTTTTCATATGGAACAAAAACAATTTCCGAATTGCTGTTGCAAATTGCCTTTATCTTTTCTGCCAGTTCAAGGATAGTGACTTCTTCAGTGCCTCCAATGTTAACCACATCGCCTGATGCCTTTTCACATTCCATCAGCTTATAAACAGCCTCAACCACGTCTCGCACGAAGGTAAAAGTCCTGGTCTGCTGTCCGTCACCGAATACAGTGATGGGTTCATCCCTCAAGGCCTGTTGAATGAATCTTGGAACGACCATTCCATACAGACCAGTCTGCCTGGGGCCGATTGTATTGAAACAACGAAAGACGACTACATCCAGCTTTTTAGTCCTATGATAGGAAAAGGCCATGAATTCATCTATCAGCTTGGCAGCAGCATAACTCCAGCGCATGGTACTGGGCGGCCCATATATTACATTGTCGTCTTCTTTCAAAGGGGCGTGCAGGTGTTTCCCATATACCTCCGAGGTGGAAGCAATCAAAACCTTTTTTTTGTAACGATTTGCAAACTTAAGGATATTTTCCGTACCGTTTATGTTGATTTCCATGGACAGCAGCGGATTCTCTATCACATATTTTACTCCTACTGCTGCAGCCAAATGGACAACCATATCACTATCTTGTATCAGATTTTCCATGCGGTCTCTGTTCAAAATAGTGTCATTCACATAGGTAAAATTCGGATTGCCTTGTAAATGAACAATGTTATCCAGCGAACCAGTGGAAAGGTCATCAATT
>CAYWKF010000044.1:0-192808 GCA_964459155.1 uncultured Desulfobacterales bacterium
AGATGCTAAACCAGAATGTAATCCTGTTCCGATTCCTGCGGCTGGTTACCTGCTTTTCGCTGGTATGGCTGGATTGGTTTCCGCTAGAAAGTTTGGAAAAAAATAACAAATAACTCAAACAGTATCGAATAAAAAGGGCTGAAATTTCAGCCCTTTTTATTTTTATCCAGTAAACAACACCTGTTGCTGAGGTTCTTCAGGCAGATCTTTCGGAACAGGAAGTGATGAGAGGTCCTTTAGCTGGAAAAATTCTAAAAAGTGCCTTGTTGTAGCATACAACAAAGGACGCCCAGGGACATTCTTTTTGCCCGCAATCCTTATCAATTGATGATCTAGCAACATCCTGATACTAGAACTGGCATCCACTCCTCTCAAGGTTTCTATTTCTGCACGGGTGACTGGTTGTTTATAAGCTATTATGGCCAAGGTCTCCAAGGCGGCTTTGCTCAGGCGTATAGGCGTTATCTTCTTGAGCCTCTTGATGTAAGGGGCTAAATCCTTTTTGGTTTGCATTCTGTATCCGCCGGCAACTTGAACGATCTCCACTCCCATTTCGGATACCTCATATTTGGATTCCAATTTTTTTAAGGCCTCTTTTATGGAAGAGCGTTCGAACTCTGGCAGAATTTTATGAAACTCCTTCACACTCAAGGAGCGGTGGGAAGCGAAAAGCAACGCCTCTAAAATAGTCTCAAGGCTTCGTACTTCCATGTTCAAGCTGGTCTACAATTCCTCCACGGTTATAGTTCCGCTGAGTTTGATCTCTTTGCCTTTATCGTCTATGAACGACAAATATGAACCTTGAATCTCTATCTTGAAGCGGCCTTGCCACTCCTTAATAGGTCTTCCATTACAATCATATAGTGTGACTTTTCTTTTGAGGCCTATGATGTCTGATTTAAAATGCTTGAGCCCCTTTCGTTGACGCTCAGTGCAGCCTTCTAACAAATTCAGGCCGGCGATGATAAGGAAGATTAAAAACAATAGAATGGGTTTTCTTGCTAAAGTCGTATTAATCATATTTATCTGCCTAATTTTGAGACAACCCAATATCCAAGGCTTTGAGGTTTGCCTCAATAAACTTTGGTTTCACTTTTTCTTTAATGGTTTGCTTCATCCTTTCAACAGAAACTGGAACAAGGCCAGTGGCTATCAAAGTGCCCAGCAACACAACATTCAATGCCTTGGGGGTCCCAGCTTCCTTAGCCGCAGTTGCCGCATCATAGGCAATTACCTTTTTATAATGTTCTTCCATGAAACCTATCCAATGGCCAACATCTGGGTATTCCGCCTGGCCGAGTTCTACAGTAAAAGGAACAATAGGTGTGACATTTGTAATGATGGTAGACCCCTTGTTGCAGCGGTTTAGTGCACGCAAGGTCTCTAATGGCTCAAAACCAACCAGTATGTCTGCATAGCCGTTGGATATGATTGGACTCTCTATACCCCCAATCATAACTGTTGATTCCACAACACCGCCTCGCTGGGCCATACCGTGCACCTCACTGACCCTTACAGGAAGACCTTCTGCCATCACTGCCTCTCCTAACAGGCTGGATGCCAACAACGTACCCTGCCCCCCAACGCCTGTAATCAAGATTCTCATTCGATCCATTTAACGTTTACCTCCCACTCTCTTCAAGTAGAGAATACAAGGGGCTTCTGCAATTATCACAGAAAGCTCATCCTTTGCCAGCACTTCCTTGTATGCTTCAAGGCTTTCTTTGTGTTTATAGGGATTCACTTTTACAATATTTTTAACGCCACAGGCCCTTACCACTTCCTCGATATCCACACGAGGTTTTTCATAGCCAGGCGGCCTCAATGAAATGCCAGGATTGGGCTGATGCCCTGTCATGGCAGTTGTGCTGTTGTCGAGGATGACCAGACAAAATTTATGCTCATTGTGTACAGCGTTTACCAAAGGAGATATTCCAGAGTGGAAAAAGGTTGAATCGCCAATAAAGGATACTATCTTGTGGTCTGTAGCCACTGAAAATCCAGCAGAAGTCCCTACACTCGATCCCATGCAGAGGAGATAATCAGCCATCTGGATGGGTGGCAGCAGCCCCAACGTATAGCAGCCTATGTCGGTTGGATATATGGCCCTCTCCTCCTGACCAAGAGCCTTCAACGCCTCTTTGATACCATTGTACGTCTCTCTGTGCGGGCATCCCGGACAAAGCGAAGGAGGCCTCATCGGAAGTTCAGGTATTGTTGAAAGATCTGGCATGACTGGAGGCGCATAATCTACAGAAGCCACCTTGGCTATGGCTTCTTTAACATGGCCTGGGTCAAACTCGTACAATCTGGAAAAATGGCCGCTTTTTTTACCCATGATCTCAATAGATAGCCCATTTTCATATGCCAGTGCCTTCAGATGATCTTCATGAAATGGCTCCAACTCTTCCACCACCAAAATTTTCTCCAAGCCTTGCATAAATTCCAGCAACAGCTTGTTCGGATATGGATATATAAAACCAAGACGCAGGAATTTGACTTTGCCTGAAAGGCCAAGTTCATGAATTGCATCAGCAGCGTAGCATGCACCAACACCAGTAGCCAAGACTCCAAAACTTCCCTCGCCAACGGAAGAATTGTAATTTGACTCTTCAGCAAGGCGCCTGGCCTTTTCTTCAGCTTCCAAAAGCACTTTATGCCTTATTCTCGCAACCGCAGGAACTGGAACCCAGCGTCTGGGATCTTTTTGGAAAGAACCTTTGCTAGTTACATTGCCAGGCAACTCTCCAAGCTCCACCGGCCCCCTCACATGGGATGTTCGTGTAGTGGTTCTCACTATGACCGGCAATTCCAACTGCTCTGAAATTTCAAAAGCTACGATGGTCATTTCTTTTGCTTCCTGCGGCGAAGTAGGCTCCAACATGGGCAGACTGGAAAATCTGGCGTAATAGCGGTTATCTTGCTCATTTTGGCTTGAGTGCATTGAAGGATCGTCTGCTGTGACGATCACCATTCCACCCTTTGTACCCACATAAGCTAACGTCATGAGAACGTCTGCTGCCACGTTCATGCCCACGTGCTTCATGCATGTAAGAGACCGGAGCCCGGCAGCTGAAGCCGCCGCAGCCACTTCCATGGCGACTTTCTCATTGGTGGAAAACTCAAAATATAGCGGTGGCGACGGCTCTTGGGATATGAAAAAAAGATTGTTTGCAATTTCAGAAGATGGTGTTCCTGGATAGGCAGCGCACACAGACGCGCCTGCCTCCAATGCCCCTCTCACTATTGCCTCGTTCCCCAAAAGCAAGAGCTTCTTGCCTGGTGATTGTTCTAACAACTTGTGCATATGCTCTCCTTTGGTCAACTAAGTGCTATCTCAAACATCTTGACTATATCGCCAGGCTCAAACCCCTGGCCTTCAACTACCTTTGCCTTGGCCGCATCTGTGCCGAAAAGCGTCTCAATTACTATGAATCCCTTCTGCTCACCAGGAGCAAAACCAAGGGAACGGCCCGTCACAGGATCCACAAACTCCTTGCCCCTGGCATATACCACCAATTTGTCTCCGGGCCTGAGGCCTGTTAACCTTCCGGCATTGAGATATACATGTCCTTCATCTGCCTTGATTATGCGGCATGACCATTCTGTGGCCCTGACGATATCCTCTGATATCTTTGGGGCAACTTTGGGAAAATCATCTATGGTAGCCAAATAGGAACCAATCAAAACATTTTCTGTTGCATGTACGGCGTCTATCCTGAGAGCAGATTTCTGGCCTTTGATGAGATTCTGACCCTGAGGAAAATAAACTAATATATAGGCATGAACACCTGTTTCCAAAGCGATCTCACGCCTTACAGAAGCCTTGGCCAAATCACTCACATCAAGGCCCTTCTGGGCCAAGAGCGTTGAAAGCTGAGCGGCATCCACTGGCACCAGGCCGTTGGTACGCCTCAAAGCGGCAGGCAGCAAGGAAAGCACATCGAGCCCCAAATCACCCAGTAAAGAGAGTAGCACCACCTTGCGTCTCAAAACCGGCATTCCACTGGCATCAGACGCCCTTTCAGGCAGTCCCCTGAGTCTTTGCTCCAGCCTGGCAAGCCTTTCCTCCAGCTCCTTTTCTTTTTGGGTGTTGCCCCCAAAGAGCCTGATCTTTTCACCTGAACCAGCGGTCTTTCTAAAATATTCAGCAGTTATCATATATGGCGTGGAAGTGATCAACTCTTCCAGATCTTCCTGGTCGGCACTGGTCTCATTTATAGCCTGCTTTTCATCGCCAACGTTCCGTGGCTGTGCTTCTTGACGCGTTGATCGGGCTTTCGAGCTGCAGCCTTGCACAACAAGTGCTGCACAGGCTAATACGACTAACAAAAAGGTACAAAAATTGATTTTCTGCAATAGAGACTCCATATTTTTTCCAATTCTGTGGGCAGACTCTAGCCTTACAGAAATAAGACGTCAACACTGCTTTATCCAGTATTGCACAAAAAAAGCGGGGGTGATTGCCCCCGCCTTTTCCAGTTGTTTTTCCTACCTTGCTAGAAGCGGTATGTGACAAATCCCATAAGGGACTGAACTGTTACATCTTGAGACCCGTACACATACTCTTCCTCATCTTCCACATCACTATAGAAGTATTTTAGGCCAAGGCCTACCTTGGGCGTCAAGGCATACGATGCTCCTATCTCAATCTCCATGTCCTTGAAGTCCAAATTGGAGTAACTTGACATGTCGTTCAGGTAGAAGGTGTCGTACAGGTGAGGCATATTTGGATTTACCGAAGTCGTATCCATCCAAATTTTCAAATCCTGCTGGAAGAATGCAGGCAGATGCCCAAATTCTAGATCAGATATGTTACCCCGTCCCATAGTGTAGCTGGCATTAGCCGTGAAGCTGAAACGGGGCATTGGGTTCCAAGCAGCGCTTGCCATAATAGTGTGAGCCTCTGTCCTGTAGTCCATGTCTGTATGTTCCGAACCGTACCGGTCCGTTGTTATCAAGTTAGCTCAGCCATCATAAATGGCTATACAGTAGACTGACTCTGTCTTGTCGTTAAAGTAGTTATATCCAGCAGTGAAGACCATCTTCTCACTCATATTGAAAACCAGATTGATTCCGCCATTGAAGAGGTCCTCTTGCCACTCCCTCCCATCAACTTCACTATTTTCCGCATAGCGGTATTTTGCATACAAGTTGGTTGAAAAGAGGCTGAATGGACTCCAGTTGGTCTTAAAAGAGAGTTCATGGATGGTGTCTGGCTGATTTGTTCTTTCTGCGACCCTTGCTTCATATATTGTGGGCCTGTAGGAGCGCTCAAATGTGTAAAGATCGGTTTTGGGCCCAGCATATGCACCAAAGGAGCTGTTTGGAGTGCACATTGCCTTGTGCAAGGCATATGCATCATCAATCAAATCAAGCTTGTAGCCCAGGCTGAACCTGAGGTTGTGATTGAGCCTGTAGTCCGCAGATAGTTTGAACTTGTGAGCAGTGGTATCGTCAGGCACATGGTGGTATTCAGCGTTTTCCCTGTCTTCGTAGTGGAACTCGTAACCGCCTCGAAGTGTCAGGCCATGCATAACCCGCCATGCGATATCAAGTCCTACGGAAGTGATATCGAGGTCATAGCCAGATTTGCGTTCAAAATCCCAAAATCCAGCGCCGACCCCATATTTGTCTCCCAATATGGCACCTGTAGTGAGGTTTGGCCTGTCAACTACATCGACAAAAGGTTCGTCATTGTCCAGGGTTTGATATTTGCCATGGAGTGTCAAAGACAATCCCTTTCTCAGCTTGGAATGCCACTTTCCTGTCAATGTGGTGCTCTCAAGCTCAATCTCTTCACCAAACTGGCCCAGCAACGCATTGTAAGGATGATCCACTGACTCATTGGTGCTCTTTGAATAAACAAAAGCAGCGGTCAAGGTATTGTGGCTGTTGAGGTCCCAACGGGCCTTTACGGTGTGAGTATCTTTTGTGGATTCGGGCATCCTGTTGAAGGGTAACGGACCATTGGTGCCGTCAAACTGAAGCCTATCTGAGAAGAGCTTCACATGTTTTGGGGCAGCCAAGTTGTTATAGGTATTCAGCATGTCGCTGCTGTCTTCTTCAAACTCCCTATGCAGGAAGGAATATTCCAAAGCTACGGTCCCGAAAGAGAAACCGACTTTTGGCATGAAGTCGCGGGTAGTCTCGTCAATCGACTTCGTATATCCTTCAATATGACAAGCAGAACACTTGCTCATGGTCCTAGCCTGATCACACCCTTTCCTGGTCTGACTCCTGTAATCAAGACCTATCTTCAACCCGGGAAGCTGCGGAATATTCAGTTTTACAGAGTTGTTCCATACGGAATATGTAACTCCATATTCTGCTTCTGGATCGTGGTCGGTATGATACACTGCTGCCGCACCAACTGTGGCAGCATCGCCAAGAGAACCTATGCCAAATCCTGCTGGCTTGGCAGGATTGGCTTCTGTTCCGTCAGTATTTTTAAAGATATGGGCCATCAAGTTTGAAAGCTCATCATGTCCTAGCCTGTGGAAAAAACGATTGTAATTGGTTTTGTAGTTAAGTATGCGGCCAAAGGATGCAACAGCCCCATACTCTTGATCGTCACCATCTTGATAATGGCCCTCTGCATCCAGGCTCAATTGGCTGTTTCTCAGGCTCAAGTCACCACTCAAATCCCAGGTGCGGTTTTTTTCGATTATGGAATTATATTCTGTCCCAAGGCCTACAGCGCCATCTTCATCATTGTCAATGTCATCCATTGTGACAGTACCACCAATGCTGATCTGGCCTTCAAGGGCCTTTTCTTCAGCCAAGGCGCTAGGTACGGCTGCCAACGCCAAGGCCAAGAGTGCAATAAGACTAATGTAAAGCTTTTTCATTTGGCTTCACCTCCTTGGCTATCGAGTCAATCCGTTGCCAGCGCCTGGTACAGACTGGGACGGCATATCAGAACCGTGCACCATTTGATGGCACTGGGTACATTTGGTCATAAATGACTTCTGAAAACCGAAATTGGTCGGTCTCAGCACATTTTTACCATCACCAGGCACCTTGACAGTTGCAACATTATTGGATGCCCGGGCTGCATGGAAGTGAGCCTCGTGACACTGCAGGCATATGAAAGGCTCCTGCTGTCTCAAAAGATTGTTGGCCACTGTACCATGGGGTTCATGACAAATGAGACAATCTTCCACCACTGGATCATGTTCGAAAACAAATGGGCCTTGATAACGGGCATGGCACTTTAAACAGAGGTCATTCACCCGCTCATCTGTACGAAGCATACCGCTTTCTGTGGAGGTACTGCCGTGGGGGCTGTGGCAGTCAGTGCAACCCATCTTGCCTTCTTTAATTGGATGGTGAGACATCATATAACCTTGGGCTACAACGTCCTGATGACAAGTCGCACACAGGTCTAGTTCTTTCTTTGCCAAAAGATTCTTATTGGAATTTTGGTGAATCTTATGACATTCGGTGCAAGCTACATCGTTTTCTGCGTGGGCTGATCCTGCCCAGTTCAGATGCTCGCCTGTGGAATGACAGGTTGTACAAACACCAGCCACTTCCTCTGGCTCAATACCCTCTTCTCCAAACCTTATAATCTTTTCGGTATCACCATCTCCTTCTGTATGAAGTGAAGCTGGCCCATGGCAGCTTTCGCAACCAGTTTTGTAGCCGCCGGCCACTTCAAAATCGGCAATGCGCATGTGCACATTGAAACGATCGGCGTCAAAACCTTCATGACAATCCAAACAGGCCTCGCTGCCCACATAGGTTGCACCTGGGGCAACTTCTGGGGCCTTTATCACGCTGGCGCGTTTACCAAGCGTTGTGCAACCCAACATGAGGGCTGCACCTATTGCAGCAATTACGATTTTCTTCATAGCTCCCTCCGATTCCCTCTTGTCCAACTGAATGGACAGGTATCGAATTTTTTAAATTCCCGACCTAAAAGACCTTTCAACACAAACTATTTCCGTTATCACCCCCCTTATCAAACGTACCTTGAAATTAAAGCCTTTTTCTTCAAGTAAGCTAATTTTTAGCCAATTCTTTTATTATTCCCTATTTTTAAATAATAAAACAAAAGGCCATCTTGCATAAACAAGATGGCCTTTTAAGCATTCAAGGCTTTATGCGCTTTTTTACGCATAACGTTGCCAGACCCCAACGGAATCTGCTGTTATATATTCACTGAGTACGGTTCACTGATCGCAACCGGTTACGCCTCCTGAAAAGAAATGGTCAAAAGCCTAAAACTATGTGACACAATTTACTTTTGGTGTCAAGTCGTGTCCTAGTTATTTTAGGACCCATTAGAGTTCCAAACTCTGAGCACTGGTAACCCCATCTTTAGCCTTTAATTTTTCTAGAATATCTTCAGTCACTGGCTCGTCCACTGTCAACAAAATCACATTCCTATTGTGTCCAGGATCTTGCCCAACATGCATGCGTGCAATATTGAGACCAGCCTCACCCAGCGCAATACCAATGGTACCAATTACACCTGGTCTGTCCTCGTTATATATCAACAACATATGACCTTCTGGCAAGGCCTCCAACCTGAAATCATTTATACGTACGATGCGAGGTTCTTTCTTGCCGAAAATAGTGCCAGCTATGGTATTGGTGCTGTCGCTAGCCCGAACCGTAACTGTCAGCAAGTTGGTAAAGTCTTCTGATGTTTTGCTTTTCGACTCCACCACCTTAATCCCCCGCTCTTCAGCAAGCACAGGAGCGTTTACAAAATTCACTTCTTCCTTCAAGGCAGGCGTCAGAATACCCTTCAGCAATGCAACAGTGACAGGCACTGTGTCAAAATCTGCAACATCTCCTTCATAGGAGATCTCTATCTCTTCCAGCCCACCCTTGGCAATTTGTGCATGGAACATGCCGATTTTTTCAGCAAGAGTCAAAAACGGCCCTAGCCTGGACAACGCCTCCCCGCTCACAGAGGGCACGTTGACTGCATTTCTCACCTCTCCCTTTATTAGATAATCAGCCACTTGACGCGCTACGGCCAGTGCCACGTTTTCCTGGGCCTCTTTTGTAGAAGCGCCCAAATGGGGTGTGCAAATAAAATTATCCAAAGAAAGCAGGGGGTTATCCAAGGTGGTTGGCTCTACCTCAAATACATCCAAGGCAGCGCCTCCCAAGTGGCCGGATTTTAGATACTCATACAAATCCGCCTCATTGATTATCCCGCCCCTGGCACAATTTATCACCATGGAGCCCTTTTTCATCTTGGCAAAATACTTGGCGTTGAGAAGGCCCTTGGTTTCCTTAGTGAGTGGAGTGTGAACGGAGACATAGTCTGCTGTAGAAAAAAGTTCATCCAAATCCACCAGCTCAACACCGATCTTTTCTGCCATGTCTGGATGAATGTGAGGATCGAAGGCTATCACCTTCATTTTCATGCCTTGAGCTATCTGGGCTACAATGCTGCCTATACGCCCTATACCAACAATTCCAAGGACCTTACCAGCCACTTCTCTTCCCTGGAATTTCTTCTTTTCCCATTTACCTGCCTTCATGGAAGCCGTAGCTTGGGGAATGTGCCTGGTAAGAGCTAGCATCATGGCTACGGTGTGCTCAGCGGCAGAATTGGTGTTTCCGCCCGGAGTATTCATCACAACTATTCCGCGTTTGTTGCATGCAGGAATATCAACATTGTCTAAGCCCGTTCCTGCACGTCCCACAACCTTTAATTTTTCGGCAGCATCAATAAGATCTTGGGTTACCTTGGTATTGCTCCTGATGATAAGCCCGTCGGCGTCCTTGATGATTGCCTTCAGCTCTTCAGGGGAAAGGCCTAGATGTTCTTCCACTTCCAAACCAGCTTCCTTTAATATTTCAATGCCTTCTTGGGCAATTGGATCTGTTATAAAGACCTTCATATCAGCTTCTCTTTCTCCTTAAGATTTTTGTCAACTATTTGCAAAATATTCCAAAGCGGCGGCGACTCCCTTGCCAAGCTCAACTGGATGTCCAAGGGATTTTAGAGCCCTCTCTATAGCAGAAAGGGCAATTATCATATCCCATTCGGATAAATGTCCGATGTGGGCAATCCTGAATATCTTGCCTTTGGCCTGGGCCTGACCGCCAGCTATAGTAATACCATAATCTTCACGCAGTATCTTGACTACTTCCTGCCCATCTATTCCAGGTGGGGCCTTGATGACTGTTATGGCTTCGCATGGGGCCTTTGAAAAAAGTTCCAGCCCCATGGCTTTTACTCCAGCCTTGGTGCCTTCCGAAAGCCTTTTGTGATGCTGGAAAAGCCCTTCCAGACCGACGGTCTTTATTTGATTCAGCACTACCCCAAGACCGATGATCAAAGAAACTGCAGGGGTGTACGCCGTTGTCTGACGTCCTAGGGCCTTCCGCTCTTTTAAGAAATTGAAATAATATTTTGGCATCTTGGAAGTTTCACACATGGCCCACGCTTTTTCGCTCACACTAACTATGGAAAGCCCTGGCGGCAGAGCCAAAGACTTCTGAGAACCTGTAACCACGACATCCAGGCCCCATTCATCTGTTTTCAGTTCATAAACGCCTAAGGCACTTATTGCATCCACCACAAGAAGCGTATCAGGCCTTTCCTTGACCAACTCTCCCAAGGCCTCAACTGGGTGTTTAACGCCAGTTGAGGTTTCATGGGCCTGAACAAAAACCGCCTTGGCATCGGGATTTTCGTCAAGGGCCCTTTTAACCGCCGATGGATCCACTGCTTGGCCCCATTCGACGTCTATGTTGATTGGCTGAGCTCCATAGGCTTCGCACAACTCCGACCAACGCTCTCCGAATTTTCCGCCCCTCACCACAATGGCTTTATCACCAGGAGACAAAAGATTTGTTACAGATGCCTCCATGCCGCCAGTGCCTGACGATGCAAAGATCAAAATATCATTCTGGGTCTGATAGAGATACTTTAGATCTTCCCTCACCTTTGTCAAAATCGCTGAAAATTGCGGCGACCTGTGATGGATGATTGGCTCAGACATCCTACTAAGCACCTCAGGGGCCACAGATACCGGGCCTGGTGCCATTAAATAGCGTTTCTTCATATTAAAATCCTCTCTCCGAAATGGTGAAATCTTTTATCCTACTTTCAAGGCCGGGTGTCAACCCTTCATCCCCCAACCCCCGCCTCCAGGAGTGCGTATTTCCAATCTGTCACCAGCCTTTACTTTAAAAGTTCCTTTGCCAGGAAACTGGATAAGATCCCCTGTCTCTGCGCTTATGAACACGTTTCTTCCTTTGCTTCCGCTTCGCCCCCCAAACAAACCATAGGGCGATTTGCGCCTCCTCTCTGTCAGTAAGGTAACTACGGCATCTTGAAGAAATAGATAGCGCCTGACCATTCCCAAGCCGCCTGTGAAAAGACCTTGACCAGCAGAACCTCGCCTCAGACTGTAAGCTTCTACTCGGAAGGGATATGTCTGTTCCAGTGCCTCTATTGGAGTATTCAAGGTATTGGTCATATGGGTGTGCACGCCTGAAAGGCCGTCTGAGCCTTTCATGGCTCCCATCCCTCCACCGATGGTCTCATAATATGTGAAGGCTGTTCCATCAGGCCAGTTACCCCCAATGGCTATATTGTTCATGGTGCCGCAGCTCGCCGCGGGAATGAGGTCAGGAACCGCTTGAGACAAAGCCCCCAAAAGTGTATCAACGATCCGTTGAGATGTTTCCACATTACCTGCTGCCACAGGGGCTGGATAACTGGCATCCAATATGGTGCCGGGTTGGGTTATGATTTCAATGGGTTTTAATGACCCGCCATTTATAGGATAATGGCCTCCGAGCAAAGAAAAAAACACGTAGTAGGTTGCTGATGCTGTGACACTTTTCACAGTATTGAGGCCGGTTGCGACTTGATGAGCGCTATCACTGTAATCCACAGTTACACTGTTGCCTGAAATAGAAACCTTGCATCTTAAAGGAATGGGATGGTCGGAAATGCCGTCATCGTCCAAAAAATCTTCAAAGAAAAAGACTCCATCCGGCATTCCGGAAATCAATGATTCCATGATCCGCATGCCATATTCCAGCAGAGGTTCTATACGCCCATACAGCGACTTCACTCCTTCTTTTTGGATTACCTCTTGCAGTCTAGCTTCTCCTCTGGCCAAGGACGCCAGCTGTGCATGTAAATCTCCCATTCTTTCCCTGGGATTACGCATTTTTTTGAGGATGGAATTCAAGAATGGCTCATTGAGTTTTCCCTCTTGCTTCAAAAGGGACGGGGGAATTACCACTCCTTCCTGTTCCAGGGACTTGGCTAAGGCCATGGAACCAGGAGTGATACCGCCCACATCGGCATGGTGTGCCCTCGCCACCAAATAGAATGAAGGTGCCTTTGATCCGTGAGAAAAAACTGCGCTCATAAGGGTTATATCAGGCAGATGGGTACCTCCCTTGTATGGATCATTGGTGATAATCACGTCTCCGGGTTTCATGTGAAATGTGTCTTTCAGTTCAGCAACCGTCATCGGCATAGCCCCGAGATGCACTGGTATGTGGGCTGCCTGGCTTAGCATGTTTCCCTTGGCATCAAAGATAGCGCATGAAAAGTCACGCCGTTCCTTGATATTGGAAGACATAGCCGCCTTCTGAAGCACTATACCCATCTCTTCTGCAATCGCTGTCAATATCTTATTGGTGATTTGTATATCAATGGGAGTTACCATCAGACAAACTGCACCTCTTCTGCCACCAAAGCTTTGGGAAGGTTGCTATGAGAGATATTTACGATCAGCCTTCCCCAGTGATCCAAACCTGCAATCTCTCCGGCAACCTGTTTCCCTTCATGGGAAAAAGTGACCTTTTTACCAATGGATTCTGAGCACCTTTCCCACTCCTTATATAGATTGGTGATTTTCCCCTCGTGGGCATCAGTCAAGACAGCCTCCATTTGATACAGGACCTCATGAAGCAGTTCCTCTTTGTCGAAAACAACACCTGTTTCCGCCTCCAAAGTGGAGGCCTTTTCCTGCAGATGATTTGGCAGATCCTCAAGACTACCAGTCACATTGAGCCCAATTCCAGCAACCACTGCTGTCTGGGAATCAACCGTGGAAAGTTCACAAAGCACCCCACACACCTTTTTGCCATTGAGCAAGATATCATTTGGCCATTTCATGGAAAGCGGTCGGCATCCTGTGCTATGCAAAGCCTTATATATTGCAAGGCCCACCATGATGGTAACAGAAGGCAGATAGCCTTTTTCAAGCCGTGGATGAATCACCACTGAGGCCAAAAGTTGCTGCCCTCCCGTATTTAGCCAGCTTCTGCCTTTGCGGCCGCGGCCCGATGTTTGTGCATCCGCCGTTACTACAAGACCACCAACTTTCAGCAGTTTTTCATTTCGCAATAAAAAAGAATTGGTGGAATCGATTTTTTTCAGATGCAATCGGTAACGGCCTGCAAAGAGCCTGGCCGTGTCAATGGGCACAGGCTCATAGATATCACATGCCGGCCTGCTTGCAGGCACAATATTATTATTGTTCTTTGAGCACAAAGAGCAACTGATTTTCCTGGACGGAATCATTCAATTTGACACAGATCTCCTGGATCTGTGCATCAAAGGGGGCCAGGACAGGATTTTCCATTTTCATGGCCTCAAGGTTGGCTATTTCTTCCCCTTTGTGGACTATATCGCCCACTTTTATGGTACCACGCCTTGGGTTGCCTATCCTCCACACGTTGCCGCTGATAGGCGCTCCAATCTCATTGGGAGCCTTGGCCATCCTGATTTCAACTTTTTTAGCCCGTGGAGTATCTATTTTATAAACCCTGGTCTTGTTGTTTACCCGCATCACAACGTGGATCTGGCCTTCGTGTTCTTTGCCAACTGATACGAGTTCAATGCAGTAGGGTTTACCTAGAAGATCAAATTCAACTTTGTCACCCGGCTTTTTCAGACCTTCTCGCCACACATTTGTAGGCAGCACAAGAGGCGCCTCCCCATACTTTTCAACAAAATCAAACATCTGAAGCGCATCCTTCGGATGCATCAAATAAAGCACAAACTCTTCATCTGTGGGTGTGCGCCCTAAATGCTCTTCCAATTCTTTTCTAATGCGCTCCAAGTCGTCTTCGTCCAGGGAATCCAAGGGGGAGAGATCCTTTCGCTCTTTCAGCTTCTCTTTCCACTCATCACCAAATGCACTCTTATATACCCATTCATCTGGCCAACCCATGGGCAGTTTACCATAGCCACCAAGCAGCAGATTCTTGAAATCACCAGGGGCGGTACTGAACAGGCCAAGCAGCTCTTTCTGCTCAGCCTTAGTCATCTTGGACATGTCCTGTCCCTTTTCCTCAACGAACTTGCTAAGTATGCGGATAATATGCTGAACCCCTGTCTCACCATGCTCTTTTGCATAACGGTTCACTATGCCGCTGCAAGTCACCCAAGTTATCTGAGAACCTGGAGTAACATCAAAGTATTTGACGATTTTGTTATATAGGGACATCACCTTAAGGATAGAAGGCATCAAGTGCAGAAAACCGCCCTTTTCTGCCTGTTCGAAAGAGCTAGGGAAGGCGCCACCTGGCATCTTGTGAGAAGTGACCATGTGATCAAAGCCTTTGAAAGGAGATTCGGCCCACTCGTAGTGGCCAATCCAGTCACGCACCTTCTGAACCGCCTTTTCAGCAGCATCTCGGTTCAAATGCACTTTTATGCCTGATTCTTCAAAATAGGCCTGTACCGCAAGTATCGGCGGCTGACCATAAAATCTGGTCAACGAATCTTCCTGCGCGTCTACCACCTTGGCACCAGCTTGCGCTGCTGCCAGTAGGGCAGGTAATGCCAAGCCGTCGGTTGCATGTCGATGATATTGGACCACAAGGTCAGGATATGCCTGTTTGATGGCATCCACCAAGCTCGATATTCGTTTGGGGCTTCCAACGCCTGCCATGTCCTTGATGCATAGGACAATTTCGTCTACGCCACCACACAAATCAACGATATCATGAACACAGCTAAGGTAATATTCGTTGGTCGTCCAATCTGCCTGCGTGAAGGATATCGCAGGCTGAAAGAGCCTGCCCCTCTTCATGACAACCTCTGCCACTGTGCGCATGTTCCTGATATCATTTAGAAAGGAAAAACAGCGCCAAACATCTATATCCACCCGTTCCACGACATATTCAATTACATTTTTGGGATATGGGCGGTAGCCCCATAGGTTTGTTTCCCTTATGAGGGTTTGGAGTTGCACGCTGGGCATCAGCTCCCTCAAGATCTCTATTTCCTTGAACGGGCTTTCCCTGCGGTTCATGATGCCCACATGCCACCTGGCGCCGCCGTGGCACTCAGAGCTAAAAAGATTCATCTCCTCGTAATATGGGGCCAGGGTGGCCAAGTCGTAAATCCTGTGGCGGTTCTTGTAATCAGATTGGCCGGCATCTCTCATGCCAGTGCATGTTATCATCACTCCGTCCAAGTCCCTGAGAGTCCTAACGATCTCTTTGGGTGTCATTCCCGGTCTAACAAGTGGTTTTGTAGCTTTTTTCTTTGCCATAGTCTTACATCCAGTCCTGTGGCCCAAGGGCAGAAATCCTGGCCACGTAGTCTGCAATTTTCAGAGCCTCATCTTCACTATCATGTTCCCTGAACATGGAGACAAGTTCATCCATGTGATCTTCTATAAATTTGGTTGAAAATTCGCCTTCCTTGAAGGCTTTGTGCCTGATGATGCTTAGCAGTAACGGAGCAAGGGTCTTGACACCTTCAACCCTGAGATTGCGGCTCAATGTACGATCCATAACCCTTATGGCATCGTCCCTTGCCGGCCCTGCTGTCATTATGAGCATGAACAAGGAATCGTAGTAAGGAGGTATATCGGCCCCTTCATAGGCACCCATGGCCACTCGGACTCCAGGCCCCAAAGGAGCCTTGAGCCTGGTGATAGTTCCAAAGGATGGGCTAAAGGTGCGCGGGTCTTCCGCATTTATTCGGCATTCAAGTGCCCATCTATTTGGTCTTATTTCCTCTTGCCTAAATTGGAACTCCTTGCCCTCGGCTGCGTCCAGCATAAGGCCAACTATATCCTTTCCAGTGATCAGCTCGGTTACGCCATGTTCCACCTGTAGCCTTGTATTGACCTCGAGAAAGTAGAACTTCCTCGTAGCAGAATCAAAGATAAACTCTACAGTGCCAGCAGTGGTATAGCCGATCTCCCTCATCAACCGAACAGCTGTAAAGCAAATCTCGTTTCTAAGATCATCATTTATGGTGGGAGAAGGAGCCTCTTCTATGATCTTCTGATTGCGACGCTGTAACGTACACTCCCTTTCATAGAGATGAAAAACGTTTCCATGTTGATCAGCTACAACCTGAACCTCAATGTGACGGCCCCTTTCGATATACTTTTCAGCCAATAGCTTGTCATCTCCAAATGCTTTGAGGGCCTCTGATTTTGCTTGAGAAAAGGCGGTATTGAGCTCTTTGTCTGATTCGACCTTAACCATGCCTTTGCCGCCACCACCAGCGGCAGCCTTGATCATAATTGGATAAGAGACCTCGTCTTCCTTCATCCATTTCTTTATCTGCTTAACATCTGATACATCACTTATGCCAGGAATGGTAGGGACGTTTGCCTTGATAGCAAGCTTTTTTGCCCTGATTTTGTCGCCCATGGCTGCGATCACCTCTGGGGAAGGCCCAACCCAGATAAGGCCGGAATCAATCACCATTTGAGCAAAATCAGCATTTTCGGCCAAAAAACCCCATCCAGGATGGATCGCATTGGCCTCGCTCTTCAAGGCTGCCCCAATAATCTTTTCAGCATTCAAATAGGACTCGCTGGGCGGAGCATCTCCAATGTGAACGGCTGAATCTGCCATTAAGGCGTGCAAAGCCAGACGGTCTGGGGTCGAATATACCGCCGTAGTTGGAATCATCCTGTCTCTGCAGGTATGGATTATTCTCACGGCAGGTACACCTCTGTTGGCTATCAGTACCTTTTCTATCGTTTGCTGCCTATTATTCTGCTTTTTCATGGGAGACTCCTTTTAAGCTCAAAACTTTTAAACGATGCCATAAAATTCTCAAAAACTCAAGGGTGGTTTTAAAATGCAACACTTAAATGACTTGACTAGCTGGTTTAAAATATGTAGCATTAAAAATTAATATTTTTATTATTAAAATTCTTTTTGGAGGCGGGAGAATGAACAGAAATTTTTTCAAGAAATTGCACAACATAACCCTGGCAGGCGCGGCAGGAACCGCTTTGATGGCAAGCTGTCCTCCCCCAGCTCATACGTATGATTCCCACGTTACAGATAGCGTTACGAACAATGGCGACGGCACTTGGACCTATGACTTTACGGTATTCAATGACGAAGTCGAATCATATGGATATGGATTTGGTTTAGAAGCAGTCGCTCCAGGAGAAACGGCTATTATAATTGATTGGGAACTACCATATTTTGATGATATGGGTATAACCAACATTCAATCTCCCGCTAATTGGTATTATGCCATTGAAACCATTGGAGTCCCTAATGAGGCAACTGGTTGGCAAGGAACGGCAGAATGGCAGCAAAGTGGGGATCCATGGAAAGACCATTTTGATCAAGTATATGGTGGTGCAGACAACAACCCATTCAATTCAAATACCAAGGTGCTTCACTGGTATTTGGATCCAGAGCAATCTCCCTGGGCGGGAATTTATCCGCAAGAAAGCCAGAGCGGTTTTTCATTTACAGCCAGCTTTGACAAGGGAAATGCTCCATATCAGACTTCGTGGGATACCATGGAAATTTTTACTGGCGATCCCAGTTTCCCAAGCGCCGGGCTTCCAAATTCGCCTAGCATAAATCCCGTTCCCTTACCAGGCACCCTGTCTTTGATGTTCTTGGGAGCAGGAGGGCTTGCTGTGCTCAGGAGAAAAAAACCTGGAAACTAGAGCAGCCGGATAAAGTTGAATTGCACGGGCCCTAGGGGCCCGTTTTTATTCTATCAACACTCAACGAATCAGAATGGCTAAAATCCTTTACACGTGGGAATTGGGCACGGGCTATGGTCATATTGCTCACCTTTTTCCAATTGCCCTTGAAATGTCTCGACGGGGTATCGATGCCTTTTTTGTGGTGAAGGATCTTGCAAGGGCGGGGGATACCATATGCAAACATGGCTATCCCGTGGTCCAGGCACCTGTATGGCTCGCAAAACCGGTGGGTATGCCACCCGCGGTAACATTTCCAGACATACTATTTCGCGCTGGCTATTTCAGCTCCAGCGGACTAACAGCCTTACTCAAGGCATGGCAATCCATTTTCTCTTTGATAAAACCAGACCTATTGGTTGCTGATCACAGCCCAACTGCCCTTTTGGCTGCCAGAGGAACTCCTATTCCGAAAATTGTAGTAGGCAACAGTTTTACAATACCGCCGGCAGAAACTCCGTTGCCACCATTAACAAGCGGCATAGGTAACGATGAATTGGTTTCCAGGGAAGAGTTGGCGGTTGCACGCATCAATCAGTCACTCGACAATCTAAAAAAACCCCCAATCTACAACTTGCAAGAAATCTTCAAAGCAAAAGAAACTTTCATCTTCACCATTCCGGAGCTTGACCATTTCGGCAACTTGAGGCAACGATGTGAATACCTTGGCCCAGCAACAATGTCACAAAGCGGCATCAAGCCTAAATGGCCTCAGCGCCACAAAAAGAAGATATTTGTCTATCTTTATCCAGCCTTTAAGGGTTTCAAAAACGTGATAAAGGCCCTTGGAAAACTGAATGTTTGCGCAATAGTTCATGCTCCTGGTATATCTAAGCTGGACAAAATCAGACTTCAAACAGACACACTTTTCATTTATGAAGAAATAATAGAGATCAACACGGTTTTAAAAGAGAGCGATGCGGCCATTTGCCACTCAGGGGCTGGTACAGGAGCTGCTTTTTTGCTCGCAGGGCGTCCTGTTCTCCTACTACCCGTCCAGCTTGAACAAATGGCTATAGCTCAAAAAATAGCAGGACTTGGCGCAGGACTTATGCTCATGCCCGATGCAAACAAATCGGATTACAAAAGTGCTATAAAAAATATCCTAGAAAATAAGATATATACCACCAATGCAAAGAGGCTTGCTCAAAAATACAAACGGCTTAGTCACGTACGAGGCATAGAAAAGATTGCCAACCTGTGTGAATCGTTGATCGTATGAAAAGGTGGGGCGAGTTCGATTGACAAGGCCAAAGTGTGCAATTACCTTCAATGTGCAAAGCGGGCGATTAGCTCAGCTGGATAGAGCGTTGGCCTCCGGAGCCAAAGGCCGTGGGTTCGAATCCCGCATCGCCCGCCAAGTCTGAAACACTTTCCCAGTCAAAGGACAAAATTGATTGTGTCACTCTCAGGCCAGGAAAGGATTTTGTGAATTCACCATTGATATAAAATGTCTTAATGTTTTCCAGGAGCCAGCGGTTTTCCCCGGCGTTCCCACATAATGTATGCCTCCAGAGCAATCATCCGCGGATCATCTGCTTTCAGTGTCTCGCCTTCCAGTGGATTCTGAATGCACCAATTGATCATGTCACGTAAAGCCACCACTTTTCCAATCTGTTTTTGAAATTTTGGATAGGTTTCAGGGTGCGTGTTGGCACCGTTTGGATGGCACATGTCACAAGAAACGGTGTTGTTGCCTAGTTTGTTACTGTGAAACAACTTTTCGCCCTCCTTTACCACGGTCATAAACTCTTTTGTCCACTTTTCCAAGTCGGCCTTGGTGAATTCGTCTGCATTGCCATTACTTAAACAGACAAAAAGAATAGCAGCTATGATGACCGGCATTGTCTTAATAATGTGTCTTGCTTTGACCATTTCTTTTCTCCTCTTTTTCTAGTAATGTATTTGTGGTGGAATTCGTTTAGCTGGGTCTTGATATTCGACATCCACAGGGTAACCAAGCTTCTCATCATATCTGAGCATCCTGTCCTTGTTTTCCCACAACTTGAAGTGGTTTACTACGCGTCCATCTTCAAGATTCAATATTGACCAACCAGTGGCATCCCGCTCGTGAAACGGATCTGCCCGGTTCATGAAAACGGTAAGCTTCGGCACCTGATGTGGCTCCTGGATGTAGCTTGGCGGGTAAGGCCAAGGCCATGCAGTGGACATCATCGCTTGGAAGGTGATGTTACCTATCTGATTATAGAGAATCTGATGCACGTGTCCGTGTAGTACAGTCACCTTTTTGAAGGGCTGCAACAGGACTTGAACCTTTTCTGCATCCTCAGTCCAGAAATTCCAGGGTTTGAATATCTTGTATAAGGGAGAATGAGACATCACTATGATGGGAGTGTCTTTAGGAATTTTGGCAAGATCCTTTTCAAGCCATGCAATTTGTTCTTCTTTAACCATAAATGGAGAACCGTTTGGGTTGTCAAGCCTTGCCATATTGGCCATACGTTCTTCAGGGGTTGCCCATCTTCTCATCCAGGAATCATATGTAAGAATTGAGTTGAGCACCACGAAATGAACACCTTTATGGTCAAAACTATAATGGAGCTTGCTTATCTTTTCCTGCCAAAACTTGCCCAAATCTAGGTAGTAATCATGCTCTCCAATCACCCATTTCACAGGATGACGAAGCTTGGACATTATCTCTAGCCCATGTTCAAGCTCCTCTTTTTTCCCAAGTTGCGCCAAATCCCCCCCATAAACAACAAAATCTGGTCTGGGAGACATAAAGTTGCACTCTGTAACCGCTTTTTTCAATCCCTGGTCAAAATTCCTCACAAATTTGCCACCCTTGATGTGAGTCAAATGTGAATCTGAAATGTAGGCAAAAGTGAAATTCTGATCCTTGTTTTTTTTGCCCCAAGCAACCTCTACTACTGTTAGCGGCAATGAAGCTGCTGCTGCAGTAATGGCAGCCTGTTTTAAAAAAGTACGCCTTGAAATCATCTTTTTTTTCATAAACTCCTCCTTCGGTCCTTGGTTGGATTATTTTTTCATCTTGGCCGCTACTTCTGGACTGGTTAATGCCTTTAAAAATTCAAGCAGATCCGCCTTTTCCTGATCAGTAAGGCGCAAGGGCCTGATACCACTATCGAGCATGGGGTTTTCCTCGCCGCCTTGGTCGTATAACTCTATGACCTCTTCCAGCGTTTTAAGGCTTCCATCATGCATATATGGACCTGTCAAGGCCACATTCCGCAGAGTGGGTGTCTTGAACCTTCCCAAGTCTTCTACATCGAGCGTCACCGCGAACCGTCCAAGCTCTGATGCTTCTTTGTCTGTAAGCACCGACTCATCAATGTCTTGTCCTGATTCCTTAGCCTTTTTGAATTTCTCTACTATCTCAAAGAGATTTGGTTCAATTGCCGAAAATCCGACACCCAAATTGTGGAATTTGTTGTCTGTAAACGTTGCACTTGTCTGGCCAATGGTATGGCAGTCTTGACACCTAGCTTTGGTCCTGTAGATCTCAAGGCCCCTGATGGCTGCTTCAGACATTGCTGTTTTGTCGCCACCGTACATGTAACGGTCAAAAGGGGAGTTGCCTGAAACGAGAGTCCGTTCAAAAGCAGCAATTGCTTTTACTACGTGGTCAATCGTGATTTGTTCGCCACTGACACCAAAAACTTGCTTGAACTGCACTACGTACTCAGAATCAGCCCGAATCACTTTCATAATCGGATCATGGTTTTTTAGACCATGCTCAACAGGATTTATGAAAGGTGCTTTGGCTTGCTCTTCCAATGTTTTTACTCGACCATCCCAAAACTGGCTGGTGTAATAGACGGCATTTAATACTGTAGGGGAATTCCTCGTCCCTTTTAATTTTTTTATACCTACCGCAACTGGCAATCCGTCTGAAAATGCCTTAGCAGGATCATGGCATGTAGCACAACTGACCGTTCCATCTGCACTAAACCTCTTGTCAAAGAAAAGTTTTTCCCCCAGCCTCACTTTATCCACCGTTTGGGGATTGTCTTGTGGTATCACAACTTCGGGTAGGCCAAGCGGAGCAGCTTCTACTTTGAGCGTCAAAAGAAACGCTACGAGGAAGGTACCAATTGCCATACAACATATTTTTTTCATATAATCTCCTCCTTGTTGTTAATTTTTATATAGGAATTATTCTTAAAAATGAACCAAAAAAAATTATTTGTTTTTTTCCCCACACTCTTTACAAAAACCCCTCACCTCTACCTGCTGCTCCAATACGGTTCCAAATGAATCCAGTTCCGGTGGTGGCTGAAGTTTGTCAAAGGCAGGCCATTCAAAGTCGATGATCTTTTTGCACTTGGTACAAACAAAATGATGGTGCGTCTGTGTATTTGGGTCGAACCTGGCGTGGTCATCCAATACGTGCATTTTTCGTATCACCCCCAATCTCTCAAAAGTTCCAAGTGTGCGGTACACAGTATCCAGGGAAATAGTAGGCATACGCACTTTAAGGCGTTCATGTATATCCTCAGCAGCCGGATGGTCATGTGCAGACATGATCTCCTTAAACACCTCCAGCCTCTGCGGGGTCAAACGAATGCCAGCTTTTTCACAAATTTCTCTCAAACGAGAAAGGGCATCAAAGTCTGCCCGGCTGGTTTTCAGTTTGCTTTTTGATATCATCATGCTCCCTAAATAGTAACCACTCTGATTTAAGAATATCACAAAATAAACACGCGTCAACAAAAAAACGAGCTTACGAAAAATTAAATTGCCAGCTCATGGATTCTTGAAAATAAAAAAGCAGCCATTGTGAGGCTGCTCCTTTTTAACTATATCGTTTGTATTATTTATTGAGGTATTTGAAGAAGTCGAACGGCCTTTCGCATCCACTGACCGCATGGAATTTCAACTATCATGCCCTCCGCTTCATAGCCCTGCTTTTCAACCCTAACCACCAAAGGCTTATTGGGAAGTCTATCAAATCTAGCAATTCCATCTTCATCTGTGAGGGCAGATTTATCACCCACCTTTACTACTGCATCTGGCAAAGGTTCTCCTGTTATGGAACAACCCACCTGAATTCTAAGCCTTCCGCTCTGACATCCAACTATATCAACAGGTTTCAGCGACAGAGTGGCAGGATCCCATTCGAAGACAACATCCAAAAACATATGATCTATCTGGCCTGTCTGGTTATTTGGAAAGCTAACATCAATATGATTGATTCTGAATTGACTTGGGCTAGTGGAAACAGCTTCCCCTGTGGACTGCGACATATCAACCAAGATATCAGCCCGGCTTGCAGCAGAGGATGCCACGAACGCCAATACCAGAAAAAGGGTTACACAAGTAATTCGTTTAAATATAAAATAGTTGGTGGCGATTCTCATGATACTATCTCCTTGTTCTTAACATTTATGGCCTAACACATATTCCTTCACTACCGCAGATCAAGTCGCCCTTACATTGGTGATTAAGGCCTGGATCGCAGCCTCCAACACCCTCATCACATGGGCCACAATTCCTGCAGTAGTTAAAATCGCCGGGATTCCATTTTACACCGCATCCTTGACCAGTTGTTCTAGTGCCACTGGAACTGGTTGAGGTGGTATTCTGAGAAACGCCATAACATTGTGCTGCATGGGTCGCTGCATAGAACACATTTGAGCAAGCACCAGATGTGTTTGTACTGGTTGTGGTAGTAGTCGAACCAGTATCTGTCCCAGGGGCTACACCACCCCCAAATATCTCGCTATTATCATTAGTATTCGTCCCAGATGATTGGTTATTCTGGTTGTTGGAGCTGGTTGGAGTACCAAGGCAAACATCAACTCCTTTTGCAAAATTGTACTCTGGCCCCACGTCCTTTTCGCAATGCAACCCTGCAACACAGTCTGAGTCTGTATCACAATCACCTTCCCCTACACCGCAAGGTGTAGCTGATGAGCAGAAGTCCCAATCGCCCTTAATCATTTGCCCAGCTACGCATAATGACGCAGCAAACACAAATAATCCAATAATTACTCCTACAGTTCCTGGTCTGGCCATAATGTGCCTCCACAGCATGTTCTAGTTTCTAGACGACTATTTACATTATCGGTTTATACGATAACCTAACTTAAAAAAAGTCGCTATTAAAAATTCTTAATGAATATACTGCATAAAATATGCCAGCCTGGATCAATATCCTCCTTTATCCCAATAGTTCCAAATTTATATGGATGTGCGCGGGGAACAAGACAAAATTTGACTGCACCACCATGGCAATATGATTTGAAAAGAGAAAAATTACAGACAGGGTAGGATTATACCTACAAAAAAGAAAACTTAATCTATAAGATTTTAAGAATTGGCGATCATTAACATCTTGGTCTGAACTATCCCTTTGTCCATTTCATCAGAAAAGCAAATAATAGCAGAAAGTAAAAAAAAGGGAGGCTTGTAGCCTCCCCTGTTTTTCACGGAACCTTATAAATGCTTAAGTTCTATTGACCACATGAAAGTGGAGTCATATTGGGTGAAATCACCTGATAGCTGCAGTTATCAAAGGAACCGCAATTAACTGGTGTTGGTGCACCGCAATTTTCTGTGGATGCATCATTAGTAACTATTACATTGGCACAATCATAGCTGGAAGCTATCCATGCGATATCACCATTACCAACCTCCACATAGGTTGGTATAACAGCAGAACCGTTGTACCAAATATTTTTGCCTGCCTCACGTGTAGCGCCAAAACGCTGACAACACGCATCTGTCATAGTAATACGGACCCAACCTTCGGTATAGCTGGCTGTCGTATCAACACCGTTAAAGTCTTCCAGGTCCAAGACCTCGACACAATTTACCAATGGTGGACGCTCTCCACTTGGTGGCACTGGTGAAAAGACAGGATCATCCTTTTTAGGCGTATTCTCTTCCATGTCATAAGGCTTATAAGCCCAGGTTGTGGCATGTTCTTTCATATGCAAGCAGTCATAGTCATTGCCAATAAAGGAATCACAATGCAAGCACTCATCACCACGATTGGTAGTTGCATCACATGCAGAAATGGAGCCATCACAATCATCGGTTCCACTCAAGCAACAGCTTAGCTTTGCTGGGAAGCTAAGAACTGCCAACGTCGAGTTTTTATTATCACTCCTGAAAGGAATATGAATAGTCTCTTTTGCCAACGCAGCCCTGACCTCAAAATCGGTGTTATTTCCATAGTTGTCCCACCTGGTTTCTTCATTAACGGTAAGTTTTACTGCATTACAGTTATTGGCCAAAGCAGTGGCTGGCTGAGGCAATACCATTCCTGCTGAAGGATCAACCATTTCTTCGACACCTGTCAGGACATTCTTGGAGCGATAAACCTGTACACAGTAGTCATTGTTGCCAGATTCAAATGACACACATGTAAATCCATTAGCACAATTCAAGTTTGCCAAGGAGTTTGGAGCTTCGTCATAAGCATCCTTGATCAGCTGCTTTGGAATGGGAGCACTGACAATATCTCCACCTGTGCAGCCATTGTCACCGCAAGTACCGTCTTCACGGAAATTGGCAAATGCATATGCTTCATACACTTCTATCAAACCAATTACATCTGGAAAGCCATTACATGAAGTAGCCATGGCGATTTCCAGAGGAACAATAGGGGAGCTGTCATCGTCACTTACTATGGTAACCTTACCATTCTTATCAATGATTTCAGCTTCCCAAACGTCGTTCGGTGAAAGATAAATAAAGAAGTCGCGTGTTTCGCAGCAGCTGAAGCCTTCCCTGAAAACGACCTTGGCTACAACGCTGTAGGTGTTTGACGTGTTGATAACACGAATATTGGTTTTAAAGGTTCCACCTACAATATAGGCCGGAAAAACCAAAGCATCACCAACACCATTTGCAGCCACATAAACGTGGTCTGCCTCATTGTAAGCATTTGCTGACGGAGCCATTGCCATAAATGTGAATGCAAGCAAGGCAGCCATCAATCCGAGTTTCCTAATCATTCTTGTTCCTCCTTATTTTTTTCTTTTTGCTTAAATTGCCTTAAAATTCCTTACTCTAACCGGTATTGCCCTACCCTCGTGCTCACCTCCCTTCATCATGTGATTGTTTAATTTTAACCTTTCTGCCAGTGCAAAATTTGCATCATGGACAAATCTAACCAAACAATTACTCATTTCTTATTTTGCCCATGATAGTAAGCAACTTGCATACCAGTTAAGCAAATTTGTCTAGCAGCGGAATCTTCCATACATGATACCAGCGGCCACCAACCTTTATCCAGCGGTCTCTAGGGTATAGTATCTCCTCCCGGCCAGTTACCGAACTCTTTACCACTATCTTGAGCCTGGCATCTACCACCTTAGGGTGCAGCTTGTCAATATCTAGTACGGTTACACTGAGGACTTTGCTTGCCCTCCCAAACTTTCTGAAAAAATCAGCGTCACTGTATGCCCACTTTATGTGAGGCGCCTCCATGGCGTATAATTTTGGCCAATCCAGTTTGGACCTGGCCAGCCAATATTCATCAAATGCATCTTTGAAAGGTGTATCCGCTTTCTTATCGGCCTCAGGACTCCATGATGAAAATCGTGGGACCTGTTTCTCTTTCTGTTTTGCACAACCAGTCAGGAAAAAGTTGAAGGCCAAAACTGTAAACAGAGCCAAAACAACAATACGGTTGAATGGTAAGAGGCGTAGGCTATTCACTACTTAACCCTCAGCTGCTGTTTTTGTTTCATTACACCTTGCACTTCAGGCTCCCAATTGAACTCATATTTTTTCTGGAGTTCAGCCACGTGTGCCTGTAACACCTCCTGCCTTTTCTCGGCAGCTATTTTATCCTTGAGTTCGGATTTTACCTTTTCCAAAGGTATAGTGCGCTTGGGCTCCACCTCCTTAACCCAAAAGATATAGTAGAAACCATGAATTTCTACGGGTTTGGATACCATACCAGCCTTCACATCTTTAAGGGCCTCTTTTATTTCTGGCCTGAGCTTGTCTAACACTACAAATCCCATTTCACCATGTTTCCACTTGGTAGCCGGATCTGTGGAATACTTTTGTACTAGTTTTGGAAAATCACCTGGATTTTTTTGGGCCTCTTTGTAAACCTCTTGGGCTTCTTGGGAATCTGCGACTACTATCCTGTACAACTTGAGCCTGATGGGTAAAGTGTATTCATCTATATGCGAAAGATAATAGGATTCTATGACTTGGTCGTCTATTTTCAGATGTTTGTCCAAATAATCCAGCACATAGGCTTGAGCAAGAAGCCTTTCTTTTTCAAGCTGCAACCTTGTTTTAATGTCAGGCCGCTTGTCCAGTCCTTGTTCCTTTGCAGCCAAACTGAAGAGCTTTGTTTTTAGGATTGCTTCAAAAAGAGCCTTTTCTGTCGGCTCTATATTTTGAGGCACTAGATATTTTTTGAACAATTCGACATCTTGTTCTGTAATATTTATATCTTTTCCCTTGCCGAAAATCCTTTCAGCACGGCCAAAATCGACACCAAACACCAATAAAACAGACAAGATGCAACAACTTAATACCAATATTTTCGTTATCTTCATAAAGATGATCCAACTCCTTCGCTTTAAAAATTTAAACATGCTTGAATATCATCATTAGTTGGTTTTCGTGATTGGAATATAACTTCGTGTACTCTGTAACAGGCCTCCTTGCCTCTATCAAGACCTAATATGCCTTGAATATTGCCAAGCATTTTGTAAGCAGCCGGATAATAAGGATGAAACCTCAAAGCCTGCTTCAGTTTTTCCGCGGCATCCCATGGCCTGCCTTGAAGCAGAAGCAGGGAAGCTTGAGTATGAAACAATTTATAAATGGGCTTCCAGTAACCAGGATTATTATGAATGATCGAATTAAAATGAACAATATGTGGCACGAGAGCAAGCCCTATGTTTTGTTTTTGGTGGGAATCCTGGGCAGTTTCTATAGAAGCCAAACAAAACCCCAAAAAATTGCCAGCATATTCCTTTTTCAGAAATCCACTGTAATACCATACTGACAAGACCAAAATGGCCAGACTGACAACAGTAAAAACCGCTTGGGTCAAACGACCAAATGTCATCCTCTCGAGCACAATGGAACCCACAAATTTAGAAGACAACGATATCAAGGGATTGAGGCAGAACGCCTTGTTCAACAGATAAATGCTTTTTATTTTGAATACCTACATAATTGAATTCCAGGTTGTATTCACCAACAGGCAGCATTTGAACAAACCAGCCGGAACTACCCGTTGCAATGGTCCATGATGGATCTACCGGCCCATACACTCCCAAAGGTCCTTGCAATACGATTGTCTGCCTAGGCAGTTCTTCGCCTTTATCATATTCACCGTTACCATTAATGTCTTTATATACCCTACCCCAAATTAGCCCATTACCATTTTTTCCAGCCATTTCAAAAGGACTCCCACTAAAATCAAGTTCTGATTCCATCCTTGGGTCAGGGATCATCAAATCCGCAGTGAAAACAAAGACATTCAAATCTACATTGTCAAAGGAAAGCCTTCCACCAAAAAAGTGGAGCCCGATCTCAGTCAAAACGTGATCTAACAGAGGAGCGCCCTCTTCTCCTCCAGCAAATGCATCGTTAAAGAGTCCGTCCAGGATCAAATTAGCGGCTTCTTCTACCGAGATAACATTTTCAAATGCTACCGCCCCCATGCTTTCAGAGCAAAACAATGGTTGTGCTCCCACTTTTTTAATTCTGTCAAGCGGGGTAGAACCGTCCAGAGAAACATGAGAATAATACAGATGTTCCAGCATGTCCTGAATATGGTTTTCAGCAGCCTGAGCCAATTCTTGATTCCAAGTAAGCGGCTCCAATCCTTGATCCCAGATCTCGGCCACCACCGGCCCCACCTCTTTACGGAGAAGGTCAATATCGTAACCTAACCTTTCTGCCTCCGACCATGGATCAAGACGGACGCTGTTGATCCGCTCCAGAATCACAGCAGCCACGCCCGACGGACCGGCTTCCTGTGCCAATGTCCTGGTTACTAATAAGGTAGTAAGCGATATCAATATAGTGGCCACGAGGACCAGCAGACGAAGCTTTCTTTTCATACTTTCAATCGTATTCAATTTCGATGCCATACAAGACCTATGTAACATGAAAAAAGAAAGCTAATAGTAGACTAGCGCTGTGAGTTCATCATATGACCCCTGGTCTAGAATTTTGCCTCTAAGATATTTTTGAAATTATTTATGGCGATTCCAAATCACCAATGGCTAAAAATAACCAAATACTGCGTTTTACTAATCAACGATCTTTTCCCGATTCCGAACCCAGAATTCACGCAGGAAGGCACAAAAGAGCGATATAAAGAAGCCCGATACCGCCGCCAGGGCAACGATTTTAATTTTGGCAGGTTTTACAGGATGTAACGAAGAGTACGGATACTGCACCAATTCTACCGGAGACAAGGCCTCCAACTTCGTCTTCAAGGCACTTATCTCTTCTTGGTATTTAGCCATTTTTAAAGGTAGCTCATTGTCTCTCTGAAGCTCTAGTTCTGTGATATCTTGCTGGATATCCTTGATCAAGGCTTTTTTGCTGACGAGTTCCAGCTCCAAGGACTCCAACTGATTTTTCAAATCGGTCAACCTCTGCCACAGTATGGTTACATAGTTGATATTCTGCTGGATAATATTGGAATACATTAGAAGCGAGAGTTGCTCTCTTTTAAATTTGAGCAAAGAATTACGTAATTTTATCAATTCCTGCGTATTTTTATTAATAGTGCCTATTTGACCTTTTATGCTTTCTACCAGCTGCTTAATTTGTTCCTTTTTCTGTTTTGTAACCTCAATATCCTTATTAACTACATCAATTTTTCGCCTTTCTTTTTCAATTTTTTCATTGAAACGTCTTTTTTCAAGATCGAGCAACTTTATTTGAGCCCGTTTATCTGCAATTTCTTTATTTATTTCAGCCTGGCTAACGGTAAGGCTGCGCTTCAAACTTTCAGAACCTGCGTGGGTCAGGCTTTCTAACACCGACAACAGTACTTGTTTGCCTTTTTCTGGATCAGGCCACAAAAGTACAGCCGAAACGACGCTACTGTTTCTGGAAAGGGATGCCTTGATCTGGATCTCTTGATCGGCCTTGAGCAAACCACTCTTTTTGACTTGATCAATGTAGGCCTTTTTATCGAACCAGGTCTTTATATCTTGAGGTTTAAGGTCATATTTAGGCTCGCCTTTACCAGTATACCCGGTTATCCCGGGCCTTAGTTGGGCGGTTATGGAATATCTGGGAGTAGCAACGTAGGTATATAAGACGCCAAGAGATGTGAACAATAAGACGCAGAATAGCATGGTAAAACGCCTACGCCACAGCACGGCGATAAGGTCGGCCAAATCAATCTCATCCTCTGCCGCACAAGGCATAGGAAGGGTTTCACCTGGGTTGGTATTCTTCGATGCGGCCGAATGCGTTTCTCGATTATCGCTCATTCAAATCCTATATGCCCTTCTGGCACTCTCTAACTGCTGCCTCAAGTTCTTCCTCGAGTTCTTTGGGCAGACCTTCTATTTTCACATTCAAGAAACCCCTAACAATGGTGGAAGTGGCCTCTTCTTCATCAAGCCCCCGGGCCATGAGGTATTCTATCTCTTCTCTGGCTATTTTGCCCACAGCAGCCTCATGAGACATGTCCACATCCGCCACGTGGGCTTCCAACTCAGGAATTGCATGAATTATGCCTTCGTCTGAAAGAATCAAGCCCTGGCATTCCAAATGGGCCTTGATTTCTTGCACTTTACCCACCAAATGTCCACGAGCTATCACCTTTCCGCCATAAGATATGGTTCTAGATATTATTTCCGAGCGGCTTCCCCTGCCTTCCAAAATGACTCTTGCCCCGGTATCTATCTCCGAGCCTTTTGGAGCCACTATTACAGAGTTAAACCGTGCCATGGCTCCCTCCTTAAGGGTTGCGGTAGGAAAGGTCTGGACAGATTTTACCCCCTTAAGGCTCACATAATTTGACAGATAAGTGCCGCCTTCTTCTACCAGGATGGCACTACGGGGCCGCACTATCACCTCCTCGCCCCAGTTGTGGATCATGGTGAAGATTAGTTTTGCACCTTTTTTAATGTAAAATTCAGAAACACCTATATGGAGACCTGAAGTGAGTTTGGGATGGGTGGCACAACCTGTGATTATATGCAGCTCAGACCCTTCTTCTGCCACTACTATATTGTGAACTCTCTGGCGTACCTTATCGGTTCTGATATAGAGACAGGTCTGAAGAGGATAAACCACTTTTTCGCCGGGTAATGCCCGTATGAAGTAGCCATTGTCGAGATCCTCGGCAGCTTCTTTGGTAAAGGCATCCTTTTCCCTTGGTATGAGTTTCCAATAATACTCCTTCAGCCCATCATATTTTTTAAGGGCCTCAGTAATCGGCAGCATTTCAACGCCTTGAAAATCGCAGGAACACTCTGCAACACCGCAATTTGTCTGGAAATAGGTGCCTATGCGGTCTTTGGCGCTCAAATCCACCCCTGTCTCTTTGAGCCGCTTGAGTTCTGCCTCGTCTAGTTCCTTGAGGTCGTTAAGGGCTTCTACTTGAGAGGCGGGTATAAACTGTTTCAGCAATTCCGCTTCATCTGAAACAGTGGTGTTGTCTTTTATAGCTGACATCGTGCGCACTCCTCGTAACCATATTTCTGGATGCCTTCAAATATTTCAACGGGATTACCCTGGCAGCACAGTCTACCATTCAACATCACATGGCCTTTATCAGCAGCTACATAATTGAGAATGAATCCCGTATGGGTGATTATGAGCCCCGACTTAGTACGGCCTTTATGCTTGTCTTTCTCTAACAACTTGCGGATCATGTCACCAATTACATGAAGATTTTCAATATCCACGCCAGATTCAGGTTCGTCAAGCAAGGTCAAATCAGGATTCTGGGCAAGCAGTTGCAATAACTCGGATTTTTTAATTTCTCCACCTGAAAAACCCAAGTTTACTTCACGGTCCAAGAAGTGATCAAAGCCATAGCTGACTGCCAGTTGCGTTGCAGCATTAGCATTACCTCCACTGCATATGGCTAGCATATCCCTCAGCTTAACACCCCTGAGCGTTGGCGGTCTTTGAAAGGAAATACCGATTCCAAGCCTTGCGCGTTCATGAATGGGCATGAAGGTGATATCCTGCCCCTTGAAGGTGATCTTTCCGTGCTTCACTTTGTATCCGGAAAAACCCATCAAGGTCATCAGGAGGGTGGTCTTTCCAGACCCATTTTTGCCAAAAAGACAGTGGGTTTCCCCCTGCCCAATCTCCATATTGATGCCTTTCAGCACCTCACGGCCTTGCACATCCACCCATAAGTCTTCGATTAGCAGCATTGAGAGCCTCCTGGCCCGGCTACCAGCCGGGTACGAAATTATGCTCACCCAAAACGGGTAGACCCGGTTCCACATCCTGAAGAGCTACCAAAAGAGAGTGAGCCCCCGGATGAACAACCGCAATTGAATGCAGATACGACTTTCTGCACTTCCTTAGAGCCGCATTTAGGGCACTCTACTGAACTTATACTCTTGTGAGAGACAACAAAAGTTTCAAAATTACTCTGGCACTTTTGGCAAGAAAATTCATATATTGGCATAAAAACCTTGACCTCCATTTGCTTGTTATTTTATCTCATGATACAAAAGCCGCCAGATCCATGGCGGCCTCGGCATAAAGTAATAATATATAGTCACTTGTCAATATCGGCGAGTTGGAGGAGCAAGTGAAAGATGCAAGAAAAAGATAAGTTAACAGAAATCCTGTCTCCAGACGTAATCAAGGCGCGTGTCCAAGAGCTTGGGAAAGAGATTTCTCGTGATTATAGCGGAAGGCCATTGGTGTTGATTGGCATACTCAAGGGAGCATTCATCTTCCTGGCGGATCTGTGCAGAGCGCTGGACGTACAAGTTGAAATAGATTTCGTCCGGCTGTACAGCTATGGCTCAGGCATGGAGTCGGAGGGAAAGGTGAGTATCACCAAAGACATCGAACTGGACATATCTGGAAAAGATGTGATCGTTGTGGAAGATATTGTGGACACCGGCTACACCCTGGATTACCTGACTGAAGTCTTGAAACTCCACAGACCTGCCTCAGTAAAAATCTGCTGTTTGATCGACAAAAAAGAACGGCGCAAAGTGGATGTGCACGTCGATTATGTGGGCTTTGACATACAGAAAGGCTTTCTGGTGGGTTATGGCCTGGACTACAATGAACAGTACCGGCACCTAGAGGGGATCTATCATCTTGTACCTGGTTATGAACCAGCTGGATATTGGCCGTCAGACAGGTAAGTTTACTAAGCTGGCGCCATTTACGCCTTGTATCAGCAGCCAGGTTGAGAATTGCATTGTCAAGGTCAATACAGCAAAAAGTCTCTCCTTGACTCCTCAAATGACTTCAAACCCTCTTTCCATAGCCTTTCCAGGTCAAAAGGCGGGATTCCTGCCTCTACAGCCTTCCGTATCCTGGGATTCCCTATCACAAGGTCAGCTGGCAATTTTTCAAATTCATATTCGTATGGCGGGGAGGTCCATTTAAATTGGTCTGGGAATTCCTTACAAATCACCGATAGTATGGACAACGTTGTCAAATAGGGTTGATATAATCCTCGGTCTGTAACGTGAATCTGTAATCCCCTGCACACCTTGCCTTGCCATTTATGAAAAGTAGGCTCGAAATTTTGTGGCCGCAGTACAAAGCCTCGCAATCGGTATTTTTCAAGGTGTTTGTTGATTATACCATGTTCGAGAAACGGGGCCCCAAATACTTCAAAGGGCCTTGTGGTACCACGCCCTTCAGACAGATTGGTTGTCTCCAAAACAACCTGACCAGGATAGACCATGGCAGTATCAAACGTGGGCATATTTGGAGAAGGCCAAACCCAGGGAAGCCCAGTGTCTGGGAAAGACATCGAACGATGCCATCCATCCATTTTCACGATATGGAGATCCAAATCCAAGCCTTCCACTTTTTTAAACATAAGTGCCAGTTCGCCCATAGTCATGCCGTGACGCATAGGAATTGATGCCATGCCTACGAAAGAAAAATAGGCTGAATCAAGCAGATTCCCTTCTGTTTTTACCCCTCCTATAGGATTAGGCCTGTCCAAAATACACACCTCTACACCTGCCTTGGCACACGCTCTCATTGAGAGCAACATCGTCCAAATGTAAGTATAGACACGGCAGCCTACGTCTTGAAGATCGATAATGAAAACATCGATCTCAGACAGTTGTTGCGGCCGTGGTTGACGGACTTCTCCATAGAGGCTGTATATGGGTATGCCCAGGCTGGGTTCCCATCCATCGGCAGACTCTATCATATTGTCCTGCTTTTCAGCGTACAGGCCATGCTGAGGACTGAAAAGGCACTTCAGTGCGCCTGGAAATGCCTCATTTATCAACTCCTTGGCGTGGACGAAACGTGTATCTACCGAAGCCTGATGACATAAAAGGCCCAAACGCTTCCCTTTGGCCCATAGAGGCCTTTCTTTCACAAACCTTTCAAGCCCTGTGGTAACTCTGCTGATATTGTACATGACCCAGCACCTCTTTTATAATTGACGTGATGATATCTCAAACCGGCCAAGGCGTACACATTATTTATGAAGACAACCACTTGCTAATCTTGTCAAAACCTGCTGGCATGCCAACGGTTCCTGACAGCTCACAAGACTTCTCGCTCCTTGAATGGGGAAAGGCCTATTTGAAAGAAAGCCGCAAAAAGCCTGGAAATGTCTTTTTGGGTGTGGTGCACAGGCTGGACCGACCGGTCTCAGGAGTAATCTGTTTTGCCATTACATCAAAGGCAGCATCCAGGCTGTCAGAGGAGTTGAGGAACAAGAGGCTCAATAAAACATATCTGGCGGTAGTGCATGGATCTCCGCCTGTTGAGTCAGAGCTGATCCATTGGATATCCAAAGACAGGCGAAAAAATATCGTTAAACTCTATTCGCAAAAGCCCAGTAGCCACCTCAAGGCCAAGAGGGCCAAGACCTATTTAAAATTGGTAAAAAGCGAAGGACACTTCAGTTTGGTGGAACTCGTGCCTGAAACAGGAAGACCTCATCAGTTGAGGGCTCAATGTGGGGGAACAGGCTTCCCAATAGCTGGAGATTTAAAATATGGTGCACCGTGGCCATTGCCCGATCGGTCAATAGCCCTCCACGCCTTCAAACTCTCTTTGCACCATCCAACGAAAAAAAATGTCATGACCTTTATGGCTGAGCCACCCAAAATTTCACCTTGGGACATTTTCACCCCCACTTTAAAAAATATTTAGCCCACGCACAGCGTGGCTGTATTGCGATTTATCATATTCCAAAGTTCAGGGGGCTTTTCCCTCAGAGCCTTTAGAGTCCTTTTCGTACATCTTTTGGGAATCTTGGTACTTTTCACGCTAAAGCACTCTTCGGAAAAATCCCTAAACCATCCCCGACTCTGCGTTATAAATTACCCTCAATTTGCGACCCTTCAGAACCAGATTTTTTAAAAGCTGGCTAGTTTTAAACTTTGGACAGAGAATCAAAAATTTATAGGAAAGATAGCCTTTATCAGAAAAGATATTGGATGGTTAGGCAGCTGGCTTGTATTTTTTGCCCGTAGCGACTGTGAGCAATTTCTTGCAGATTCTAGGCGAAGCGTAGTAGCCGGAAGTTGTACTGTTTGAGCCTGCCGCAGGCAGGCGAGTTGTGCAACTTCCAGCGGAGCGAGCCCTAGAAGATGCAGAAACGCAAGGTAGAGCCGGAACGCAAAAGTGCAAAACAAGCTGCCATACTTTTTATTTAACTAGTGGTAAGTTAATGACAAAAAGCATGGTTTTCTGCAGCAATATTTTATGTTATTCTTGCTCATTCATTCGCTTGGAGATGGAACAATGTTTTTCAAGGAAAAATGGCAACGCCTTGCAGCCTGTCTGTGTGCTGTACTCATGCTTTTGGCACCAGGAGTACTGGCTGCCAGGTCCGAATGGAGCCACACAAAGCCCCAGATCAACCTGACGCATATATTCGAGGGTGAAATCAACAGAAAAGGAAGGCCGGTCGGCTTTCATTCCCGGCCTGGAGGCCGCAATCCCAAGACCGCCCAGGTAGTAAAGATCATTTCTCCGCCCAACAAAGCAGGAGTTTATACAGCAAAAGTAAAGATATGGGATGGCCGAGAACACAAATGGAAAACAAAATTTTCATCCTTTTTCCCAGACAAAATGTGCCGTAAAGAGGTCATAAAGGCCATTTTACATGCATACAAACATAGAAAACACCCTAAAAGGCAGCCCTGGCTTGGGCCATCTGGCAAGGGTTTCATGATCCAAGGATATCTAAACAGGAGGGGAAATATCAATACCGCCTTTCCGATATATGTAAAGGACCACAGTGATGCCAAAAGAAAAAGCAGGAAACTTAAATTTTTTTATTGATGAAGATGGACTGCCAAGAGCTGCAGCCTCTAAAGGCCTTGAAGGGGTTGCCCTTTTTCTAGAAGGAGACATTCAAGGTGATGCGCTCCTTGCCAAGGAATTGTTGAATTTGATGAATGAATCTAAAAAGGATTCAAAGGTTACCGAATTTATCGGAAACAGTTACGCCTTAACCATAGACCCGAAACAAGTGGTCCTGGAGGCCCTTCACCGCAATGAAGAAACTAGCACAATAAGGCTTGGACATAATGAATTTAAAGGAATAGTAAAAAAATGGCTTGCTTTTATTAAGTAAAATGCATATGCACGCTACAGCCGCGGGTCTATAACGGAATATCGGGGAATATGGGATTTTCCATCTCCAAACGTCTAAGCAGGCATGAGCGTAAATTTGGGTCCAGGTCATCATTCCAATAAAGGCTGGCCAGCTTCCAAAATCTCTCCAAGTCATCAAAAAAGAATTCCTTCATACGGTCCACGAAGTGACCGTTGGAAATCACAAAGGGTATATCGCTATTCATAGACTGCAGGACCTCACGAATGGCCTGTTTGACTATCCTGGCACAAAGCTCGTCTGAATGACGATGTTTGCGAAAATCCTCCATCATGGCAGTCATCTCTTCTATGGCCTCATGTGAGTGACGGTACATCCAGGAGACGGAACCATACATCCACTTGTCGAAGGTACCCTTGTCTCCCCATGAAGATGGATTTAAGAAGACCTCCTGGTTCCTGGGATATCTCTTCAAATACGCACTAGGAGTAATCAATTCAGTCTGATTCTGATTGTAATGCAATTTTTTGAACAAGAAGTAGAGGAAATCTGGCCCTTCGTACCAGTGATGGCCAAAAAGTTCAGCATCATACATGGCAACGACCAGTGGCTTTTTCCAAAACCAGTTTTTGATGTGTTCGAATCGGAAATTTCGTGCCTCCATGAAGTGCTGTGCATGACGAGCAGCCTTTTCCAAGGCCCATTCTCTCACATAAGGTTCTTTGTAATCGCTTCCACGGCTGGTGATTCGATTGTATTTGAGCGGACCACCCTTTATGTGAAATTCCAGATAATCTGGATCGCCAGGATAGCCCTCTTCACCACTCCACACCTGTTTGCCTGTCTCTGGATCTCTGGCGAAGGCTGCCACATCACTACCTTTTATGTAAACTGGTGCATGAGTTCCAAAGGCAGCTGGGGCGTCAGCTAGAAGCACAGCATGTGTCTCTGTGAAAAAATATCTCAACCCTGCATCTTGAACAAAGCCCTCTATGCCAGGAACATATGCGCACTCTGGAAGCCAGATGCCAACCGGATTACAGTCAAAGGTCCTTTTATAATCCTCTACTGCTGTTTGTATCTGTGCCCTGATGCCTGCCGGTGTTGCAGTAAAAAAGGGAAGAAACGCATGGGTTGCACCGCATGTGCTTATTTCCAGATAACCCTGCTCCTGCAATTTCTTGAAGGGCACAGTAAGGTCTTTGCCACAGCTCAAAAAGTAGTCTCGGACCTCTCTAAACCTTTTCAGATGCATCCAAGCAGTTTGGTGATAGTGAGGGGCCTCCCTGCGAGTACGTTCGACCTCTGAAAGGGCGATACTGATGTTGGCCTCCATATATTTCAAAAATTCTTCCTGAAGCAGCGGGCAACGCATCATGTTGCTCAATGTCGGAGATATATCCATTGAAATTCGAAAATCCACCCCTTCTTCCCTAAGCCTTTCAAATACCATGAGCAGTGGAACGTACGTTTCCCTCACAGCCTCGTGATACCACTCCTCAGGAAAGCCTATGGGCTGCCAGATGCCTGTTGTTCCATAAACCACACGCCTGCGGATGAAGGGCAAATGAGCATGGAGATGAATGGTCAAAAGGCCAATGGAGTAGTCGGCCGTGTCCATAGGTGATTCGAGTTTTTTATGGCTGGGATGCTCAAAGGAATGAGCAACCTCCCGGAATTCAACGGGATTGTTACCTGCCCTGACTCTGGCTGTCTGTACAGGGTTGGAAAAATCAGTAAGGGGCTCAACCCTGCCGTCATCATGAACAGCAGCCAGCTGTACCCTGTAAATCTTGTCTGGCTCCACGTTCAAATAGTAATTGTCTGTATACTCCAGGCTGATTTCAGCATCTTTGTCCATGTGATGATGGAGACCGCCTGCCCAGTCGTGAAACACCCTCAAATAGGTCTTTACCTTGGACTGATCGCCACCGCTAAATTCTTCTAATTTTTTCGACAACTTGGCCATATCAAGGTGCCAATAAGCAAATATCCTGTTTTCGTCTATGGGCATGAGCACGATTTTGTCCGGCCTGTCTGGTATGGCCAAAGGTGCAGAAACAAGAAGCGGCCGCGTCAGATCAACTTGCTCTCTCCGGTCGTGCAATACCAACGCGCCCTTGAATGTCGAATAGGCGGGGATGGAGGTAAACAGATAGTCGGTTGCAGTTAAAACTCTATTTTGTTCTTCCTTTCTGAAGGGCTCCCAGCCTTTCACTCCCTTTTTGAATAGGCGAACACATACATCCACATCTGCCCAGGCCAGACCTTCGGGTTGCAATAAATTCTTTTCAACAAAATTCCAATGATCTTCAAACAGCCTCCACCAGGCCCTTATCTGTACAGAATCCTCTTCCCAAATCTCCCTTTTGAGTTCCATATAGGGGCCTAGTGGCGAAGCTTCAACCTCCGCTTCACCAATGGCGCCCAAAAAAGTTGGATGGTGAAATCTAAGCTCGAATACCCTCTTTAAAGGCTTGGTGTATTTTTCCTTTCCAGAGCCCTTCTCGATCACCACTAGTTCCGCACTATCCAGGATTCCAAGCAGCAGAGCGCTGTTTGCAAGGCCAACGGGCTGCCACTCCTCTTTCGGCAGATCACCTTGGACTTTCATCCGTATGACGTGGAGTACCAATTCCACATCCTTTTCCCAGTCCAGGCCGGTGCTGATCTCGACCTCCTTTTTAAGGCTTTGCCAATCCACGTCTTCCCATACCAAATGGTGACGCCCTTCATTTTCTGAAATGAAAATTATTTTAGGGGTGTAATGAAAAGGTGACGAGATGCTGAATCTAAACTTGCTCTTCTTAACCAGCCTTACTTTCAACCTACCGCCCTGTTCAATATACTCCTCGGTTGATGAAAGATGAGTTACCTTTTTTTCAAGTATCAGCTGATCATCATCCCTGTATACTTGTAAATAGAGATCTTCTTCTGCCGGATTGTAAAGGCTGTTCAAAAATGCATCCCACGATGTCAGCAACAGACAGCCTGACACTTCAACTGAAAAATGATCTTGCTCTATCTTTCTGCATTTAAAACTGGGCTGAAAAAGGGGATTGTTGAGATCTATTTTTGTCATGGCTTGGCTACCCCAGATTTTTTGATCTTTGCGGCTGAATTTCTAAGACTAGGGTACCACATTTGAACATGTTTGAAAGCGCCCTTAATTTAACAGGTCTTCGAATCGATCGTCTTTCTTGTTTGATTGACACTCCCTTTTTGTAGTGATAAACAATTATTTCAAACGACACTATCTCCATAAAGGTACATGAGGAGTATCCCCGCCTGGTTGCACCACACCTGGCTTGCTCCCCGACCTGTGAAATAGTGATCTATTTTCACTTCCCTAGGGAAAGGAGGGTATCTGTGAAATCCGTACGTATTTTCATTCTATTTTGGTGTGCCATTTTGTCGGTTGCAGACGTCTCCCACAGTGCAGGGTGGATCAAAACCTTTGGAGACACGGGGTGGGAATTTGGATATAAAATCGTTCAAACCCCAGACAAAGGATTCCTTGTTTCCGGGGAAACGACGTCTTCTGGAGCCGGAAACGTTGATTTTATGATCATCAGGTTGAGGTCTGATGGCCTCACTGAATGGACGAATACTTACGGAGGGCCAGGTCATGACGAGGAACCATTTGGCCTGGCTTCCACCACCGATGGTGGATTCATCTTGGCAGGCAAGACAGATTCCTTTGGAGCTGGCAGCCAAGACCTCTGGGTGATCAAACTGGGTGCTGATGGATCGATCAATTGGCAAAAGCGATATGGCGGCATGTGGAACGACGGTGCTTATGAAATATTGGAAACCCCAAGTGGCTATCTGGTGGTTGGTAACAGCGCCTCTTTTGGGGATTACGGATATGACGCATGGATTCTTTCTTTAGACAAAAACGGAGAAATCGTATGGCAGAAACGTTATGGCGGATCAAAAGCTGACTATGCTTTTGCTGGATGCGTGGCACGCAACCACTATTACATAGCAGGCGCAACAGCCTCGTCTGGTGCAGGAGCCCAAGACCTCTGGGTCATGAAGCTCGATTTACAGGGTAACATAATCTGGCAGAAGACATTTGGAGGCAATGACAATGACTACGCGCTATCGATCTTGGCACTTTCAGATGGTTGCCTGGTAGGAGGAGAGACACGATCCTTTGGTGCTGGCAATGGCGACGCATGGGTAATTCGTCTTTCTGAGAGGGGTGATATTTTATGGCAGCATACCTTTGGGGGTCCGGGACACGATGTGGCCAATGCAATCGATAAACATGGCAATCAATTTGTCATTGCAGGATCTACCTCTTCCTTTGGCCAAGGCGCTGACGATGCCTGGCTGTTTTCATTGACTGACTCTGGCAATCTTTTATGGGAAAAGACTTATGGCGGCCACTTCAAAGATAAAGCCATCTCTTTGAGAGCTACTGATGATGGAAACCTGGTTTTTGCAGGCGGAACATCCAGTTTGGGCAAAGGCGGATATGACACCTTGGTTATAAAAAGTGATTCGGCTGGGCTTGTTCAGGGCGACTTGGAAGTCTTAACATCTTCAGCCACAATGGGAACACCCATTCTTGAACAGGCTACGCCTGGATTCACCGGCCAAAACACAAACGCATCGCCTGTTACTACCTTTGCCATGATACCTGCATCCACCACTGGTGGGCAAGTCAGCCAGACATCTCTCATTTTAAATATTGTAGACGTAAGCTGTAACACGCCTGCAACAGCAGGCAAAATCACACTATCTGCTCCAGCACAAGTGGAGTGTGCTGGTTCAAGTTCATGCAGTTATCAATTTGCTATCAACAGCCCAATTGCCCTTTCTGCAACACCATCCCCAGGATATGTATTTTCTGGATGGGATACTACAAACGGACGGTGCGAAGGCAGTGGGTGCACGTTCGCATTGACTGGACAAACAGTGGTAACGGCAAAATTCAAAAAAATTGCTTCAGCTCCGCCAGCCGAGGGTAAATTTATATTTTTTGACCCAGTTCAGGAACCTTCATGTGCATACCCAATCGGGGTAGGCCTTGCCTACAATGGACAACCATATGTCGATTTGCAAGTTCACACTCCAGTATTCGAAAGGCCTGTGGATCTATATTTTGCTTTCATGGCACCCGACTTGGTTCCTGATACCATTTTTTTGATAACCTCTACAGGCATAGAACCGCTGCAAAATGGACTCAAGCCTTGGAAAAGTTCCATCGTTGAGGCTGTAAATGAAAAGCCACTGGGTGAACAGCACGTTCCTGGTCATTTAGAAATTCCAGGAATAGAAGTGCCACCAGGAACTTATCATATCTTCCTGCTAATAACACCGGCTGGCAAACAGCTTTCCCAGGGCTATCTCCTCTACCAAACCACATTCGTTGTTCAATAAGAGAAAGGAGCGGCGCTTTTATGAAAACAAAATTCTTTTCAATCTTCTTGTTTACTTGGATCATAGCCACAGGTGCCACAGTAGCCACGGTATTTGGAGCCAACGGCTCGCAAAGACTTTCCAAGGCAGCCAATATGGGCGGATTGGATTACTTGCAAGACCTTCACTATTCCTACTCCTTGGTAGATGGAATTCAATATGAGCCTCCAGAATTTTTCTCGGAGGTGCACTACGGGGCTTTTGCTAATGTTACATATTACCTTCAACCAAATGTTATTAGAGTAAATGGGGTTTTCTCACCTGAAATGCTGCAAAGCAGGTTGAAGCTTCAGTCAGTTCCCCAAGGGAATCAGGCCTTGATTCCATCACAAACAAAACTCATGGCTGGCGCGTTGATTCCCAAAAACGAACTTGAGGCGTTGATTCCATCAACGCGTGCATCCGGCCAGGAGATTTCGATAGGATCTATCATTGTTGATGAGCAAAATGGAGTGGCGTTCAAGATAACCGGTACTTTCCACGACAACCAAGGCCAATACTATGAACTAACCAGGCCCCAGCTGCACGAAGTGCTCAGGGATTTCGAAATACCCAAACAGGCAGTTTACTTAACCATGGACAACCTTACCCCTGCCAGTCAGGAAGTTGCCCGAAGCATGAGCGCAACAACGCGCGGAGCAGCGACAAACAGGATCAAGGATCAATTTCCTGATCCTCTCGTATGCCTGGAATTCAATAATCAGACCTTCAATGTTCCCCTTGGCGAAGACCAGGAAGTTGAAATTGTGCTCGATGGAGTTTTGATCATAGATAAAGTGAGACTGGATGGTGGATATAGTTGTTTTGGAGGTTACCATTTCCAGGTGGGTGTTGGCGAAGGGATAGGCCTAGATGCCAATGTAAAAAGTCAAATAGATCAAGAAGTTGCTATTCCACTGTTTGCCATAGATGTGCCGGCTGGCATAGGCCATGTCCGCGGCGGACTGTATTTGATAGTTGGCCTTAATGGTAAGTTCACAATTGGCGTAAGCATGGGCGAGTGGGCCAAGGCCACCTTGGGGCTCAAAGGCGGCACATCATTTTGTGTTCCGACATCTTTCCATCCCATTGGATCATTTGATAAGAGTATTTTTGGCAATGCGGACTTTGCTGGTGAAATAAATGGCCAAATAACAGCTGGCCCGATGGTGGACCTTGAGCTTTTTGGCTGGGATGTTGCAGGGGCAGGGGCATTTGCTGGCTTCGGTGCAAGCTGTAACGGCGCAGTTACCTCAGACGGCTTCTACCTCATAAAGGCTGACTTGTATGTACCAATTCACTTCTATCTCACCTTTGTAGGCGAGGATTTTAATCTGATTAACAATAAAATTATGCTTGCTCAGATACAAAAAGTATATTCTGCAGGAACTGATTCGTCAGGGAATGTGAGAAAATTTGACGTTACTTTCCAAGAAGCCTGTGCATACAGGCATGAAGTATGGGGAAAAGTACTGGACCTTGATGCCCCTCCAATTGACAACAAGCCAGCACCCTTAAAAAACAGCGCTGTAGAAATAACTGTCAAACGCCAAAATAATCAAACAAAATATTATGGAACCACTGACAACAATGGATATTTTTCGATTCACAATGTAGATCTCTACAAAGACGATGAGATCAGAGTGACCAAATTAGCCGGTGTTAATGTAAGTTCAATAGCCATAAACCCGACTTTCCCCTTCAAGCAAATTCACCTTGATTACGCTGACTTTTTCGATGATTCGGCCAAAGGCCAGGTGGCACCTGCCAGGGTGGTTGATTGGGACGCTACTAATCAGTTAAATAGTGACGAATTTGTATATAAAGAGATTTTTTATAATGGTGATATAACTTTTGAAATCGAAGACAGTACCAGCCGGCCGCGAACCCAAAGTGACAGCAACGGCAACTTCCATTGCCAATATGATTTCAAGCCCAAAAAGAAGGTCACTGCCCACATCACGTGGCAAGGTTTTGACGTGCCTTCCAACTGGGTTTGGCCTGACACATACATCCGATCTTTTACCTTGAGAGAAGAAATCAGCACCTCTGCTTACAGTGAAAGAGGTGTCTATACTAAGGGAAGAAAGATTGTTGAGGACCATACCATAATGATCAACATGAGGGGCAACAAGTCTTTTGGAGGCATTGAAATAGAAGGCACTTCTTACTACTTCTTTGTTCGGCTTCCCTATTTCATATGTGTAGGCCCAGACGTGGTGCCAATAAGCCCGTTGGTGGGCTCAGTAAAATTCACCCAAAAAATTCCACCAGATGATAACCCTCCAGATGGCGCATCCTCTTTTGATAGATATTTTTTGACTGAATGGGAATGGCCTTCCAGGGAAGATGGTACACTGAGAACACCCAATTTCAACACATATAGTTTGGTTGATGATTTAAGCTTTGGTCCTGGAGTCATTCAGTTCGACACCACCCTACTGCAAGATCCAATTATAGCTGCAGAGTTTGCTACTGAACAAACTTATTTTGCATTCAAACCTGCTATAAATTTGTTTTCTGAAGATATATGCAGCATCATTGACAGTAAGGCCATGGACCCCACTCTCTGCCAGGCAGCGTTCAAGGGATACAAAGACAATCTTGAGATGGTTTATTATAATTATTCTCCCATTTCCCATCTCGTAAAATTGGCCTTCCAATACGAAGGCGTTGAAGTTCCAGTGATTTCAGATTACTCAGCTCCAGCCCCTTCATGCAAAGAGCCAATTCATGCGCCCGACCCAGTTGACCAACTATTGAGGGACAAGATATGGAGCAGAATCAACCCAGCTCCTGTGGATGTCTCTAACCCGATTAGTGTGATAGACCAGCCTTATCTCGACTTGAATTTTAATTGGCAGAATAGCGGTTTTAATACATCCAACGGGCAAGGTGTTGATGCCACCTTTGGATCTGGAACTCAAATAGAAGTGACTTTTTAGCTCAGCTCAGGAAACGAAAGGATTGAGGCCTGAGGTCCAGTCCAACCTCAGGCCATTTTTTTCCTAATCAGTAGAAGAACACACTATGGCAACCGTTGGCTCAACGGCCTTGTGCAGCACCTGGCTGCTTACGCTGCCCATCACTATCTCTTTGACAGCCGATCTACCCTTTCTGCCTATGATTATGATGTTCACATCGTTTTCTTTGGCCACGTCCAATATAGTTTCAGCAGGCCTACCGTAACGTGCCAGCATTTCAATCCTGTCTTCCTGGATTCCGCTGTTGATCAGACGATTTTTACAATCTTTCAATATTTCCAGTGCCTCATCTTCAAGGGCCTTGCCTTCTTTGAGTGCCTTTTCATACTTGGCCACGTCCACTACACGCAACAATATCACCTTTTCAACACATCCGTTTGCCTTTGAGCCAAAGGCAGCCATCTCCTTCAGGGCACCTAGGGAACCAGGGGAACCGTCAACTGGAATCAGGATCCTTGGAATCGGGCATTTCTGCTCGGATTCAAGCACCTTGTGGCCTACTACGTAAACCGTAGGATGAACAGCTTTATGGAGAAGGCCCGATGTAACGCTTCCCACCAAAACCTCCTTGACCGGCGACAGTCCCCTTCTTCCCATGACAATTGTAGAATACCCACCTTTTTCAGCCACTTCCAAAATGGCATCCACTGGCACGCCGTCCACCACATCTTTGTTTACCACTGCCTTAATCTCAAGCTCTTTCAGGAGCCGTTCTGCCTCATCCATCATAGGCACCACTTCTTTGGCAATGTGCTGTTCCTTGAGCTTGAAAAACATATCACTTTTTATCAGGTGGCCAGCCCTTACGTCGATATTGGACATGTGCCGAGCAAGATATCCACCAGCCAACACATGCAGCAGAGTTATCATTTCCACATGATCCACTATGCGGCTCATGCACCCGGCAAAGACCACTGCCCTTTTGCTGGGTTCGCTCCCATCTATCGGAACCAATATCTTGGTCAAAGGTTGAAAACGTGTTTCATTCATCTCACCTACCTCCTTTTAGTAGAAAAGCAGCAGCCATACATTTGCCAGGGCTACGGTCAATATCATACAAACCATGCCAACTTTCATAAATCCAAAAAACCTCATTGGATAGCCAGCAGCCTCTGCAATACCAACAGTCACCACGTTGGCACTTGCACCAATAATGGTTCCGTTGCCGCCGAAACAGGCTCCAAAGGCCAAGGCCCACCATAAGACACCGCTTTCGGCTCCGGGAATGACCCTGGTGAGATAGGCTACAATGGGGAGCATTGTGGCAGTGAATGGTATATTGTCAACGAAGGCACTCATGAAGGCAGATACCCATAATATTAGACATATTGAGGCAACAAGGCTTCCCTGGGATACATTCAATACCCAGTCTGCAACGATTGCCAACAGGCCTGCTTCCTCCACCGCCCCCACCAAAATAAACAAGAAGATGAAAAAGAGCAGCGTTGGCCATTCTATGTCCTTTTCTATGAGTTCCAGTAGATCTATCTTTTTGGTTACGAGCCCATAGGTGAAAAGAACGGCGCCACCAAACAAGGCTGCAATGCTCACCTCCATATGGAGCACACCATGGGCCAGAAACATGGCGATTACAATACCCATGATTATCATTCCAAATGAAAGGAGCGTACTATCGGTTATCTTGTATTCCTCACGAAGTTTCGCAATAAAACCTTCTATATCATCTACTGCTGCCGTTTTGTACTCTTTGCCGTAAATGAATTTTGTCATCACAAAGAGCACCACCATTGAAAAAGCACAAACTGGAGCCAAATTCTTCACGAATTCCACAAAGGTGAGACCTGCATAGGAGCCTATCATGATGTTCGGCGGATCCCCTATCAGGGTGGCTGTTCCGCCTATGTTAGAGGCCAGGACTTCTGGAATCAGCAGGGCTAGCGGATTTATTGAAAGAGAGAGTGCAATTTCAATGGTCACTGGGGTAAGTAAAAGCATGGTGGTGACATTGTCCAAAAACGCAGATGAGACTGCAGTAAATGTCATCAGCACCAAGCTCAACATCATTACATTGCCGCGCGCCAATTTGTAAGACTTATAAGCGCACCATTGAAATACCCCGGTATGCTTCAATATGCCCACTATGACCATCATGCCCATGAGCAAAAAGATCACATTCATGTCAATGGCCTTGACAGCCCTTTCATAAGACATGATGTGATACTCCGGGTTGAAGGTGCCAAGGGTATAGCTGATCACCAATATCAGTGAGGCAGCCAGCATAGCTGCAATGGTACGGTGAAGCAGTTCAAAGGAGATCAGCACATATGCCAGAAGGAAAATCACTGTGGCAATCCAAAACGCAGGGCCGATAGACCTAGGCAAGATTACATCGTAATTTCCATAGAACTCATGCCCTTTTTTGGCCAGGCTGGTTGGCTCAATAGGAAGTTTATATGGTTTGAAGCTCGGTTTGAAAACCGAAAGTTCCACCTTGCTGACTTCAAAAACGCCTTTTGGTAGCTCAAGCACTATTTGATAACTGCCATCTGATGCAGACTCAAATTCATCGGAACTGCCGTGATGGTGCTCACTTAGAGATACATGGCGCGGTTCACCATCTATTAGAATCTGCAGTTTGGCATCCGGAACGGGTTCCTTATGGCTGTCTAAGATGCGCCCGCTCAAATATATTTTCTCAGCATCACCAGGGGACGTTTCATGAGACTTCTTGTTGAAAGCGCCTGCTGATGCCCAGCTCAGTTGAGGCACGCAGGCCGCGCCAACAAGTACTATTCCTATGAGCATTAAAATGGGCAGGTACCATAAGTTTGCTTTCAGCCGCTTGGTTTTCCACATCACATTTTTCCTCCTGACATTTGACAAAAAACAGGCCTTTATCCACCTTTCGGAAAAAAGTGGATTTTTTTAAACACGAAAAGCCAGTCCCAAAGGATTTTATACAATAAAGCAGTGTAAATGACAGCACTGGGGATGCCGGACAACACAAATTTTAGCGATGGCTGGAAGAAACCCGGACGTTTTTCAGGCCATGATTCTGTTTTGAAAGTGTGTTTTCAATAGGCTATTAAGGCATAAGGCATTGGCAAAAACTTGTTTCACATGAGCGGCGGACTGTGGTGGATAAACAGCACTAATGGCTCATCGCCTTGATTCCGCACTCCATGCTCTTCGCCTGCTGACGCCAAAATATAATCGCCTGCTCCAACTTCCTCCCACCTTCCATTCACGAAAACAACACCTCTTCCTGCAACAACAAAAATGGAGTCAACATTTACATCATGGGTATGGACAGGTATTTCCACCCCCGGAGCAATCTGCAGTACAAGCACCCCAACTGGCTGACCATCTTCCTTCGAAACCAATTTTGCAACCTGCACGCCCTCGTAGACAGGATGATTCACAAATTTCATTTCAGAAGACCTGTAAAAGTAAGATGCCATGAAAAAACCTCCTTTTCCCCTTGATGATGCGCCAAAGCAACCGATTTTAAATTTGCATTGACAAGTTAGCATCTTTATATTTTGCTTCAATAGATTCACTTCATGGAGAAACAATAATGAAAAAAAGAGCTTTAATCATCTTGGGTTTTCTTTTTTTACTGTCTTCATTACTCAACGTTCCATCCTTTGCGGCTGAGAAGGTGATGTTTTTGAAAATTCCTGAAATGTATTGAGGTGGCACTGCCTACAGCGTGCGGAGCGCGCTAAAGGGAATCGACGGAGTAAAAGATGTGGAAACAGACACACGCAAACGTATCGCCAAGGTGGTCTTTGAGGACACGAAAACTGGATTTGAGGCCTTTGTGGCAGCACTCAAGAAGGAACGCCTGGAAGCCCAGCAGATAGATGGGTCTTTGATACATCAACTGAAGGGTGGAAAGACCTGCAACTAAAAACGGTTTGTGCATGCCTTGTTACAATTCTGGTTTTGTCAGGCCCACTTAGGGAGGAAAGTCTAGCCGCAACCATCAAACAAACTTGTTCAGATAATTTAAAGAAGCGGATTGAAACTGCTTTGAAGGCCAAAGGCCCTAACTACAGGCCGCGTACGCGCCATTTGTTTCCTGATGGGAGCCCCAGGTTTACAAACCGACTGATTTTAGAGGATTCACCCTATCTATTGCAGCACGCACACAACCCTGTCGATTGGTATCCTTGGGGGCCTGAGGCCTTTGAAAAGGCCAAACAGGAAAACAAACCCATTTTCCTTTCTATTGGATACTCTACCTGTCATTGGTGTCACGTCATGGAAGAGGAATGTTTTGAGGATCTCGAAATTGCAAAATATCTCAATGATCATTTTGTCTCCATAAAAGTGGATAGGGAACAAAGGCCTGATATTGACACCATTTATATGACAGCCTTGTTGCTTCTCAACAGGAGTGGGGGATGGCCCATGTCCAGTTTCCTCACCCCTGAAGGCAAGACGTTTTATGCAGGCACATATTTTCCACCTCAACACTTTTTGCGCTTACTTCAACAGATCAACAATGTGTGGAAAAACAACAGAGGCCAGATCCTTCAGCAGGCAGATGAAGTGGCAAAAACACTGAAAGAAGTGTTAGCCTCAGAGTCTTCGGCCCAAAAGATAACGAAAAACACATTCAAAAAGTGCCTGGAAATACTGAGAAACATACATGATGAAAAATTCGGCGGCTTTGGCGGAGCACCCAAATTTCCCAGTGAATCAAATTACCTCTTCCTAGCTGACCTTTACTTCAGAAATGGGTGTGCCGAGTGTTTGGAAATCCTTAAAAAGGATCTCGATGCCATAGGGCGTTCTGGACTCCACGACCAGGTGGGAGGCGGGTTTCACCGTTATTCCACTGATGCAAGGTGGTTAGTTCCACACTTTGAAAAAATGCTCTACAACCAGGCAAACATGGCAAGAGCATATTTAAAAGGATGGTCTATTACTAGAAACCCCTATTTTGCTTGGATAGCGAAAAGGACGCTAGAACATGTTTTGCGTGATATGCGCTCCCCCGAAGGAGCTTTTTATTCAGCTACGGATGCAGACAGTGAAGGCAAAGAGGGGCGTTATTTCCTCTGGACGCTGGATCAAATAACAGAGGCATTGCCATCAAATTATGCAAAGTTTGCAAAAGATGTCTATGGGATAACTCCCATAGGGAATTTTGAGGGTGCAAATATCTTGCACATAGAGTCACCGCTTTCTTTCTATGCTCGCAATACCCAATCAACTCTAGAGAATCTGTTGAAGCAATTGGATAAGATAAATCTTCAACTGCTCAATATAAGACGCAGCAGGATCCCACCATTGCGAGACGAAAAGATTATTACGGCTTGGAATGGTATGATGATTACCGCCCTGGCCGAAGGTTATGAATATTTTCAGCAAGAAACCTTTAAAAGCGCTGCATTGAAGGCTGCGGAATATCTGTGGAAACAGAACTTTGACCCTGAAACTGGCCTCGAAAGGGTGATATTCGAAGGGCGTTCTTCCATGCCAGCTGTGCTCAAAGACTATGCGTGTCTTGCGGAAGCCTTTGTCCATCTCTTTGATATTACCCGCCATCACAAATGGCTGCGCAGGGCCGAAAAACTGGCCGAAGAGATGATCTCTCGGTTCTGGGACCAGCAGGCTGGCGGCTTTTTTATGACGGAAGCAGTGGGATATGATACCCCTGTCATTACCAGGCCCAAAGAGGCTGGGGACGGGGCAACGCCTTCAGGGAATTCTATTGCAGTAAATTTGATGGCTATGCTAGCTGCACGCACAGGTTCACCCCATTACATGAGAACGGCGAAGGAAACGCTCGAGGCCTTTGCCCAGGAAATCAACCAACGACCAGCCTCGTACCCCTATATGCTCATAGGGGCAGCCAAGGCCCTCTATGGTGAAGCAGGACCCAAACAGTATGGGGCCAGGGGTAAAGTGATGGTGCGTGCAGACTGGGCCTCCGAAGACACCATAGAAGTGACAATTTTCTTGGAAAAAGGATTCCACATCAATTCGTGCGATCCTTCTGAAGAGAGTTTGATTCCTACTTCCCTGACCATATCCACAGCCAGTAAGGGATGGTGCCTCGAACGAACAATCTATCCCAAACCGATAAATATTGAGCCTGGTGATGCACCAACAGAGCTGCTGGTATACACAGGCAATACCTCTATTGTTGCCAAGGTAAAGGCTGCGGAAACAGTGCCTTTGAGAGGTCCTGTGCTCAACCTTTCCCTGCAAGTATGCAGCTGTAGAGAGTGTCTATCACCCGAGGTCTTAACGCTGAGCCTGGGCCTGCCGAAATAGTGCTTTTGTCATCATTCAAAATATAGTAGTTTTTTCCAATTCGTAGCTTTAAATCGGATTATTCGGCTGCCAAGCCTGCCGGTTGAACAAACCGGATTCAAAACCTGCTTTGAATTAAGGGGGAAAGCCTTTTGAAGATTGCTTTGGCGCAATTTGACGCAGTAATCGGTGACTTTGAAGAAAACATTTCCAAAATGAAGGCACAGGCTGAAAAGGCCATAGCAAAAGGGTGCGACCTGGTTGTTTTTCCAGAAATGTGCATATGTGGTTATCCGCCGAAGGATCTTTTGGAGAGAAAGGATTTCATACTGGACACATTAAAGGCCACCAAAAAGGCGGTAGAATCTATAAACGATATTGGGGTGATAGCCGGGACCATTGATGAAAACCCTAGTGGTCAAGGAAAACCTTTGTTCAACACAGCGATTTTGTTTGAAAACGGAAAAATATTACACAAGGCACATAAAAGACTGCTGCCTTCCTATGATGTATTTGATGAAACCCGCTACTTTGAACCTGGGCAAGGTGGATCGCCTGTGGAATACAAAGGACGCAACATTGGACTTACAATATGCGAAGACATTTGGTTTGCTCCTTTGCATTATGAGATAAATCCTGTACAGGCGCTGTCAGACAAGGGAGCAGACCTCTTTGTTACCATATCCGCCTCTCCCTTTGATATCTACAAGGCGGAACAGCGTAAACGCCTGCTCGAAAGCCTTTCCTCTACGTACAAAAGCCCTTTTCTGTACTGCAACACTGTAGGCGGACAAGACTGCATACTCTTTGATGGCAGAAGCGAAGCCTTTGCCCCTGAAAAAGGCCTTTTTGCACAAGCCAGCGATTTCCGGGAAGATGTGATCGTTTTGGATTCCCTTTCATTTGATGGAGAAATACATCCTGTAACGCAAAGTAGCGAGGAGGCAATTATAGAAGCGCTCAAACTGGGACTGACCGATTACATGAAAAAATGCGGATTTTCAAAGGTGGTGCTTGGTTTGAGCGGTGGCATCGATTCTTCCGTTACCTGCACTATTGCGGTGCAAGCCCTGGGACCGGAAAACGTCCTGGGGGTATTGATGCCTTCCCCCTACACTTCAACCCATTCAATTGAAGATGCCGAGGCACTGGCTGCAAATTTGAGAATAGAGACAGTCACGTTGCCGATAACAGAAATCTTTTCTGCATACATTGAAACACTGTCGCCAATCTTTGAAGGCATGAAGATGGACGTCACAGAAGAGAATATTCAGGCGCGGATCAGAGGAAATTTGCTCATGGCCTTATCTAACAAATTGGGCCATTTGGTGTTATCCACCGGCAACAAGACAGAGCTGGCAGTGGGATATTGCACCCTTTACGGTGATCTAAGTGGAGGCTATGCCCTCATATCAGATGTTCCGAAGACCATGGTTTACAAATTGGCCGCCTTCCTGAACAGCCACAAAGAGCTTATTCCAGCTAGGGTTCTGACCAAACCTCCTTCGGCTGAATTAAGGCCCGATCAAAAGGATCAGGATGACCTGCCTCCTTATGAAATCATAGACACCATTTTGGAACACTATTTGGAGCGTAACACCACTATTCAAGAGCTAGCAGCAATAGGGTATGATATGGAAATTGTAAAGCGGATCACGTCCATGGTGGATCGGAGCGAATATAAGCGCAGGCAGGCACCCATAGGCCCAAAAGTCACATCCCGTGCCTTTGGCTGCGGCCGGCGCTACCCGATTTCCCACAAATACAGACCATGGAACGAGCTTTAAAAAATGGAAAAAGGGATATACATAAAGGAGCTGCCAGAGGCAGGTGCAGTAAAGGGTATTTTTTGCGTAGCTGAAAAAAGACTCCTTCAGACCAAAAACGGGGCACCATACCTTGCAATCACCCTTGTTGACAACACAGGGGAGGTGGAGGCAAGACTATGGGAAAATGCGCTAGACTATGCTCACCACTTTGAAAAAGGTGATTTTTTGTTCGTTGCCGGTGAATGTCAAAAGTTCAGGGATGCTATACAAATAAAAATAAATACTCTTCAGCTTATATCCGAGAGTCAAATCGATCCAAGGGCTTTTCTGCCGAACTCTGAATCAGATTTAGATGGACTTTGGCGCGATTTTATCAAACTCTCCCGCCAGGTGAAGGATACGCACCTGGCCATGCTATTGCGCACCATGACCAAGGATGCCAGGTTTAAACAGCTCATCACCACTGCGCCAGCAGCCAAAAGAATGCATCACGCCTATCTCGGCGGTCTGCTTGAACACAGCGTCTCAGTGGCAAAACTGGCTCTTACTGTGCTCAAACACTATACATATCTGGACAAAGATCTGCTCCTGGCAGGGGCCTTGCTGCATGACATCGGAAAGACCAGGGAACTCTCCTACCATAAACCACCCATCGACTACACCGATGAAGGCAGGCTCATTGGCCACCTGGTTTTGGGAACCCAAGAAGTTGACAATTACGCCAAGATCTGCGGACTGGACGAAAACTCTGAAACACTCACCCGTTTGAAACATATGATACTCAGCCACCATGGCCAGCGTGAATATGGAGCGCCAATTTTGCCCATGATGGAAGAAGGGGTTGTGCTTCACCTGATTGATGATATGGATGCCAAACTAAATTACCTGAACGGCCTCAAGCTCTCTCTTGAGGGCAATGGGCACCAATGGACCCAGTATCAAAGAATCATGGACAGGTATTTTCTCCTCAACCCTGAGCAAGTGGAAGAGGCCTCCGATGGCTGCAACAAGAACGGTGGCGAAGAGCATACACCAGCAGGCCAAAGGAAATTGTGGGACTCCCTTGATATTTAAAGATGGACTGTGACATTGAAAAATATTTTGATCCCTACGAGGGCCGGCCCTTAAAAATTGTTACCAGGGCACTGTGCAGTAACCGCCTTGCACACGCTTATTTGATTACAGGCCCGGATTCCTTTGTTACTTCTGCAAATGCCAGGGCAGCAGCCAAACTGCTTCTATGCCTCTCTCCCGAACACAATGAAAGAGTGGGCAGACCGTGTTCCAAGTGCCCAGCATGTAGAAAAGTCGACTCTGATACCCATCCAGATCTTCTGCAAATCGAGCCACAGGGGGCTTTCATAAAAATAGGCCAAATAAAGGAGATGCAGCGCCAATTTTCCTTCCCTCCCCTTGAAGGAAGACGACGCATTGCCGTGATTCATCACGCAGAGACCTTGGGTCTTTATGCGTCAAACGCATTGTTGAAAATTTTGGAAGAGCCACCGGAATATGGTCATTTGATTCTTTCAGCGGTAAATCCCAAAGCGCTGCTTCCGACCATTACCTCGAGGTGCCAGCATCTGCATCAAGGCCCTATACCAGACAAAACGATCTCTGACTTCCTGGCATCCAAAGGCATCAGCCATCCATACTTGATACACCTCTCTGAGGGAAGCGTCTCCAGGGCAAAAATGCTTTTGGACGCGGACATTGTTGGGTTTCGTGACAAATTTATTGATTTTTTAAAGACCCAAAAAGGCTGGGAAGCCCTTTTGATGCAACTTGCGCAACAGGCTTCCATGGACCAGGAAACCTTCAAAAGGCTATTGCATGTCGTTTCTAGTGTAGTCCATGACATGTTGATTTTAAAATCATCTAAGCCCAGAACAGCCAACAAGGATACTGATTGCCTTGTCTGCAAGGACAAAAAGTTGGAACTAGCGGATGTTGCCTCAGATTTTGAAGCCTGCCTGCTAGAAGAGTATTCTGAAATTCTTTTAAAGATGGAATTTCATCTGGCAAGAAATGCCAACCGCTTGTTGATGGCCTTGGCCCTGCTTTTGTTTTGGAAAATCAAAAAGTTTGGTACATTAAGAGGCTATGGAAAATAACAAGGAGATAAACGGGCCTGAAGAGGCTGCAGTTGCCGAGGAGCAAAACTCAGAGCCCAAGGAATATAAAGACTTCAGACTTGCAGGCATTAGGCTCAGGCCGGGCTGGCCAGTACAACATTTCTGCGTTCCGCCTGAACTGACTGTCACAGATGGCGAATGGGTCGTGGTTCCAACCGACCATGGGGATGAAGTGGGCGTGGTTTGCGGCGCACCCTTGAATGTGACTCTGGCCACAGATAGTGTGCCTCCTTTTATTTCCCGTCTGGCCTCCACCTATGAAATCGAATGTTATTATGCCAACCTGGACAGGGAAAAGGGGGCTTGGAACCTCTGTATGGAGAGGATAGAAGCCCATAAGCTCAGCATGAAGCTCGTGAGGGTTGAAAGCTTTTTCGATGGCAGCAAGATCATCTTTTACTATTCTGCAGAAGGACGTGTCGATTTTAGAGAGCTTGTAAAAGACCTTGTGAAGGGGCTTAGGACACGGGTTGAAATGCGCCAGATAGGCGTGCGTCACGAAGCAAAAATGACGGGGGGGTTGGGCAATTGCGGAAGGCCGCTTTGCTGTGCAAGCTTTTTGAGCACCTTTGATCCAATTTCGATCAAAATGGCCAAAGCTCAAAATCTTCCCTTGAACCCAAACAAAATCTCTGGCCTTTGTGGCAGGCTCCTATGCTGTCTGACCTTTGAGTTCGATACCTATGTTGAACTCGCCAGGGGAATTCCCCAAATGGGGAAACAGTGTGTCACCCCTGCAGGAGAAGGTAAGGTCATACGCCAAAATATCCTGAAACAGACGGTAACCGTAGCCCTGCCAGAAGGCGAACAGGAATTCAGCGCAGAAGACCTTCTGAAGCATCAAGAAGAGTTAACAAAAAAGACCGAACAAATTGAACCAGAATCCCAAAAAACGCATGAAAAGGAAAAGTCGGTAAAAAAGGAAAAAGAAATCAGCGGTAAACGACGTTCAAAAACACGAAAAAAACGGGGCAGACGGAGGCGCAGTAAGGCAAAGGCCAAATCTGACAAAAGGCCCCAGAAGGGATAACAAGTTGACATGGGAAAGGGATTTTTTTACATAACCACTCCTATTTATTACGTGAATGCCGAACCTCATTTGGGGCATGCGTATTCCACTGTTGTAGCAGATGTACAGAACCGCTTTCACAAACTTTGTGGCCACAAGACATTTTTCCTCACAGGCACGGATGAGCATGGAGACAAAGTAGTAGAAGCAGCGGCAAAGCAGGGGCTCAGTCCAAAAGAATATGCAGACAGGATCAGCGATTTGTTCAGAAAAACGTGGCCACTGCTGGAAATAGAACCAGACCGTTTCATACGGACCACAGAGCCTGACCACATAAGGACCGTACAATATGTGCTACAAAAGGTCTATGACCAGGGTGATATAGAGTTCAAAGAATATGAAGGACTCTACTGCTTTGGCTGCGAACGCTTTGTGCTTGAGCGAGAGCTCGAAGACGGCAAATGTCCAGACCATCATACAGAACCCCTTCATCTGAAAGAAAAAAACTATTTTTTCCTGATGAGCCGTTATCAGGATTGGCTCATCGACCACATAAAAAGGCATCCCGGATTCATATCACCAGAAAGATACAAGAATGAGGTGCTATCTTTTTTGAGGGAACCGCTTGATGACCTATGTATTTCAAGGCCCACAAGCCGGCTTACTTGGGGTATCCCACTTCCTTTTGACGAAAATTACGTTACCTACGTATGGTTTGATGCCTTGATCAACTATTTGACCGGTATTGGTTATCCAGATTCAGAGAGCTTCAAGAATTTCTGGCCAGCATGTGAGCATGTGATTGCCAAGGACATATTGAAGCCCCACGGCATATATTGGCCCACCATGCTCCGTTCGCTGGGACTCGAACCTTATCAAAAGCTTCATGTACACGGATATTGGCAGATGAAGGCTCAAAAGATGTCGAAGAGTCTGGGAAACGTAGTTAGACCCCATGAGCTTCTTGAACTCTTTGGCGCTGAGGCTACACGGTACTGTCTGATGAGAGAGATGGTGTTTGGTTTGGATGCCAGCTACAGTGAAGAATCATTCCGCACCAGGATAAATGCTGATTTGGCCAATGATCTTGGAAACTTGGTAAGCCGCATCCTCACCATGGTAAAAAAATATTTCAGGGGCAAGGTGCCGACTTGGAAAGAGCCTTCAGGTCCGGAAGGGGATCTCAAAAAATCGCTGGAGACTCTTGTACCTGCCTGGAAAACCCATATGGAGGCCTTTGAAGTGCACAAGGCGCTGGCCTCAGTGTGGGAAGTACTGAATCAGGCCAATAAGGTCATAGACACTACAGCGCCGTGGGCCTTGGCCAAGGAACCCGCACAAGCGGACCGGTTGGGCACCATATTATATGTGCTCTTGGAAACGCTGAGGGTGTGTGCTGTGCTGATTTCTCCCGTAATGCCAAGGAAGGCCGAAAAAATAATCCAAGCCCTTGGCTTGAAGCCTTCTGATGAGTTAGGTATCGAGGCTGCCAAACAGTTTGGCAGGCTTGCCAGCAACAATAAAACAGAACGCATTGCCAATCTTTTTCCAAGATTGGACACAGAAAAAAAAGCCGCTCAGGAATGCGGTAAAAGAGAGAAAATGGAACCTAAGATCGAAAATTATGTTGATATCAATGATTTTGCCAAAGTGGATCTGCGGGTTGCAGAAATAATCAAAGCCGAACCCGTGCCCAAGGCAGACCGGCTACTCAAATTGACTGTAAAATGCCCTGAAGAACGCACCATTGTTGCCGGAATCGCCGAACACTTCAAGCCTGAAGAACTAGTGGGCAAACAAGTTGTGATCGTTGCGAATTTAAAGCCAGTTAAACTTCGAGGGGTGGAATCACATGGGATGATGCTTGTTGCCAAGGATGGCGCCGGTCTCCATATCTTGACCACTTCTACCCCTGCAGAACCAGGAGCCAAGGTAAGCTGAAGATGTCTGGATTATCGCGAGGCCTAATATTAGGCACTGCAGGCCATATCGACCATGGCAAAACCACCCTTGTAAAGGCCTTGACTGGTACAGACACGGACCGCCTCAAGGAGGAAAAAGAACGGGGTATCACTATAGAACTTGGTTTTGCCCACTTGGACCTGCCAAATGGCAAACGTCTTGGAATAGTGGATGTTCCAGGTCATGAGAGATTTGTAAAAAATATGGTGGCTGGTGCCATGGGCATGGACATTATGGCATTGGTTGTGGCGGCCGATGAAGGGGTTATGCCCCAAACAAAGGAGCATCTCGAAATATGCCAATTGTTGGGTGTGTCTCATGGAGTGATAGTTCTAACCAAAAAAGATATGGTGGATGAAGAGTGGCTTGAGCTGGTTACAGAAGATTTAAAAGATTTCGTCCAAAACACCTTTCTAGAAGACGCTCCAATAGTAGCCGTCTCATCCACCACAGGTGAAGGTATAGATGAATTAATCAATATTTTGTCTGAACTCACAAAGGACATAGAACCCAAATCGCCCTCTGGCCCTTATAGGCTTCCTATTGACCGCATCTTCACCGTTAAAGGTTTCGGCACAGTTGTTACAGGCACGTCCATATCTGGAGTCGTGCATATTGGAGACGAAGTACTGATATACCCAAAGGGCATATCATCAAAGATAAGGGGCATACAGACTCACGGCTTTGAAGCAACCGAAGCGCACCCTGGCATGAGGACCGCCTTGAACCTGCAATCAGTTTACAAGGAGGATCTTGAAAGGGGGGATGTGCTTGCAACCCCAGGCAGTTTAAGACCTTCCTATTTGCTGGACCTGCATTTGATTTACCTTGAAAGCGCCAAACGCCCTCTCAGGTACAGAAGCCCTGTTAGATTCCATGCAGGAACGGCAGAGGTCATAGGTAGAATACTTTTGCCAGGTGACGAAATTGAACCTGGTTTCGAAGGCTATGTGCAAATAAAACTTGACCGTCCAGTGGCCGTGCTTCCAGGGGACCATTACGTTTTAAGAAGCTACTCTCCCATCCACACCATTGGCGGCGGCAGAATCATCAACCCTGTACCAAGAAAAAGAAAACGCACAAGGCCTGACCTGTGGAAAGAGCTTGAGTCTTTGGCCAAAGCTGGGCCGGCTGAACGCATATTGCTTCACCTGCAAGGTGCTGGCCACAGGGGACTGACCATTGATGAGATCAGCGTTAGGACCGGCCTTTATGGTAAAGGGCTAGAAAAAGAACTAGCCAAGCTGCTCAGCAGAAAAGCCATAATAAAATTGGAGTCTGAGGGGCTCCGTTATGTTCACTCAGAAGTTTTTGACAGCCTGAAAAAGGAGCTTCTGAAGATATTGACTGAATTTCACTCAAAAAATCCTCTAGTCAAAGGCCTTTCAAAGGAAGAATTGCGCTCTAAACTCTTGTCTGGCAGGGTGGATCCTAAGTTATTTCACAAAGGGCTCAATGAACTGGTCTCCCTTGGCGAGATAAGTCAAGACCGGGATACAGTCAGGCTATCTACCCACAAGGTAGCCTTGGCAGAAGATCAGGAAAAACTCAGAAGCAGCCTTGAAGGCCTGTTCCTCAAGGCCGGCTTAAGACCGCCTTCTATTGAAGAGGCCTTGAAGAGGGTCTCTGAAGGCAGTGAACTTGCCAAGGAGATCATCGCGCTCTTGATAGAAGAAGGCACCCTGGTACGCCTCAAGGACGACCTCTTGTTTCACAAAAAGGCACTGGACAAGGCCGAAAAAATGGTAGTTGACCACATAAAGAAACATGGAGAGCTGACCGTCAGCGACTTTCGCGACCTTTCAGGTGGGCTTACCAGGAAATATATGATACCCATTCTTGAATACTTGGATAACAAGAGGATTACCATACGCGTTGGAGATAAAAGGCAGTTAAGAGGGTGAAACACGATTTTCGTCAAAGGCTTGTTACTGCTAGATCTGCCAGCCAGGTCCTAGGTCTGGAAGAAGGCGAGATTGACTACAAACACAACTTCGTGGTCACTTTTGAATTGGTACCAGCTAGGGCTTCAAAAGGCCACGCACTTGATTCCATAATCAGGTTCGTTCAGCAGGCGTCAAAAGCCGGGCAGATTGCAGCGGTATCAATCACTGACAATGCCGGAGGAAACCCTGCCCTATCTCCCTTCGTATTGGGTTCAGAAATAATTTCCCTCGGAATGGAGCCCATAATCCACTTTTCCTGCAAAGACAAAAACCGCAATCAGATCGAGAGTCAACTTTTTGAATTGGACCGTCAAAACATGCAAAATCTTCTAGTGATGACAGGAGATTACCCAAGATATGGCTACATGGGTACGGCCAAACCAGTTTTTGATCTCGACTCCGTTCATTTGCTGGACATGATCACCGCGTTAAATCAAGGAATTCTTGTAGATCCCATGGCACCAGGCGGAGGCGTGCTGGTGGCTCCCACAAACTTTTTTGCTGGCTGCGTGGTCTCTCCGTTCAAACGTACTGCAGCAGAACTTATCCTGCAGTACAAGAAGCTAAAAAACAAGATAGAAAAAGGTGCCTCTTTTGTAATCACCCAGTTGGGCTATGATGTGCGGAAATTCCATGAACTGCGCCTCTTTATGGAACAAAACGGCCTTAACGTCCCGCTGCTTGGCACAGTATTTATGCCTACCACGAGGCTGGCACGGGTGCTGCATCAAGGAAAAATTCCAGGGTGTATCATGCCCAAACGGCTATTGGAAAAAATGGAATCGGCTGAGCAGAAAGGACAAGATGCTGAACTAGAAATGCGTCTCGAGCTTGGCGCATCACTGACGGCCCTCTTATTTGGTATGGGGTATGATGGAGTTCATCTGAGCGGCCCCAATCTGACTTATGGCCATGTCGATTGGATACTTGAAAGGGCAAAGGAGCTCTCATTGAATTGGAGACGGCTTGTGGATCACTTTATCTTTGCGGAAGAATGGGACTTTTTCTACTTTCAGCTAGACAGTTCCAGCGGACTAAACAGCGAATTTACCAACAAACCACCGGAATCAGATATCAGTTTACCCGAAAAGACCCACTTCAGGCTCTCCAAAAAGGTGCATGACCTAACCTTTTCAACAGACTCGCCCCTGGCGTCAGTAATGGCCAACCTTGCTGGATTTATAGAAAAATCTTCCTTAAAACCAAGTGTTACAGCCATGGAATACTTTCTGAAAGGCCTTTTTTATGGATGTCAGGAATGCGGCGACTGCACGTTGGGCGAGCACGCATTCTTATGCCCTCAATCACAATGCCCCAAATATCTTCTCAACGGCCCTTGCGGCGGCAGTCTTGACGGCTGGTGCGAAGTTTGGCCTGGCCAAAAAAAATGCATATACGTAAGGGGTTATGAGAGGCTTAACGCTGCACATGAACCAATTGAACTGCCATACCTTCCGCCCAGAAACTGGAGCCTTTACAAGAGTTCCTCATGGCTAAATTACTTTTTGGGCAGGGACAATCATGGCACAGGGAAAGATTTTCCTGGAGCAAAGGGTTAAGGGTTTCATAATGGATTAATATTTTTTACCACGTCAATATTGACAATTTTGTTAAATGGGTGAATTCTAGCCGGTACTGATCTCATGAGCTGCCTCTAATAAAAATTGGAAAATTTGTTTAGGAAAAGGCGCGTGAGAAGAATAACTGGTGATTGATATTTCGAGGATTATTTTTGAAATGTATTGCACTTTTTGGGTAAAAGGCCAGTTTTTCGAGGTGGCCTATGGTTATTGGGATTGAAAAATGCTTCGTAAAATCATACCCTCCGAACGCACAGAACATATAGAATATGCCATCAGAGACATAGTCATTGAGGCGGAGAAGAGAAAGGCCAAAGGAGGGGATCTCTTTTATCTCAACATCGGGGACCCGGTTCTCTTTGACTTCCACACGCCCGAACACTTGATCAAGGCGGCATATGAGGCAATGAAGCATAACCACACAGGCTATTCTGCCTCTGAAGGGGTACCGGAAGCAGTAGAGGCCATACGCGAAGAAGCCGAAAGAAATGGCATTAAACCACATGAAATCCTGATTACAACAGGGGCCAGTGAGGCCATTGATTTTGCTCTTTCAGCTTTGGTGAATCAGGCTGAAAATGTACTGGTGCCCTCTCCTGGATATCCACTCTACAATGCGCTTTTGTCCAGGTTGATTGGTGAACCTCGTCCATACCGGCTGGATGAAGACAACAATTGGGAGCCTGATGTTGACCACATGGCTAGTCAAATTGACAATAAGACAAAGGCTATTGTGGTCATCAACCCAAATAATCCCACAGGGGCAGTATATAGTAAAGAAACCCTGAGGCGAATAGTGGAGCTCGCCAGAGAGCACAATTTGGTGATTCTGAGTGACGAAATCTATGACAAACTCATCCTCAACAGCCAAAAACATGTCAGCATTGCCTCTCTTGACCATGAGCTTCCCATGGTAACTTTCAACGGCTTGTCAAAAAGCTATCTGGCTCCTGGCTTCAGGATTGGATGGGCCATTGTAAGCGGTTTGCCAGAACTTGTTGAGGAGTATACAGAGGCTATGCGAAAACTTGCCAGGGCAAGGCTTTGTGCCAACCATCCAAAACAGTTCGCCATCCCACCTGCCCTTAACGGCAACAGCACCCATATCAGAGACGCTGTATCCAAACTTCGTAAGCGGCGTGATTTAACTGTCGAACGCCTGAACAACATACCTGGTATCTCATGCCAAAAGCCTTCCGGGGCCTTTTATGCCTTTCCAAGGCTTGATGTGGAAGTGAATGATAAAGAATTCGTAAAGGATCTGATCAGGGAAACAGGCGTGGTTGTGGTTCATGGAAGCGGTTTTGGTGATTTACCGCCGAGCCCCCATTTCCGCGTGGTATTCCTTCCCCCTGAGGAAATATTGAACGAAGCCTATGACCGGATAGAATCTTACATGAGGCGCCATTTTTCATAGAGTCGGTTGCTTGTTTGAAAGAATGCACATGGCTTAAGCACCAACAGGCGCCATAAAACCTGATTGGCTACCACGGCTGAAGGCTTTTTATTTCACCCTCTGTTTCCTTGATATCTTGCAGGCAACACTTGCCATTATCCCTATACCAGAACCTAAAAGCCATATAGAAGCTGGAACTGGAATAGGAGATGCTGTGCCACTGTGTTCTATAAATACTTCATCGTCCTCTACAAACACCCCAGCAAGTGAACCAGTTACAGTGCCAAGGGGAAACACAATGTATATTTCGTCATCCTTCGGCTGCTGGGTTTTGTCCCACTTGTATCTTCCGGCAAACGCCTCAAGTTCATCTAAATCAGGCAGGCCAAGGCCGGACCAATCAATGTTATCGAGAGAAATATCAAAAAACTTGCCTTCAAAGGCCAACTTGCCATTGTAATAACCGCCAATAGGAACATCTTTTATTTCCAAGGAGTTTATTGTAAGCGGGACGTCCGCTTCAAACTGTTGGATAATATTGTCCACGATGTCATGATGGGTAAAATGGCCGCTGTACTGATGGTCCATAATGCTAGTAAGTTCCAACTCGTCACCTAATCCCGTTGCTCCAAGGTCACCGAAAAGGGCGAAGTATGCATCACCCGTTTCAGCTGTAGAAAAAACAGTGGCCATTCCCTTGTATTTGCTGGCACCTGAAAGGATCTCGTAATTGCCAATCAAAAATTCATATTCTCCAGAACCTATTGGATTCTGGAAAAGCAAACTGATAAACTCAAGCTCTATTTGCCCATCTATGCAACCTGTCAAAGAACCGTGATGCATACCATATGTAAAGGTAACGTTAATATCGTCGCTAAAAAGTTCAGAGCTGGTTTCAGGCCCATCTCCCAACAGGTAGGTCCTGTGGGCTAAAACCTCTTGAACAGAACACATCAAGACCAAAACCGTCACAAGGCATGAAATCGTCCTCAAAGCTCTCATGGCCTTCCCCTCCTTATTGTTCAATTTTGTACAGGCTTTTCCATCCTTGCGCCAAGGAATACCAAAGACGAGGGATTGAAGTTGTGCAAATTGACAATGAGGTACCATGATTCCCCCTCCAGACTGCCATACTATACCTATGCAAATTAAATTGTAGAGGAATGGAACAAATTGTCAATAATTAATTGTAATAACGGACTACAGAGCAGATACGTTAAAAATCAAGGAATAACCTGCTGAAATGTTAAAATCAATTGCAAATGAAGCCCTTGCTAGGCAGCTTGGTCAAGCCCTGAAGGCCTGAATTTTTGTAAAAGAACAATCGGTTGGAGCATCAAGGCACAATCCAGAGGGTTTAGAGGCTTCCTCTTTCCATTAGAACCAAAGTTTTTTCAAAAACTGCGCTAAAACCCTCTTGGATTGAAGGGGCCGGCTTGTAATGATCTTGAAAAATTATGTAATCTTTCCAGCGCCTTGCAAGCAACAAGGCCTCACCGTAGGACTCCCAAAGCAATTCACCCTGGCTGCTTCTAAGAGTCACTTCAACACCTATTCTACCAGGGCTGCTGCCAACAGGATGCAAAATGTACGGGACACGAATTACCATTTCAGCCTCAGCAAGGTTAGGAAAACTGACCCAGCTATTTTTTGCTTCAGTTCCTCCTTCAATTCCTACTTTTGCAAAACATTTTCTCTTAACAGCCGCATCAAAGGCAATTTTAGTGAAAAATTGCGCGGCTTTAGATACATTGGCAGGCACTACTACTCGTTTTATCTCAACTTCATAAGACAGAAATTTGTTTTTTGTTGCGGCAGACTTGTTCACTGTAAAGGTGCATATCGGTAATGACCCCTCTTTCCCGCCCAGCATTTTGGGCCTCTCGGCTGCACAGCTGGTCAAGAACAGAAGACAGCAGAAACATGCCACTGTTTTATAACTTCGGGAAAAAATTTTATTCATGAACAAAACCATGTATTCGGCAACTTTTTTGGAGTGCAAAATTCCCTGCTCCTATTATATTGAATGTGTTAAACGGCTGGCAGCTCAATATTTTCAGCACTGCTAGCCTCATCCTTTATATCGTCAACATATCAATATGTATGCAATACAAACAAACAATGTCACTAAGGTTTACCGTATATATCGCAAACCGTCAGACAGACTCAGAGAACTCATTTTTCGCAGGCCTTTTCATCATGAATTCGTGGCGTTGAGGGACGTTTCTCTGCTTGTGGCTGCAGGTGAAAGCGTGGGGATAATTGGCGAAAATGGGGCTGGAAAAAGCACTTTGCTTAAAATATTGGCTGGCACACTCACTCCTACCACTGGGGAATATCTTTTTCAAGGAAAAGTAGCAGCCTTGCTGGAGTTGGGTGCTGGTTTTCACCCTGATTTTACGGGAAGGCAAAACATTCACTTGAATGCCAGCCTGCTAGGGCTATCAGAAGCGGAAATACGTGAAAAAGAGGAAGAAATTATACAATTTTCTGAGCTTGAAACTTTCATAGATCAGCCTGTTAAGACCTATTCGTCGGGCATGTATGTACGCCTGGCATTTTCCATAGCTACAAGCATTGATCCAGACATACTCATTATCGATGAAGCCTTGAGTGTTGGCGACCAAAGATTTCAAAAAAAGTGTATAGACCGGATGATGAATTTCAAAGATAGAGGAAAGACAATTTTATTTTGCAGTCATAGTCTCTACCATATAAACCATCTATGCCAAAAGGCTTTGTGGATTCACAATGGACGTATAAAGATGAGCGGAAAGGCCTTTGATGTCACCCAGGCCTACGAAGATTGGTGCAGGGAACAGGACAATTTTCGAAACAATGACACAGACCAGAAGGCACAGGCAAACCCAGAGGCTGAAATAGACAAAAACAGAATAAGTATAGACATCAAGTTGAAAAATCATCGTGATTCAAACGGTACACCCATACTGCGCACAGGAGAGGACATTGTCTTCAAGATCTCATGCAAGACCAATGGTCATCCTTACCACCTCGCGGCTGGAATAGCTAGAAACGATGAAACCATAATCTTTGGTACATCCACTCAAATTGAAGAACATTCTCCATTGGACAATGATGCCACAGTGGAATTTGCGATACCTTCACTGCCCTTGCTGGGCGGAAGCTACCGTTTTGAGGCCATTGCCCTTGATGACACCGGAAACGTTGTGCTGGGACGCGATTCCATTGAGTTTAGGGTGGTCAAAGAAAATGAGTTCATAGGCCTTGCGGCCTTGGATCATGAATGGAAGATCCTTTAGAAATGGATTTGGCCTACATCACACTCAGCACAAACTTGTGCGGTGGTAACAAAATAGTATTTGAACATGTGCGGCTGCTGAATGAGATGGGGGTAAAAGCCGCTGTTGTGAGCAGGGAACCCTTTCCTGAGTGGCTAGAGTACCAAATACCCTTTGTCCAGGTCAGGCAATGGAGTGAAGTCCTTGGTCACGCCAAATTCTACGTGGCCACTTTCTACTCTGTATTGCTGGAACTCTGGAACATTGAAGCTCTTAGAGGCCGTCTCATCCACTTTTGCCAAGGCTACGAAGCTGAATATGATGAAGCCAAGCCATTTATAGATAAAATTATGGAGGCGTATTCTTTACCTTGCCCAATCTGGACCATATCTACAAATCTAGCCCGCAAATTGAGTGCAAAGTTTCCTGCAAAAAAAATAGAAGTTGTAGGTCAACCTTTGGACACCAAAATCTTCTATCCAGATCCACGACATGTCCCAAAAGAACCGCCTTTGGGCATTGTCCTTGTGGGACCTTTGGATATATCGATTAAGGGAATAAAATTTGGTCTGAAGGTATTGAGAGCCTTTAAAAACCAGATTCCCAATATCAAGGTGGTCAGGATCTCCCAAGCAGATACCAGAAAAAAAGAAAGTGGTATTTTCCAGGCTGACGAATATTACGTGGGAGTAGCTCCACGTGAAGTAGGAAATATTTTTAGGAAAAACCACATCTTGCTTTCACCCTCGTTGGAGGGGGAAGGCTTCGGGCTTCCGCCTTTGGAGGCCATGGCGTGCGGAATGGCTACGTGCCTTTCAGCCATATCTAGCTATCTATCATGGGATTCTCCTCAGGACTATGCCCTTTTTTTTAAACCCCAAAATTTAGATGATGCACTAAAGAAACTGACTATCTTGGCGAAAGATACTGAGCTCCGCAACAAAATCGGCCGGCGGGGCTTACAAGTAGCAAAAAAGTTCAGCCCTGAGCAAGTGGGGGAAAAAATCGTTAGGCTCTTGGAAGGCATCGAATCTTGCAACAGGAGAGACTTCAATTCATATAATGGACGACACCAAAAATCTTCATCAAATATTTGAAGAACTTCAGTCAATCTTTCCCGGACAACAACACCATGAAAGGGAATTGCGTTCCTGGTTCCGCCACTATCTCTACTTGCTGGAATTGAGCAGTCTTTACGAAGGAAACACATTGGAAATCGGCACTGGTTTTGGGGTATTGGCTGCCGGACTCTCCAAACAGCCAGGGAAAACCGTATTTACCATTGAACACCCCAGCAGAACCTATTTCCACGAATCTAATTATGCGAATTATTTTTTGAAAAACCGCATTCACCTGATTGGTGCAGATGTCAACGATGGACTTCCTTTTGCTAGCCACACATTTGATCTAATATGCTGCTGTGACGTGATAGAACATCTTTGGCCCAAACAAATAGACATTTTGTCCAATGAAATCCACCGGACCATGAAACCTGGAGGTTATCTTATTCTGTCAACTCCTAATCTTGGCCGCATCCAAAATATTTGGCGCTTCCTTAAAGGCCAGCCAGTCAACCCTAAACTCTCGGTAGATACCTTTGGAGACACGTTTGGTCACATTAGGGAATTCCTGCCTAAAGAGCTTATCGAAATCTTTGCAAGCTTTGACTTGAAAAAAATTGCCTATAGGCCGCTTCTGCCTGTGGATGACTATTTTTTTTCCAAGAAGGGAGAAATAATGTCTACGGTTGCCTATTTCTTCCCAAGGTGGCGTGAAGAATTTTATTTATTGATGAGAAAGAGATGAAAAAACTTTTTCCCAAAGAGATAATCCTAGAAACTACTAATTATTGCAATCTGAAATGCCGTTTTTGCCATTTTCATGGTTCAAGCGGGGTTTCAACCCGTCCCAAAGGCTATATGGCAGAATCTTTATGGAAAAAGGTGTTGGACGAGCTCAACGACTTGAAACAGGCTACTATATTGTGCCTGCATGGTGCAGGAGAGCCATTACTCTATCCCAAGCTGAAAAGACTTGTCAAAGAAGCAAAGAAAAACCCCTTACTTCATGTTGGATTCATGACCAATGGTATGCTTCTTACGCCAGACTGGAGCGACTTTTTGCTGAATGAAGGAGTCGACTGGCTAGCCTTTTCAGTTGACGGAGTCAGGCCGGAAACTAATGATTTTTTTAGGAGGGGGGCCTCTCTTGAAAAGGTTGAAAAAAATATCTCCTACCTGATAGAAACCAAAGAAAGACAGCATCTTAAAAAACCAGCCATTTCATTTAATATGGTTGCCTATCCAGAAATAGCAGATCAAGCCCAAGAGTATGTGAGGAAATGGCTCCCATTTTCGTCCTATGTCTCGATATCCAGCTTCAGGCCTATTGGATCAAAAAGGCTCTGCACTGATGACAAACTGCTCCCAGGCTTCACTCCATGTCCTTTGTTGTACAGCCAACTTGTAATATCATGGGATGGAAAGGCTGGACTATGCTGCGAAGATATCTTTTTGGACGTTTTGTTAGGCAATATTCAAGAAAAAAGTGTTATGCAGATCTTCAACAGTGCGAAAATGCAAACATACAGGATGAAACATGAGCAAGGAGACAAAGATTCCTTGCCAATTTGCAAAGAGTGCGACGTTTGGGCGAGCAGCAAGGTGATTGAAGAAAAAGAACTTGTCATGAATGGACAAGATGTTCTTTATCGAAGAACTTACTCAGGCGAGCTTTACAGGCCCATGCCGCTGGAAAGGACAGAGAAATGATGACCATTTTCTGGCCTGAAAAAATACCTGCACCTGTTTATGAGACAAACTATTCATATTCATTTTGCTGGGAGGCCACCAGAGATCTGACCAAATGTAAATTGATAACTTATCGGCCTGATAGCACAATTGGAGAGCTTTTTGGATCGGCAAAACCGTCTCAACCCTTTTGTGTTGTGTGTGATCCAGAGGTAATAATTTCTGGTTTTGCCATTGAATCAATGGAAAAAGCCGTACAAAAATTTGGAGAAATGGCAGGTCCACTCTTCAACCTGTCTGACTATCCCAGCCAAGTGGCATTATTGCCTTATCCATATGTTGACAGATTTACTTTTATCGAAGTAGCTGAAATCCTAAATAAAAATAAAAACGAAGCGTGTATCGAAACCACTGTTTTGGACCCAGCAGTGGTGGCATTTCATCCCAACGCCATCAAAGACATTCCCCTTTCATACAAGCTGGAAAAGTTGGTTGACATTCCAGCCTCCAAGATCGTTTGCGAAGGTGCACTAGTCCACAAATTTGGTGACTATTATTCTGCACAAAGAGAAGACCTTGTTGACCTCGTTCCCAGAAATGTTGTCACTGTTTTGGATATAGGGTGTGCAAGGGGAGGCTATGGCCAGATGTTGAAAACAAAACGTCCGGACATTCACATTACAGGGGTGGAGCTCAATCCCAACTTGGCCAAAGAGGCTGAAAAAGTTTATGACATAGTGATCCAGCAGCCCTTGGAAGAAGCAGAATTTGACATGAAATTCGATTTAATCAACATGGGAGATGTACTGGAACACTTATACGACCCATGGGAAATGCTTGCCAAGACCACCTCTTTATTGAAGCCTGGTGGATGGCTGACCGGAAGTGTGCCCAATAGCGGCCATTGGAGTATTGTGAAACAACTTTCAATGGGGACGCTTGAATATATACCAGTAGGTCTTTTGTGCGTAAGCCATATCCGCTTTTTTACAGAGCTATCGTTAAAGAAGTGTCTTACAGATAGTGGCTACAAGATTGAGTATTTCGAATGTCTCAAGCCCGCTCCCACCCCTACAGGGCAAAAATTTATAGAGCTATTGGTAAACAATGGCGTTGGCAACCAGGAATCTTTGCTAACTACTGAACTAGTTTTCCGCGCGAAACTAAAGAAATGATAAGCGTCATAATCGTAAACTATGGAACGGGCATGCTGTTACCAAGGCTATGCAACCTTCTTGAAAGAGAGCCTTTGGTCAATGAGATAATCATTGTGGACAATCTAGGTGACGTACCCAAAGATCTTCCTGGAAACAAGATCATTTTACTGAAAAACAAGGTCAACCTAGGCTTTGCAAAGGCCGTCAACCAAGGGGCTAAAATTGCCACCCAGCCCTGGCTTCTACTGCTAAACCCAGATGTTATCCCGTTGCCAAACTCTATCAATTCCTTGTATCAAGGTGCAAGTTCCTGCGGGGCAGCATTGGCTGGGCCACGTTTCTTCTGGGATGAAGAAAAAACGTTTAAACTGCCACCTGCCACTGGTTACTCATTAGCTTCAAAATTGATCCAAGCCGCTCGTGTTCATGAAACTTCACCGTGGGACTATGAACAGGTAACCTTTGAGTGGGCCTTAAGGCATGACCGCTTCTGGGCCGCTGAGGAGCCTTTTTGGGAACCATTCCTTTCCGGAGCTTGCATGTTAATAGACAGGAACAAAATTCCTGATCCTGTTTTAGACGAACGCTATTTCCTCTATTTTGAGGATGCTGATTTGTGCATTAACGCCAGATCCAAGGGCCTTTTGATAGCATGCATACCCGAAGCAGAAATAGTTCATTTCTGGTCTCAAAGCCCTGACCCAGACACCCCAAAAGGCAACTTGATGGCAGAATCTGAAAGGCTTTTTCTGGAAAAGCATTATGGCATGAAAGGCTTGCCCTCGCTGCTCCCATGGTCGCAGAAAGAAACTGTGCTTCCCAATTTTGTTGAGTTGGAAACAAAAAACAGTCCCCCTGTGTTTGATATTGGCCTCAACAGAGGAGAGGAAGTAAACCTTGAAATTGGAGCAGACATGCTCTTCATACCTTTTGCTCAAGCCCATGTAAAAACAGCTGCCTTTTCGTTTCCTATAAAAATTTGGGACAGGCTTCCTCCGGGCAGATACTTCACTAGATGCAGGACTAAAACGGGCTATATAACAGGGCATCAATGGACCTGGATAAAAAAATGAAGCAAGCTATTCCATGCCCGGTTTGTGCCCAAAACTCCAAGTACGCCTTTTCAACAACTCATAACACCTCAATTTACAATATCTATAAATGTTCTTGGTGTGGACTGGGATTTGTCACTCCACTGCCTTCTCACCTAGAGCTGGCAAAATTTTATCAAGACCAATATTACCAAGGGGGCAGCAGGCTGGGTTACAATTCGCCCTACAAAGACTTGGAAAAAGGTCTCAAAAAGACCTACCGGAATATCATTAAACGAGTGCAACTTCTCTCTGGGAAAAGGACCTTTCCTGCAGTTCTCGATGTAGGATGTGCCTACGGATATTTCTTGGATTGTGCAAAAAATCACTTAAAAAGTTCTATTAGAATAGGCCTTGACCTTTCTGATACACTACAACGAAATGTGAATACAAAGGGGCATACTTTTAAAAAGGGCCGTTTCGAAGAAACAGCATTTCCTGGCATGTCCTTTGACCTCATCTTTTTTGGGGACGTTTTCGAACATTTTTTAGACCCCATACGTGTGATGCAACAAATGAACAAGTTGATCAGGCCTGGAGGATCGGCAATTATCACCACCGTGGATTTTTCATCTCTGGCAGCTAAAATTTTGAGAAAACGGTGGCGCCTCATGACTCCCCCAGAGCATCTTTTTTTCTGGACCCCAAAGGCACTGAAGACACTGTTTAAGAAATTTGGCTGGTATGGATTGATTCTTCCTTACACACTTTATTATCCTAAAGAATATGTATGGAAGGTGTTCAAAAAACAGTTTCTTTTTCCTCCTCTCTTCCTCAAACTTCTTCCTCTTGATACGGTACCAATTCCAAGCTACGATGTTAAATTAGCCATTTTTTGGAAGGGTCGATGATTTCACTGGTTATCCCACTTTACAATGAAGTTCCTGGCTTTAAAAAGTTAATTCAGGAAATTAAGTCTACAACCAGTCTTCAAGGAGACCAGTGGGAAGTAGTATTGGTTGATGATGGTTCGACAGATGACACTTGGCTACTGTTACAACAGCTAGACCCACAGCCTTTGCGCATGAAGGCCATTCGGTTTTCAAGAAATTTCGGCAAAGAAGCTGCCATATATGCTGGCCTTTCAGAAGCTGACGGTAACCCAGTTATCGTTATGGATGGAGACGGCCAGCACCCTCCATCCATCCTTCCAGAAATGATACGCAAGTGGAAAGAGGGGGCATTAATCGTTGAAGCAGTAAAAATGAAGCGGCCTCCCGAGCCCACCTGGAGACGGCTTTTTACCGCCTTTTTTTACAAGATCTTCCGATATGCCACAGGGCTTGATCTCACTACCGCCACCGACTTCAAACTCCTGGACAGAAAAGTTGTTGAAAGTTACCTAGCCCTGCCGGAACGAAACCGCTTCTTTAGAGGGCTTATAAAATGGTTCAACTACCCTACACAGGAAATAGCCTTCGAACCGTTGCAAAGACAAAAAGGAGCTTCTTCTTGGCCTTTCAAAAATCTGGTCTCTTTTGCATGGAATGCAATAGTTTCTTTCAGTGTATGGCCTTTACGCGCCTTGATGGCCATAGGTGTGGCTGGCATCGTAGGCACTGTTTTATTGCTGTTCCAAACATTGTATTGCAAGTTTTCTGGTAAAGCTGCCCCGGGATTTTCAACCGTGATAATTCTTCAGCTCTTGCTTGGAAGTTCCATATTGTTTGGCCTAGGACTGGTAGGCGAATACATTTCCAAGATTTATGAAGAACTCAAGATGCGCCCAAGATATGTGGTCTTGGAACGTTTTGAAAGATAGGCAAATTCCGTCAAGGATTGTATTGATCCTCCCTTTCTTGGTGACGGTGGTGCTTTACAGCCCATTTCTGAAACATGGATGGTGGACAGGAGATGACACTGCATTGCTTCACGCAACCATTGAGCATGACTGGCCATCTTTTTTTTATGAGCCTGAAACGTGGAGGCAGATATCTGCTACCAATCTCACCCCTTGGATCAACCTGTCGTTCGCCATGGATTGGAAACTCTTTGGCTTCGATCCTCACGGTTTCTTTATTCACCACATCCTTTCTTTGGCACTAGCCACCTTGTGCTGTGGCCTGTTACTCCTGGAAATCGTCAGCGTCGTGCCTGCTTTAGGCACGCTTTTGTTGTTTGTTACTTCGCTGCCTACTCTCGCCTTGGCAGGAAACTTGTGGTTGCGCCACTATACAGAAGGACTCGCCTTTGCAGCGTTGGCCTTTTTCTTCTTCTTGAGGGGCCTGAAGTCATCAAATTTCTTTTACGGACTCTCAGGTGCCTTTTTTTATTTAATATCTGTTACTGCCAAGGAAATATACGTGCCCTTAATTGGAATTCTCCTCTTTTATCCAGGCTCCTTTTCAAAGAAAGGCAACCTGATCAAACTTCCTTTTTTGTTTGTAGCCCTTGCCTTTGTCGCATGGCGCTCATATATGTTAGGCATAACAAACTTATTTGATCCAAACGTTGCTACTTCATCAAATACGCTTTTATCAATAGGACAGTTTCTTGCCTTGATATTTAAAGCAATATTCAATTACGACCTGTTTGCTTTCTGCTTTTTTTTAGCTTTTGCTGCGTCACTTTTACTGGTCGTATTGAAAAGGGATGGTTATTTGTTGTTCTTTTTCTTGGTCTGCATTGCCTCTATTTTGATACCCGTCATTCCAGTAGCAGAAAGGTTGACAAACCTTAATACTATTGATTTAAGTCCTCTTCGCATATTAACTGTCGTTATATTTTCCCTATATTTATTTGTCTTGCATACATTTCATAACTTAAATAAAAAGGTGGCAATCTTCATCTTGACGGGAACACTTATTGTCAATTTATGGAATCTTTTTGGAGCAAGCGCCTTAGAAAAAAGTATTGCAAGACATCACAATTACCAAAAAATGGGGGAATTTCTATTAAAGGCTGGCCCAGGAAAAGTCTTAGTAATGGCTGACGGAGCTCCTTGGTTTTTTACTGAATTGAAGAAACTAGCCAGCAAAACTGATGAAAAACCATATGATCAGAGCGCGCTTTTCTGTACTGATGGCTGTCTTTGTCAAAGACTCTTAAAAAAACAGGATGTCGAATTTTATTATTTCAACGGCAGCGAAGTGTTAAAAAAGATGGAATGGAATTGTAATGTGAAGGAGGACGCGGCCCCTTACGCCATCTTCAATTATCACAAAGGCATGCTTGCCTGGGAGTTTGGACCTTTTGAACAGGGGCAGTATTGTGCTTTGCCCATGCAGAACGGCCTCCCTGAAGGTATATATTGTCTGCCTAGGAAAGGCAAAATAAAAGTTTATTTGACCAAGGACGCTCAAGTGGTTTTGCGCTATAGAGATCCATCAGGCTGGATAGCCTATTCTGATGTCGTCGAGATCAAGGTTGATGCAAGAAAAAACTGAACTGATCCAACCAACCATAAAAGGCAAATTTATTATAAGGCCCTATGAGCCAAGTGATGAGCCCCAAATCATCGCCTCTTGGGAAGAGGCTTTCAAGCAACGCATGGATGCTGAAACATGGCGTTGGAAATATCATGCTAATCCAGCGGGTTTCAGGACCATGCTGTGCCTGTCTGAGACTGGGGACGTGGCTGTCCACTATGCTGCTCAGGTCTATAGAATCACTCATAACGGACAAAAAAAACTTGCCCTTCATCTTACAGACAATTTCTCTCATCCAGCATACCGCTGGGCTTTGGGTGGTAAAACAGGTCTGTTTGTGAAGACTTCCTGGGCCTTTTTGAAAACCTATTTGGACGAAATCCCAATAGATCCTTGCTTCAAACTGTACGTGTCACACCCCAAGGCCCATTTTCATTACGGATTTCCTGGCCAAAGGCACTATCGTCTAGGGGCAAAACTCATGTATTACAGATTGTTCAAGCCAGGAACACTTTATTTCACCTTCAGTGACAATAAGTGCCCCTCTAAAAATTCTTGGATTTCGCTTCAAAGATGCGAATATCAAGATTTTCCAGATCCTGATGGAATTAATAAATTATGGCAAGAAGTGCTCAACTTTTTTAACCCCTTCTCTGTCATAAGAGACTACACTTTTTTGAAGTGGCGTTATTTCAATAAGCCAAATGGCAATTACGCCTTTTTCTGCCTCAAAAACAGATTTTCAAAAAAAATGTCTGCATGGCTGATAGCAGTTTCCCATTCACGTGAAGTAAATACCTTGCGCATAGTCGATTTTTTGGCAAAAGATACCCATTCCATGGAATCACTCCTAAAAGGCTTTATAAACGAGAATAAGGGCAGGCATATCGAATGCTGGTGTTCTGAAAATCACCCGCTGAAAAAGGCGTTTTTGAAGGCTGGGTTCATGCCGGAAGATGAACCTTTGGGTATAGTACCTTGCGCCAGATGCGACGAGACTGGTATTTCACCTGATGAAGCAGACAAGTTTATTTGGACCATGGGCGATGCCGACCTTTTTTGATGCAAAAACAAAAAAAGTTTCACGTTACGCTATGCATTTAAATCTCTTAGTGCAATTTGTACGACGTGATATTTACAGCCAATATGCTGGTTCTATTGCAGGATTGTTGTGGACTATCATAACGCCTTTGAGCCAACTCTTGGTCTATTCATTTTTATTTACCATTGTCTTCAAAATTCGCATGTCCAAAATCGATGCGGGTACAGAAAGCTTCATGCTTTTCTTCTTGAGTGGCCTGCTGCCCTGGACTGCCTTTTCTGATGCACTTGCCAAATCAACCAGCATCATCATACAAAATTCAAATTTGATAACCAAAGTGGCGTTTCCTGTGGAGCTTTTACCTATCAGCACAGTATGCAGTTCCTTCATACTTGCAGGAAGCGGCTGGGTGCTCTTTTTGATGTGGCTGATATGGAGTGGCTACCCGACCCTTTATTGGCTCTTACTTCCTTTGCCCGTCATCTTTTTCTTCATGTTCACCCTCGGCCTGGCATGGATGCTATCTTCCATTTGCGTATACCTAAGGGACACCCAGCAGATTTTGAGTGTAATTTTAAACCTTTGGTTTTACTTTACCCCCATATTGTATCCAATTTCCATGGTCCCAGCATCGATGCAATGGGCCATCAAACTGAATCCTGTCTATTACTTCATTGAATTGGTGCGTGAAATTTTATTCCAGCACACTCTTTCATGGACAAACCTATTTATTTCTGCTGCTATTTCGGTAACGTTATTTTTTGCGGGTTTTTTTTGTTTCAAACATCTTAGAAGTGGTTTTGCGGATGTGATTTAATTCATGTATCTAATATAATACAAATGACAATTAACCAAGAACCAGACTTAATCCCATACCGCACATCTGATCTGCCAGAATCTCCTTATCTAATATTTTCTCCGCATCCGGATGACGAAACCTTCGGCATGGGCGGAACTATTGCTTTGGCTATAAAAGAAGGACTCGAAGTGAATGTGATCGTAGTCACAGACGGAGCAGCAGGCGGCGATGTTGCTACACGGAGAAAAGAAACACATAATGCTGCACTTTTACTCGGAATACAAAACTTACTGTTTCTTGAACATCCTGATAGACAAATAAACATCAGTCGTGGAACCATCCTATCTTTTGCACAACTAATCGAAAAGTTCAATCCAAGGACCATTTTTTTGCCTTCCATTTTTGAATTTCATCCAGATCATAGAATCGTAACCCATCTGGTAACAAAAGCCATTGAGTTGACGGATTTCCAAGGCAGTTTATGGCTCTACGAAATTTCACGCCAAAGCGAAGTAAACCGCTTGATCGACATAACAAATGTTTTAGATCTCAAACGGAAAGCCATGAACTTTTACCAAAGCCAGTTGGCTCAAAGACCTTATGATGAATATATACTGGCCCTAAATAGACTCAGGGCGTACACGTTACCTGAAGACACGAAGTACGCTGAAGCCTTTTGGGAATGCACTAACAAAATTGATGACGCACTATTTAAACACATCAAGAAATATCTTGTTGAAACGGAAGACACACGAGGCCTCTTCAGACACTTAATACGCTTTTGGAAGGATTGAATATCCGACCTTTCAGCATTCTCGCCCCTAAGGAAACTCCTTTGACACCAAGAAAAGACAGGATCAAAGATGTCAAGATCGGCCATTTGAGCGAAAATACCGTTTTTACGTGATATTTACGGAAATAGCGATACATGCCTATTGAAGAATAAATTGCCTGTTTAAAACCCAATTTTTTTCCGCTCCATGCTTCAAAATGAATGGCCTGGGCCAAGGGATCAAATTTTATTTCCCAGCCTTGGGCAATGGCTCGCTTGCACCAGTCAACATCGTTAAAATAGAGAGGAAAACGTTCTTGATCCAGTTCACCAACATCGAGCCAGCATTCACGTTTTATCAACATAGCAGACATCATGGGTTGTTCCACACAGCGCTTGTTACCGTGATTCCAGTCCTTCATTTTCCAACTTTTTTGTGTGAAAAAATTGTCTAATCCTGTACCTGCTAAAGCCAAGGAGAGCAAGGTTGGAAGACGCCTGCACGATGGTTGTACCCTTCCATCTGGATAAAGCAGCTGTGGCACGGCAGCTCCTGTTCGCTTAGATTCTTGGAGCGTGTTTAGGAGCCTGGCCATAGCGTTCTTCTTTAAGACAATATCGTTGTTCATTAACATGAGAAAGTTGCCTTTGGCCTGCCGAGCCAAGGTATTGGTTGGAGCGGCAAAAAACAAGTTCTCGTGATTTTGCAAAAGCTTGACCTGTGGAAATTGTTTTCTAATGACGGACACACTATCGTCTGTAGAATTATTATCTGCAACCAATACTTCATAAGACAGTTCATGACATGTAGATTCTATACTTTGAAGACATTTTGGGAGTACTGGCAAACCATTCCAATTTACTATCAAAAAAGAGATTTGCGGCAAATCTGAAACGCTCATATCATTTTTAATTTTATGACAAAAATTTTGACACTATTTAATTTTTATAGTCGCATGACTTCTGAATGTTATAAAGATTAAATATTTTTCATTGCTAGTTACAATACCAATGACAATATTCAATTGAAACATACTACCTGCCACTTCAATATCTGGCAGGTGGCATGCTATGCTTTTTGTTTTGAAATTGAAAGACATGTCTTCGTATTGCATCGTGGACCATCCGGCGCTAAAGTATTTTTCGTATACTGGAAAGGTGGCGGCACCCTTTAAGATTTTAGTAACTTTTGCAAGAGAAGGTTTCTATGAAACGAGGCGAAATACATCAATGAAGTGTGACACCCCTTGAAAGTCCGTGTTTTTTACCGGCACTTTTTCCGCATTTACAACTTTGTTTATAAACACTACTGTATTGCACCAATGGCATTGGAACAAGTTTATTGCTGCCAAGTCAAAATAATACAGGGAAGCGTGCGACTGTGCATCAATCCAACTTTTCATATCTCATCTTCACTGTTTTTTTATGAGAAATAGTAGACGACCTGGTTTTGTGCATAATGGCGTTCTGGTTTCCATCATTATCAGGACCAAAGACAGGCCTGCTCTTGTCTGCAGGGCTCTGGAAAGTGTAGCGAGGCAGACGTGGCGTCCGCTTGAAGTGGTGGTAGTGAACGACGGGGGCGTACCTCTTGAGCAACATTCGTTGAGGCAAGCATTAGGTGATGTTCCGTTGAAATTTCTACCGCTCACCTCAAATGTGGGGAGAGCAAAGGCTGCCAACTTGGGAATCGATAAGGCTTCTGGCGTTTTAATTGCCTTTCTGGATGACGACGATGAATTCGATCCGGAACATATAGAATTACTGATAGATACGTTGGTGAGTCATAAGGCGTATGTCGCTTATTCTGGGGTGCGCATGGTGCAGGTGAACGGGGTTGGAATCAATGCTCATCGTGAAACGGTCTGTGTATTTTCAAAGCCATTTTCGGCGGAAGATCTTGTTATTGCCAATTACATTCCCATCAATGGGTTGCTGTTCGACGCCAACTTGCTACGATCTTTGCGCTTTGACGAGTCTTTCGATCTCTACGAAGATTGGGACCTGCTGATAAGGGCATCTGAACACGCCGACTTTGCCTTCACTGGCAAGGTAACTGCTACCTATTACCAATGGAGCGATACCCAAGTGGGGTTTAATAGTAGCCCAAGACAGATGGAGGAGGCCACGATAAGATTGTATGAAAAGCACAGGGCAAGACTACCCTTGCAGAAAATCTACCAGATGCGTAACGAGCTTGATAGGCTTCAAAAAAAGATCGTTGAAATGGAACGAAATTTGGAAAAACCGAAAAGTCAAGCGGAGGCTAAGGTAGGTTTTTGGCATAGGATGTTGTGCAAAATTGTATGTCACTTGCAGGGGAATAGGTAAAAATGTTTGATCCATTTTTTTTTGATATTATGACCATGAAAATTTCTGGAAGATGCTGGTAGGCGCGATTATTATGAATTTTAGGCATAACTTTGCAATGAAAAGGAACTTACCAAGGGGCATTACAGGTCCCACTAGATGGATAAAATAGGAGTCCTTTCTTGAAAAACGGCATCAAGTCTCCACCAAAGGTAAGTGTGGTAATACCTGCATACAACCACGAAGCTTTTGTTGAAAAGGCTGTCATTAGCGCCATCTCACAAACCCTCAAAGACCTTGAAATCATTTGTATAGACGATGCCTCGCAGGACTCGACGCCTCAAATCCTCGAAGGTCTTTCTTCTAAAGATGAGCGCATAAAATTTTTCAAAAACGAACAAAATTTAGGGGCAGCCCAGACAATAAATAAAGGCATTAGAGAAAGTAAGGGTGAATTCATAGCCATTCTTAACTCTGATGATAAGTTTCATGAAACCAGGCTTGAAACCCTTACAAGGATTGCAGAGAGGAAAAAACTTGATTTTTTAATTACAGATATCGAACTCATAGACCAAAACGATGAAGTCATAAGGGACAAAGGTCATTGGTGGGTAGAGTGGTACGAAGACCTGAAATCGGCATTCATACAAAGTGGCGATATTATTGCCACTTTGCTTGGTGGAAATGTGTCAATTACTACCTCCAATTTTTTTATACGAAGATACGTATTTGAAAATATAGGTTTTTTCTATAATTACCGTTATGTAAGTGATTATGAATTTTTACTTAGATTTCTTTCTGACAGGGCTGACAAGTTTCATTATCTTACGGAAAAAAAGCTCCTCTATTATAGACTACATTCCTCAAATACTATCAAAGAATGTCCTTTAAATGCAAACAAAGAGACATTTGAGATCCTATTAAGATGGGCGCCAGAACTCTTCAATGATAGGGTTTGGGAAAAAATTAGAAGATTTAGTCAATACCTAAAGGTAATAGAAGGATATATTGAGCAAGAATTAAATATCGAACTTAGAAGGCAATGTGACGCACTGATTCAAGAAAAAGACGAAGAGTTCAATAAAGTAAAAGACATCTTGAATAAAAACTTAGCGGACTTAAAGCATGAGAACCACAGGCTTCAAGAAGAAAAAAAAGGTCTTCTCAAGGAAATTGAGCAACTGAGATTAGAGATACAAAGAGACAAATTAGAAATCCAAGGGCTAAACAAGGAAAAAATTGGCCTATTACAGGAAATTGAAAACTTAAGATTGGAAGTACAGAGGGACAAATTAGAAATTCAAAAGCTACAGGAAGAGGCTCTGAGAGCACTGTCCAATGTCTATAACTCAACAAGTTTTAAACTAGGTTACGCAATTTTGGAACCAGCAAGGATATTAAGTAAATTTTTTGGTCATGAAAAAGATAAAGATAAAAAGTAAGAAAGAATTCACTCAAAAAATACTGTCACTTACATCAGAGGTGGAACTCTTTTCTTTTGACATATTCGACACCCTTCTTGCAAGAAAAATCGAGCCTCCAGAGGCTATTCATGAGGCACTTTGTACGCACATCTCCCATTACCTGGAAGAAAAAAAAGGCTTTGATGAAGTGCTAAAACTCAGAAAAGAGTCAGAGTGGGCCTTAAGAGAAAGAGCGCATAGAAATGGTCTTGATTTTGAGTGCCATTACATCGACCTCTTAGACGAGTGGACAAAACGCCTTAGCCCTCCCGGAGATGAAAACTTGCTTGTCTGGATACGAGAGCTGGAACTATCCCTTGAACTCTCTGCACTTTATGTAAAAGACGAAGTAATTAATCTGCTTAAGGCCTTGAAAAAGGCATCAAAAAAAATTGTTGTTACATCGGACATGTATCTTGGTCCTAATGAAATCCAGGCAATTTTAAAAGAAAAAGGACTTTTGAAATTTATAGACAAGATTTATGTATCAAGCACCTTTTGTATATGTAAGTATTCAGGACGACTATTTAAAAAAATTATTCGAGACTTTGAGCTTTCCCCTGGAAAAATAGTCCACATTGGAGACAATCCCATATCTGACTACTCGGTTCCCCTGTCTCTTGGAATCAACGCAGTGCTCTTAAAAGAAAAAGAAGAACTAAGAAGACGCAGAACTTTATCAATCTACCAGACATTTGCAAAAAAAAGACCTTATTGGCGGGGAAAACATCAACTTCACATCGTCGAAGATTCCAAAAAGAAAAGTGATGAATCTCATGATTTTTTCTATGACTATGGCAGAAACGTACTTGGCCCCATCTTTTCTACTTACATTCTAGGAGTATTTGAAAAGGTATTAGAGTATAAGACCGAAAAAATTCTTTTTCTTGCAAGAGATGGTTACCTTTTAGAAAGACTGTATAAGTTACTAATTGAGACCGCAAGTACTTTTCCCATGACCGGGAAATATACTCCTCCTGCCACAGAGTACGCCTACCTTACTCGACAGACTACCGCTGCTGCTGCGGTGCACCTAGGACTTGATCACGAACTTTCGCGCCTTGCACTATATAATCCAAAACAAGAAGGACTTTTTTCAATTTTAAAGGCCTTTGGGCTTCCACCAGAAGAATTCAAAAAAGAAGCCCGGGCGCATGGATTAATTCCTATGAAGAGGCGCCTTGAAACATGGGATGATCCAAAGCTCATAAATTTTTTAAACGATGAAGACGTCCAGTTAAAGATCAAGGCCCTATCGAAAGAAAATTTTGAACTCTTAGTTAACTATCTCACCCAGATCGGTTTTTTTTCCAATAAAAAAATTGCGCTTGTAGACATAGGATGGAATGGAACTATTCAATATTTTTTGGGAAAGTGTCTTTCTAAAAGACAGGATTATCCTCAGACCTACGGGCTCTATTTTGGATTTTGTGCCGGAATTCCTTATAATTTTTCTGAAAAGGACCATGTAGAAGGGATCTTCTATGACCAAAAAAGGATGCTACCAACAGAAAATTGCGTAATTGCATTTGAAGAACTCTTTGAAGAGGCTGCTCGCGCACCACATGCTACAACTATTGCCTACAGAAAAAACACTAAAACTGAGACCATAGAGCCTGTTTTTAAAAACGACAGTTCTCCTGACAGAATAGAAGAAATCAAGTGTAACCCCATGGTAAAATCAATGCAAAACGGTATCATGGATTTTGCTATGAGGTTCTATGGCGATCTCAAGCTCACAGCCTACACATTCTCGGATCTTAAACCTTTCATGGCTACCCTTTCAGAACGTGCAGTGGTATATCCTCGCAAATTCGAGGTGGAACACTTGTCTCTTCTCGCCCATACTGAGGACTGGGGATACGATAACGTGTTGGAGGTAAATACGGGTGAAAATGTCCTTAACCTTCCAAAAATATTGCGTACTTCTAATTGGAAATATGGGACTCTAGTGAAATGGCTGGGCTGGCCATCAGTTATGTTTGTACGCCTTACTGATATTTGGAGGAGGGCATAAAAACCCCATGAGAAAAGATCTTGATCTAAAAGCTTGTACTTTAACAGATATCTCAAGAATATCCTCAAATTATAAAATAATTATAAAGCTGAGAAGAAGATATGTTGGCGAGCTTCCAGCTCTTTCTGAACTCTTAAGGCTATTCATTGTACATAGATTTTGGCCCATTGAAAGGATGCTACTTTTTCTTAAAAACACGAAATTCATATTGAGAACTCATCTTGGAAGGCTCTGGAAAGCCCTTTGAAACCCCTTATTATTGTTTATTGGAAAGGCTGGTGCTATTGTATACGTTAGTAGTGTACGACTTTACGCATTTCAGTCGTTTGAGGTATGTCCTGTATTTTATTCTTTGGGCATTTCCTGTTGCTTGAAGTTCTTAATTTGCAAAAGAATGTTCACAAAGCTTGTAGTTTAGCCCCATATGGTTATAGCCCTCTGGTGATAAGGCCGCCTTTCATGGATCGCAATTGCAATGACAAAATCACCGAAAAGCTCTAACCAGCCACCAAAAAGCTTGTTTGAGGCGATTATGATGGATCTTCTTTTATACTAGTAGGACGCAACAACGGGCCCGAAACCGTGGATTCCCTTTCGGATTGTCAAGGCGGCCATGCTGACCTTCGGATCAAAATGTGGTTCTTGGAAAAAACATTTATTTGCTAAACGACATGACACTTCTATTTGCTAACAACACGAACTCAAGAAGGCCTTGACAATGAATTGGCAAATTTATAACCATGATATTATACGAAAGAACATTGGCCATGCACATCTTAGCACTGCCCTAAAAATTAGAGACGAACACATCTAGGATTTTAAAAAAAGCGGCATATATTCTTCATGGGATGCGACAACAAAAGGAGCCTGGCATAATGGCTAACATAATGGTTATAGATGATGTTTTAGATGCTGGAATCTTAATAAAAAAGATTCTAGAAAGAAAGGGACACAATGTGTCCGTTTTCACAGAAGAAGAGGATGCTGTGGAACACGTAAAAGGCCACAAAGTGGATCTTGCCATTTTAGATATTAAATTGAAGAAGATGAGCGGTGTCGAACTACTTGAGGAATTGCGGAAAATAGATCCAGACTTAAAGGTGATCATGTTGACAGGATATCCAACCATGGAAACCGCTCAGGAATCCCTGAAACTTGGAGCTTCCGAATACCTGCTGAAACCGATCGACGTCGATGAGCTTACGGAAAAAACCGAACAGGCTCTTGAATTGGGTTAACAGAGACAGAATTATTCAATTATTCATTTTGTCTTCTACATTATTTGATGCCAAGTACGCCAAATAATAAAAATATTTCTGGACAAACCTGCCAGAAATGGTGTCCGCCAATGAAAAGGCCAAGCCTTCTTTCCCCCAGAAGGATCCGCTGAAGGCAAAAAAGACGGATTGAGAAATATCATAAAGGATTTTGTGTATCTTTTGTAAATCCAGATATTTTTCTGGAATGCCATGTATCCGGCACTTGATCGGCCTGTATTCATAAAGACAACATTGTTCTTTTACGTTTAAAGGACATAATATCCTTTTTTCAGAATAGGCTTTGGTTAATTCTGTTAAATCAACGTCTGGATCATCGCCCGTCCCACCAAGTTCACGTTTTATTTTGTCTATTTCTCGCGAAATTTCCATCGCCCTGTGCACCAGCTGCAAACGCAAATCACTTTTAAGGTGTTTGTTCATCTTGTTGGTCAGATATACTGCTTCGATCAATTGGAGTTCGAAATAGTCAAAACAGCAGCTGGAGGTTTCCTTCCCACATCTATCAAACTGCCTACCAGCAGACTCGCTTGCAGCAGCTATGTCATGCTCAATCTTTTGAATCAGGGCCTCATACTCTGAAAAATAAGGTGAAAGATCCACCACATTCCTGCTTTCAAGGGATGGTTCCCTAATCTTGAGTACCCCTTGTTTTTTCTGATATTTTTTCAGGAGACGCCACTGGCTGTAATTAGTGGCCTTGGCCCTGCTGTGCTTGAGCTTTTTCTCAGCAACCTTTAGCCCAAGCCCACGCCTTATCAAATATGAGGTGACAAAAGTTCCGGTGCGGCCAATACCGTGTCTGCAATGGATAAGAACCTTTTTTCCCAAATAGACAGCTTCGTCAAGCCACTCCAAGGCCTTTTCCATCTCTTCCATATCTGGGGCGCTTTCGTCAGGTATAGGCAAATAATAGACTTCAAATCCTGATTTCTCTTCAATTTCGTGCAAGTCACAAAATTCACCACACAAATTAATGATTGCATCTATTCCCTGTCTCTTTATGGAATCCAGTTGGTCATAGGACATGGGGGCATATCCCACTGCTATGTTGGGAGTAATCCATGTGAGTTCATATTCTTCTGCCATGCCATGTCTCCTGCGAGTCAATTTTTTCCCAAATCATTAGTTTCCGGGCCAAAATAACTTCTGCCAGCGAGGAATTCTTCAATAAAAAGTTTTACGCTGCCTTCATCCTTTAAATACATGTCCATAAGCCTCGTTGCACCTATTAAGCGCCCCAATTCCCTTAACCTTTCTTGTGTAACACTCTTATCATGCCCTGAAAATTGGGCATCAAGGAGATCACCTCGCGTGTTAACTTTGAATCCAAGCCTGTTCAATATTTCGCACAGAAAGCGTAAACGCAGTCCACGTTGATGGGGAAGGCCGCCGCCGCCAGCAAACCTAAACGATATATAATTTTGTTGTGGTATGCTTCCACAGATAGAATCCACTATGACAAAATGGTATCCAAATTTCACGCTCAGATTCAAATAATCTTCTGAAATGACGGCATACGTTGCTAGGGTTGGCGATTCCTTTCTGGATATACCTCCAGCAAGTGCTATGTTGTCAAAACCCTTCCAGTCAAAGTGGGTCATTTCTGACCATTTTATTCCGGGGTGACTGAGACCGTCCCACAAGGCCTTCAATGGAACAGACCTCACATCCTCCATCTTGATTTCGCTCTGTGACTTGGCTTTGTCCGTGAGCCCTCCTCCCACGTCCACTACGTAGAGCGTTATTGGCAAATCGGTTAAAAGGCGCCTTGCACCTTTTGCAGCCCTCCCCCACTTGTCACCCACGGAAAACATTTCGCTTACAGCCTTTTCATGCAAAAACCTGATTATGTCGTGCAGAGACTGGCACTCCTCCGGAACAAATTTAGAAGATTGGGGATCAAGTAGCCTTAAGGGGGAGATAAAGTTGATCAAATATTTTAATTTCTGTTTAAAAGGGGTTTCCAAACCGGTTCTTGCCTTCGCACACGGACTATCTAACATTGATTTTACTATGCCTGCATACACTGTCTTTCCATCAGCGTGAACCGTTACCTCCATCCCATGTTGGAGCCTTGCTGTGGCCTCTTTGGTGTTAACCAGCACAGGCACACCGAACTCCCTGGCCACTGAAGCAAAATGGCCCGCAGTGCTGCCTACGTCTGTTACGACTGCTTTTAGCTTGTCCATTATCTTCACATAGTGCGGAAGGGTGTTCACAGCGACTAACACCGCGCCTTGCGGCACCTTTTCCAAATCCGCTTCCTTTTCCAATTTGAACACTTTCCCAGCCCCTATTCCTGGAGAGGCTGTCTCGCCTCCTGAGATGAGCAACGGATTTGTAATTTCGCCAAAATCACATTTCGTCTCTTCGATTTCAGCAGCCTCCATTGCTAGCGGCCTCGACTGCAAAATAAACAACCTCCCGTTTTTGTCTTTCACCCATTCAATGTCTTGAGCTACACCAAAAAATTCTTCCAGCTTCATCCCCCATTTGGCCAATTGCAGAATGTCTTCGTCGTCCAACGAAAAGGCCTTCCTTTGTTGGAGTGGCAATTTTGCCAACTCAGGCTCGGAACCTTGCCCGAGTCTCATTTCCACGTCTTTATCCCCTGCTATCTTCTTTATGATAGTGGGCTGTGCCTGTTTTGAAACGAAGAAAATGTCTGGTGAGATCTCCCCCTGCACCAAAAGTTCCCCAAGACCCCATATGGAATGTATGATAAGATTGACGCTGCCAGGATTAGATGGATCATCTGTGTAGACTATGCCACTGGCCTTCGCATCCACCATCTCAATGGCAAGCACTGCCATCGGAGTTTCGATATCTGAAAGCCCGTAACTTATCCGGTAATAAAGGGCCCTGGGGGAATACTTACTGGCGATAACTTCTTTATAGGCCTCAAAAAGATCAGAATGTTCCACACCTAAAACGGTTTTGTACTGGCCAGCAAAAGAAGCCTCAGCATCTTCTGCGACGGCACTGCTGCGAACAGCAAGTCTGGTTTGAGGTGAGACCATAGCAACAAAACGCTCATACTCTTGCTCAATGGCTTGTTCCAGTTCTGGTGGAATGGTGCCAGCTTTCACCATTTGAACAAGCTCCAAAGAAATTTTGTCGAGTGACTCTGTAGAAGTTATATCCAGGTGGGAAAGTTTTTCATCAATCTGGCTACGCAGACGATTAAATTCCAAATAATAGTTGAATGCATTGGTGGTAATGGAAAAGCCTTTGGGCACAGGAAGCCCAACATTATTTAAGATTCTAGTCAAATTGTAGGCTTTACCACCCAAGGTTAAAAAATCATTTTTTGCAGCCTTGGAAAGGGCCAAGGCATAAGGAGGCGATGAATCATATCTGGGGGGCAAAAAGATGAAGTTAATATATGAACTGATCTTCTTAAAATGTTCACGGAGTGCTGGATAACAGCCGGGGCACATCGTATTGAAATCCTCAATCATGGCTGCTACGCAATTGCATAATTCGGTACATTTTCTTTCAATTACAACAAAATCCACTTTTACTTCGTTCAAATAAATTTCCTCTATTTCAGCCATCAATTCATGGCATCGTTTGTCATGATTCAAGAGGGATTTAAAGGCGTCGTACTTTTTTCTCAGGAGGACACCAGGGGAGAAAACTTGATAAGTCCAATGCTTAAACAGGGTGGTTAGGTCCATGCCGTTTCCCCTTATTGTGATAGTAAACAGTATAAGTGAAAAATGCAGACTGGGCCAGCAATATCAACGGCTTTGCCGAAAAAATTAAGGCGGGGTATATTTTGGCGCATGCCTTAAAAAGATGCTATACTTTTGAATGTAAAACATATGAATGCAAAGCAAAAACATATTGAGTTGGCAAAAAAAGTAAAGGCTGCAGGGTGAGCTTCCAAGCTTCCTCCAGGGTTCCTGGAGGAAATTCTGCAAGGCCTGCCAGTGATTGAGCACCCGGATTTGCTGGTGGGGAAGGAAACTTCTGATGACGCAGGAGTCGTGCGCCTGCGAAAGGATCTGGCCCTCATTCAGACCCTTGATTTTTTCACTCCCATTGTGAATGATCCCAAAGATTTTGGGAAAATAGCAGCAGCCAACTCATTAAGCGACGTATATGCCATGGGAGGCAGTCCTTTCACAGCAATGAACATCGTCTGCTTTCCAAAGGACGACTTGGACAAAGAGGTATTGAAACAAATCCTGCTCGGCGGGCTGGAAGTCATTCATGAGGCAGGAGCCTTGCTGGTCGGGGGACACAGCGTAGACGATCCAGAAATAAAGTATGGGTTGAGTGTTACTGGCACAATCCATCCTGATAAAATAATAACCAATGCAGGCGCAATACCGGGAGACAAGCTTTTTCTCACAAAACCTCTGGGCACTGGCGTACTGGCAACAGCCATAAAAGGCAGCTTGATATCCAAAGAAGCGGAACAAGAGGCAATTAAATGGATGGTTCAGCTAAATAAAGACGCCGCCGAAGCCATGCAAGAGGCTGGGGTACACGCCTGCACCGATATCAGCGGATTTGGATTGCTAGGCCATGCCTTGGAAATGGCTAGCGCTTCAAGGGTTTCGATGGTCGTTTATGCCTCAAAGATACCCGTAATCGATTCTGTATTTGAATTGGCACAGATGGGCATGATCCCTGCCGGAAGTTTCGAAAACAGGAACTTTTGTGCAAGCAGGGTGACTGTGATAGAGGGTGTAAATAAAATATTGGTTGATATCATGGCTGATGCCCAGACATCTGGGGGCCTTCTTATAGCTGTTCCCAGAGAAAAGGTAGATGCGCTAATCCAAAAATTTGAAGCAAAAGGGGTTTTTTTTGCTGAAATTGGTTACGTGGCTGAAGAGTTTAAAAATGGGCGTATTGTAGTGAAAAAATAAATAAGGGGAACGCCACGCCAGCCTGTCTTTCTTTCACATCTCCCACCGTCATTAGGACACAAACAATGAAAATACCATTGCAAAATTTCACAAACATAGCACTCTTTTTAATATTTTTTATTATTGCCATTACAAGCTCACATGCTCAGGAGGAAAATGTGACCTATAAAAAACTCAATCCTGAAGAAAAACGGGTCATCATAGACAAGGGCACCGAAAAGCCCTTCACTGGAAGGTATGAAAATCACTGGGAAACAGGCACCTATGTCTGTAAAAGATGCGGTTATCCATTGTACCGTTCAGACGATAAATTTGATGCTGGTTGTGGCTGGCCCAGCTTTGACGCTGAAATTCCAGATGCCATAAAGCGCGTGCCTGATCCGGATGGTCAGAGGACTGAAATTGTATGCAGTAACTGTGGAGCCCATCTTGGCCATGTGTTCCTGGGGGAAGGTTTTACGGCCAAAAATGTCCGACATTGTGTCAATTCTATCTCCCTTGAATTTATCCCTTCCAAAAAGCAACCAAAAAAAGAGCGAGCATATTTTGCCGGAGGATGCTTCTGGGGAGTGGAATATTATTTCCAAAAAGTGAAAGGAGTGGAAATGGTGACAGCTGGCTATATGGGGGGCCACATTTCAAACCCCACCTACGAACAAGTATGCAGCGGGGTCACCGGACACGCTGAAACAGTAGAAGTGGTGTTCGATCCTGCCTTGGTAAGCTATGAAGAGCTAGCCCGCCTCTTTTTTGAAATTCATGACCCAACCCAGATCAATCGGCAAGGGCCAGACAAGGGAGAGCAGTACCGTTCAGTGGTATTCTATGTTTCCGACGAGCAGAAAAAAACAGCCTTCAAGTTGATCAAAACATTGGAAAAAAACGGGCTCAACATTGTTACAGAAGTGGAAAAGGCTACCACCTTCTGGAAGGCAGAAGATTATCATCAGGATTACTATCAAAAGTCAGGCAAAAAGCCTTACTGCCACTTTAGAAGCAAACGGTTTTGAACAGCCTTTGCCTTTTTCTCTGCGAATTTAGCATACATTTTAACTTTATAGTAAAATTGGATACAAGATTACTTACTTTCATTATGCTTTGGAATATAAAAGGAGTAGATTTTGAAGATAGCCATAAGTGGTAAAGGCGGGGTAGGCAAGACCACCATAAGCGCCTTTCTTGTAAAGGCTTTGGAAGAGATGGGCAGAAAGGTTTTGGCAATCGATGCTGATCCCAGCCCTCATTTGGCAAGGGTGCTAGGCTTTAAAAATGCCTCGAATATCAGGCCCATTGCGGAAATGCAAGAGTTGTTACAGGAGCGCTCTGAAAGAAACGGACCCTTTTATAAACTCAACCCAAAGGTTGATGACCTGCCTGAAAAATTCATGCAGCAAAAGGGAAATGTAAGATTGATGGTGGTGGGCGCCATTCAGCAGGGTGGAGCTGGATGCGCGTGTGCAGACAATGCTGTGCTGAAATCCTTGCTGAACATGCTGCTACTTTCTCAAGACGAAGACATCGTTCTTGACATGGAAGCAGGAGTTGAACACCTAGGGCGCGGCACTATCTCAAGTGTTGACCATTTGCTCGTAGTAGTACAGCCCTATAAAGGGAGCCTGGAGACTGCTAAGAAAATCGAAAAACTTGCCAAAGACCTTGGTCTCAACCATTTGGAGTTTGTCGCGAACAATGTAGAGGATGAATCTGATATTGATTTCATAGTATCCGAACTTGGCAGAAGGCCTATTGGGATATTCTGGTCGTCTAAAGACGTAAGAAAGGCTGAAAGGGTCTCCCTGCCCTTGTACGACGCATGCCCTCAATGCATGAAAGCTGCCAAGGATCTTTTGAAACAGTTGGAGCAACAGAGGTGAGTTATTCAACAACGTCCCTAGCTGATGTTCAAAGTCTGCCAGACAACCGCAAAATAGATCTAAAAAGGGTGGGGATAAAAAACATCCGCTATCCTATCACAGTACTAGACAAGGCCAAGGGCACCCAGCAGACCGTGGGAAGCATCAACATGTATGTGAACCTTCCACACTGCTTTAAGGGTACCCATATGAGCAGATTTATCGAGATATTGAATCAGTACAGGCGCGAAATAAACGTTAAGACCTTCAAAGAAATCTTAACAGAGATGAAGGAACGCTTGGACGCCGAAGAGGCGCATCTTGAAGTAGATTTTCCCTATTTCATTGAAAAAAAAGCTCCTGTTACGGGAACTCCCGGACTAATGGAATACAACTGTGGACTACATGGAACCTTGAAGGACCGCCTTGACATGATGCTGGTTGCCAGGGTTCCAATTACCACAGTGTGTCCTTGTTCAAAGGAAATATCCAATTACGGCGCCCACAATCAGCGCGGCGAAGTGCGGGTCTGGGTAAGATTCGATACTTTTTTATGGTTGGAAGATATTATTGAATTGGCTGAGCGGTCAGGCTCTTGCGAAGTATTTTCTGTATTGAAACGCCCCGACGAAAAATATGTTACCGAACAAGCCTTTGACCAACCCATGTTTGTGGAGGACGTAGTAAGGAATGTTTGCCAAGGCCTCAAAGAGATGAAGGGAGTCACTTGGTTCGAAGTGGAAGGAGAAACATTTGAATCGATCCACAACCATTCAGCCTACGCATCCACGTCCATGGCCATCAAGTGAAAATCGGCCCTCTGAATCTTACATTTCTATATAGAGTCCATATCCTTTGGCCGCCTCCTTGACCTGACTAACTTCGCAATTCTTCACTCTAGCGTAAACGATGTCGTGGCCTCCAGTTGTAGTACGAATCAGCTTAAAAAGCGGAATATCAATATCCATGAACAACGAACATATCTTTTGCAAGATATCCTTGGAACCATCATCCTTGAAAGGCACCCAAAATGTTCCCCGATCTTTGAGCCCTAGAAGCTCTCCGCATGCATTCATCAAATCCCGCAATGAAAACATGCCTACCAATTTTCTGTTTTCGTCTACCACCGGATAGGCCCCCACCCTCTGCTGTTCAAGAAGCATAAAGACCTCATCCAGGGTAGAATCCTCTTTCAAGGTCATGACATTGGAGGCCATGATCTCTGCCACAGGCGTTTCAGCCAATCTATCAAGTTCGCTCTTTATTTCTTGAGAAGAAGCTACCACCGAAGGATAAGCAGACCTTATGTCTCGGTCCGTAACAATCCCTACAACCCTTCCACTACCATCCACCACAGGCAGATGGCGAAAACTGTTCTCTTTGAACATTCTTTTTACCTTTGGTACGAGGGTATCTGGTGTGATAGAAACGGGGTTCGGGGTCATATAAAATTTTATATACATAGCATCTCCCCCTCCTTGGTTACATGTCCTGCTTATTAACTGGATCGGCGATTCACCAAAAGGCCAAATTACATTTGTTTCATTATCTTATTTGCGGCTTTACAATACTTATTTAAAATGACCTTAACCAGCCTTTTCACCTTCGGCAACATTGGCATCTTCAAAAGTAGCCATTTCTGTTAAAACCTTGTAACCCGCTTCCACGAGAGACATGGCTAGGACTGCTCCAGTGCCCTCTCCCAATCTCAAGTCCAAATCAAGCAGTGGACGCAGACCCATGAAATCGAGCTGGACTTTGTGTCCGCATTCCACAGAACGATGCGCTGCCACTATATAATCTTTTACTTCAGGGCATAGACAGTAGGCAGTCAAAGCACCGGCAGATGAAATAAAGCCATCTATGACCACGAGGCATTTACTGGCTGCTGCCGCCAAAACCATACCGCATATTCCTGCAATCTCAAAACCACCTAATTTTGACAAAACATCCAAGGGGTCTGAGACGTCTGGTTCATTTATGGCAATCGCCCTCTCGATCACCTCCACCTTTTTCTTAAAAGCAGCATCACCTATGCCTGTACCCTTTCCAGTCACATAAGAAGCTGGCTTGCTGCAGAATACTGCAGTAACAGCACTAGCTGGTGTGGTGTTGGCTATACCCATTTCGCCAGTGGCCAGCATTGTGCACCCGTCCCGTTGAATTGCCTCCAATGCCACATCAGCCCCAGCCAAAATGGCTTTGATGGCCTCTTCCCTGGACATTGCAGGTTCCTTGGCCATGTTTTTGGTGCCTCTGGCTATTTTTTTGTGTATAAGGCCTGGCAGACTTCGAAAATCATGGTCCACACCAATGTCGATCACCCTTACATCAGCGCCTACATGGCGTGCAAGCACATTGATGCCAGCTCCCCCTGCTAGGAAGTTGAGCACCATTTGATGCGTAACTTCCTTGGGAAAGGCGCTAACCCCTTCGTCAGACACACCATGGTCTCCTGCAAAGACCAACACCACCTTTTTCGGTACTGGAGGATTAAGGGTGTTGAAAACGAGGGCATAATGCTTTGCCAACTCTTCCAACCTGCCCAAGCTGCCGCGGGGTTTGGTCAAGTTGTCCAGTTTGTTTTGTATTTTATCTTCTATAGCCCTATCTATGGGCTTTATGGTTTTGATTAAATCCTTAAGCCGTTGTTCAATCATGTGTTAAGACTTCTCCCTTTAATTCTATCGCCATTCCAGCAATGACAAAAAATGCTTTATCGCATTTTTTTGCAATTTTCTGATGCAATTCCCCTGCTGCGTCCCTAAACATCCGGGCCTCTCTAATAGCGGGAACGATGCCTAGCCCCACCTCGTTGGAAACCATTATCACACTCTTTTGTGTGTGTTCCAGAGCTCCAATCAGCCTTTTTAAACATTCATCATATTGTAACACGGGACTGGCCAACACATTGGAAAGCCACAAGGTGAGACAGTCCACAAGAATAACCCCAATCTTGCCATCGTGGTTTTCTATAGGTTCCCACACCTTGAACGGCTCTTCCAGCGTCTGCCAGTAGCCAGACCTGCTATCTCTATGCCTTGAAATGCGTTCTTCCATTTCCTGGTCAAGGGCCTGGGCCGTTGCTACGTAAAGGCCACCTTTTCCCATTTTAGCGCCGATTGATTCCCCAAGACGCAGAGCAAATTCACTCTTTCCGCTCTTTGCTCCTCCTAAGACTAGAACTTTTTCATTACCCAAGGAGTTAGTCCTCCAGAGTCGAAGTATCTCCTGTATCCAGGCCCAGCTCTTGGGCCTTCAGCAACCGCCTCATGATTTTGCCCGATCTCGTTTTAGGTAATTTTTCCACGAATTCTACTTCCTTCGGTGTTGCAATTGGCCCCAGTTCATGGCGTACATGCTGAATAATGGTTTTTCTGAGCCCTTCGGACGGTTCTTTACCTGCTAGCAGAACTACAAAAACCTTAATACTTTCCCCCTTTACCTCGTCTGGAAGGCCAATTGCCGCAGCTTCTGCAACCGCAGGATGACTGACAAGCGCATTTTCGACGTCAGCTGTCCCAATTCTGTGTCCCGCCACATTGAGCACGTCATCTGATCTGCCAAGCACCGAGAAATAGCCGTCCTCATCACAAACGGCTATGTCCCCTGTAAAATAGGCACCTTTTATGACATTCCATACCTCTTTGTAGCGCTCAGGATCACCATAAATAGTGCGCATCATGTATGGCAGTGGCTGCCGCAATATTAAATTGCCACCCTTACCAGCTGGCACTGGATTACCTTTTTCATCCACTACATCCGCTACAACTCCTGGCAGTGGTTTGCCACAGCGCCCAGGCTTGTTTGGCATGGCAGGCATAGTTCCCAGGATTGGCGAAGCCACTTCAGTCTGCCAAAAATTGTCAATGCAATGACCATTGTTGTCTAGGATTACCTCTTGAGCAAAGCGCCATGCCTCTGGATTCAACGGTTCGCCTGCACAAGCTAAAATTCTTAAAGTTGATCTGTCATATTTACGAATGTGCTCCTCTCCAAAGCGCATGAACATCCTCAACGCAGTTGGAGCCGTGAACATAACCGATACCCCATACTTCTGAACTTTTTCCCAAACAACCCCATAATGAGGGTAATCTGGGGCGCCTTCCCTTACCAAAACCGTGGCTCCGGCACAAAGAGGACCATAGACGATGTATGAATGGCCTACGATCCATCCGATATCAGAAGTTGACCAGTAAACATCTTTGTCTTTGACATCAAAAAAGGCCTTGGTTAGATAATATGTCCCAACCATAAAGCCACCATGTACGTGAACCACGCCCTTAGGTTTGCCTGTTGTGCCTGATGTATAGAGAATAAAAAGAGGATCTTCTGAATCCATTATTTCAGGACTGCAGTGGTGGCTTTGTGCCTGTAAAAGCTCCCAAAAATCATCCTCCCATTCATTTAACTCGATTTTTGGCTCCTGACGCCTGAGGACTATGGTACTTTCAACATAGTCTAAGTCCTTAACTGCATCATCAACTGTGGCCTTTAACCGCACCACCTTACCCCGCCTGTAACCTATATCTGCGCAAATCACGCATTTTGCCTTGGAATCCTCTATTCGAGAACGCAGGGCGCCTGCTCCCATGCCTGCATAAACTACCGAATGCACGGCTCCTATCCGCGCGCAGGCCAGCATGGCGATTATACCCTCGAGCACCAGTGGCATGTAGATGACCACCCGGTCTCCTTTTTTTATACCCTTTGCTTTGAGGCCATTTGCAAATTGGTTCACTCTATCTCTTAGCTGACCATAGGTAGCTGTAAGTTCTTCGCCCTCTTCAGAAAGCCATATAAAGGCCACTTTATTGCGGCGCCAAGATTCTGCGTGCCTATCCAGAGCATTTAAAGTGATATTAGTTTTTCCTCCGACAAACCACTTGTGCTCAGGAATATTGAGTTCCCGCACCTTGGTCCATGGCTCAAACCACTGTAGCTCCCGGGCAATTTGGCCCCAGAAGCCCTCCGGATCACGTATGGAATAGGCGTAAACTGCATCATAATCCTTGATAAAGGCTTCATCTTTCACCCTTTGAGGAGGTTCGATTTTTTCTGCTATCTGTGTCAAAGCCTCTATTTGTGTCTCAAAACTGCTCATGGTCTTCCTCCCAGCCCTTTTGGGCCAAACCTTACCCAGTATGGTCCTGATTGCAAGCTCCCACATTCCTGGGAAAACTCCCTTGGCGCAACCGAAATAAAAGACTAAGCTGGAAAAAAACCTATGAGGAGCAGTACCATGGACAAAAAGCAAGACCACCCCATGCTCAGACTATTGAAGATCTATACAAAGGATTTATCATTCGAGAATCCAAATGCCCCGCAGGTTTTTTTAAAGCAGGATCAGAAATACAAAATTGATTTCAACCTGGAATTGAATAACAAACAGATAGATGATGATCACTGGGAGATTTCCATACTTTTGTATGCGGAAGTAATGGACGCTGAAGATGAGGACTTGGTGCTCTTCATCATTGATTTGGAACATGCAGGTGTATTTTTGGTGAAAAACATACCAATGGAGCACATGGAGAGGGTCATGGCAGTGGACGCACCAACTATGCTTTTCCCTTTTACGCGTCAGCTTGTGAGTCAAACATCCGTGGACGGGGGGTTTCTGCCTTTTCTTCTGGAGCCTATTAACTTTATGGCCTTTTATGAAAGTTCGAAATCTCAAGCCAACTGAGGGCTCCCTTTCGTAATCAGGGATTTTGCTCCATGAAACGAGTGCAGCAGAAAAATGGTCACTCACATCTTGTTGATATTTTGAAGAAAATTGTTTTTGGAGCACAGTGTCACTCTTGGACTAAACGACTCTTTTTGCGCTATACTAAAAGCTGAAAGCTTCCCAAAGGAGGAGCCAAACCAATGAAAATGATCGAAGCACTTGTTTATCCTGTGTCATTTGTGCCAGCTGAAATTGTTAGTCAGCTTTCCACCCTTTTCAATCAGTTGGAATTGCTCTTACCCTCCGACTTGAATCGCGCAAAAATTACAGACCTGCTAGGCGAATCTGCAAGGCTGGTGAGGTTGACCGCTGTTCCTTTTGAAAGCGAAAAGGAGTTAGATAAGTACGAGGCAATGATGAAGGATTTCAAGGCCTGGGCTTCTCAAATAGGACTCGGCATGGGGACCACGGCGTCAGCACTTTATGAATCGGTACGTTCAGGCTTTCCCCATGACATCCAGGCGATCACTGACGTACTCAAGGGCCAAAGCCGTCAAGATCCACTGTTGGAAGCCAGGTTGTTTCTTGAATTTGCCTTGGAGTACGATCTTGAACAAGAATTGTTGGAAGGTGAATTAAGAGATATTTCGAAAAAGGCGGAAAAAATTGAAACAATTATGGCCGGGCCAGACAAAGACCTAGAGGGAACACACTATGGGGTGCCCCCCCAAACATTGGAGCCCTTTCATCGGAGAATTACTCAGGTTAAAGGAAGGTTGGAAGCGTGGTTCCGCCTGTATATGGCATGTTGCCAAAAATGTGCTCTTTTTGCCTCGCCTCTTGGAGTCGGAATAGAAGTAAAAGATGTGATTGATGAAACGTATGAATCGACCATGGGCAAAGAACTTCCTTTAGAAATTTTCAAAATTGGTCTCGCAAGCCTTTCCAGAGTTGACGAGAAAGAACGCGAAACTGTAATAGCTGCCATCAGCTGGATAACCAGCCAGCTCTCCGAAGAGCCAGTAGAGGCTGTTTTCAAGGAGATTGAACAAGAAGCAGCAAAGCTTGAAGACATGCTTCCGGCACAGGACCGGTCACTTTGTCTTACACTAACCCATTACCCGGGTGCCAAATGGATCGACCTCATGGCTGGTGGATCCAAAAAACAGAAGGAACACCCTTTTTTTGCTACAAAAGCAAACTGGTCTTTTTATATTTTCTAACAGGAAATGCTCTTAAAAAATCATCAAGAGGCTTTTTTGTGCTGCATCCGCCACCTCTGCCAGTCCTTCTGGCAATATACCAAGGTACAACACACCGAGGGCAGTAGCAACCAATGCAATAACCGCCGGCGCTGCTACTTCGCCCCTTGTAACATCATGCACGGGCTCTTTCATATAAAGCATGTAGATGACTCTTAAATAGTAGTAGGCGGCTATAACACTGGTAAGCACGCCCAAGGCCGCCAGCAGAAAGTAGCCTTCTTTGATGGCTGCTGAAAAAACGTAGAACTTGCCTATGAAGCCTGCGGTAGGGGGTAATCCAGCCATGGCCACCAAGAAAAGGGACATCAAAAATGCCAAGGCTGGATATTTGTAACCTAGGCCCCGGTAATCCGCCAATGTTTGGGCCCTACCTTCCTGACCATCCAATATATAAAGTACACCGAAGGCTCCAAGATTCATCAAAGTGTAAGAAAAGAGATAAAATAGCACACCCATTCTGCCATCGTCGTTAGCAGCCACCAAACCTACAGCCATGTAGCCTGCATGGGCTATAGAAGAGTAAGCGAGCATCCTCTTTATATTATTTTGAGACACTGCAGTAACATTGCCTACAAACATAGTGATAATAGCAAGCCACCACAGCAAAGGCTTCCAGTAGGCGCCAAGCGCTGCCAAATTCGTAGTTGCGTAAAATTCCGGGTTGCCACTTTTACTCAACAAAGGCGAAAATGTAACAAACAATACCTTTATAAAAACTGCAAATGCACATGCTTTGACAGCGGTTGCCATAAAACCTGTTATTACCGCTGGACTCCCCTCATAAACATCAGGAGTCCACATATGGAACGGAACAAGCGCCATCTTGAAGAACAAACCCGCCATGATCATTGCCAAGGCCACTAAAACAGGCAACTGCTCGTACCGGCCGGCCTCAGATATGTAGATTGCGATTTCCCCGATATTGAGTGTGCCTGAGAATCCATAGAGCAATGCCAAACCGAAAAGGAAAAAGGCTGAACCAAAGCTACCCAACAGAAAATACTTGATAGCTCCCTCTAGACATTTCACATTCCTTTTCAGAAAGGCTACCAGCACATACACGGCCAGTGACATAATCTCTAGTGCAATGAACATCATCAACAGGTCAATGGATTGTATAAGGGCCACTGCTCCATATATGGCCATAAGCAAAAGAATGTAATATTCGCCTCGTACAAGTTGGTTGTTTCTTAGGTAGCCTATGCTCAGGAGGGTAACTATCAGGCCAGAAAAAACTACTAGGCCTGAGACATAAACAGCAAATTTTTCTATGGAGAATATACCAGTAAGCACAACGTTGGTACTGTGCCAGTTTTGGTATATCAAATGAAGAAGCACAGCAATTAGGAAAACTGCTGTCAGCCATCCCAACTTGTTTATGTGGTCTGTCCTACCATGATAAGTGTATCTCAGATCAAACAAAATCATGCCCAATATCATGAAAACCAAAATTATTTGAGCCCCTGCCACGTGCCAGAGTTCATTCAATGTAAAAGGGAAAGCACCCATTTGATCGCTCCTATTTCTCCTCTCCGGCAAAATCAAAAGCCATGAGCTTGAAACCCCTGATATCTTTGACTACTGCATGGTCGGCTGGAAGTTCAACCTTGACCTGCCTTATAAATTTGTTCACAGATACATGCATCTTGTCCAAAAAGAAGTTTGGATATAAGCCTATCCAAAATATCAAAACCACAAGGGGCGCGAGATATGCAAACTCTCTTAAATTAAGGTCTTTGAGAGCCAGGTTTTTAGGATTTTTAATCTCACCATAAAAGACCCTCTGCACCATCCACAGCATGTAGACTGCACCAAGAACCACACCTGTGGCAGCCAAAACAGCGGCGGCCTTGTTTGCTTTAAAAGCACCCAGCAGTATCAAAAATTCGCCAATAAACCCATTTGTAGTGGGAAAACCAATGGAAGAAAGGGTAACAATAAGAAATATAGTGGAATAAATGGGCATAATCCTGGCTATTCCTCCATATTCTTCAATTAGCCTAGTATGCCTTCTTTCGTATATAACTCCAACCAGAAGAAAAAGCGCTCCAGTGGAAATGCCGTGATTGATCATTTGCAAAATTGAGCCCTCAACTCCTTGACCTGTAAGTACATACAAGCCCAGCATACAATAACCAAGGTGAGAGACTGACGAATAGGCCACTAGTTTTTTGATGTCTGGCTGCACCATGGCCACCAGCGCCCCATAGATTATTCCTATGATTGATAGGACTATGATGAGAGGTGTAAAATAGGCTGAACCTACTGGAAAAAGTGGCATAGCAAATCTTATGAAACCGTAAGTTCCCATTTTTAGCAAAATTCCCGCCAAAATCACCGAACCAGCTGTAGGCGCTTCTACATGGGCATCTGGGAGCCATGTGTGCAAGGGGAACATTGGCACTTTGATGGCAAATGCCAGGGCAAAGGCTGCAAAAAAGAGGATCTCATAGATTCGCGGCAAATGGGTGCCATATAAGGATAAAAGATTAAAGGTAATCTCACCGCTAGCTTCCTTATGGAAATAAACAAGCCCAATTATGCACACCAGCATTAACAAGGAACCCACTGCCGTATAGAGGAAAAACTTTATTGCTGCGTAGATCCTGCGCTCCCCACCCCAAACACCTATGATTAAATACATGGGAATAAGCATAATTTCCCAAAAGACATAAAACAGAAAAAGATCAAGGGAAACAAAGGTGCCAAGCATGGCCGTCTCAAGAACCAGCATAGCCACCATGAATTCCTTTACCCTGCTAGTTATCGCGCTCCACGTCGATATAATGGTCACTGGTGTCAAAAAGGTGGTCAGCAATACAAGCCACAAAGAGAGACCATCTAGACCCATAAAATATGAAATGCCGTATTTCTTTATCCACAGGTGATGTTCCACGAACTGAAATTCAGGATCTGATGGATCAAAACCAAAATAGATTCTCAAAGAGACCAAAAAAACTACAACCGAGATCAACAACGCTATCCAGCGGATCACATTTTTGAGGGCGTCGTTCCTTTGAGGAATAGCCACTATGAAAGGTATGGCTATCAAGGGAAGAAAAGTAACGTATGTCAATATTGGCTGTGTCATAGCTGCACCCTGTCTCTCACCTCTTTTTTAACGATAGCCCAAGAAAAAGGCCAACATTGCTACCAATCCCAGAAGCATATAGGCTCCGTAGGTTTGCATATAACCATCGTGAATCAAGCTTGTACCGACTGAAATTCGCCTAACTAGCCAGGCAGGTCCATTCACTCCCACCCTGTCTATACACAAGGCATCTACTATCTTCCAGAGAAACAGTGAAAAGTAGTAAATGGGGAGCACAAACAGATAGTAGTAAATTTCATCGACATAGTATTTGTTGTAGACAAGTTGGTAGTGAATTGCGTATTTCCTGGCTAGTCTTGCTGGAAGCTCGTGATAACGCCGGATGTAAATATGGAATGCCATGGCAATGCCACCTAAAGCCACAGCCACCGACAATCCCATGAGAGACCATTCTAGCCAATGGGAATAGTGGTATATCTTGCCTTTTAAGGCTACTATTCGTTCTGAATGTTCGAAGACTGGGTTCAGAAAAGTCTCAAGCAAATTGGGTATAGGAGCATGGTGATTCAGTGCATGCCCAATCAAGTGAGGAATACCAAGCCAGCCCCCCGTTACAGAAAGAACAGCCAAAATAATCAACGGTACGGTCATTGAAGGCGGCGATTCGTGTAGGTGACGAGCTTGCTCTGGTGTACCCCTGAACTCTCCGTGAAATGTCATAAAGATTAGGCGGAACATGTAAAAAGCCGTTATGCCAGCTCCCAAAGTTCCCATAAACCAGATAATTTTTCCCATCACTGGAAAATAGGGATACGTAAAAGCTCTCCACAGGATTTCGTCTTTACTGAAGAAACCCGCCAGAGGAGGAATTCCAGCTATGGCTAAGGTAGCCAGCAGCATGGTCACATAGGTAATAGGCATTTTCTTGGCCAGCCCTCCCATGTTCCGCATATCTTGGTCTCCACCCATGGCATGAATTACAGAGCCAGAACACAAAAAGAGACAGGCCTTAAAAAATGCATGCGTCATCAAATGGAATATTCCTGCCCAATAGGCAGTAACCCCAACGCCAATGAACATATAACCCAACTGGCTCACTGTGGAATATGCCAGCACTTTTTTGATATCGTTTTGGAGGATTCCAATTGTCGCAGCAAAAAGGGCAGTGGTCGCGGCGATCAGCGCAACCACCAAAGATGCTGTGGGGGCCAGGGTGTAAAGAACATTGCTCCTGGCTACCATGTAAACGCCAGCTGTTACCATGGTCGCCGCATGGATAAGGGCCGAGACAGGAGTCGGGCCAGCCATGGCATCTGGCAACCATACGTAAAGGGGAATCTGAGCTGACTTGCCTGTTGCTCCCACAAAAAGCAACAAGCAAATCGCCACCATTACCGGAGCATTCAGCATTAAATGGCCCTGCTCAAACATGTGTAAGGCCTTTGGGAATACATCGAAATAGGATAAAGAACCAAAGGTCCAAAACATCAGGAACATCCCCAAGGCAAAGCCAAAATCACCAATTCTATTAACGACAAACGCCTTTTTGCCAGCCACAGCGTTTTCCATGCCTTGATACCAGAAACCGATGAGCAGGTATGAAGCAAGGCCGACACCTTCCCAACCGACAAACATGACCAAGTAATTAGCGCCCAGCACGAGACAGCACATGAAGAAAACAAACATGTTCAGGTAGGCGAAATAGCGCCAGTAAGATTCATCCTCATGCATATAGCCCGTACTATAAATGTGGATCAGAAAGCCTACGCCTGTAACAACCAGGATCATTACTCCTGACAGCTGGTCTAGCAACAAACTGACATCCACCTGAAAAGCCCCAACTGCCATCCACGTCCACAAAGTGTTGATGAGTTGTCGGTGCTCTGGATCAAGTTTCAGCAGCTCGTTAAAAGAAAGCAGTGCGACAAGGAATGCAGCGCCTACACTTAGGCAGCCCACCATAGAGACCATGGGCTTACCCATTTTCTTACCCAATAGGCCGTTAATCAAGAAACCTATCAAAGGGAAAAGGGGAATTAGATATAAATAGTCTGCCATGAATAGCTCCCTATAGCCATCAACCCTTCATGATGTTGAAATTGTTTATATCAACATTTTTAATGTGCCTGAACAGGGCAATCAAAATCGCCAAACCAATTGCCACTTCGCCTGCGGCGACGGCATATATGAACAGAACCATCACCTGGCCGGCAAGATCGGCCTTGTAATGGGAAAAGGCCACCAGCATCAAGTTTACAGCATTCATCATCAGTTCAATTGACATGAAGATCAGCAGTGCATTCCTCCTTACCAACACACCAAGGGTTCCCAGACAGAAGAGCAAGACTGACAATGCAATGTAATGGTTCAATGTGACCGTGGTTATGTCCATAACTAAATCCTCTTTTTCGCCAAATAGATGGCTCCCACTAAGGCAGCTAGCAGCAGGACCGATACCACCTCAAAATGCAGGATGAACTTTTTGACCAACACGTCACCTAATTGGCCTGGTGACCCAAAATTTTCACTAAGCTCCCTGCTTCCTAAAACTTCGGAAAGTCCTTTGGTTCCAAGGCCAAGCAAAAGAACAAGTCCCACTGTTAGTACAGCGCCCATGAACCTATTGGCACAGTTGACTTGTGCTTTTTTAATTTTCTCGCCTGGACTCATAAGCAGCATGACGACAAATAGCACCAGCACGAGGATGGCCCCGGCATAAATAGTTACCTGAAACACAGCCACCAAAGGAGCGTTGAGATGGAGATATAATGCGGCCATGGCGATAAAAACTGTGAGCAGGCCCATGGCGCATGGCAGGATATCTTTGTAGGAAATGGTAAACAGGGCTCCTCCAAGGGCCATTATGGCAAAAATCCAAAAATACCAATCCATGTGATTAAGCCTCCTGCGCCTCGGTTTTTTCCTGGGCCTTGGACTTTGCAGGCTTTTTCTCTTTTGCGCCTACAACAGGAACCTTTTTCCTAGGTGGTTTCAGGTTGCCTGATTCAAGGGCCGATCTGTAATTTTCTAAGAGCTTATCTCTGGTAAGAATGCAGTCCTTGCCTTGATACTGAGCCAGTTCATATCCTTGTCCAAGCATAATTGCATTTTTAGGACAGGTCTCTTCGCAAAAACCACAAAAAATACATCTCAGAAGATCCACCTCAAATGAAACAGGATAAAATTTTCCAGCATATCTATCCTCTTCTCCCTCTTGGACCTTTCCTTTTTTGACTGTGATGCACTGGGCCGGGCAAATACGGGCGCACATGCCACATGCAATACACTTTTCCCTGCCTTTGTCATCCAAGGATAACATATGTTCGCCACGAAAAATCGGGGCAATTTCCCGCCTGTCCCATGGATATTGCCAGCAAGTAGGTACGGTATGGGGGCCGCGTTTCAAGGAGGCCCTAAAGTTGAAGACAAAGTGCTTCCAGGTGAGGCCCAAGCCTTTGATGATTTCTACTAAATAGATCCTTTCGCTGAGTGTATATTTTCGTTGTACTACTGGTTTGGCCATTATTCCAGGCTCCTACAGAGAAATTTGTATGAAGAATGCTGTAACAAACAGATTGAGCAGGCCAAGCGGAATCAACGATTTCCAGCCTAGACCCATGAGCTGATCAAACCTAAACCTCGGGATGGTCCAGCGGACCCAAACAAAAAGCCACAGGAAAAAGGCACATTTGATGAAGAAGACAAAAAACGAGGCAATTCCGTAGGCAAATGGACTTAAATATGCACTCATGTCAATGTAAGGAATATGCCAGGCCCCAAAGTAGATAGTAACCATGAGGGCGGACAGCGTGTAGAGGTTTACATATTCTCCAAAGAGATAAAGGCCAAGCCTCATGCCTCCATATTCAGTGTGATATCCTGCCACCAGCTCGCTCTCTGCCTCTGGCAAGTCGAAAGGAACCCGATTTGCCTCAGCATAAGCCGCCACTATGAATACCAAAAAACCAAGAGGTTGCTTGAAAATTCCCCAATTCGGTAAAAATCCCAAGAAAGTTCCAGTCTGGTCAAGGGAAATTTCTCTAAGGCTGAATGAACTATAGGTCATACATACGGCCAACATTGCTAAACCCAAAGGCACTTCATAAGACAAGAGCTGAGCCGTAGCACGCAAACCGCCTAAAAGTGAATATTTATTGTTTGAGCCCCATCCGCCCACTACAAAGCCGTAAACCGCCAATGAACCCACAGCTAAGACGAACAGAAAACCAATATTTACATCTGCCACCTGTAGCACAATCTCTTTAGCATTGATGACTATTTTGTCTCCAAAGGGGATGACTGCGTAAGCGGAAAAAGCCTGTAGTGCAAAAAGAACCGGTCCCAAAGTAAACAATATCTTATGGGCATGTTTTGGTGCAAACTCTTCTTTTGTAAAGAGCTTGATTCCGTCTGCAAGGGGCTGAAAAAGACCAAAAGGGCCGGCTATGTTTGGGCCCAACCTGTCTTGAATTAAAGCAGAACCCCGGCGTTCAACCCATGTCATCACAGTTGCTATCAATAAGGTCCAAGACCATATAAACACTACTTTGATGATTGCTATTGTCCATTCATTCATACAGGCCTGCCTCCTTTAGCGGTCGAGCTCGCCGGCAATGATATTCAGGCTGCTCAAACAGGCAATGAGATCGGATATCATTTCGCCTTGTATCAATTCGTCAAAGGCCTGAAATATCATGTAGCAGGGAGGACGTATCTTGATACGGTATGGCTTATCAGTGCCATCGCTCTTTATGTAGAAACCCAATTCACCATTGGGCGACTCAATAGCATGGTACACCTCTCCTTCTGGTGGTTTTATTATTTTTGGCACCTTGGCCATCAAAGGCGCATCGGATCCCAACTCCTTATACATTGCAAAGGCCTGGTCAATGATCTTCATTGATTCCCGCATCTCGATCATCCGTATCATGTACCGATCGAAGACATCGCCATGTTTTCCCGTGGGAATTTCAAAATCAAATTGTGGATACAATGAATATGGCTCGTCTTTACGCAGATCACGCTTCAGGCCACATGCCCTGAGGCATGGACCTGTAAAACCCCAGCTGAGAGCATCTTGGACTGAAATGGGAGTTACTCCAATTGTACGGTCCATCCATATGCGGTTATGGGTAAGGAGCTTGTCTGTCTCATCAATGGCTTTGTCAAGCCCTTTTTTCAATTCGCTCCAACGCTCTTCAAAGTCATCAGGCAGGGGGGCCTCTACTCCGCCAATGCGCCCAAAAGTATTGGTGAGGCGCGCACCGTTGTACCATTCAAAAATTTCGTATATCTCTTCGCGTTGAATAAAAAGATAAAAAAATGGGGTAAAGGCACCAAGGTCCACGCCAAGTATGCCAATTAAAACTATATGGTCTGCTATCCTTGAAAGCTCAGTCATTATGATTCTTATTAACTGAGCCCTTTCTGGCACCTCAATGCCCATGAGCTTTTCCACCGCCATTTCATAGGCCACATTGTTGGCAATAGCAGAACAGTAGTTTAAGCGATCCGTTATGGGTATGAATTGATGATAACTCAGATTTTCCCCCAGCTTTTCGACCCCCCGGTGCAGATAGCCTATCTCGAGATCGGCTCCCAGGACTGTTTCACCGCTAACATACGCAATGGCCCTCAAGGTACCATGCATGGCCGGATGAGAGGGACCAACATTGATCGTCACATAATCTTCATTGGCTATTCTCTGTTTTACTGGTCCCATTAGGCCTCCTCCTCTCTCGGGGAATGCAATCAACAATTCGTTGTTGTCAACATTGAATTATGTCCAATGCCCTTCACCTTCGGGCTCATATACCAAGGATCTCTCTTCACCCTTTCCTTCCAGCGGATAATCCTTTCGCAAGGGATGGGCGGGAAATTCATCCCACATCAAAAGCCGTTTCAAATAGGGATGGCCCTTAAATCGTATACCGAACATGTCAAAACACTCCCGCTCAGGCCAGTTTGCCCCTTTCCAAAGGCTGGTTACAGTTTCTACCGTGAGATCGTTCTCTGGAACTCTAACCCTCACTTGCAACCGCTGATTCGTTTCCAGGTTCAGCAAAAGATAGATGACTTCGAACCTGGGAGGTAAGGATTCTTCCTGCCCGGATCTGCTGTCTTCTTCAGTATCGTCCTCTTTTTTCTTCTTTTTCTTCATTTTTTTTTCGTAAAATGCGCTGTTGTCCACCCCAAAAAGGTCACTCAAAAAATCAAAGCCCAACTCATCCCTCAATAACGTCAAGCAGGTTAAGAGCCTCTTTTTTGGCACCTCTACAAAAAGGCATCCGGCAGTTTCATCAAAGGCCAAAGCGTCTCTGCCCAACACTTGTGATACGCTGTCTTTAAGCGCCATATTGCAATTCTCCCTTGAGCTGAACCGCTTTTTTATGCAGAGGATGATCCCTTTCAATCTTTTCTATCAACTTTAAAAGGGCATACAAAAGGCCTTCTGGCCTAGGCGGGCACCCCGGCACATAGACATCAACTGGTATCACTTGATCAATACCTTGCAAGGTTGAATAGGTGCGGAATACTCCTCCGCTGCATGCACAAGCCCCCATGGCTATCACCCATTTTGGCTCTGCCATCTGGTCATAAATGCGTTTCAAGATGGGCACCATTTTCTTAGTTATGGTGCCAGCCTCAATCAAAACATCAGCTTGCCTAGGGGAAAAACTCGGTCTCTCTGCACCAAACCTCGCCATGTCATATCCAGAAGCCAAGGCAGCCATCATCTCGATGCCGCAGCATGCGGTGCCATATGGAAGCGGCCAGGGTGAACGCTTCCTTCCCCAATTTATGAGTTGTTCCAGCTTGGTAAGAAGCCAGCCGTCTCCTGTATAGGCCTCTATAGCCATATCGCCGCCTCCTTTACTCACGCTCTATGCCCCTCTTTATAATTGCATAGAAGAGACCAACCATAAGAATTGCCACGAAAACAAAAACCTCGAAGAAAATGGCCCACCCTTGCTGGGCGAACATGCGGTACTGCACGGCCACGGGATAAAGCAGAATGGTCTCTATATCGAAGACCAAGAAGAGGACGGCCACAACATAGTACCGTAGACTGAAGCGCTTGTGTGCCGGATCCAACAGAGGTACACCGCACTCATATGTCTCTAGCTTCCGGGGATCTGGCCGAAACGGCCCCAACAACGCGGATATAATGAGCATGGCCGAAACAGCCAAAAAGGACATGCCCACATATAGAAAGATGGTCTCAAATCCGTTCACCTTCTGCTCCCTCCCAAAGGCACTGCAGAAGCGCTGTTCAGCCAAACATCAGAAACAACACTAATCAAGTAATTATAATTCTAATTGTTGTCATTCTGATTTTCAAGGCTAAAACAACATCCGTTTTTTAAACTCCCTACCAAAAAGCCCACAATCAATTAGATTGCACCATATATCACAAACTGGTTTATCTATATTCCAGCACTTTGTGATTGTCAACACAAAATTGAATGGAGATTCATTTTTTCCAGGACACTAAAGACATTTAAGGGCTGTAATATTTTTGTAACATATTTAACCTAATTTTTACTTTAATATTTGTATAGTTTTTTTAAAATTAGTATTATAAGAGATAGTCCGATATGACCTAACCAGGCATTTGTGGATTTTTTAACAGGAGCCTATCTTGAAACAGGCACTGGTAGCGAGGAGGGCCATAAGTGCAATCTTACAACACACACGTAAAACGAATAGTTTTATTGTTGGCAATTTTAGCCATCGTCGGCTATGGCGCCAAAAAGGTTTTCACACCCAAGACTTTCGGCAAGTATGGTCACTACAGGGCAGCAGCCATTGATAAAGAGGCCAATAGGCCGCTCAAACACATGACAAACTACTCCTGCAAAAAGTGTCATGCATTTGAGTGGGAAATCCACGAATATGGAAAACACAAAACCATATCGTGCGAATTTTGTCATGGCCCTTATGCAGACCATGTAAAAGACGGCAAATATGTGGCCAAGCTGCCAGTCAAAAAGGGAGAGGAGATCAAAACCCTCTGCATTCGTTGCCACAACAAGGAAATCAAAGCAAGACCCAAGGATGTCATAAAGACCATAAAAATGCCCGATCACTTGAAGAGCCAGCACGTGCGCGAAGACCACATTTGCAATCAGTGCCACCATGTGCATGCTCCTCTGAGATACATCAACAGGGCCAAAAAGGTTCTTGGGTTACTTAAAGTCGAGGAGGCAGGCAATGAAAGACGTTAAGGCTGCCATCAATAAAGACCGGAGAGAGTTTGTAAAGAAAGTGCTAAGGGGCTCCATAGCAGGGTCCTTGTTTCTGGTGCTCCCAATGGGAGGTGAAGGCGCAATTCAAGTACCCGAACAAATCCCAGGAATTCGGGGGAAAAAGTATGACATGGAAAAACAGCGCTTTGCCTTTATTGTTGATATAACGCGCTGCATAGGATGTGGCTCATGCTGTGTAGCTGACAAACGGGAGTACGATGTTCCAGATGGCCATTACAGGACATGGGTCGAACGCTACATCAAGGATTTTGACGACAATGTCTATGTGGATTGTCCAAACGGTGGCCTTGACGGCTATCAAAAGCCGCGCACAGACATTCCTGGTAAGATAAGGGACACTTTCTTTGTTCCCAAGCTATGTAACATGTGCGAAAGGCCCTCCTGTGTTCAGGTCTGCCCTGTGGGAGCAACTTTCAAGACGCCTGATGGATTTGTCCTGATCGATAAAGACTACTGTGTGGGCTGCGCCTACTGTATACAAGCCTGCCCATATTCGGCTCGTTTCCTCAATCCAAAGACTAAAACCGCAGACAAGTGCACATGGTGTTATCACAGAGTGCGGAAAGGGCTTTTGCCTGTTTGTGTCCATGTATGCCCAGCCAAAGCGAGGAAGTTTGGGGATTTAAACGATCCAGAGTCAGAAGTTAGCAAGATACTGGCAAGCCCTGAAGTTATCACAGTGTTGAAGCCAGACATGGGTAACCATCCAGCCCTCTACTACAAGGGCCTGAGAAGGGAGGTGGTCTGATGACAGAAGCAGTCCATACAGGCATGGCAGCCAATATTATGAATTATGTCTTCCCCAACGATCTTCACGTTCACTGGAGCCTAATGATTGTGCTCTATCCTTATATCACAGGTATCATCGCTGGGGCTTTCATCGTATCTTCCTTGTATCACGTATTCAAAGTCCAGGATCTTAAACCAGTTGCCCGCTATTCACTTCTATTTGCACTCGCCTTCCTGGCCTGCGCAACGTGGCCTCTATTGAACCATTTAGGGCATCCAGAGCGCAACTGGGAGATGCTCGTCACACCAAATCCATCGTCGGCCATGGCAGGTTTCGGTTATATCTATTCACTTTATGCAGTGCTGTTGATCTTTGAGGTACTCTTCATTTACCGGCCTACAATGGTCGCCCTGAAAGCACAGGCCACTGGCAAAATGAAGACGTTGTACAACGTATTGACCTTTGGCAGTGACGACCTCTCCCCCAGGTCATTGGCATTAGACAAGAAAATCATTGCATTTTTGGCCGCTATCGGCATACCCATGGCTTGTATACTTCACGGTTATGTGGGCTTTATATTTGGTGCTGTCAAAGCCAGGCCGTTGTGGTCTTCCCCTTTGATGCCGGTTATATTTCTGCTTTCTGCAAGTGTATCAGGAATAGCAGGTGTAATCTTCTCGTATGTATTGATACAAAAATTTAAAGGCAGACCCGTGGATTCCAAGTGTGTCATCACCCTTTCAAAATTTTTGTGGGGTGCCTTCATTATTTGTTTCACCTTTGAAATGCTCGAAATTTTTCAACATTCGTACTTGAAGACACATCATTGGGACATGATTCATGGCCTTTTGTGGGGCCCGCTTAAAGTTTCTTTCTGGAAGTTGCAGGTGGGAATATGTTCCCTTATTCCACTCTTTCTGTTGGGTATTCTCATCCTCTTCAAAGTCCGAGACAAGGCCTTTGTATTTTTTGCGACTATTGCTTCCGGGCTCTTACTGATTCAGGTGCTTCTTATGCGCTGGAACGTGGTAATCGGTGGGCAATTGATGTCTAGGAGCAGCCGGGGTTTCACTACTTTCCATCCAGAATTCTTTGAAAAAGAGGGGATTCTTCCAGCTATTTTAATAATGACGGCCCCTCTAGTAATATTGTGGCTTCTAGGCAAAATCATGCCCATGTGGGAGGACAAAGGGGTTTTGACCTCTAGTGAACCGACAACAGGTCATAAATGAGATAACGCAAATTGTAAGCAAAATTTTGAGAAAGGAGGGGGTAGTCATGATCTAGCCAAAAGGAACGCCCAGCCCGCTTTTATGGGGAGGCTTAGGCCTGAGTCATATCACAAAAAAATTTTTTAGGAGGAGTTAGATATGCACCTGAAAAAACTTGTTTTAGTTGGATTGGTTATTTCGGCTTTCTTGGGTGGAAACGCCCTGGCCACTACCCAACAATCCAAAGATGTTAAAAACCCAAAGGTAATCGAGTTAAACAAAAAATGTATTACTTGCCACCTGAAAGAAAATAAATCCCTGGTCTTTCAGTGGGAAAATTCAGCTCACGCTGCCGCCAAAGAGGGACAGGTGGCTTGTTACAACTGCCATGCAGCTGCCAAGGGAGACGAGCTTGGTTACGAACATGAAGGCGCCTTCATAAAAACAATTTTAACCCCTACAGACTGTGCTTACTGCCATGAGAGAGAGGTCAAAGAGATGACCAACTCTCACCATGCCACAGCTGGACAGATTCTGGCATCGTTGGACAACCTTCTGGGTGAAGTCGTTTGTTCCTTTCCAGATACCAAAGCAGATGCTGTAAATGGTTGCTGGCAGTGCCACGGCTCAATCGTGAAAGTCATGAAGGATGAGAAGGGCAATGTTTTGAAAAATGAGGCCAAGGCAGTAAAATTGGATCCCAAAACTTGGCCCAATACTGGTATTGGACGTATCAACCCAGACGGCACCAAGGGTGTTTGCATTGCTTGCCACTCAAAACACGTGATGCTCTCCAGCACAGCAAGGCAGCCTGACAACTGTGGCAAATGTCACCTCGGGCCAGACCATCCTCAGATTGAAATCTACAACGAGTCCAAACACGGCATTGCTTACCGTTCTGTCTCCAGAGGTCCTGGATCCAATGGTATGGATATCATGAAACAGGGACCATGGATCCTCGGCAAAGATTATTACTCAGCGCCAACATGTTCCACTTGCCACATGGGTGGCTACATAAAAGTCAATGGCTCTGTGGAACAGAACACCCACAACGTTGGGGATAGGATCAGTTGGAACCTTCGTGCTCCTGTTTCCGTGCATCTTAACAGGGTAACATTCATAGACGGTACTGTTGCCGATATTCCAGGCGACATACCACCGCGTCCTGGCCAAAAGGCAGCCTACAAGACCTATGTGCTGAAAGGCGGTAAACTCAAAAAGGTGAAAGCAGAAAAGGTAGTCAAGTCTGTGATGAGTTGGAAGGACAGACGCAAAAAGATGCAGGAAGTGTGCAAATCCTGCCACAGTGTCCAGCAGGTAGAAAACTTTTACCAGCAGTTTGATTCACTTGTAATCACCTACAATGAAAAATTCGCCAAGCCAGCCAAAAAGCTTTGGGGAGAAATAGTCAAGGATAAGATGGTTCCAAAATCCCTCTTCTTGTCAGAGGCTGGCTGGTTGTGGTGGGAGATCTGGCACCATGAAGGAAGGCGTGCCCGCCATGGTGCATCTATGATGGGGCCGGATTATACCCATTGGCACGGCATGTATGACATAGCCCATAAGTTCTACTTCAAATATCTACCGGAGATCATGAAGCTGGCTGCTGAGCATGGCAAGACAGCCAAATACCAGAAGCTTATCAATGACCTCCTCAACAAGCCCGAGCACAAATGGCGTATCGAGGGCTTCGGAGCAGAGATGCAGAAGCTAATTGAGGAAGAACGCAAGGAACGTTACGCACAATAAACTACCTAACGGACAAGCACAGCCGCCTATGGCCTTGCAGCCTTGGGCGGCTGCTTTTATTTTGGAGCCATGAAAAACAAAAATTTCCTTCGACCAGCACTCATATTTTTTTCTGTCATGTTATTAGTTTCTCTTGGATCTTTTGCTACCGCCAAGACAGAAACTGGGAATCAAAAGGCAAAAGAGTTGATTAAAGCCGTTAAGGCCCTCCAACTGGAATACAAGGGATACACACTCGGATGCCAAATCAGCCCCCAACAAATGGCCCACCTTAGAAGAAATCAGGCCGCTAAATCCTACCCAGGCACGGATAAGTTTTTGGATGGCAACCTTATAGTCGTTACTGACAAGAAAACTCATACTATCGTTGCTATCAGCAAGAGAGTCAAAGACGCATCATCAAAACAACTCAAGGAACTCGTGAATGAGATGATGCTGCTATTTGGCGAACCAACGGCCCTGGCACATGAAAAGATCATCTACTGGGCTTATGGGAAAAAGGGTAAAATTTCTGAAGACGCCTACAACAAGGCCAAGGACACAGGCAAACTGGATGTGTTGGCTACGGTGAAGCTTAACAGTAACAAAGAAATCTTTCGCGTAACATCTGCTAAGAAAGATCAAGAAACGGCTGATGTTTACGTGATCATATCATCAGAGCCTTTGATAAACAGCTTGATCCGGCGTTAGGCCTTTTCGTTCAAATATTTTTTGAGCACATGAATCCCATCAGGGCAGAAGGGGTTATTTTCTGCCAATTGGAACACCCTGTCAACAGGTACGAACTCCCCTTCCTCGATCTCTTCAGCTTGAAAAGTGACCGGACCATCATATTGGCAACTATAGACTCGGCCCCAGACCTTGTTGTTTGAATCCTCATGATAAAACTCAAACTGAAAAATTAAAGGCACGCCCTCAATGCCGAGTTCTTCGGCCAGCTCCCGCCGGGCTGCCTCAAGCCATTTCTCACCAGCGAGCACGACTCCTCCAGCAGCGATGTCATAGTGCGAGGGATAAATGTCTTTGGAACCGGTCCTTTTGTGGATTAAGAGATGCCCTTTAGCGTTGAAGACCAAGATGTAAGTGGCTCGATGGATCAGTTGTGCTTTTCGCATAACATGCCTAGAAACAGCGCCCACTGGTTGATTGTTTTCATCCACCACCATCACCAGCTCTTCAGAAGGTTTTCCTTTGCCACTTTTCATACGATCGGCATCCTGTTTAGTCTGATGTCTTGAGGGCACGGATGGCAACAAAACTTCCTTTTCCGCACCCCTGGCTTATCCTTTGGGTAAGTCTGCCCTGTTCATAGATCAATGTTTGAAGAATCTTGTCAACAGAAAAACCTGCTATCTCCAGAAGATCTATGATTTCCTGACAGCTGAAAAAAGTCGCTTCTCCATAAAATCTACTTTCTTCTTTTCTGGCTTGATACTCTTGACCCAAAGGGCTCTCCCTGTCCACCAAGCCCACCACAATGCGCCCCCCTGGCCTTAAGACTCTGAAAGCCTCTTTAAAAGACAAAACGGGATCGTCCACAAAACAGATGGTTGTAACAATGAGGCAACAATCAATGCACTCAGAGATTACTGGCAAGGCTTCTGCAACGCCCAAGGCCACCTGAATAGACTTCTCCCTGGCCTTTTGAGCCATGGCAAGGCTTGGCTCGATTCCAAGCCCAATTTTCAAAGGCTTTGCAAACATGCCGGAGCCGACGCCAATTTCTAAGCATCTGCCCCTGGAAAAGGGACACACCAAGGAACTCAGGACGGTAAGTTCCAAGTGATACATGTCTCGGTGTTCTTCAAACCATTGATCATATTCTCGACTGAATAAGTCAAAAGGACGGGTCTTAGCCATGACTTCCTAGAATCTAATGATAACCATTAGAGGATTCCACCACTTTATCCATGAATTCATCCAGCTCATAGAGACATCCACGTGCAGCCCACCCTTTAAGGGTTTCCTGGGCCTCTGCATCATGGAACCAGCGTGTACCATACGAAGTTTCCAGTCTTTTGAGCATCATCTCTGAGGCCAAAAAGGCTTTAAAATAATCAAGAGAGTAAAAATCCGGCATAAGATCAAAAAGGTACGTTTCAGGGTCATATTTAAATCCCGTTTCCCGCTCCATAACTTCGGCATATAGTTCTTGGCCCCTGGAAATAAAACCGCGGGAAAAATTCTCATATTCAATCAAAAACTTCGCGCCATATCGCCTAGTTAATACCATGAATTTCAGTTCATCCATCTTCTCCAAAATCTCTGACATGGATGGATCACAGTTAACAACAGATTGTAGAAAATCCCGTTTCATGCAAAGACGCTGAAATAAAAAAGCAAAGGCCTCCGAGACTGCCCCAGACATAAAAAATTCTCTAGCTTCCATAGGTAATTCAGGTGAAATGTTCAAGAAATAAAAGGCATGCCCCATTTCATGAAAAAGAGCCTCCCAGTCAAGCCAGCTCGACACAGGCCCGACGATTATGTGTATTTCTTCAGGAACGGAGACGGGAATACAGAAAGATTGTCTTCCTGATTTGCCTTCATCATGAATCTGCAGATGCGGACCTTCTTCAATGCCTAACATACAAAAAAAGTCTGTGGCGATATTCTTGGAGATAAGAGCTTCGGCATATGAGTCCAAATATTTCATCCCGAGAAGATAGATTGCATCAAATCTAATTGCATGACAGAGACCATGGCCTGGCTGCACTTCTTTTATCCACCCATCAATCAAATTCATGTACTTGTTTCGCCCCTTGTCCAGGAGGGAGCGGCAAAGCCTGAACTCATGTTCCAATGATTTTTTCCGCCTGATTTGACAAAATTCAAGATAGTCCTCATATCCCAATTCATCCTTTATTGTAGCAATGAGGGCCTGCCAGGTCGCATGGCTGAATGGAGCGAGAAAGCGACATAATGCCAAGGTCTCTTTTGCAAGAACCCGCCTTTTTTCCCAGCTATGACATCCTTGACACCAAGTAATGACTTCTTTGAAAGGGATACTCTCTCCATCCACTTGGGCAGCCGCCCTTTCCATCCATTGAGAAAAAATTGCCTGCAATGGCTCGACCCTCTTTCGAATAAAAAGGTCTTCTGCTGCAAATGTTACACGACCTGATAAACCGTTCTTTCCAAAAAGATCGTTTACCTTGCTCAAATCTGCCAAATTGGGAAAATCTGCCTGGCTCTTCTGAACAGCAGCGTCTCCGCTACCTGTGAGCAGTGCAATTTCTCTTAAACGCTGTGCCTGAAGTTCCTTGAATATCCTTTGCAAGATATCTTTTTGAAAAAGATTCCCCAACCTGTCAACCCACTTTCTATATCAAACGATACTTGTGCAAAAAGTTGTTGATATTTTCAGCAATTGTTATGTAACCCTTCTCATTGGGATGAAGGCCGTCTGGGAGAAAACAGTCATTGCACCTCTCCAGCCCCCTAAAAATGTTTTCATAAAATAGCACGTTCAGCCTGTTGGAGAGCCGTTCGTATGCCTCTTCCCACTTTTGCGTGCCCAAGCCTTGAAAAGAAAAGCCTACCATAACTACTTTTGCGCCTTTGTCTAAGAAGGCCCGGACCATCACTTCCAAATTGCTTAGGGCAGATGAAACAGGTATCCCCATGAAAAAATCGTTTATTCCAAATTCCAGAAGCACAATATCTGCGGTTGTTTGCAAAACATTGTCTAAACGTCTCAGTCCGTCAAAGGTGGTATCGCCCGAAACGCCGTAGTTAAAGGTGTGCACCCCTGTCATCTTTTCTAAAAGTGAAGGCCACGAGGCTTCAGCAGGCACCTGGTAACCTTCTGTAATACTGTTGCCAAAACAAATCAGCCTTGTTCTGGAGCCGGGTTGTCTTTTCATGATTCAAAAAAATGACAAAGATTGTGATGTAAGGCGCAATATTCCCTTGCAAGCACCAACACAATCATGTTACTTTTTTTGCTGTGTTGGTTCAACTACAGAGGGGATTTTTCATGTGTGGCAAAGAGATTGATTTGACAGATTTTTTTGTACTGCCATTGCACAGGCCTATTCCGTCTGGTCACTAACCCAAATAAGCTTTCCACGAAAGGAGATAACGCAAGATGAACAAAATTTTTATGACTTTGATTGCTGCATTTTTAACAATTTTAGGAACAACTACCTTTACACATGCTGTGACGATCCAATATACAGCGTCCGATTTGCCCGACGTTGATCCAAACCAAGATCTTTGGCAGTACAGCTATCAAGTCAGTGATCATAATTTTTCTAATGGTATCGGTTTTAACATAACATTCGAACTCGGCCTGTATGATTCCTTGTCACCTGTATCAGCTCCTGGTGGCTGGGACGTGATTTCTTGGAATCCGGACCCCACTATTCCAGACGATGGAGCCTATGATGCTATTGCAGTAACAGACAATCCGCCTCTGGATGCTCCCTTCGTCGTCCAGTTTGTTTGGTTGGGCTCTGATCCAGAGCCTGGTTCTCAGCCATTTGCACTATATGATAGCAACAATAATTGGCAGACCATCGAGACTGGCAATACTGTCCCCTCACCTGTTCCATTGCCAAGCCCTTTACTGTTTTTTGTTCCTGGCGCTGCTGGGCTACTTTGGGCAAAAACAAAAGCTAAAAAGGGTTAATGACCCGCTAAGCTCTCATTTCACCTATTTGACTCCATCACTATAGCCATGTCTTAACATTGGAAAAGGACGATAACCTGAATGAACAGTCTATATTCTTTTTTGACAAGTCTCATGATAGGGCTGCTTTTATGTTATGGCCCTTCAATAACATGGGCAGATAATGAGTATCCATTTGACTACACCTTTGAACTTGTTGATTCCAAACGGGTTGGCAGGACGTTATTTGAATACACGTTTGCGTTAACAATAAAAAATAACGACAAGGGCGTAAAAAATCTCTCTTTCACCTTCAAGTCGGATTCACCGCATACCACTGTGACAGATGGCTACGCCTTCTTGGGTGATATTTCCCCTGGAAGTACCACTACTGGACAAGACACCTTAGCTTTCATACACGACAGACGATTTCCCTTTGATCACGATGCAGTAAAATGGAAATTTGATTTTGACGTCCAGCCTCACCAATTTGGTGAACCTGGGCCACACGATGTTTCCTTTTATATTGAAAAAAAATATGGAAATTCGGTAATCTATTATCCGTCAGACATTTCCACTGAAAACAAAACCCCTCTTATATTTTTTGCTCCGGGCTGGGGTAGCAAGAATCCAGGAGATTACGCCTCATTGTTAACCTTTATAGCAAGCCATGGATATTCTGTTATCTACGCCAAGGATGACCAGGAATATTCAGCCGCGCATTTCCTTAAATATTTTGAGCAGATGCTGGATGAGACAAATGATGTTTTACCCTATGTGGATACTACCAGAATAGGAGTCATAGGCCACTCTTCAGGTGGAGGTGACACATTCAGAATATTGGAATATTTCTCTAACAAAGGCTACGGAAACAGTGGGCGTTTTTTAATGGCTCTTGATCCCTGGTTCGCCTTTGATATGACTCCAGAGAGTATGAGAAGCCTTCCATCCAATACAAATGTAGTTTTTTTGCAATTTGGAAAAGATGGAGGGGAGACAGACCCGCGTATCCCATTAACTGAATATATGCTGTTAACATCAATTCCTGCCGATCAAAAGGATTACCAGGTTTATGTGGGTGACGGTGTCGATCATTACTACCCAGCAGGTGACAAACCTTATGAACAAATGACCGGTGTGCTCAAAACTCTCGATGCCCTCATGGAGTATACTTTTTCCAACAAAGAAGAAGCTTATGATAGTGCGCTTGGTGCTGGCAGTGACCACCCGGTAGAGGATGGCATCCAAAAATTGAGACCCATTTATGACTACCAGTACCGTTGCAACAGCCACGCAAACTATGGTGAGATATCCGAGATAGACTACTGTGCCATATATGGTTATCCCAAACGTAGCCTTTTCAATGCCATCCCGACAGACTGGAATATGAAGCCCCCAGAATATTTGGAGCCAGAGGCTGATACAGTTTTCAATACTGAAGTAATCAGAATCACCGACAGGGCCAACCAGAGCGCAAATGCCCATCCATATCCTAAAACCCAGGCATGGAATAGCGATATGTCTTTGATAAGACTGGGTTACAGGCTTTATGATGCACATACTCTTTTGGAGACGAACATTACCGCTCAAACACTCATTGATGGAATGATGACAGAAATGAAGTGGTCTGCAAAAGATCCTCACGTATTCTTTGGTATAGATCCCAGCGGAAACGACTTCAGCTTTGTCAAGGCCACAATAGGTCAAGTTGCCATACAGTATGAAAAGTTGTTTTCCTTCTCAAAAGCGGTCTACGAAGAACTACTATTAGGTAAATATGAAGGAAACATTGATTTTCACGATAAATTTGTAGTTTTTGCCGCCAGGAAACAGGGGAAGAACTACCTCACTGCAATAGTCTATGACATAGAAAAAAGTCAGATAACCACTGCAAAGGATTTCACAAATATCAGATGGACTGATGATAACGGTAGACAGGTTTTAGACTGGATATCTGTTTCTCCTCTGGGTAATTACATTTTGATCAATTGGAAAGACGATCCAGACAATCAAAATGTTGATAGGCATTATTCTATCTATGAATATGATATCAACCTCAACTTTTTGAGAAAATTAGCCCATCAAGGTCAACACGGCGACATGGGAGTGGATGAAAAGGGCAGAGAGGTATATGTACAATTTGAGTTTGGAGGAGCCGACCGCGGAATTTGGCTTTATCGCCTTTCCGATGGCGAACGCATTAGATTGCTCCCAGACAAATATAACGGCGGGCATGTTTCGTGCAGAAATTACAAACGCCCAGGCTATTGTTATCTAAGCACTACAGAAGAAGGTTTTAGAGAGGTATTTGCTCTCAAACTAGATGGCAGCGGCTTAGTCAATCGCTTTGCTCAAACCCACACATCCGGACATGATTCACACGGCGGTGTAAGCCCAGACGGAACAAAAGTGATTTTCGAAAGCGACTGGGGTGAAGAAGGTGGTGTCAAAGACACCTATCAAGTTCAGATAAAATTACCTTAAAACTTAAGCCATCCTGCTGCTTTGACATAGCAGGATGGCTTAAGATCATTAAAACTCATCAAAACCTTGCTCCCTTGCGGTTTAGGAACAAAGTTATGAATCCCTCTCAAACATGGAACACAGTGTTTTCATTTCATAGCCTTGCTGTTCACATATGAGATCCACAACCCATCCAGCAACAATCTTTGCTCCTTGTGGATTGAAGTGGGTATGATCATCGTAACCGAATTTTCTCATCACTTCTTCATCCGACGCCTCTTTACTAAATTCTCTAAAACTGCGTTCATTCAAATCTAGTAAAGTTACATTTTCCTCGCGTGCCAAGGCGCGCATTTTGGCTACATATGGTTGATGATGGTAAACCCCAGGATAAAACCGATTCACCGGTGTGATGAGCACTGGTATCATGTCGTTGTCCTGCGCAAACTTGATATAACTTTTGAGCTTTTCGTAATAAACATCAGGCGATTGTTCATTGTGTCCAAACTGGATGAGCAAGAAGTGTTCTATTAAATGATGATTTTTCAATGCCAAGTCAGATTGTTCAACAATTAGCGCTTTGGTTTTACTCCAGTTGTTTCTAATACTATTGTTGTCGTATGTGAGAGTGCTGGCGCCACTTCTAGCCAGGTTGTGTATATGCTCTGGTGACTTAGCCATAGATAACAATGCATCACCCCATCCAAGTTCTAAAAAGCCGCCGTTGCCGTCCGGTAGATCCGTATTGTGGACTGTGGAATCACCGATGAGAAACACCTGTTTAGACAATCCCACTACAAGAAAATTCTCACTATTTGGATCAGTCGACATGAATGTCGGTTCTCCAATGGCCTGCCACGAATTATCTCTCTGATCTCCTAATCCAAGTGGATAGACTGAACTAAGCCCGTTTTCCAAAGCAATGTTACTGCGTAACATTGTATCACCGCCCACAACGAAGCCTCTTCGTCCATTTTTGTATGCAACGTTTCCGATAAATTCGACGTTGCGGCCGGAATTGTAGTTGAATCCGTTTCTACGATTTTTAAAAGAAATATTATATCTGACCTTAGTGCCTATTCCGTTTCCAGCCTTTGGATTACGGTTCCCTCCAGCCTTTATCCCGTTACCATTTCCTCTTGGACCTCTGCCATTGTCATACGAGAAGTTGTAGGCAACGTATGTATGGTTGGACCTCCAAGTATCTATACCATCGTCTGAATTAGCAAAGAGCGTATTGTGTATCACTTTATTGTATTTTCCAGATCCAATCCAAATCCCATCAGCATTATCTCCCTGAACAGATGTTTCAACATCAGAATTGTGATGCGAGATGTTGTTACGTATCTCATTGTATCCATATTTATAAGGAATTGTGTAATTTGGCCGGTCTTCGTGCCACTCCCCACCATTTACGGCTATGCCAGTGCCTATATTGTGATGGACGTTACACCCTTCCACGACATTATGGCTTCCAAAAAACACTGCTATCCCCTCTGCAGGCATGTGACGGACTTCAAGCTTTCGAATATGAATATAGTTGTTATGACGTAATTTCAATTGAGTATGCTTATTTTCTGGTGTAATATCAGCTACATGCCTTACTCCACCGTCTAAAACAGCCAACTCTCCAGGATAGCTCTCAATAATAATTGGTTTTTCCGAAGTGCCAGATACACTTGAAGGTGGCGTTAAAGCACTTCGAATATGATATATCCCACCTCTTAAAAACAAAACGTCTCCAGGTTTGAGGCGGCGTATTGCTTGGGTAATAGCACAAGGATGGTCCTGCGAGCATTGCTCTCCAGAGCCGTTGGGCGAGGCAAAAACGGTACCTTTTTCCAAAGGAGTAGCAGGAACTACTCTGGCCCCATAATAAGAATTGAAAAACACGCCATCGATATTACGAAACACAGGATCGCGCGCTGCTGCATCCGACACATTTGGAGTAGAACCCATATCTGGGTTCGTTACTTTACTGGAGTCTATTTTGGCATGTTCCAAAATAAAATTGGCAAATACTTTTTCAAACTCCATGTGGTCGTAAATTTCGTCTTTTTTATATATTGGGACACCATTTGCATATTTTGTTTGCGTAATGTCACCTACGTCAAGCGCATAGATATGTGCGACATAAGTGTGACTTTGAGGAAATTTAGGCTCAGCATATCCTCTTACGCCTAATGAGTTTCGCTCTACTATTGCATCAGCCGGGATAGAGTTCGGTAGAATACTTTTGACATCTTTATTTATATTAAACACAACCCAGTGAACCCAGTTTCTGCCTTTGTCGTCTTTTGCATCGTGATCATCTATAATAATGGCATAGCTTTTCACACCTACAGGTGGATTCTTCCAAGAAAAAGAAGGAGAACCGTGATCGGGTATAAACTCATCAGAGGACAATTCAAACTCCTTGTCAGCACCCGACAAGAGTATACACAATTCGCTATTCTCATACCCTTGCGCACAAGCTAACTCTTTGATCCAACCTGCAACTATTCTTGCTCCCTTTGGCTCAAAGTGGGTTTTTTGCTTATTTCTGGTCCATCTATTGTAACAATTGGCAAACATTTCATCCCACTCTTTATCGCTGTACTTACTGTATTCCTGGTAGGATTTCTCGTTTAAATCCAACACCCTTACGCCTTCTTCCTCAGCAACTTCTTTCATCCACTTCGGGTAATCACCCCTGGTGCGCTTAAGCACTCCGTTCTCTCTAATCCTCTTCTCTATTTCTGTAATCAAAATAGGAGTAAAATTAAGCTGTTTAGCCTCTCTTATATATTTTCTTATGTTATTTTTAAATCTTCTTTCGTCTCGTACCTTCTCGTTTGCACCAAATTGTATCAGAAGTATGCCGCCTCCAAGTTCTTTCATCTTCTCCTTTGCTCCGCCCCAGTAGTGATCCCTATTTGGTCCGAAGTTTTTGAGTTCTTGCAGGCAACTGCTCCTTCTTTTCATATCTTTTATTTCATTACATTCACGTCCTACTTCTTGTGGAGACATCATGAAAGTCGATGTATTTGCCCCTGGATGCGCGTAATTATAAATGGTGTTTGGATATTGTGCGTACTCATAAAGCCTTTCGCCCCACCCTTCCAAACGACAATCAGTCTTATAGTCTTCTCTAACAGCTTCATTCATCTCATGAGATATGTAAACAGTTGATGGACCGATCAATACAATAGGTGTAGCTGTTACAGGCGATGTTGTTTGATCTGTGTCGTTTCCTCCATCAGGCGGTTCAGACCCGCTTGATGCTGAGGTAACAACCTCCCAATCATAAAAGAAATAGTAATGTTCTCTATCGATATTTGAACCTGTAATCGTTGCAACATCCCCTACTAGTATTGGATAATTTACATTCTTATTACGATACAAGCCCTTGTGAGTGTCGGCTAACAGGCGAAAACCATTGCCCTTCGGCACATAGAAATCAAGACTAATCCGCTGTTCTCCCTCTTTTACAAAGAGTGTTTTTTGAGCGAGCTGTTTACCGGAACGATCATAGAGTGCAAATGTCCTATTGGCCGCATGCCCTTTTTGATTATATACTTTGACTGATTTGAGTATAAATGGCTTATGCGCATCAAACACCAGCCCCCTAATAGCATCTGCATCATCCCTCGGATAGTAACCGCCGGTGCCTTGGTTATCTTTTTTACCGCCCCAAACAGTTATAGTGTCATGTGTTGGGTCATATGCCGGATCCGAAGAATCTCTCGGGGATACCTCAAAGGCTCCGATATCTGGCACTTCGTCTCGACGACTGCCTGTGAAATCCCAAGGAGGCAATGTCATTAACGACCTTGTTCCACCATTCTCCAATATGGAACCAGGATAAATTTGATAATTGCGGCTACTATCGTCAAACCCAAATTCTTCAATTGGAACAGATAAATGATTTGTTGAAAGATCTATGGATGAAATATCAATATTGGCTAGGATCAAAGTATCTTGATCGATGGCGTTATTTTGAATAAATAGGCCATTGATGCCGTCAACTCTGCCTGTGTTGACACCTCTTTTTGCCATAATACTCAACATTGTCTTGCCTGTACCGTTGTCGACACAAGCGTTGTTGACGATCATCACATTCTGTGGCGGAAAGTAAACATCTTCTGATACCCCCACACCTTCTTCCGCGTCGTAATAGAGTGCAATATGCGCATGCGACAAACGGCGATTATCATAGTTTGAACCAAAGGTGTTGTTTGCAATCAAATGCGTCCAATCGTCAGAAGAGAGGAAATGGCTTGTGCGGCTACCAATCCTGATATTGTTTTCCGGATGATAGTAGTCGTATTTTTCATTTGGCGGATAGCACCCACGAATTGCCACAGAATAGTAGCTGTTGTTGTACATCACTGAATTGATGAGCGCCTGGTGCCATCCCATCATATACCATATATATGACATCTTGGAATCATAAAATTCGCATCCGTCTACAGTCCAGTCATGGGAACTGACTCCTGAATAAATTCCCATCCACAGCCCACTCATCTTGATCCCTTTCAAGTAGACATGATGGGGATTTAAGAAACTTCCACTTGGCGAGCGCACCAGCAATCCACCACCTTTTGCGGCCAAGTTGATGAAGTTGACGTGATGATTCACCTCTGTCTCGCTGCTAGCTGCAGGTAGGTAAAAGGCGGCACCATCATCGTTACCTAACGGATAGATAACTGCCCTGTGCCGATTTTGGGCCTTTATAGTGATATGATGTAGGCTTTTAGGAAACACGACATGGCAACTGTGGTATTCACCGTCCTTAAGAAGGATGGTTGTATAAGGTGCAGCATTATTTATGGCTTGCTGCAATTCCTCTGGATTGCTTACATAGACAACTTGGCCGTTTCCATAGACATCATGTTTCGAGAAATCAAGCTCTGGTATATAGGCCTTCTTAATGAGCCCATATTCAAATTTCCAAGTTATGGCTCGATGGTCAAAAGGATATCGCCTATCATGACTAAAACTCAATGTATCATCACTCGTAACCTTAGCATCTGGACCAATATCACCTATAACTGCGTGACCATCCGTCACTATTGTGTGAGGAGAGTTGCTTTGAAAGCTAAAGGATACGTCTCTTAAACCAGCGCTTTTGTTTTTTATAATTATCTTAAACGTATACTCAAATGTGCATCTTCCCACACGATTAGCATCAACTAGCTGAAAGCTATAATCAAAAGGTAGTGTTTCTGCCCTGGTCAAAGAGGGACTGCAAAACAGAAATATACTAACCATCAAACACATTAAATAAAGTCTTTTGTTCATCATATATTTTTCCTTTCTTGATTTAATATGCTTATACTTTTTTTCACTTCAACTTAGCGTGTAGCTAGATCAAGCATTATAAATTATATTTAAGACAACGATTGCTTTTGAAATCAATAAAAGCAACATCCCGGCCATTAAAAGCTGATACAGGCGACACAGAACTATACAGGCCGCGTTTGACATTTGTGTTTAAACCGATGCCATTTGAGAAATGGCTATCACTGACTTGATGGCAATCCTGGCAAAAATCTTGATTTTGGTCTGCATCAGACAAATCTGTAACTATATGATGGATGGTAAGTGGATGCGCATAAGCACAAACTCCCAACAATATCCAGAAAGCAGTAATCAAGGCTAGATGCATCTCTTTCATATTGATAGAGTTCCTTTTGGGATTTTTTATAGGCAGGTGATAACTAGGCTACACGTAATCTCTTTTAAGTTAACGTGATCCACGTCACCTTGTTTTTATTTGTGAGCTGAATCCTCCTCCACCTGGACCAACATACTTTAATGAATAACAGTAGCCCAACAGGCTAGTCAAGAAAAATTATCTTTTATATCACTATGTTGACCGGATCTTTACAGATGTTTATACGTGGTATAGTAACAGATAAGGCTAAATTGTTTTAGCTATTAGCCTCTAAAAGACTATCTTATACTATCTATGGTGAGTAATTATAGCTCTCCTGCGATATCCAAGAAGAAAGATTACAGGAGAGCTTTGGCTACGATTCTTAAGAGAAAAAGCAATATTTCGTTAATCTTCTTACTCTTCCAATTGCCTTAGTCTTTCCCTTAAGCGTCTTCCCACAGTTCTTTTAAGCGTTTTGGCAATTCTGCTTCCACATCTTGTGCCTCTCCATCAGACACATGTCTTTTTATCACCCTGAAAACAGCCTTAATAGCCTTCACAGCCTCATCTTTGTCTTTAAAGTCCACTTCACCGCGTGGAGTATCATATTTCATCACTTCCTCAATGAACTCTTCAACATGCTTGATCTTTTCGGGGGTTTTGGACAGTTTCCAACCATCTACGTATACTGCCTTGATGGCCATGGGAAGCTGAGCCAAAAGATGCATGGATTCTTCATGGGTGAGACGGTTTCTTAAGGCCCTCAAAACGGCCTTTAACACCCTACCAGCCTTCTTCTTATTTTCAGGCTCACCAAGTTCTTGTGCCAATTCCTTCAAAAAAATGTTGCCCTTCTCGGCATATTTTTCAAAATTCATCTTCTCCCCTCCTTTCTATTCACTTCTTGCTAACTAAAATTTAATTATCATTAAAAGGGGAGCAAGAGGCATTTGGCTAGCAAAAGCAAAGTTAAGCAGACGGAGAATTATTTTTTACGTTGACATGAATCAAGCTCTTCAAGTTTTTGATAGATTTTGTCCAGTTTTTTATGAAGGGAGTTTGTGGCTTGGATATTTTTGTATGCATTCATTATTAGCTTTATTGAAACCAGAAACACAGCGGCCTCTAATAAGAGATCATGAGTAAAGCCTTTTACGAACAGGGCTGCTATAAAAAGAACCAACGTGGCAAAAATAACTAATAGAGAGCCTGTATCAAAATATTTATTACTCATATGAGATCCAAAAATTAAATTTATTCATGTTTCAATACACTATAACTTGAAATTGAAGCTATCAATTTTAAAAAAAAACAGCCTTCCAAGATGAGAAGTACCTGGAAGGCCGTATCATGTTCCTGATTTGATAATATTATGAAATAAATGCCAACTTTCCATCGAACCGATTCAAATTGGGAAACACAGTTGCTGGATCCACGGCACCATCACTCCACCATGACACTAGAGGGGCAAGATACTGTTCAACCGATGTGGTAGGCACTATGACATTACCCCACATGTCTGGTGAACCTAGCTTGATTTCTGGCATTGTTCCATAAATACCGCCCCTTACGGCCCCGCCTGCTGCATAGGCATGGCCTCCCCAGCCATGGTCGGTTCCGTTGCCATTGGAGGTCACTGTGCGACCAAAATCTGAAATAGTAAACGTGGTGACTTGATCAAAGACGCCCAACCTATTCATAACATCGTGAAAGGTGCCAATAGACTTGTCAAGGTAATCCACTTTATGCGCTCCATTGTTGGACTCTGGCTCATCCAGCAGAGGCTCGTTGTGCGTGTCCCAGCCATGATAGTTGACAAAAAATATCTGACGGTTTGGGAACGCACCTTCATCGCGGCCGTCGAGTTTTGCCTTGATAATCCTGGTTATCAGCTCCAGCTGTTCGCCCAATGATTTGCCCTGTTCATGAACACCCCTGTCAAATCGTGTCACCGGCTCTTCCATCACACCACTCAGCCTGTTGAGCAGATCAATCTCTTCTAGCCGTGTCTTGGCAAACATGGCCACCAATTTGTTATGGTGAGCCTGTTCCTTAGCCAACAAATCACGATATGCCTCTCCAACACTGGTATCTTCCGGCCTCACTCTATAAAAATCGTCAAAGGCATAGATAGCGTCGTTGATTACAAATTGTTTGTGCTGGCCTCCGCGTTGCATGAGGTTACGGCCACCTACACTGATGTTGACTAAATTACCCTTGCCGCTTTCATCAGCCGCAATAGCAGCCCACCCTTTGCTGCTATTTCCAGCCAGCATCCACAGGTCGCGCTGTGAATTGTGTGAAAAGAGTTGATCAGGCAAATTGGGTATCTGTTCCCCGGTCTCATTCGCATTCCTGATTTGCGCGTGTGATATAGGCTCGTTGAGCATGCCGACATTTGCTACAACGGCAAGGTTTCCTCGATTGTACAGTTGCTGCATACGGTTCATCCTGGGATGAAAGCCATATGTTGTGGAAACCAAATCGAGTAGTGATTCCTGTCTCAAGGCCTGGTCTGCGCGTATGTTTGCATAATCAGAATAGGCCATTCCATCCCTGGGAACCACCATATTGATGGAATCTGCCCCGCCCTCCAGCAGTATGCAGACTAAGGCTTTGTAATCACCGCCAGCTGCCCATGTGGGCATATCTAACGAAGATACTGCAACTGCGCCTGCCACGGTTATTAGAGATTTTTTCAAAAAATTTCTGCGATTATATCTTTTCATCTTGCTAACTCCTTATCTTTGCACTGCATATTCAGCCGAAAGCATGACCAATGATATTAGATCTTGAACGATTTCTCTGGGACCCAAATTTCTATTCCTCTCCAAAGCAATGTGGTCTAGCAAGGCCTGCCTCAGATCAGCGCTCATGTGACCGGCTAGCAGCAATACGTTCAGCCTATTGACGAGTTCCTGATCCGCCCCTTCCTCCAACAATTGTATTTCTTCACTGAGGTCGAGACTGGCTGTGATTTCATCTACTTCATACTCACCTGTTTCATGGGAATACTCCATGACAACGGTGTGCAGGCCATCAATCCCCATAACGCTCATTTCAGGGGCAAACAGCTCGTTTCCCTCATCATCGAAAAGGTCTTGTGGCCTGTCGTCTGGGGTAAAGAAATTGAACACGGTCAAGGCAGACAAGGCTCGCTGCTGTAAAAATCTGCCCGAATCACGGTATCCGTAAGCATCATATTCAAAAGGACCTACTTGATGCTTGCCTTTTTGCGCATGAAAAGCGCGCCATAGATTTGTAATGAACAACAAGGGTTCTCGCACCTTTCCAAAAGTCGCGGGCATTGTATCTGCTCCATTCAGTGCCTCTGGATCCAGCAAAATGGCTTTGATAACAGCCTTCATGTCACCTCGCACTCCGTGACCGTTATCATTAAAGGCTGCTGCAACACGGCCAATATATTCAGGAGAAGGATTGCTGGTTACCAAGCGTTGAATCAACCTGCGTGCAATGAAAGGCCCCACATTGTCGTGATGAAATAATATGTCCAGTGCACTATCAAGATCTTGTTCTGCAGTTTGACCTGCCGGTATTATATGGCCCAAAACCAATTTCCCGCCTAAATCGTCCGTTCCATTTGAGTCATGTTCTTCCTCGTCGGTTACCATTTCCGCTATCCTGGAATGGAGGGTTGGAAAGCCTCCCTCTGCTGGGAACACGCCGTTGTCGCTCGTCCAGCCAGTAAATATTCTTGCCAATTCCATGATATCTTTCTGCCCGTAGGTGGGAATGCGTTTTCCGTCTTTCAACTTATAGGTGCCATCCTGATTCAACTGGTAGAGGCCTATAGTGAAAAGCTGCATAACCTCTCTTGCGAAATTTTCATCAGGATGGCGCCCCTCAGAGGCCTTGGCATTGCCAAGATAGCTCAAATATGTGCCCATCATTGGACTTTTGGCCACGGCCTTCAAAATCGTCTTGAAATTGCCAAAGGCATTTTCTACCAGGATGTCATAATAGTGCGAAAGGCCGTCGGCGTATGGAAGAAGGCCCGAATTGCGTGAAACCACGAAGATTTCACTCAATGCAAAGGCCACCCTTTGCCTTAGTTGGTCTTTGCTGTCTATTGAATTAATCCACCAGGCATCTTCCTGGGCATAATCGATTTCCGGCAAGATTTTGTCCCAGGCATCCAAATCTGCATTTGTATGTGCCTGCATCCAGTTTAGATGAAAAGATGGTGGAATGGTAAATTGTTCTTCTATCCACCCTTCCAAGTCGTTGGATTCCGCCAGTTCTTCGATCTCCTCCATAGTCGGACCAAAAGTGGCTCTAGCAAGAAACGCCGAAGCCAGTTCTGGGGTGACTCCCTGTTGTGCTGATGCCGGCACTGCGAAAATGAAATCTACGTAAAGACGGATTTTCCCATTGTCTGGTGAGATATAAAGCGCCTTATGGTCACCTCTCATATAGTTCTTCACAGGCAACTTTATGAGGTGATATTGTCCGTCTGACAATTGGCCGACTGTTACGGTTACTTCGTCTCCGCCTTCAATGCCCAAATCAAAGGCCTTCTCTTCGTCTCCCACCGCAGCCAACCGGTCGATACGGGCAGATGCGTAGATATCCCAATCGCCATCTTCTGGCAACAACTTGTCCAAGTCTGCCTGAATCCACCATCCTTGACTGCCTCCATGCACAAAGGCTGCAAAGCCATCTTTTGCCTTGTCGTCTTTCACTATGGAAGAGGCCTCCATAAACAATTTTAAACCACATTCCTCGAGCATCTGACAGTTTTGAAAGGCTCCGCCTTGCGGACATTCTTGTATGCTTTCTGCGGAACCAGCAGGCACAGCAAAAACTCGATCCACATATAAATAGTCGATGGTATCGCTGTTGGGCGGTGCCACCCAAAGAGTCTGTTGCGCGTTGTAGGAGTATGGATTGCCTGTCACCTGTAAGATGTGATATTTTCCATCTGCCAGTGCCTTGAGGGGTATTTCCCTATTATGCGGTGTGCCATCTACACCTACCAAAATTGCTGCTGCATCTTCATCGGCTCCATCATTGGGGTCAATCTTTACTGCCACGTAAACATCCCACTGGCCCGTTTCAGGCAGAAGCATTTGGAAAGGTATCTGTATACCCCACGCATCGGTGCTGCCTACCATTCTTGCAGCGCCATGGTCGGAGGCAGCCTCATCGTATACCAGTTGTGCTTCTGAAAGCTTAAAATTGATATCTTGATAATCTATGTAGGTATCTCCAGTCTCACAATTCACCGGCGGTGCTGGTACAATGCGGGGATATTGGAGACTGGCCAACAATGTATCTATGTCGCCGGTACCTTCACCGAAATCTTCCATAAGAGCAACATTTTTGACAACGTTTTTGAATCGCTCTACCCGTTCCAGCCTTTCCTGTTCGGTTGCATCTGGCCAAACCAGCCCCTCATTTTCTGCCTGGGCTTTCAGCTTAGCCCAATTCAAGAGCATCACCCAGTCAACTCCCATGCGTTCGATCTGCACATGCTTTAAAAATAGAGGATTGCCGGAAGCTGCCCGTTCAGCCTGATCCATATAGCTATCAGCCTTAATCAAAAAAGCTGCATTCAAATAGGGCAAATCCAAGCCAGCCTTTGTGTTGATTCGGGAAGGGTTGTTTTTCAGCGACTGATGCAATTCCTGTATATATCGATAGATGATGGGGCCTGCTTGTGGCCCATAGTAATTGTTGCAAAATTCCTGTATTAGCAGATCTCCATCCAGAGCAGGGTCCCACATCAACCTGGCATATACCCACGTATGCAATGCTGCAAAACTCCCTGCCTTGGTGGAGTAGCTGTCTTGAAGGAACAACCCTTCAACGTCTGGCAGTTCTGCCATCTTCTTTATGGTCTCAATCATGGGATATATAGTAGGAAGAGGCTGCAAGTAACCACTGAAATTGGTTATGTAAAGCCATGACCAGATATGATCTGTATGATTGGTCCATTCCTGTAAATATTCGTAAAGCTGCGTATTGTTTGGTCCATCAATGGGCTGTGCCCAATCAGCTTCAATGGGAGCAAAAGCTACACCGGCATTTGAAGGAAGATTTATATTTGTTGGCGGCTTCAAACTCCACAAATATGCTTCGCCTAGGACTATTGCTTCTGGAAATTCGTTCTGAACAGCTTCAGCCAAGCGTTTGGTAAGATGCATCAAAGGAGCACCAGCAGCACCGCCATTTGCTGCCACCAGCTCCAAATCATCAGGATCTTCACTTCTGCTACCGCCATCTATATGCACCACGCTTGGATACCACAGCCCTGTTTGATTCTCTTCGTCCCGATAGCGGGCCACGTTACGAAAGCCTGCAATAGCTGCCTCAAGCGTTGCATCTGAAGTGCCAGGTTCATTTTCTATGTCATATACACTGATTCTGTTTATCCCAAATCCATGTTTAGCCCGCAAAAGGCCTTTATGATATTGGCCTTCTTCGTCAATAAAGTAGCCTTTGTGACCCAGCAAGCCATTTAAATGTATTCTGGCTGCAAAATCGCCTCCTGGAGTCTCAGCATCGTTGCTTTCTTGGGGTTCGCCAGCCTCAGGATTGAAAACCGCACGATAGACAAATCTGGGCACGTGTGTTTCATTTCCATCAGGCATGGAGAGCTGGGCATTCTCCTCAAAATGGGGAACCTTCACTGTGTCCAGGGCATACCATTCATATCCTATGTATTTACGCAAATATTGGTAAACACCATTTAAAGTCCCACGAGGGTGTGCACCAGATATAAGTAGATTCTCACCTTCTTTGACAAAAACGAAACCATCTTCTCCCAATACCGATGGATCAATGGAATTTTTTCGACCGGCTACATAGTCGTTTTCATTTCCCACAATGATGTAACGACCTTGCTGAGGATCAAACTCGTGCGTCTTGTGTACTTCGATATTGGCTTGGTTCAAAAATTTTACCAGTTCATCGGCTGCATACTGTTCTGCTATCCCTGCCTCGGAACCCACATAAACTTGAACGGGTTTTGACTCGGATGTTGCTTCGATCTGCCAACTCAGCTCATCTATGTTACAAGGATATCTACGATCCAGCCTAATGGTGAAAGTATCGCTGCTCGTTACAGAGGCACCTCCTTGCACCATGCCAAAATCAAGATCACCATCCACAATCAATGTATGAGGGTTCGTACTCTCAAGGGTTGCCTTGACGTTCTGGTAGCTTTCTTCTCCGCCATTAACGATTGTTGCCTTATAGGTGAATTCAAAAATGGTCCTGCCTACCCGGTGCTTGGCAATCAATCGATAGTCATTACTGATAGCCAAATGGTGAGCAGCGTATCCACTCGCCAGATTGCCAAAGAAAAACATCAATGTTCCTAATAGGATATAAAACCTCTTACCCATAAACCGCTTCATGACACCTCCCGTATTCCTTTTCTCTTCCAGATTGGGCTTAGATGGCCTGCTTCAATGTGGTGGCTATCCAGTCAAACAAAGACAAAAAAAGAGCCATAAGGCAAAAGACGCGGCCCCAAACAACTTGAGCTAGAACTGTCTTATATACCGGCAATAGTGTGAACTTGATTAACAAGACATTGTAAAAACACCATCATACCCATAACTGCTGTCATAGCAGCTAGTTCAAATAGAACTACGATACGTATATCACTTTGTGCTTTTGAGAACAAGTATTAACTTTTTTAATAGTAAGACGATAACAACATTATTTAATGAATATCGTTAACCCTTGACTAAATATTACAAGAATAATCGATTATGAAAAGAAGATATTATTTTTGAGAAAAATTCTATCTTTTTGTTCCAAAAATGACACAACCCTTTTTGAAAAAAATTGACTTTTGATGATTGCGACACAACTTATTAAATGCGAGTATATTTTTTGTTCCACCATTCTAAGGGAAGCCCAAGGCGTTTTGATAAAACAGATTTATGTTTTGCGGCTGATATCCTATTTGCAGCTGGCAACTGTGGCAGAGATTATCCTGATTCTAGGTGTGAAGGTGTGACAGAGAGACCGATAGTTTCAGTCTCAAGGCTGTATTAGAATAAAGAATCTCTAACAGCCGATTTCCGGCCTTACGCTGGAAATCGGCTATCTTTGGATTGCCATCTTCCTGCACACCTGATCGACCTTTTTCAGTAGATAAGGCACCCTATGTTTGCCAGCCATGGATTTGATCTTCTTTTTGGCTTCTTCCTGGGCAACGCCGGCGCTGGTCACATAGAGTGGCCGGCGGCTGTCACCACGAAGCAATTCACATTTTTTAGGAATATTTGAAAATGGTCTCTTGGCAACCCCTATGATTTTAACTTGTCCCGATAGTGCATCATAGAGGTGCTTTCCCAAGCCTGTCTGCGAATCCCCGTCCAAAAACACATATCCGTCAATGATAATGAATTCGGGTTTAAGATTGTGTTCCTGAAGCAATCGCAAAATGCAAGGCAACTCTCTTTTATAGAAAGCCCCTGGCCTATACGCGCTTATGTTTGACAATCTTGCCCCGAAGATACCTTGATGCTTTTCATCTTTCCAAGAAGAAAAGGCTACTGCTGCAGCATAGGCACTTTTTTCCAAGTAATAGACATCAACAGCAAGCTTCATCACTCTTCAATTGCCAGCCGTTAATATCTTCCCCATTGCCTTGGCTATATAAGGGGGAGCCGATTCTTGATACGGAACCACGCTGTTCTCATCCATTTAGACGCCCACAAATGTTTTTTAAAAAAAACATTATTGCATTCATCACCATACTAATATGCATGGGAGAGCGATGTCAAAATAGAATCATTTTTATTGCTTGAATAATTGTTTGTGAATTTTATAATAATATAGAAACCTTCACCTTATGGGCAGATGGGGCGCATTCTTTTATAAAATTCAAATAAAGGAGGTATTCCATTATGGATGTGGTCATGCTTTCAAGGCTGCAATTTGCAGTGGCAAGCCTGTTCCACTTCTTGTTTGTGCCACTAACTTTGGGGTTGTCTGTACTCACCGCAATCTACGAAACAAGGTATGTGCAAACAGGGGATGAAGATTTTAAAAGGGCAGCCAAGTTCTGGGGAAAGCTTTTCCTCATAAACTTTGCGCTCGGAGTGGTTACAGGCATCACTTTGGAGTTTCAATTTGGGACAAATTGGTCTGCTTATTCCAAGTATGTTGGTGACATCTTTGGTTCTCTTCTGGCAATAGAGGCAACATTGGCCTTTTATCTCGAATCCACTTTTATCGGCGTGTGGGCCTTCACGTGGAACCGTGTATCTCCAAAGGTACATGCACTTTTCATCTGGCTGGTGGCGATTGCCTCAAACATATCAGCATTGTGGATACTTATTGCCAACGGATGGATGCAGCATCCCGTTGGCTATGTGCTTAGGAATAATAGGGCAGAGTTAAACGATTTTATCGCTGTCATAACTAACAAATTTGCCCTACTTGAGTTTGTGCACACTGTGGGCTGGGCTTGGGTTGTCGCAGGCTTTTTTGTGATGGGAGTGTCTGCCTACCATCTACTGCGAAACAATGAAGTGGAATTCTTCAAAAAATCTTTCAGAATCGCCTCTACATTTGCTCTTATTTTTACTGTCCTTGGAGTTTTTACTGGGCATCTTTCGGGTTCCGAGGTTGCAGAAACACAGCCAGCCAAACTCGCCGCCATGGAGTCACACTGGGAGACCAAGAAAAATGCTCCGATGTATCTATTTGTTGTGCCCGATGAACAAAACGAGCAGAACAGTGTGGAAATCTTGCCAATACCATCCATGCTTAGCCTTTTGGCCTTCCACAGCCCAAGTGCAAAAGTTACGGGACTCAAAGAAATTCCAAAAGAAGAAAGGCCCCCTGTGAATATTACCTTCTGGTCTTTCCGGGTCATGGTGGGAATAGGCATGTTGCTGTTACTGATTGTGATCATGGCATGGCGCAAACGGTCCACTATAGAAGCTAGCCCCGGACTCTTGAGAATCTTGCTGCTGGCGATACCGCTTCCATACATCGGTCACGAAGTCGGATGGACTGTAGCAGAAGTCGGGCGCCAGCCATGGATAGTTTATGGGCTCATGAAAACGTCAGATGCTGTATCAATACTTGCTCCAAGTCAAGTAATAGCTTCCCTTTGGGCCTTTATTGTCATTTACTCTATATTGGGAATCATAGATTTTTATCTCCTTGCAAAATATGCTCGCAAGGGTCCACAGCCTATTGAATCTTGAACAGGAGGTGAGAGTGAACCATGCTTGAAACTATTTGGTTTATACTATGGGGCGTTCTTTGGGCAGTTTATTTTATGCTGGATGGATTTGACTTGGGGCTTGGCACACTTATGCCCTTTTTTGCAAAAAACGACCAAGAAAGACGCATAATCTACAATGCCATGGGGCCCTTCTGGGACGGAAACGAAGTTTGGCTCATAACTGCCGGAGGAGCCACTTTTGCCGCCTTTCCAGTTGCTTATGCAGTGATGTTTAATGGACTCTATTCAGCCCTCCTTTTGCTCTTGTTTGCCTTAATTGTGAGGGGCGTCTCCTTTGAATTCAGAAACAAAGTAGACAGCCCGGCCTGGCGCGCATTATGGGACGCCTGCCTGGTCATAGGCAGTTTCCTACCCGCCCTTTTACTAGGTGTAGCCTTTGCCAATATTTTTCAAGGTATCCCCATTGACAAAGAAGGCGTATTTCAAGGTTCTTTTTTCACTTTACTAAATCCATACGGGCTAGCTGGCGGCATTTTGTTTGTACTCCTATTTTTGGTCCACGGCGCCATATGGCTTGCTGTCAAATCTGAAGGTGATCTTCAACAGAGGGCTGCAGCCATGGCAGCTCGACTGTGGCCCATTCTCCTGGTGGTAGCGGTTCTGTTTCTCGCCTATACCTATGTGGCCACTAATCTGTTTGACAACTATTTCAAGATACCTATTTTGTGGATACTGCCTCTGCTTGCAGTTATAGGCCTTCTATCCATAAAGGCCTTTATTGCAAAAGGGGCCTGGTGGAAGGCTTGGTTTTCTTCATGTCTCACCATTGTAGGTGTTACCCTCTTTGGAGTTGGCGGACTGTACCCAAACCTGCTTCCTTCCAGCATAGATCCTGCCTACAGCATCACGGCTTTCAACGGTTCTTCAAGCCAGCTTACTCTGAAAATCATGTTGGGCGTGGCCCTAGTTATGGTTCCTACTGTGATTGCCTACCAGGCGTGGGTATACATCTTTTTGAGGGGTAAGGTAACAGAAAAGGACTTACTGTATTAAGTGAACTGTTAAGAAACCGTCCTTATCACTAGGACGGTTTCTTATTTTCTTCTCACTTCCACTGATCTTGAATGGGCCAAAAGGCCTTCCACTTCTGCCAAAAGCATTACGTCTACTGAATCCTGGTCAAAGGCAAGCTTGGAATAACTCAAAATGGAGGTACGTTTCAAAAACGTATCCACCCCTAAAGCGGAAGAAAAGCGGGCCGTACCCATGGTGGGCAAAACATGGTTTGGGCCTGCTATATAGTCCCCTATTGGCTCAGGAGTATAGTTTCCAAGAAAGAGTGCGCCTGCGTGCTTTATCATAGGCATAATCTGCCAAGGCTCCTTGACCATTAGCTCCAGATGCTCCGGCCCCAGACGATTTGCAATTTTTACAGCCGATTCGAGACCGTCCACCACCATCAACAGGCCATTTTCTTTCAACGACTTTTCAGCTACTTCAGCCCTGCTGAGTCCAACAAGTTGGTGCTCGAGTTCTCTTCTAACGCCCTTTGCCAAATCCTCAGAGGTGGTAAGCAATATGCTGGTGGCCATGGTATCATGCTCTGCTTGGGAAAGGAGATCCGCTGCCACAAACTCTGGTTTGGCTGAATCGTCTGCTATCACAAGAATTTCACTTGGACCGGCTACCATATCAATACCTACCCTTCCGGCCACCAACTTTTTAGCTACGGTGACGAATATGTTACCTGGCCCAACTATTACGTCCACGGGTCTTATTGTGTCTGTACCAAAGGCTAGGGCGGCTATGGCCCAGGCGCTGCCGACTTTGTATATCTCGGTAACGCCCACTTCATTGGCAGCGACCAAAAGGTGCGGGCTTGCGCTGCAATCCTCTAAAGGCGGGGTAACCAGCACAATCCTTTCTACACCAGCAATCTTTGCGGGAATTCCATTCATTAAAACCGATGAAACCAAAGGTGTCTTGCCACCCTGCCCGCCAGGAACATAAAGACCTGCACCATCAACAGGCGTGACACGCTGTCCCAGGATTGAACCGTCGTCTCTGGTCATGAACCATGACTTGGGCAGCTGCAACTTGTGAAATTCTTCAATATTGGCCTTGGCCTTGCCCAGTGCCTTTAAAAAATCTTGCGACACGACTTCGTAGGCCTTTTCAATTTCCCATTCTTGCACCTTGAGATTCTCAAGCGTGAACCCGGGGGAATCGAATCGACGAGTATATTCTACCAGAGCCTTGTCGCCCTCGATTACCACCCTTTGGAGTATGGCTTTTACCCTGTTTTCCAACTCCTGATCTATTTCAAAACGTCGATCAAAAATTTGGCCAAGGCGCTTTTCACCTTCTTCTGTGGCTGAATAGTATATGGGTATCACTCGTAAAGCTCCGGGACCTTTTTAAGCCTGGCCACTACCCGTTTCTGTCCTATGGCCACTAATACATCGAACAGGCCAGGGCCCACGGACTGGCCAGTGACAGCCGTGCGAACCCCGTTGATGATGAGACCAGGTTTCACCCCCCTTTTCTCACAAAAAGCGCGCACAGCATCTTCTGTTGACTCCAAAGTCCACTCACCAAGGACCTCCAACTCGACCGCCAAATCCGGCAACAATTCCTTTAACTCCTCATGTTTCAAGATATTTTTCTTTAGTGCCTTGTCATCGTAAGGGTATTCGTCTGAAAAATAGGCCCGTCCAAGCTGGCTGAAGTCCTTGATGGTGTGATAACGACTCCTGATGAGATCAAGCGTGGCAAGAAACCACTCCTTTTTTTCGTCCTCATATGCTGGATCCCAAAGACCTTCCTTTTCAAACTCCACCTTGACATAATCGGCTATCTCTTCTATGGGAAGTGAGCGCAGGTAGTGCGCATTTATGGACAAGGCCTTTGGATCAGTAATGAATTTGGGGCTGTCTGGCGGATAGAAAAAAATCGAATTTGCCCTGCTTATTCCCTCCAAGGAAAAGGCCTCAATCAACTCTTCCTTTGTAAATATTTCCCTGTCGTCAGAAGTATGCCAACCAAGCAGCACAAGAAAATTTACCAGGGCCCAAGGCAAGAAACCATGTTCTCTATAAAATTGCACGGCTACTACTTCGCCATGGGTACGCTTTGATATTTTCCGCTTTTTCCTATCCAAAGTCAAAGGCATGTGGGCAAAGACTGGCAATGATGCTCCCAAGGCGTTGTATATCAATATCTGTCTAGGAGTGTTTGCCAACCCATCCTGACCCCTTATGACGTGGGTGATGCGGTCACGGATGTCATCCACAGCATTGCATAAAAGATAGAGGGGCGCACCATTGGAGCGCACGATGACAAAATCTTCTATATCTGATAGTTTCTTTTCTATCCTTCCATATACAGCATCTTCAAAGGCTAGAGTGCCTTCTTCTGGCACCTTGAACCTGATTACATAAGGAATACCTTGCGCCTCTTTTTCCGCAATTTCCTCCGAACTCATATTCCGACACTTGCGATCATACTTAAATGCCCTTTTGGCCTTCTTTGCCTCTTCCCGCTTCGCATCAAGCTCTTCCTTGGTGCAGAAACACTTATAGGCATATCCATCTCTTAACAATCTTCTGGCTGCTGCCTTATGATCTTCTGAAAATTGAGACTGGTAGTAAGGCCCTTCATCCCAGTCCAGACCAAGCCATTCCAGGCCTTCCAGAATGCCTTTTATAGATTCTTCTGTGGACCGCTCAACATCCGTATCTTCTATTCGCAATATGAAGGTTCCGTTGTGTTTTTTGGCGAACAGCCAATTAAAAATGGCGGTTCTAGCACCGCCAATATGCAGATATCCAGTTGGGCTTGGGGCAAAACGCACCCTTACCTCCTTTTTTTCACTCATTTATCTCTCCAGTGTCCACACTAATTTTTTCTCTTTCCCTCAATAAACTCAGAGACCATTCTATAGGCCTCATCGTCTGTATATTGCTTGGGCGGGTGCTTCATCAAATAGGCAGAAGTCGAATATATAGGGCCGCCATGCCCCCTATCCAGGGCAAGCTTGCAGCATCTTATAGCATCTATGGCAACACCCGCTGAGTTGGGCGAATCCTCCACCGACAGGCGAAGCTCCAGATTCATGGCCACGTCGCCAAAAAGTTTTCCTTCCATCCTTATGAAGCAGATCTTATTGTCGTTTTGCCAGGGCACATAATCGCTTGGTCCAACATGGATGTTTTCATCCTCCAGCCTCTTTGCAGCCACGGCCTGAACCGCTTCGGTTTTGGAGACCTTTTTAGAGGCAAGCCTGGCACGGTTGAGCATATTCAGAAAGTCGGTATTTCCTCCGGTATTCAGCTGATAGGTCCGCTCCAATTTTACACCCCTTTTTCTGAACAAATCCGTTAAGGTACGGTGGGTTATGGTGGCACCCAGCTGGGCTTTAATGTCATCGCCAACAATGGGGACGCCCTTTTGCCTGAATTTTTCTGCCCATTTATCGTCACTGGCAATAAATACTGGAATACAGTTGATGAATCCTATCCCCGCATCCAAGGCGCACTGGGCATAAAAACGGGCACCTTGTTCCGAACCAACGGGAAGGTAGTTTAACAATATCTCTGCACCGGATCTCTGAAGTTCTTTTACAACATCTTCTTTTGAAGGATCTGGCTCGTCAGAGAGTACAAAAGTACGGTGCTCTGGATAGTTTTTCATATGTTCAGAAAAGCCATCTAACACCGGCCCCTTTTTCACCAAAACACCAGATTCAGGCAAGTCATTACAAAAAACCGTGGTACAATTTGGTTCTGCAAAAATGGCCTTGTTAACATCTTGGCCTACCTTTCGTTTGTCAATGTCAAAGGCCGCAACCACTTCAATGTCGTATGGGTGATATCCTCCAAGATTCCAATGCATCAATCCAATGGCCTCATCCCCATGGCCCTCTTTGTAAAAATGAAGTCCTTGTATCAATGAACTAGCGCAATTCCCCACACCGGCGATCGCAATCCGGATTTTTCCCATATATCGAACCTCCTCGGTGCCCTAAATCAGGCCTTGGCCAAACCAATTAGCTGCTCTCTCGGAACCACCTGATTTTTCGGGTGAGATCATATTGAATTTTCAAGACTACAGGCCCCCTCGCAGAGCCGCCTAACTTTGTAACATTTATAGAAGTTTTGCAACCCTTTTGGTAAATTAATAGAACGCTTTTTGCCTATTTTTCTCGAAGATTGGAACCGGGTAAATGGTGAATACAACAATCAAAAATGGTTACGTTTCTTTAAAGTGCGCAAAAATGAACGATAATTCAGCCAATTGGAAAAGCTGGCAATGGCAAATTGCCAATTCTGTGCATACCATCGATGGGCTGAACCGTTTTCTTTTTTCAAGACAAGACTGGCCGAATCACATTGGCCAAGTGGAAAAAATTTATCCACTCAGGATTACACCCTATTACCTTTCTTTGATAAATCCTAATGATCCTCGAGACCCAATAGCACTTCAATGCATTCCAGACGAACGCGAGCTGTTAAATTCGGGATTGGGTGATGTCAGCGAAGATCCTTTGAACGAAAACAAATATATGGTTGCGCCAGGATTGATTCATCGCTATCCAGACCGTGTGCTCTTACTCGCATCCCATGAATGCGCAGTACGCTGCAGGCACTGTAACCGTAAACGGACATGGAAAAGGCCCGAAGCCGTTGGAGGAAAAAAATATATTCGGGCTGTCTGCGATTATCTTGAACGAAATCCCCGCATACGAGAGGTTATTCTTTCAGGGGGTGATCCTCTAATGCTTCCTCTGGAGCACTTAGAAGAGATCCTTTGGTCTATCAAGAAAATTCCCGGTATTGAAGTAATTAGAATAGGCACCCGAGTGCCTGTTACCCTTCCCATGCGGATCACCAAAGACTTGGCAGACCTTTTGAAACAATACCGTCCCCTTTGGTTGAATACCCATTTCAACCATCCGGCAGAAATAACTGCATGGGCAAAAGAGGCCTGTGAGAAACTCCTGTTTGCAGGAATTCCTGTATCAAATCAGACTGTACTACTGAAGGATGTGAATGACGATGCCGAAATTCTGAGGGTACTTTTTACCAGCCTCCAGACTATGATGGTAAGACCCTACTATCTGTTCCATTGCGACAAGGTCACAGGAACCGATCACTTCAGAACATCAATTGCCAAAGGCATAAAAATAATGGAGCAACTGTGGTGCACAATAGGCGGATTGTGCCTTCCTAAATACGTTGTTGATTTGCCTGGTGGAGGTGGCAAGGCTCCTGTTACACCATCGTATCTGCTGGATATCGACGAGAAGGAGGCCATATTTCGCACCTTTGAAGGAAAAATAGTGCGTTACCTCTCCCCCAGTGGCTCAGATTGACATTGCATCTGATGGGCATTATTAAAATATTAATAAAAAAATTTTAGTGGACTGTTGCTCTTTCAACTCATGGTCAAGCACCCGGATCAACAAAGGATCTGTTATGGAACTGCACAAGGCCAAGGAAATCGTTACTAAACTGTTTGGTGAGGAACCTGCATATCCATGCAAGATTAGATTTTGGGATAACTCTGAGTTGAGCTTTGGCAACGGTGAACCTGTTTTCGTCCTTTACTTTACCAATCCTGCTGGCTTCACCGCAGCCATTACTGATCCATCCCTTGGCTTTGGGGAGTCATACATGTCTGGCGATATCGAGGTTGAAGGGGACCTGGAAAAACTGATTGCACTTAGCTATATCCATGATTTTCCATCAAAGCTATCCACAAAAGACAAAGCCAGGCTTTGCTGGTGGAACTTCAAAGACAGATATTCACTAAAACAGACACGTAAAGACATACAGGCCCATTACGATCGTGGAAACGAATTTTACAAATTGTGGCTAGATAGCGGCATGAATTATTCATGCGCCTATTTCAAACACCCAGATGATTCCCTGGAACAGGCCCAGCAAAACAAGATTGCCCACTCTCTCAATAAACTCAGAATATCGCCGGGACATAGACTTTTGGACATTGGATGCGGTTGGGGAAATGTCATCATCCATGCTGCGAAACAATTTGGTGTGAAGGCTGTGGGTATTACCCTTTCAGAAGAGCAGTATGAGCTTGCTAAAAAAAGGATCAAACAGGAAGGACTTGAAGACAAAGCCGAAGTCAGGCTTCAAGACTACAGGGAACTTGCAGAGACAGGGGAAAAATTCGACCGCATTATATCCATAGGAATGTTTGAGCATGTGGGAAGGGAAAACATACCCTTATTTTTCAAAAATGCGCACTCATTGCTAAAAGACTCAGGGATAATGCTTCTTCATACGATCTGCCGGATGAAACCAGCGGAAACAGACCCATGGCTTACTACCTACATATTCCCTGGGGGCTATATACCGGCAGTGGGGGAAATTACTTCAGCCGGATATGACGCACGCCTTCTCTTTTTGGATGCAGAAGATTTAAGGCCACATTACTATTTGACACTAGGCCATTGGCTGAAGCGTTTCGAAAAGAATTTGGACAAGATAAAGGAAATGATGGATAACCAGTTCATCAGGATGTGGCGTCTTTATCTTACTGGTTGTAGAGCATCATTCAGATATGGCCCCATGCATGTCATTCAATATCTCTATGCCAAGGGCCATGATATCCGAAAGTGGCCACTTACCAGAAGCTGGTTCTATTACTCCGGCACTAAAACCCCGACTCTATAAACTAGTTTTTCTTTCTTTGATAGTGGCAAGTTAATGACAAAAAGCATGATGGCTAGTTAGTTGCCTCAGTAATAATTTAATTTTCTCCTTTTCCAAAATTTAAGGGATTTTTCCCTCAGAGCTTTAGAGTTCTTCTCGTGCGGTTTCTGGGAATGCTGTTTGAAAGATAGGCATAATATCGAATAATTGGGCAGCGAGCTTGCATTTTTTGCCCGTAGCGACTGTGAGCAATTTCTTGCAGATTCTAGGCAAAGCGTAGCGGCCGGAAGTTGTGCTGTTTGAGCCTGCCGCAGGCAGGCGAGTTGTGCAACTTCCAGCGAAGCGAGCCTTAGAAGATGCAGAAATGCAAGGTGGAGCCGAAGGGCAAAAAAATGCAAGGTAAGCTGCCATACCTTTTAATTAAATAGTAGCAAGTTAATGGCAAAAAGTAGGTCGGCTATTTAGTTGCCCCAATAATATACAAAATATCTACAAATCTTGTAGCTAAACTTACCCTTTTATGCAACCTAGTGGCCTTACCCTTGCCACCTTCCTTGCAAGCCCGGCCTCATGCGTTGCATTTACCACTTCTGTAACATCTTTGTAGGCCTCTGGCGCCTCTTCCGCAGCCCCCCTGTAGCTGGCAGTCCTAATAACAATTCCCCTGTGAGCCAAATCAGCAATAATTTTACTGCCCTTCCATCTTTTAATAGCAGCCCTGCGGCTCATGGCCCGGCCTGCACCGTGACACGCCGAACCCCACGCGAGGGCCTCTCCTTGCTCGGAACCCACTAAGATATAGGAACAAGTACCCATGGTGCCTCCAATAAGTACAGGCTGGCCCACTTTCTGCAAAGCCTTGGGAAGCTCTGGCCTTCCTGGCCCAAAGGCCCTGGTTGCTCCCTTTCGGTGGACGTACAATCTTTTTTTGACCCCATTTATCTCGTGCTCTTCAATTTTGCATGTGTTGTGACTGACATCGTAAAGGGTTTTCAATTGAGCCTCTGGAAAGATTTCAGCGAACACCTGACGCACCAGGTGAGCGATTACCTGCCTGTTTGCCAATGCGCAATTGACACCGCACGCCATGGCTTTGAAATAACGTTCTCCTTCAGGAGACCTTATGGGCGCACAAACGAGTTCCCTTTCCCGAATCGGAATATTGTATTTCTTTGCGGCCTTGGCCAGTTCCTGTATATAATCCGTGCCGATTTGATGCCCTAAAGCCCTTGATCCACAATGAATGGCAACAATAATATCATTTTCCTGAAGGCCCATGGCGGCAGCTATTTCTGGCTCATAGATGGTTTCAATGTACTGAATCTCCAAATAATGGTTGCCTGAGCCAAGCGTGCCCACCTGGCGGTACTGACGCTTTTTGGCCTTGTCTGAAACATATTTCGGATCTGCCCCAGGCATTTTTCCGTTCTCTTCTATATGTTCAAGATCTTCCTGTGTTCCATAACCCAGAGATACCGCCCATTGGGCGCCGCCTATAAGAACTTCGTCCAGCTTGTCTGGAGTGAGTCTTATCTTGCCTTCTGACCCAACTCCAGAGGGCACCCGGTAAAAAAGCGCATCCATCAGTGTTTCGATTTTCGGCTGGACTTCTTCCCTGGTAAGACCTGTAAGCATGGTTCGGACACCGCATGAAATGTCATAACCCACTCCGCCTACGGATATGATACCTCCTTGGTCTGGATCAAAGGCCGCCACTCCCCCAATGGGAAATCCATATCCCCAATGGGCATCTGGCATGGCCATGGCAGCTTTGACTATGCCTGGAAGGCAGGCCACATTTGTGATCTGTTCCCTGACTTTTTCATCCATATCATCAATCAAAGCTTGCGATGCAAAAAGATAGGCAGGAACACGCATATCGCCGCTTTGTGGTATTTCCCACCAGCATTCGGTTTTTTTAACCAGACCCTTTGTATCCATAGGCGCCTCCTATACGTCAACCACACATTGGGCCATCCATTGGGAATCTTTCTTTTCCACCTTCGCCATGGTAAAAGTCGCACCCTTCACTTCTACACCTGGCTCATGGCGGGACATGTCAATCTTTTCCCCCTTGGCTTTCCCCTTTATGGACAGGTCTGCGATCGAGATCTCGAAATCACAAAACAACATTCTGTTTATATCTGCCTGGGCCAATAACTCGTTCAAAAATGCCACTAACAGGCTCTCATAATCCATCCCCTCGCATGCTATATCTACTGTTTTTTCAGGCCTTAACTGGTCAAAATCTACGATCATCAGAGAAAACATGGCCTTGGCAGCATTTGCAAAAGCCTCTTCAATTGTGGCGCCATATCCACGCACTCCTATGTCTGCGCCATGTTCAAAGGTTTCATAAACAAATCGCCCTACGGTCCTTCCCATCGCCTGCGCCCCCATTCAATCCAACCCCAAGTAGACAACGCAGTAAAGACCACAAAGAGAGCTGCCTGGGCATAGATGCCTTTGTATATGTCCACTGCTATCCACCCAATATTGGCCACAGTGTAAACCGCAAAACCAGACCTCTTTTTTTTAATGTTAAGTACGGCACCAAGGATGCTCAAGGCAGTGAGGGACCAGGGCAGGATGGTATTCAAAAAAAAGTCCATAGGCTGGTCTATTTCAAAAATTGCCTCATAGCCTTGAACTCCTTTGAATCAGCCCTGGCCAAAATCTCATAAAGGGCCATTTCAGCTGGTCCTACAGCTATTCCCATGGCCAATAGCCTCTGAAGGGCAAGTTTGTGATTTTTCTTGTCCCTTGAGGATATAGCGTCTGCAATCACCCAAGGCTTGTATCCGCATTGAAGGGCACCCAGTGCAGTCTGGTAAATGCATATGTGGGCCTCTACGCCGGTCATAAGTAAAGTATCAACGGATGCGGGAAGATCACCCAGAGCCTTGCGGAATTCGTAATTCAAAAAGGAGTTGAATTCCATTTTGTCCACGCAGGGCACATCGGGTATGAGTTCGTTTATCTCCTGTACAAAGGGGCCCAAGCCTTTCTTGTACTGCGTTGTGGCCAAAATAGGCATTTCTACAGTCTGCGCCAGGCGTATCATGAGGACACTATTCTTGACTACCTTTTCTGCCTTGTGAATAACATTCATCAATTTTTCCTGAGGATCTATGACCAAAAGGCAGCATTTTGAAGCGTGTAGAATCTGCGGGATACTATTCATCGAATGGAGCCTCCTTTCATATTGTTCAATATGAACCTGATTATATCATGGCGCAGGATACTATTTCGAGAAATAAAAACGCCCCTTTTAGCAAGGGGCGTTTTTTATATTTTTATTGATGTGCGTTGATTATTTTCTCACCAATGTGCCAGGCACACGAATGTCTTCTACCAGGTGCTGGATATGCTCTGGAGGAGGCGCGGTCAGGCCAGCTACTACATAGGCCACCACAAAGTTGACCAAGGCCCCCACTGAACCAAAGGCCTCGGGAGCAATGCCCATGACCCAATTCTGTGGATTGTTGGGCAACATATTCGTGCCTGGAATAAAGAACCAGCCCTTGTACCAGAATATGTAAACAAGTGTGACACCCAAACCTGCCAACATACCACATATGGCTCCAACGTTATTTATACGCTTAACGAATATTCCCATCATGAGAGCCGGAAATATGGAGGATGCAGCCAGGCCAAAGGCCAGAGCCACGACCTGTGCAGCAAATCCTGGAGGATGAAGTCCAAAGTAACCAGCCACCAAGATAGAGCCGGCCATGGCAATCCTGCCGGCCAGCAATTCGCCCTTGTCCGTCATGTCGGGGATGAAGATCCCTTTGAGGATATCATGGGAAATGGCTGAAGAAATAGCCAACAACAAACCTGCTGCTGTGGAAAGGGCTGCTGCTATTCCACCAGCAGCCACCAAGGCGATCACCCAATTAGGCAAGTTTGCGATTTCCGGATTTGCAAGCACCATTATGTCCCGGTCAACCTTGGTAAGTTCGTTTCCTTTCCAGCCCCATGCCTCTGCTTTTTTGGCAAATTCTTTGTTCTTGTCATTGTAGTATTGCAGCCTGCCGTCTCCGTTTTTGTCCTCATGTTTCAACAGGCCTGTCTTCTCCCAGTTGATGAACCATGAGGGAAGTGCAGCAATCTTGATGTTCCCCTCAGGTGAGCCAACCGGTCCTGTCTGGATGGTGTTCATGAGGTTAAAACGGGCCATGGCCCCCACACCAGGGGCTGTTGTGTATAATATTGCAATAAAGACCAAGGCCCAGCCAACCGATGAGCGGGCATCACGCACTCTTGGCACTGTAAAAAACCGGATGATCACATGTGGAAGACCCGCTGTACCGATCATGAGGGACAGCGTGTAGAGGAATATATTCAGGGTTGAGCCTTTTTGAACCGTATATTGAGTCCAGCCAAGATCCACCATTATCTGATCCAGTTTGTCCAAAAGATATACACCACTGCCATCAGCCAAGGTGGAGCCCAAGCCTATCTGAGGAAAGATCTTTCCTGTGAGATGTAACGAGATAAAAACCGCGGGCACGGTATAAGCAAATATCAGCACGCAGTATTGAGCTATCTGAGTGTATGTGATTCCTTTCATGCCGCCGGCAACTGCGTAGATAAAAACTATGATCATGCCCACCAACAAGCCCAATTCATAAGGCAGTTCGAGGAACCTGGAGAATGCCACTCCGATACCCTTCATCTGGCCTATAACGTAGGTCAAAGAGGCAGTGATAAGACAGATGACAGCCACTATTTTTGCAGCCTTAGAGTAGTAGCGGTCTCCAATGAATTCGGGCACTGTAAACTTGCCATATTTTCTCAGATACGGGGCCAGGAGCATAGCCAGCAAGCAATAGCCACCGGTCCAGCCCATGAGGAAGACGGAAGCGTCATAGCCCTTGAAAGCTATCAGGCCAGCCATGGATATGAAGGATGCAGCAGACATCCAGTCCGCGCCTGTGGCCATACCATTTAACACCGGATGCACGCCCTTGCCTGCCACATAAAATTCACCTGTAGTTCCTGCCCTGGACCTTATGGCTATAAATATGTACAGGGCAAAGGTGGCGCCAACCACCAGAAACGTCATAGTTCTCAAATCCATTGTGCTCTCCTCCCTCCTTAGTCTTCTTCCACGCCGAACTTACGATCCAGACTGTTCATGCGCCAAGCATAGAAAAAAATCAGGGCTACAAAGGTGTATATAGAGCCCTGCTGGGCAAACCAGAAACCAAGCTTGTAGCCGCCCATGCCCAGGAAATCGAGCCGGATAGAATTAAGCTGGTCCACCAGCAGAATCCCGCATCCATACGAAACCACGAACCAGACTATCAGGCACCCTATCACTAGCCTGATGTTAGCCTTCCAGTACTCTTTTGCTTGTGTACTCATAATCTTCCTCTCCCTTTAGTTTCTGATGCCTCAAAGTTTGAGATTTCAGCCCTTGCCCAAGGATCCAAACCGCGCATTCACAACATTATTGAAACTGAACCGCGATTCAGTACCAAGCATTTTTACTGTTCAAATGCCAATATGTCAAGGTATTCAGGCCATTTCAGGGTGTACGCGCAATCTCATCTCAAAGATAAGAACGACCTGCCCGATACAACTCTTTCAAAGTTTTTACTCCCCCTGTGCGCATTTTTTTGATGAGGTATAAAAACAAATACGCAGTTTGAAGGGCATCTTCGAGCGCGTCGTGAGGCTTGAAACGTGGCAGGCCGAATTCATCTGCTAGGTCGTCTAAATTGTAAGATTCAGACATGTCGCAGTGGCCGAAAGAGGCTCTGCATTTGCGTTCTTTGTATGCCCGGGCCAGGCGCATCGTGTCTATATTGGGGTTAGAGAGCGTGCCACCCAGAAATGCCTTGCATGCCTTGTTCAAAAAATGGACATCGATCGAAACAAAATGGCCCACCAGTAAGGCCGTGTCCAGATATTCTATGAAATCAGGCAGCACTGATTCGATGGGTGGTGCCTTTTCCAATTCTTCGGGGGTGATTCTGTGTACCAATGTGGCCTTGCTGGGTGCTATATTTTTGGGCTTCACCAAGGTATAAAAAGTTTCATCCAAGACGATTTGGAGGTCAATTACCTTGACTGCTCCTATGGAAACTATTTCGTCTTTGCGTTTATTGAGGCCTGTAAGTTCTGTATCACAAACAACAAAAATGTAATCCTGCAAAGGACCGCCCTGGTCAAAATTCTCAAAAAGTTCCTGGTTTTTTTGCAAGATTGGATGGGGTTTCCGAAACCAGGGCAGTTTTTCCCAAAAAGCCATCATCTATCCCACAGGAAAAATGGTTTTCAACACACTATGGAACCTGTCAATTACCAGAAAAGCCTCTTTTAGCATCTTGCGGTCCAAGTCCGACAGGCTCTTAGGATCTATATAGTTGTCTGGATGGACACCGGCTTCCATTTGCTCCAATTGATGGATTAGACGCAAATACATCTGTATTTCATAAGCCTCACTGGCGTCATTCCACAAATCTTTGGAAATGTGGCCTTCCTCTGCCAATACGTGCAGGCGCGCTAAGGTGTTGGTCTCTTTAATTCCAAATTTCAAGGCCATTACCCTGGCAAAGCTCACAAAGGGCATGAGACCGCTCTTTTTTATATCCAGCTTGTTTTTGTGTTCGCCGTCCTTTTCAACTATGAAGTTTTTGAAAAACGAAAGGGGAGCCCTGGCTCCCAAACATTCTCTTGCCATATGAAGGAGATAAATTTGCTGCCGTTTTGTCATATCGTAGAGATAATTTCGAAGCTCTTCAGCCAACTCAACCCGGCCATATCCAGCCCTGAAATCGAAATAAATTTGTGCTCGCAGAACCTCGTCTGGCTCTGGCACGTTTACTAAATGGCGAAAATTTTCTTTCCAGCCGGTCAACGAACGGCGCAGTTTGGGATTGGTTGCCATGATATTACCAGGGCACGGAGGATAACCGCAATTTATCAGGTGATCTATAGCCTTTTTGGCCAATATCTCAAAATATTCTTCAGCCTCTTTGGCTTCGTTTTCGTTTTTTGGATCTGCGTATAAGAGGCCGTTGTCCTGGTCGGTCTTGAAGGTCTGTTCCTTTCTTCCCTCACTGCCCATAAGCAGCCAGCAGTATGGTACTGGTGGAGGGCCTAGCTCTTCCTCCAAGAGTGACAGAAGCCGGCTCAAGATCTGATCATTCAGCAAGGAGATCATCCTGGAAATATTGCTGGCCTTTCCGCCTTCCTTGATCAGAGTCCTTATTAGATCTGGGATCTTCTGGGACAGGCTATAAAGGCCTTGTATGTTTTGCTGCTTGCGTATCTCTTTGAAGAGCAGGTATGGAGAGTGGCCCTGAAGCAGCATGATGTCGTGTGAAGTGATTACGCCTATAATCTTTCCTTTACGCTCCACTGCCAGATGATGAAGACCAGTGGACATCATCTTCATCAATGCATCAAAACAAACAGCTTGGGACAAGACTGTTACTAAAGGTGATGACATGATCCGTTCTATTGGCTCATTGTAATCAAGCCCTGCCGCTACCACCTTCGTTCGTAAATCCCTGTCCGTAACTATTCCTATTATATCCTGCTCATCTTCGGGGTTGCTTACCAATATTGAGCCTATCCTATACTTGGCCATGGCCTGGGCAGCCTTTTGGATGGTTGTATCTTTGGGAACCTGCTTTGGCTCCTGTTTGACAATATCCTCCACCTGGATCGAAAACAGGTAGAGTTCTTCCTCACCCCGGCGGCCAACCTTGTGCCTGCGCAATTCACTGTATGCAGTGTTTACAATCTTTTCAGAAAAACTTTTGAGGTAATATTGTGCAAAGCCCGGTTTTTTTTCGATCAGCTCCAGAAAGACCTCCCTTGGCAGCATGAACACAAAGGTGTCTTCAACGGTCTCAATATTCAGGTTTGCCTTGGTACCCCGAATAATGGGAAGGGCACCAATATACGCTCCTTCGCCTCGGTAATCTTTCAATGTCACTTCACCTTCGTCATCCGTTATGTAGGCTTTTACCCCTCCTTTCTGAATCAAGTAGAGATGGGTGATCTCGGTTTCTCCAGCAGTGAAAATCTTGGTTCCCTTGGGAAAAAAATCCACCCTTACATGACGGGCAATGTCATACAGTGTGTCGTCATCCAGTTCTTTAAATGGCATGATCTGTTTGAAAAATTCAACTACTACCTGGGGTGCTACCTTATGGACATCCTTTGAACCCATTTTTGCGTATCCTCCAAAACAATAAAAGCGCCTGTTTATCCTTGTGGCTGCTAAAAGACTTTATTCCTTTTTATTGCACAAAAATAAAGGGCTCAAGCTCAAAATTTCCTATCCATCAAAAAAGGCAGGACCATATAAGTGCCCTGCCCGTTGATATTATATCTGATACCGGTGGCCTGTTTTATTTCTTGGATAAAGCCTTTTTGCCCTCTATGAGATCATCAATAACAGATGGGTCTGCCAGGGTCGAGGTATCTCCAAACTCAGCGTAGTCAAAGATATTGGCTGCAATCTTGCGGAGTATTCGCCGCATGATTTTGCCGCTCCTGGTCTTGGGAAGCGCAGGTGAAAACTGGATGACCTCTGGTGTGGCAATTGGCCCGATCACCTTGCGGACATGAGCGCGAAGCTCGTTGCGGAGCTTTTCGCTTTCCTTTACACCTGCCTTCAAAGTAACATAGGCATAAATCGACTGGCCTTTGATCTCGTGAGGCATGCCCACCACTGCCGCCTCAGCGACTGCAGGATGAGAAACCAGCGCTGACTCAATTTCTGCTGTGCCAAGGCGGTGGCCTGACACGTTGATCACGTCATCAAGGCGGCCCATTATCCAGAAATAGCCGTCTTCGTCTTTTCGTGCCCCATCTCCCGCATCATATACGCCGGGAAAACGCTCAAAATAGGTCGATTTGAAGCGTTTGGGATCGCCAAAGACACCCCTCAACATACCGGGCCACGGTTTGCGGATTACCAAGTGGCCTCCTTCGTTAATGGCTGCCACGGTCCCATCTTCCCTGAATATAGCTGCATCCACTCCAGGCAGGGGCAAAGTTGCAGAACCAGGTTTGAGAGGAGTTGCATAAGGAAGTGGTGAAATAAGGATACCACCTGTCTCTGTCTGCCACCAGGTATCCACTATAGGCAATTTGCCCTTGCCTATGTGCTCATGGTACCACATCCATGCCTCAGGGTTGATTGGCTCACCTACAGACCCCAGGATCCTCAATGTTGAAAGATCATATTTTTCTGTCCACTCAACCCCTTCACGCATGAGCGCCCTGATAACTGTAGGTGCTGTATAAAAAATATTGACCTTGAACTTTTCGACAATCTTCCAGAATCTGGCTGGGTCCGGCCAAGTCGGCACCCCCTCGAACATCACCGAAGTTCCCCCCAGGGCAAGGGGTCCATAGACAATATAGGAATGGCCTGTAATCCAGCCAATGTCAGCTGTGCACCAATAGACATCATCGTCATGGAGGTCAAAGACATATTGCGTGGTATGGGCCACGTACGTCATATAACCACCTGTAGTGTGGAGCACGCCTTTGGGTTTTCCGGTGCTGCCGCTAGTATAAAGAATGAAAAGAGGGTCCTCAGCCCCCATTGATTCAGGCTCGCACTTGTCTGAGATATCTTCAGACACAATTTCTTCGTGCCACCATGAATCCCGCTTCTTCTTCATCTCTATCTCGTTGCCGGCCCTTTTCACCACGATGCACTTCTTGACAGAGGGACATTCCTTTAAGGCCTCGTCTGCGTTGGGTTTGAGTGGAATGGTACGGCCAGCGCGAAGCACCGCATCTGCAGTAATGAGCACTTTGGCTTGGCAATCTTGTATCCTGTTTTTGAGACTCTCGGCACTGAAACCAGCAAAAACTATGGAATGGGGGGCTCCGATCCTGGCACATGCAAGCATGGCGATGGCCAATTCTGGGATCATGGGAAGATAGATGGAGACCCTATCACCCCTTTTGACTCCCATTTTCTTCAGGACATTGGCAAAACGGCATACTTCTGTGTGAAGCATCTGATAAGTGTAAACCTTCACATCATCTTCAGGCTCACCCTGCCATATAATGGCGGCCTTGTTCCTGCGGCCATCTTCAAGATGACGGTCTAAGCAATTGTAGGCGGCATTCAATTTTCCACCGATGAACCATTTGATTTCAGGCTTGAAGAAGTCATATTTCAAGACGGTTCTCCACTTCCTGTCCCAAGTGATCAGCTCGGAAGTCCGGTCTGCCCAATATCCTTCCGGATCATCCATGGAGCGCTTGTAAATCTCCCTATACTCCTTCATACTCTTGACGTGGGCCTTGCGCTGCCCCTTCCGCGGTGGCTTAAAAATGCGCTCCTCACTCATCAAGCTGGTAATTTTTTTCTCTTTTTCTGCCATAACTGCCTCCTCTCAGATAAATTTGCCGGTCAAGAAGACCGGACTCCCTTCCAGAAAGTGGCCTCATTATTCTACCAGTTTGCACTTGTGTCAATGGATAAAATTTTTTAGAACATCTTTGAAATCAAGTAGTTTAAAAATTTTTCACAAGCTATATAAACGCTAATATCAGATTGTTTTTGTCCGCTTTTACAGCTGAACGAAAACCAATTACGAAAAGATAATGGCTACTTTTTCAGAAATTGAATGCAGATTTTTCTCATCAACTGCTAAATGACTCAGGAGATGCGGATATGAGACGTTGCAATCTCAGGGAACAAGCTCGCTTTCAACCTTGATCACTGTGTGCACATTACCTCTAGGATGAAAATCTCCTTCCACATATAGATATTTGGGCTTCAAGACTTCTTTCAATGCTGCAAATATTTCGTTTGTTGATTCCTCATGGGAGATGTGGCGGTCCCGGTATGCATTCAAAAACAATTTCAAAGACTTAAGCTCAACAATCCACTTGTCTGGTACATACTTTATCCTGATGGTGGCGAAATCCGGGTACCCAGACCTTGGGCACAGGCAAGTAAACTCAGGAAATGTTATCTCAACGGTGTAGTCCTGCTCCGGGCTGGGATTGGGCCAAGGCTCCAATTTTGCTTCTTTTATTGCTCTTTCTCCATATTTCATTCTAATTTGACCCTTCTTCAATCAAGCGATAGATTGATACGATCTTTACCTTTTTTTTCAAAAGAGGCAAATTATTGTATAGCACACGATAAGTTGCGATATGCGGGTGTCCAATTGCCACTGCATAGCCTTTTCTGCTGGCGATCTTCACCAAACGGTTTACTTCTTTCAAGATGTCTCGTTCCTTGAAGGAATGATCCAGGAAAACATCACGCCTGACTGCAGACACACCCACGGATTTTGCCACCTCGTAAGCTACTGAAGACTTGGTTGTCCGGCTGTCCACAAAGAACATGCCCCGCTGCTTCAACTCTGCCATGATGATGTGCATTACACTAAAATCTGCCGTGAGCTTAGAACCCATGTGATTATTGAGACCTGAGGCATACGGAACGGATTCTATGGCGTCGTTCAATATCCTGCGTATGGTCCTAAGGTCCATTGAGCAGTAAATAGCATCTGGTCCAGGATCTATCATCACCGAATTTGGCTCCATGGGCATGTGGACCATCACGTCCTTGCCTGCATGGGCTGCTTGCCTGGCCAGCTCCTTGGTAAATGGTGCATGAGGCAAAAAAGCAAAAGAAATGGAGGCGGGCAGATTGATGAACGCTTCGTCCAAAGGAAAATTATAGCCCATATCATCGATGATGATTGCAACCAATGGTTTTCTCGTCTTTGGAATCTCACTAAGAGGTTCTGGTTCTCTACGGGAGGGAATTGGCAAAGGCTCTTCGAAGGCAGGGCGCGAAGTTGACAAGTCTTTTGGGGGAGCTGGAAGCCATAAAATTATCAAGCATAACGCCACTAAAAAACCAAGTATAGAGAGGCGCCAAAGCAGCCCTGGATAACGGCCATAAGGGACTGCCATCTTTTGCCCGACCTTGCGGCGTTTTTTTGCCCGTTTACTCAACTAGCCTCTGTGAAACAAGAAAGCTACTTTGGCGAAGCCTTCATCTGCGCGAAAATCTGCCAGGCCTTCAATATCCTGAGAGCCTCCTTTACCTGGTTGTCCATAGGAGGAGCCTTTTCGTCACCCTTTTTCTCGCCTTTTTTGCCCTCTTTGACGGTCTTGGCATTTTTCTCCTTTTCACCAGGCAAGTGGCCTTCTAGATCTTTCTCCTTCAAGAAATGGAAGGGGCTTTTTTCATCCTTAGCCTCCTTTTTCTCTTCCGGAATAAAGGGAACCACTATATCAGGCTGTATGCCTTCGGCCTGTATGGATCGGCCACTGGGTGTGTAATAACGGGCAGTAGTAAGACGCACTGCAGAACCGTCTGGCAATGGAATAATGGTTTGAACCGACCCCTTGCCAAAGGTCTGTGTACCCAAGATTATGGCCCGCTTGTGGTCTTGAAGGGCTCCAGCAACAATTTCAGAGGCGCTGGCACTTCCTTCATTTACCAAAACGACCATTGGATAGTCATGAGGTTCTCCATTTGGATGGGCCTCAAACTTTATCTTCTGGCTTTTCACCCTGCCATCCGTATAAACTATGAGCCCAGAATCCAAAAACTCGTCTGCCACCTTTACAGCTTGGTCAAGCAATCCTCCTGGATCATTTCTAAGGTCAAGAACCAGACCTTTGAGGCCATTTTTGCCTTCAAGCTCTCTTAGGGCCTTTTTAAGCTCGGAACTGGTCTTTTCACGGAAATTGCTTATTCTAACATAGCCATAGCTATCTTCCAGCATCCTGTAGCGCACACTTTTTATCGGAATGACATCCCTTACGATTGTCACGTCTTTCAGCTGGCGCCATCCTTCACGGAAGATTGATATGGTTACCTTTGTTCCCTTCGGCCCCCTGAGCAGCTTTACTGCCTCAACAAGGCTCATATTTTTCGTGCTTTTGCCGTTGATTTTGAGAATCTTGTCGTTGGCCTTAAGGCCTGCCTTAAAGGCGGGTGTACCCTCAATGGGCGAAACCACTGTCAGGACTCCGTCCCGAAGGGTTATTTCAATGCCTATGCCGGTGAAACTCCCTTTGGTTTCAACCTGCAACTCTTTGAAGTCTTCAGGCTTCATAAAGGCTGAATGGGGATCGAGGGACTGGAGCATCCCCTGAATAGCTCCATAGATGAGCTTTTTGGGAGCAACCTCTTCTACGTAGTTCCTCTGCACCAACTCCAAGACTGATGCAAAGGTCTTGAGCTCTGCATATGTGTCTTCTTCCTTAGCCGAGGCTATCTGATGCATTTGATAGGAGCCTGCAGCAGCGAACAGTATCAATAAGGCAGCAACAATTGTTGTGATTCGAAGGGTCTTTTTCATACGCACCATTTCAAACAGTTGTGTTTAATTTGGTATATTTCTTAAATCAAAGCCGCACAATAAGCAATATAGCAATGGAAAAAACGCCCTATTTTCTGGACAATGTCTTAACTTTTAGCAACGAGGGGTTGAGCCACGGTATTGGATTTAAGGTCTTGTCTTCCCACCTGAGTTCAAAATAGACGCCCTCTGCCACCCACGGTCCGCTACCAGAAAGACCTATGACATCACCTTCGTGCACCATATCCCCAACTTGCCGAAACAGGACAGAAAGCTGAGCGACAAGGCTCATGAAACCATCTCCGTGGTCCAGGATAATCACGTTACCATACCCCTTGAGGCTTCCCGCATAAACGACCTGGCCGTCAAAAAATGCCCTTACATCTGAACCCCAAGGCGCTGAAATCAAGATTCCTCTCACCTTTTTGCCAGAAGCGGTTTTCTTGGAAATGTTTCCATAAACGGGCGGCTCAAGATCGCCCTTTTGCTTTACCAGGCTTGCCCCAGAGGAAAGGGCCGCTTTAAGTCTTTGCTGCTCCCTTCGTTTTCGCTCCAGCCATGCCTGTTTTCGCAGCTCTTTCAAAAGAGCCTGTAAAGATCTTTTTGCCTCGTTCAGCTCTGCAAGATTCTCTTCATAGCTCTCACCTTGCTCCATTAGCTTCTGAAGCAATTTCTTTTTTTCTTCCTTTTTTGCTTCTAGTTGAAGGGCCTCATCTTCCATCCGTAAGGCTGCCGCCTTAAAGGCATCGCTTTTAAACTGCAAATCATCTCTTACCGCCCTTACCTCCTCAAGCTTGGCTGCATAAAGTTTTCGAATTTCTTTGTCATGGGAAAGAAGATGCTTCAAATAGGTCTGCCTGGAATAGATTTCTGGCACGGTCTGCGCAGCAAAAATTATATTCAAGGTGCCCACAGTTCCTGTTTCATAAAGGCTTCTCAGCCTACTTTCCACTCTTTTCTGAAGCTGGTCCAGCAGATTCTTTTGTTCTCGGTATTTTTCTTTTACTTTAAGCAACTCAAGTTCGACTTGCGTCCACTTCTTGCGTGCCTCTTCCAGTTCGCGCCACTGTTTTTCTATCTCTTGGTCCAAATCAGCCAATTCGTCCAGTAGTGACTTTTTCTCTTTTTTGATCTCTTTAATGAGTTTCTTGTTTTGCTTGATACCTTTTTCTACTTCCTGGAGTTCTTTCTTTTTCTGTTTTATCTGGCTATAGGTGGACACCCTGGCAGACGCAAGATGTGCGGATATGGCTCCCAGAAAAATAAAAGCGGCGGCAAACACGAAACATTTCATCAGGTGCCTCATCACAGTTGCAAGAACCTCCGCATAGAGAACATGGTTCCAATGATGCAGGCAATAGTCGTAACCGCAATGACAGGAACCCAGAACGTGTATGGGAGAAATTGATAATCCAGACCCCTCAGGAGCTGTGATCCAGCCAGCATTGGCCTAGTATACGTATACATGGCGTATATGATGCCCACTGCCAAAGAGGAACCAATGAGGCCTTGCAAAAAGGCTTCTATCAAAAACGGACCCTGGATGAAGGAATTCGTGGCACCAACCAAACGCAGTATTTCTAGCTCTTCTTGCCTAGCATATACAGTAAGCTTGATGGTGCTGGCCACAACAAAAACGGCACTCAAGAGCAACAAGACCCCGCCTGCAGCAACTATCATCTTGATCAGCTGAGAAAAGGCCTCAAGCCTGTGGAGCCACTCCTGGCCATATTGAACCTTTGCCACTTCAGGCCACCTGGCCACTTTGTTGGCCAATTCCCTTATCTTGTTGAGCTTGAATAAGGCCCGGTTAATCTCTAGCTCAAAGGATGGAGGTAGAAAGCCCGGATCCACGTCATCCAGCACATTTGTTTCATTTTCCAAATAAGATTCAAGCCGGCGATAAGCTTCTTCGGGTGATACGTAGACTACGGACTTCACACCTTCCATCTTCTGAAGCGTGGAAAAGATCGCAGGTATGCGCTCAGGTGGTAGATCTTTCTTCAGATAGACCACCACACCAAGTTCTCGGCCAAAATGTTCCACAAAGCGCTCCAAGTTGAAGTAAAGGAAAGAGAAAAAGACGAAGATCAACAAAGAGAGCGTGACAACTATGGTGGTGACCGTCTGGGTGCCAAGGTTCTGCTTGATGTCTGAAAAGGCACGGCGAAACAAGATGTTGAGTGTCATGATACCACCTCCACATTTCCAGACTCCAGCCTCAACACCCTTCCCGGACTGCTTTTGTACAGACGATCGTCGTGGGTTGCAAATATTATGGTGGCACCTCTGGCATTCAACTCGTGCATCAGGAGCATCACCTCAGCTGTTCTGATTTTGTCCAAATTGCCCGTAGGCTCGTCTGCCAGAATAATAGGAGGCCTGTTGACCACAGCCCTGGCAATAGAAACTCTTTGCTGTTCCCCACCCGAAAGTTGTGGCGGAAACTGGTGCATCTTGTGGCCCAACCCAACTCCTTCCAAGACCTGGCAAACCCGCTTTTTGACCTGTTCCTTCCGAAGCCCCAAGACCTCAAGGCTCAAGGCCACATTTTCAAACACGCTCTTGTTTGACAACAGCTTAAAATCTTGGAAGATGACCCCAATCTTCCGCCTCAAATAGGGCACTTGCGACCTCGACAAAGTGGACAAGTCCATACCATCCACTATGATCTTTCCGCCACTTGGCAGTTCAGCCCTAAACAAGAGACGCAGCAATGTGGTCTTTCCTGCGCCGCTGGGCCCAGTAAGGAATACTAGTTCTCCCTTTTCGATTTCCAGATTGACATCTGACATTACAACGTGATTTGGGGGATATTTTTTTGACACCCCTTGAAAGCTGATAATCGGTGTTTCAGCTGTTAGCATCTGCATCTCCAAACATTTTCATGAACAACTTAGGCCAATGTGCCTAACCAGGCGTGTTTATTGCAAATCACAGGCCATTATTCCGTTCCCCTATTCGACATTCCCGAAGGCTTCTCCTTTTAGGACTTGGAATCTTTTGCCGATAATAGAGCAAAGAAAATCTTACACTAAAATCAAAACAACCAGGCGGTATCGAAGCACTACTATGGCAAAAATAGATGCTTTTTTCAAATTGATGCATGAACAGGGTGCGTCTGACTTGCACCTTGCAGCAGGCTCTCCTCCTATTTTGAGGATAAGGGGTGATCTTCACAGAGTTAAATATGATGCCTTGAATGATGACGAGCTAAAGGCCATGCTCTATGAAATAGCCCCTGAGGAAAAGATAAAGACCTTTGAAGAGACAGGGGATATCGATTTCGGCTACGAAATACCAAACTTGGCCCGTTACAGGGCAAATTTTTTCATGCAGAAAAATGGTATTGGTGCCGTTTTCAGAGAGATCCCCAGCAAGATCTTGACTGCTGAACAGCTTGGCTTACCGGCCATCATGACCAAGCTGGCCATGCTGCCCAGGGGCCTTGTGTTAGTTACAGGGCCTACAGGAAGTGGAAAGTCGACCACACTGGCAGCCATTATCGATCACGCCAACAGAAACAGAAAAGATCACATAATAACTGTGGAAGATCCGATTGAATTTGTCCACGAAAGCAAGGGCTGTTTGGTAAACCACAGGGAGGTGGGCACGCACACGAGGTCATTCAGCGCCGCCCTAAGAGGTGCATTGCGTGAAGACCCAGATATTATCCTAGTGGGTGAAATGCGCGACCTGGAAACCATTGCCTTGGCCATCGAAGCTGCCATGACCGGTCACCTGGTCATGGGCACCCTCCATACCATCAGTGCTGCAAAGACCGTGGACAGGGTGATCGAGATTTTCCCAACCGAGCAACAGGCCCAGGTGCGTTCAACACTGGCCGATGCCTTGAGGGCAGTTATTTCCCAAACCATGTTCAAACGTATCGACACCCCTGGAAGATGCGTTGCCTTTGAAATCCTGGTGGCAACGCCAGCCGTTAGAAATCTCATACGCGAGGCCAAAACGTACCAGATACCATCCTCAATGCAGACAGGTAAAAAATATGGAATGCAGACCCTGGACGACGCCATCATGGAGCTTTTGCAAAAGGGCTGGATAGATCCAGACGAGGCCTACAACAAGTGCGTGGACAAGGCCAAGTTCAAACCCTTTGCCAGAAGCGCACCCATTGATTTTACGGAGGTGGCCTAGTATGCACAGATCAGACCTCGATATGCTGCTCAGTGAACTGCTCGAGGCCCATCCCAGGATTTCTGACCTCAATTTTACAGTGGGAAGGCCTTGCCAAGTGGCAGCGGACGGAAAGCTCCATCCCGTGTCAGCTGGCCTGAATACAGGCTGTCTTACACCGTTTCAAACGGAAATGCTCGCCTTGACCATGATCAACAACAACAAAAGGCTTATTTCTGACTTGATCAAACATGGTTCATGTGACTTTTCCTATCATTTGCATGACGGCCCAAGGTTTCGTGTTAATGTATTTTCACAGCGGGGAACATACAGCATTGTCATGCGCCGCCTTGAAAACGAGGTACCTACCATTGAAGGGCTTGGTCTTCCTTCATGTTTCAAAGAAATGGCCAAAGAGAAAAACGGCATAATCCTTTTCACAGGTGCCACTGGTACTGGTAAAACCACGTCGCTGGCGGCGATACTTGACGAAATCAACAGAAATGAACCTCTGCACATCATAACTCTGGAAGATCCCATAGAATATGTTCATGAGCACAAGAAGGCGACGTTCAATCAACGCGAACTAGGAAAAGATTTTGATGCCTTCAGCAGTGGGTTGAGGGCGGCCCTGCGCCAAGCGCCCCATGTGGTGCTGGTGGGAGAAATGAGGGACAGGGAAACCGTGGAAATCGCCATGAATGCGGCAGAGACTGGCCACTTGGTCTTCAGCACCCTTCACACTGTGAATGCAGGACACACCATAAACAGGATTCTTGGCATGTTTACCACAGAGGAGGAACGGCAGGTAAGATTCCGCCTGGCCGATTCGATCAGATGGGTCGTGGGTCAGAGACTTTTGCCTAAAAAAGAGGGTGGACGGGTGGCTGTTTTTGAAATCATGCACAACAACATCCGCGTAAAAGACGCCATCATAAATGGAGAACGGGAAGGCAAGACCTTCTATGAAATAATAGAAAGTGCCCATGGTGTAGGTATGCAGACCTTTGACCAGCACATAATAGAACTTTTCCAGCAGGGAGTAATAGATGAAGAGACCGCCCTTGCCTATGCCAGCAGCAGGGCAAAGGTGCGGCAAGGTATTGATCAAGAAAAGAACAAGCGGGGAGAGAAGACCTCCGATATCGAAGGTCTCAGTATCGACCTGGATTGGGATGTCCGGGCACCAATTTAAGTTTATTTGGAGAACATCTCATGGAGATAGTTTGTAAAGGCTGCAACAAAAGATATACGATCAGAGACGACAAAATCCCTACCCAGGGCAGTGCATATCTCTCTTGCCCCCAATGCGGTGAAAAAATAGAAATCAAGGCACCGGAGCCTGTACAGACCACTGTGACAAGTGCTGATGGTGATCTATCCAACCAATATGACGATCCTGAATTTTTTGAACCCGGGGCTAAAACCGCCCTTGTATATTGCCCGCAGGAAGAAGCCAGGCTCGAAGCAAACAAGGCCTTGAAGCAGCTCAATTTCAGGGTAAGGGAGATCAAAAACGCCTCAGACATAGCAGGCCGTTTCAGGTATAACACTTTCGATCTCGTGTTGCTGTTCCAGAACGGTCCAGACCCGGAAGAACCCTTGAAGGAGATCCATGGCTTCATAAACAACTTGGAACCAGAAAGAAGGAAAAAGGTATTCGTTGTTTATTTCCACCTCTCAGGCAACCGCTACAATGGATTGCAAGCCTTCAGCTACTCTGTGGACATGACCCTCAACCCCCTGGACTTGGGAAGCCTTGTGGATCTTCTTCCAAAGGCCTTGAAGCAAAAGGAATTTAACTACAAAATATTTGAAGAGTGCCGGACGGAATTGGCTGCTTCAGCGCTTTGATATCTTCCAGAAGGCATTCTCCCCTTTTCAATCCAGAAAAATCCATGTAGGCTTTGAAAATAAGATATGATTTGACTGGGCGTCTTGCCCCGATCCGCTAAACATCCCTTCATGGAGGTTCAAATGCAAGTCAAAAGGGCTATAGTTCCAGTAGCTGGCCTGGGCACCCGTTTTCTGCCTGCAACCAAAGCAATCCCTAAAGAAATGCTCACCATAGTCGATCGACCCACCATCCAATACATCGTAGAAGAGGTGGTGGCCTCGGGCATAAAGGACGTAATATTGGTCACAGCGTCTGGAAAAGCAGCCATTGAAAATCACTTTGACTATTCCTTTGAGCTGGAAACCTTTTTGGCTCAAAAAGGCAAGCTCGATCTCTTGAGGATTGTGCGGCACATCTCCAACTTGATCAATGTAGTATCTGTACGGCAGAAAGAGCCCTTGGGTCTTGGCCATGCAGTCATGGTAACTGAACAAGTCGTGGGAGACGAACCTTTTGCAGTAGTGCTGGGCGATGATCTGGTTGACTCACAAATCCCCTGTGTCCATCAAATGTTGGATGTCTTCAATGAATATCAGGAATCAGTGGTGGCGGTCCAAGAAGTTCCTGAGTCAGAGACCCACAGGTATGGCATTGTGGAAGGAGAGGAGGTCTCGCCAGGTATCTACAAGGTGTCACGGCTGATCGAAAAACCGCCTACTGGAACCACCAAGTCCAATTTGGCCATAATAGGACGCTATGTTTTGAGGCCTGAAATATATGATTGCCTCCATAGGACTCTTCCCGGGGTAGGCGGAGAAATCCAGCTTACAGATGCGCTGGATATTTTGAGAAAGGAACGTGCCCTATATGCCTATAAATTTGCCGGCAAAAGATATGATGCTGGAGACAAGTTCGGTTTTCTGCAGGCCACGGTAAACCTGGCACTGGAACATCCTGAGCTTGGCGGACCCTTCAAGGAATATTTGAAAGAGCTTGTTTCAAAACTCTGATTTGCAGTGGTAGGCCGAGGCTGCCCCCGATTAATTGATGTCATTGTACCGCTTCCCATCTATTCCTGTCTCACCTATGCACTACCTTCCGACATACCCATGCCTGCAAAGGGAAGCAGAGTGTTGGTTCCGGTGGGCAAGAGGAAAATGGCTGGTATCGTATGGGGGGAACGTACATCCCCACCGTCTGAATCAATCTCAATCAAGCCCATTCTACAACAACTCGATGCTGAACCCTTGATCAATGAAGATCTTTTCCAATTTCTAGAATGGGTAGCAAATTATTATTTCCACCCCATTGGCCTGGTGGTGTCCGAAGCCATGCCGCCGGCCATCATCTCTGCTTACAAAGGCAGACAACGGGCCGTTTCAAAGCCCTTTAAACCAGGAACAAAGGCTCCGGAATTTTCAGTATGGTCTGGCAAGAACATCCCTTCCGCTCTCACCAGAGACCAAAAAACCGCCCTTGCCCTCATAGAAGAGGCTTTGGAACTAAATCGATACAAGACCTTCCTGCTCCATGGAGTCACTGGATGCGGCAAGACCGAGGTCTATATTCGTGCTGCAAAGGATGTTTTGGCTCGCGGCAGGCAGGTTCTGGTGCTGGTTCCTGAAATAGCCATGACCGCGCAGATCGTAGGACGCTTCCTCAATTATTTTGCTAGCAGTCTAAGTGTACTGCACAGTGGCCTTACGCCTTCAGAGAGGAGAAACCAGTGGTCACGGATCAGAAATGGCGAATCAAAAATTGTGATCGGCACCAGGTCGGCTGTCTTTGCTCCCCTGGAAAATATTGGTCTCATAGTGGTGGATGAAGAACATGATCCTTCCTACAAGCAGGACGAGCATCTCCGCTATCACGGCCGTGATTTGGCTGTCATCCGTGGCAAGTTGTCCAATGCAGTTGTTGTCCTTGGCTCGGCTACACCGTCTCTATCGAGTATGCACAATGTGGCACAGGGCAAATATCAGTTACTTTCCATGCCTCAGAGAATAGCTGGCAGGCCCATGCCTGAAATAGTCATAGTGGACCGCTCCAGAAAAGAAGGAAAAATTTCTTCTCCTGAAATCAAAAAGCCTTCTTGGCTTTCCACCAGGTTGTACGAAGAAATGAGAATAACCTTTGACAAAGGAGAGCAAGTGCTCCTCTTTTTAAACCGCCGCGGTTTCGCTCCCTATGTCTTTTGCCCAGAGTGCGGCCATGTCTTCAGATGCAAAGCATGCGATGTAACCATGACCTTACACCGTGCGTCAGAAAAAGAGGTGGCAGATGTAGCGACTGGTCGGCTGTGCTGCCATTACTGCGGCGCAGAGCACCTGGCCATGCCAGTATGCCCCAAATGCCAAGGTTTGTCTGCCATCGCCGCCGGATATGGAACCCAGAGGATTGCTTCAGAATTGGGCAAGTTGTTTCCCGAAAAGAAAATAGCAAGACTAGATCGTGACACCGCGAGTTCGAGAAAAAAGATGGAGACACTCCTGCATAATTTTCACAACCGCTCAATTGATTGCCTAGTGGGCACCCAAATGGTTACAAAAGGCCATGATTTTCCATATCTTACCTTGGTGGGTGTTATAGCGGCTGATCAGTCCCTCAATTTTCCTGAATACCACGCATCTGAACGTACTTTTCAAATATTACTCCAAGTTAGCGGTAGGCCCGGACGTAATACCCTTCCCGGCAAGGTGGTGATCCAGACACACAATCCACACCATTATGTATTTAAGCATCTTGAAGGACATGATTTCGACGGTTTTGCCCAGGAAGAAATGTCGAGGCGAAAAGCGCTGGGTTATCCACCCTTTGGGCGATTGATAAACCTGCGGTTTTCAGGGAAAAACAGAAAAAGGGTCGAAACTAGTGCAAACTTGGCCGTTTCAATCCTTAAAAAGGCGGCCCTAAGTTATTCATTCAAAGGATTAGAGATACTAGGGCCTGCTCCTTCTCCTTTGAGCAGAATCAAAGGTAGATACAGATACCAAGTATTGATAAAAGGCCTTTCCTTGGCTGACGTTAGGAAGGCATGCTCTTTTGTACTGCAGCACAAAACAACGCTGTGCCCTTCATCGGTCAAAATGGACCTCGATGTTGACCCCCAGCGTTTGCTTTGAAAATTCAACATTAGTTGAAAAGCCTGCACCATTTTTGTTTTGATGCAGGCTTTTCAACAAATTACAAAAACTGCCTGGACGCACTCTGGAGCAATGCAATATCGCTAGCCGGTATTGCTTGCGTCCAAGATATTCAACCTACCATTAGCGCTTCATGTTGAGTAGTTCGTTCAGCATGTCATCTGTAGTTGTAATAACCCTGGAGTTTGCCTGAAAGGCCCTTTGGGTTGTAATAAGACGCACAAATTCTGTGCCCATGTCGACCGTGGACTGCTCTAAGGCATTGGAAGCTATAGAGCCTAGGCCGTTCGTGCGGGGCTGGCCTGTAACAGGAGCGCCAGAAGCCGTGGTCTCCCTCCACAAATTGCCGCCCTCTTTGGCTAGATCCGAAGGGCTATTGAATCTGGCAAGGCCCAATTGTGCAAGAGCAATTATGCGTCCATTGGAATAACTTCCAGTTATGACCCCTTCGGAATCGACATTCACAGATTCCAGGAAGCCTGCACCAAAACCATCCTGATCATAAAAGAGCGTGCTGGAACGATTTGCATACTGGGTGGTGGTGATGGCCTCGGTGGTCCAGGTGGATGGAGGATCGTAGCTGCCGTCATCATTCTTGGTCACTGTTGCATAGGCTCCGAAATTGAGTTCCACCATCTGGGCGGAACGGTCCCATCCTGTTGTAGGCATGGCTTCCCCTGAAGGGGGAAGGAAGTAAGCCTTCAGCTGGGGATAGTTGTGGTCGCCATAAGACACATCGAACCAGTCGCCCTCAATATCCTGGTCTGTAATATTGTAAACCGTCTCTACATTGGCTCCGTCCCTCACCGTGGCCTGCATATTTTCCGGATCATAATCCACCACGGTATATGTGTTTCCTCCAGAGGTGAAGGTAACAAAGGTGGTTTCATCATCAGGATTGATGCGATACAAGGCATCCAACTCCAGGAAATTTTGGTTTGCAGCAGGATCATTGTCATTGTCCACAGGAAGATCTCCCCCACCGGCGGGATTGCGGAAATTCCTGATTCTTGTGCCAAATCGCTGGATGTGCTCGCTATTGGCAGTGCCTATTTTGGCCTTTATGACTGTTGTTCCATTGGCATCGTTGGTAAGAGTTATTGTCTGATCCTCAGGATCGAAGCCTACTATATAAAACTGGTCATCACCCTGGCCATCTGCATTATTGTCTAGAAAGACGGTGGGCTTACCATTTATAACATACTGGCCGGCATTCATTTCAGGGAGAACAGGCAGGTCTTCGATGTCTTCCAGCCTGAACTTGATAATATTACTGCTGCCTCCTGCATCATAAAATTTGGAATTGGCATACTGAGCACCAGCTCCTGCTATTTCCTCTACGACCTCACCTACTCCATTGTTATATTTGCTATATATGCCATCTATGCTGCCCTGGGGCGTAAAATGGAGAAACCCCCTCATGAGAAGACCACGCTCAGCAGGCGGGGTATCTGGCAAAGTAGCATATATATTTTTGTCTTCCTCTGGAGACATGGTCACGATGAATTCCCATTCCCTGTCAGAAGAGGTCTTGTCAAAATAGATGGTCAATTCGTGAGTATTCCCCAGACTGTCATAAACATTTAGGCTTGTTTTATATTCATAATCTACATTTGGCGCCAGTTCGCCATTTTTCTGAACCCACGCCTTTTCAAGGCTCCTGGGATCAACCGGATTTGAAACCCGGCTATCAAGGTTGACAGCTATTGTGGCCTGTGCCGTGGCTACTGGCGGAGATGAATTCACCACTTGAATATCTCCCATGGCCCCAACTATCTCTGCTGTGCCATCCGGCTGAGTCTCCATCTTCCAGCCCTGTACCTTAAGCCCTGCCGGATTCACCAAATAACCAAGTTTATCTATGTGGAATTGCCCTGCCCTGGTATAGTAAACACTGTTTTCCAAGGCTGGATCACTGACGATAAAAAAGCCGTTTCCTGCAATAGCAAGGTCTGTTGGTGACGATGTGGACTCGAAAGAACCTTGCTGAAACAGCGGCGCCACGTCTGACATTGATGCGCCGCGCCCCACCTGGGAACCTCCCCTGGCAGTATTTATGGACTGAGCCATTATGTCTTGAAACGTGGAACGGGAAGACTTAAAGCCCGTGGTGTTCACATTGGCAATATTGTCGCCAATGACCTGCATGGCATTTCCCATGTTTACCAATCCACTCACACCTGAATACAATGAACTTGTAAGAGCCATAGGTTATTCTACCTCCTTATATACTCGCTAAAAATTGTTAACCGACTTTCCAGATATCTTTTAATTTGATTGATGGACCATCTTTTAGTTCCACCTTTGGCATTCCTTTTTCTTCTTGAGCAATCCCAGAAACAATACCCGTTGTCCAGGTCTCAACCTCAACTTCGTTGCCCTCCTGATCTGATGCTACAACTGTGAACGAATATGAACCGGGCGGAACCGGATTCCCATTGTTGTCTTTGCCATCCCACTGCACAGTGTGCCTGCCTGTTTCAAAACCATTTGTATTCAGGTTCCTGACCACATTTCCAGAACTGTTTCTGATAATTAATTCACTCGATGCAGCAGGCTTTTCCAGTGTTACACCAAAGGGTTCCACACCATTGTCACCCACAAGGATGTTGTTGCCCTCGTATTGGACTGTGTGACCAATCAAGTTTACAGCACTGAGCCCTGTCCTTGCTTCATCTGCCTCAGCCAGCCGCTCCATTGCTTCGTTGCTCTTATACATGAGATCTACCATATTGAACTGGGCCACTTGGCTTGCCATTTCGGCACTTTCCATGGGTTTCATAGGATCTTGATACTGTAGCTGAGTAACAAAGAGTTTCATAAAATCATCTCTGTCCAAGGTAGCGTGATCCTTCGGGGTCTCATATTTGATTTCCTCGGTTCCACTGGATGCAGCGGAGGTTATTGCACTTGCTATCATTACTTATGCTCCTTAATTGGCTTTAAACAACTATATGCACCCGGCCAGCCATTCCTTGCCGGATAGACACCTCTGAAAATTCCATAGGTTCTGTTTCTACGGCAGGACCATCTGCCAACCCATTTCCAAAATTCCAGCCGTCAAAGCTAGAATTGTCTTGCTGATTACCCCAACCTTGCCCTATATCCACGGAACAACTTCCCAACTGAAATCCTTGGGCCTCCAGTTGTTCCTTGAGCTGGACCATATTTGTTTCCAATATATGTTTGGCTTCTGGCTGATCTGCCAAAAAGGTTGCGTGGATGTTGGAATTTCTGTGAACGACCAGTTCCACGCGCACCTTTCCCAACTCTGGCGGATTGAGTTGCAATATGGCCCGTCTTCTTTTTAAGACTATTGAGTTCACAATGCCCTTGCTAACCTGTTCCACTACCGAGTCATCTATTGTGTTGTCCTGTTGCACATTGAAGGTTTCGTCTTCGTTAATGGAAAGCAGGTCTTGGCTGGACAACTGATGTGCACCATTCACTCCGTTCTGCGCAAAAGAAAATCCCTGGTCCTGTCTATGAGCCTGGAACATAGCTTGCGCAGAATTCTTGGATCTCGTATTTCCGTCTTCAGCACCATCTAGGGGTTCTGTTTTTGGTCTCAGACCGGCTTGCTGATCGGGGCCGGAAGCCTGTTCATACGACCTTTTTTCGAACTCGCTTGGGGTTTCAAAGGCTTTTTCTGTCCTTTGAGAAACCTTTTCAACGGGTTTACTGGTTCTGGCAACCTGCTCCACCGACTTGCCTGCTTCACCATTCACACCATCTATTTTTTTGTTTTCGCCTGCTGCTGTTTCAAGATTTTCAGTTGGACGCACGGAGGAATCTTCTTTTTGATCACCACTTATCTTTGCGTCACCAGCTTTTGGGTCTGCACTAGTAGGCTCTTCCACCACGTCGTCTGTGACCGGAGATTTAAATGAGGGTGAGGCAGTAGAGGCTTTCGCATTGGTCTGGTTGCCAGTTTCGGAAACACCATTCAATGGGTCATTCGAGACAGAATCTGGCTCAACCTCACCCAAGATCTCTTCCAAATATGCATCATATCTTTGAGCACTGCCTTCAAGGTGCCTGCTTTCTTGAAAAGAACCGGGGCTTGCACTCGTTGAACCTTTGTTGCCTTTTGGCACTGTATTTTTGTCTATTCCGTCGATCAAAACATCGGCCGCTCTCACTCTGTCTTCGGCACTGAATATTACTGAGGACTTTTGATGGCTTGGAGCACCCTGTTGTGAACACTCAGACAAATGCTCAAATATCTCCAGTGCCTTTTTCAACTGCCCATCGTTTTTGCCGTACTGCTCCAACAAGGAAAAAAAATGCTCTACCGCCGCCAGTAGTGGATTCCCAAAGTCACTTTGTTCAAATGTGCCTGAAAGCTCACCGGGCTCTTTTTCAAAAAAGTCACTTGAAGAGGCCTCCTCTTCGCTTTCCCCTGTTAATGCTGCAAGTTCACCCTGCTCCAACTTTTCACCTTTGAGAAACTTTGATAGTAGAGAAGAAAAATATTTGATTTTGTCTCCTCCTTGTCTGGTGGTATCATCTGCCGAACCTTTTTCAGCACTTGTCTGGCTGAACGCCTTGAACGGTACGGGTGAAGTTTCCGAATCCGATATTTTTCCGCCTACATGGGTAGTAAGTGCATCCTTGGAACCCTGATTTGCTGCCACCGCAGGTGGAATTACATTTGGAATCTGTGCCATCAACAATGCTCCATTAATCCATGTGAAATTTTCCCGTTTTCGTCCAGGATGACACATAGTGCAATGGTTGTACCTACATTCGAGGATTGATGGGTGACATTTTCGCTTCAATAATAAATTGAATAAAAACAGTATATTAACCTGGCAAAGGCGGCAAAAAATTTCTTTGCACCATACCTATTTGTGGCAGATGCCTGCGAAAAGCGGGAATTGCTTGCCCACTGATAGGCAACAATGTTCCAGCCTCTTTCTTAGCACATGAAAAATTTGAATATTTTAGAGTCTTCCCTTTTTTTCCGAGAAGGTAGATGACAAAATAAAAATTTAGGAGATCCGTCTGTGGGAAAAAGTTCAGGTAGTGACCGTAGGAAGACTCAGCGATTCGTGAGGCCCATAGAGCTGTCTTTTTCAGATGGCAGCAGGTTCTTCACAGACTTTATAAAGGATATAAGCGTGGGAGGCCTTCAGATCGAATCATCCAAGCCTTTGGGTATTGGCACAGATCTTACTATTACTTTGGCTACCAACCCACCTGTTAAACTAAGGGGCAAGGTGCGCTGGGAAGCGAAAGATGGAATCAAATACAAGATGGGTGTTCAATTCTCAGACCTGACTCCAGAGCAGGAATCAAGGATCAGACAGGTGATCCAGAGCCTTTTTTGGGAAGTTTATCAGAAGTGAAGCGGATAGGCCGGCTGTCTGCTCCGCTGCCTATACATTGGCAAGGCCAGAGAAAAGCTGGTTAACCCAACCCCCCAGAGAAAAAAGATCGACCAGTCTATGCCAGGCTCCAAGACCGCACGGCTTGGGTTGGAAGGATTGTAGCGTACGACCACCTCTTTACCCGGGGTATATTTTCTCGACAATTCCTGGATCCTGCTTTCTGAACCAAAGCAATGCCAGCCCACATTGACTCTATTGCCTTCCAATATCTCTCCATTCACCTGATAAAGGTAATCCACATAAAAGCATAGGCGGGCAATCCTGATATTTTGGGAAGTGCGCATCTCTTTGACTTTGGCTGTAATAACCCTGCCATATGCCTTGGGCCACGCATGTGCCTTCATGCCTTCTACGGCTTTGAAAGTGCCGGTGGCCAGTGCCCATAGTCCCAAGGCAAAAAATATGAATGAAAATGGCTTAAAATCGTTCATGACCACCCATTTTCCTCTTCTGCTAATATCAAGCCCGGAGGCAAGTGCTCTCCAAAGGCGAGGTTTTTGTATTCTTCATCAGGCCTTACCAACTTTTTCAAAGGCAACAACTTTTCTGGACTTACGCCCAGGGTCTCCAAATATGTGCAAAGATCCTGCCTGAAATCTGCTGGCAAATCCCTGGCCCTGTCTCCTGTCACACGGCCAAGGCTAACGAGACATTGTGCAACTACTTCTGGTCTTTTCCATTCCATGTTCATGATCGCCTTTGCCCACTGCTGAACTAAACCTGGTCTAATCACCTTATCGGCAGGTCCGTAAAGTAACTGTCGCGCACCCAGCCTGGATATCACCCACAAAGGCCAACTCTTTGTATTTTTACCTATGAGTTTAAGCACGGTTTCCCCAAGCTCTCTCTTCACACTGGTTTCCAGGCGTTCCAAGTTTGCAGCACACAACCAAATCTCTTTGGCTTCCTCCCTCGAAACCTTGATTGTTTTTGCCTTCTTGCGCCTGCCTTTGCCTTTTGCGCCTCCGGTAGCCAATATTGGCTTCATCAGTGAAAAAAGCTGGTTTTGGTGCCCGGTTCCCAGACCCGCTGCAATCCGGCGCCAAAAAATCCACCACTGGATACGCACCCCCTGATCTTTTGCAAAAAATAGGCCTTCGAAAAAAAGCGGCCAGGCCTTTTTGATACGCCACGGATCTTGGACATCTCCTACGCCTGGCCGTAGGCCAAATCCCGTTAAATTAAGCCATCGCAACTCGTGTGAAGGGGATATAGACCTGCCAGATTTGTGCTCAAAAAGCATATCAGCAATTGCCCTCAACACGGGAACAGGCCAAAGCTCTCTACCCATGCCCAAGTGCTCGGAAATTCTTGCAGTGAGTTCTGTTGGAGAAAGGGCATTCTTTTCCCCTTTTGTAAAGCACTTGTGTATGTCTTTCCCTATCTTTTCCAATGCATCATGATCATGCTCAGAAAGACGCATCTGCTCTTTGGCCGGAGCCGTTCTTACCCTCACTCCTTCGAGATAGTGGTTGGCCACAACGCTTTGTTTGTCCTTGGCCCTGAGATCAAATTGAAGGCGCCATTTGTGGGGGCTCTCTTGGGAAATACAGTACACTTCTATGGTGCCTACGTTGGTGACCTGAGCCTTTATTCTCACAGGAAGAAGCATGTCCCTCCCTTTTTTGCCATATTTCAACGAGGTGACGAGTGGCGGAAGTTTGACCATATCGTCCGAAACAGTGACGGTCTCGCCCAAACGGTCACCATGTCTTACCGTAGAACTATAGAGAATAAAGCTAACAGGCCTGTTGGTACGCACCTTGAAAATGTTTGGAAGTTCTAATTCAGCCCCTTCTTCGGAACCACGCTCTATCAGACAAACCGCCTTGTCAGAGCCCACCCCCCTTTCATACCCAACACCGATGAAGTAGGAACGAGGTATGCCCCCACCTACTTTTAGACCTATGCCCATGCGTACCAGGCCATAATAGGCAGCCCCAAAAGACACGGCTAGGTCAAGGGATGAAGTCTCCAACTCCCGTATGGGTGCTTGCACCCATGATGAAATGGTGTTTGTAAGCCTTCTTTTTATGATATCGGGCTTGAGGGCGCCTCCATTGTACATAACTGCTGTAATATCCAGGCGGTTGCCCTGCCTTAGCAAAAAGCGCCCTAAATGGCGGGTTACAGCAGGGTCTGTTTCATATGGCAAGCCCATCTCGCGCAAACCAGCCCCTTGGGTTTGGGCTTCTCGAGCTTCTTCCAATGTCACCTTGGGAAAGAAGCCTTCCAAAATAGCATTTAACACTTTTTCTTTTGCAAGTTCGATTCGGATTGTGCCGCCGATCAACTTTTTTCCTGCGCCCGTTAGCCTTAGAGTAGCCTTGTCCAACGATGCCTGGCCAAGCAATTCCTCTTTTGCCTTCCGGCATTGATGCAGCAAAGCCTGCCAGCGTCTGGCATCCAATTCTTGGTTCAGTTCCTTTTCTGCATAAGCTGCCAGGGCCAAGTCCATGTTGTCACCACCCAGCAGCAGATGGTCACCCACAGCCAGCCGCTCAAGCCGCGGAACTTCACCTGCTTCCTCACACGCCACCAAAGTAAAATCTGTGGTGCCTCCCCCAACGTCACAAATAAGAATCCTGTCATCAGCCTTAATGAAGTCTCTCCAGTCACCTTCATGTTCAGACAAGAAAGCGTAAAAGGCTGCCAAAGGCTCCTCCAGCAGCACCACATTAAGGCCAGCCTCTTTGGCTGCCTTGAGTGTCAATTCCCGGGCCGCTGCATCAAATGATGCTGGGACCGTCAACACAACCAGCTGATCCGACAACGGCTCTGGCATGGTAAAATCCCAAGCCTCGCGGATATGCTGGAGATATGCCCTTGAGGCCTCCACTGGGGAAACCTTTTTGACATCTGGATCAGCTCCCCAAGGAAGAATGGGAGCCTCCCTGTCAACTCCTCCATGGCACAGCCAGCTCTTTGCAGAGCTTACCAACCTGCCAGGTACGAGTACCCCCTGTTCCCTGGCAAAAACACCTACAGCATAGTCGCGCTCTTCATCCCAAGGAAGGGCTATATCGCCTTTTTGAAGATCAAAAGGGCCAGGAATATAAAGAAAGGATGGTAGGGTAGGCCTGTCACCCAGCCTTCCAGCATTAACGAGCTGTTTTATCTTAAACGATTCAATTTTTACGGCATTGGGCTCAACCCCATGCAGATCCGCAAAGGCTACTGCACAGTTAGTTGTTCCCAAATCTATGCCCACAACATATCGCGGTTTCATGATCGGAAAATACCAAATGGTTTGCCGTGTTTCACTCTTTTCTTGGAAAGATAAGGCCTTTATTTTTGCAGGCAGGGAATAACGGCGGCGGTGATTTGGTGCCGAAGGGGAGATTCGAACTCCCACGGGATTAACTCCCACTAGATCCTGAATCTAGCGCGTCTACCAATTCCGCCACTTCGGCAACCCACGAATATTTAAAAAGGAGCATTGCAGTTGTCAAGGCACCATTGTAGGTTTAGCGTTTCTGAAATAGCGCATCAACAACGGAAATCAGCAGGAAAAAAATCTGAAGTTAGCCATGAAGGTCTACAGACAACTCGATGAAATAAAAACACCTTTGAAGAGGCCTGCATTGACCATAGGAAACTTCGACGGAGTCCATCTAGGTCACCAAGCCTTATTTAAAACAGTAGTTGAAATAGCCCGTCCAAGGGGTGGAGATACCGTTGCGGTTACCTTTGAGCCTCATCCTTTGAAAGTCTTGAGGCCGGATAACCCGCCTAAACTCATATCAACCTTGGAACAAAAGATTGAATTGATTGAAAATGCAGGCATTGATCATTTGATCTGCCTACCCTTTACGAGGGAACTTGCCAACACGTCAGCAGATGACTTTGTATACAAGGTCTTCTATAAAACATTGGCCATTGAAGACCTTGTAATCGGCTACGATTATGCTCTAGGAAAAGGAAGGCGGGGAGATTGCGATTTTCTGCGGAAAAAGGGAGAGGAATTGGGTTTTCGGGTCCACGTTGTGCCTCCGGTGATTGTAGACGGCATGGTGGTAAGCAGTACCAAAGTCAGGGAACTCGTGGCGGCAGGGGAGATGCGCAAGGTGGCCAAGCTCTTAAACAGATATTATCAAATCAGGGGTATCGTACAGAGAGGCAAGCGGCGGGGAGGACCGCTGGTCGGTTTCCCTACGGCAAATCTCAACATAAACAAAGAAGATTTATGCCCCAAGCCTGGCGTCTATGTGGTCCAAGTGATACATGATGCCCAGTGCTACGGAGGCGTCCTAAATATCGGCAAGAACCCCACCTTCGGGGATAACGAACTGCGAGCCGAGACACACATTTTTGATTTCGACAAAGATATCTACGGGCATCCCATAAAAATCAATTTAATTCAACGGATCAGGGGTGAGAAAAAATTTTCTGGCCCAAAAGAGTTGGCAGCTCAAATATCCAAAGATATCGAACAGGCCCGGCTCATCTTGGCAAAAGAAGCAGGTTTGAAACAGGCCTGCAGTGAAGCCAGCAAGCCTTGAAAAAGGCTCAAGGCATATTATTGCTGCTTATTGATCTTTTCTCGCAGCACGCCTGATGGCTTGAAGGTTATCACCCTCCTGGGTTCCAGGATAAGGTCTTCCCCAGTGTGCGGATTCCGGCCTCTGCGGGCTCTCTTGTCCTTGACCGTGAATTTCCCAAATCCGCTTATGAGCACGCTTTCACCTGATTCCAATTTCTTTTTTATGATTTCGAGCAACGTTTCCACTGCCCGTACCGCTTCTGCCTTGGCAAATATTTCCTTTTGGGTTAAGCGGTTCACCAGATCAGCCTTTGTCAACGTCATTTTGTCGCCTCCCCAAATTTTATAGCAACGTTAAATCATTAAAAAAACATATAAACCTGAGCATGGGAAGTCAAGAGAGATTGAGCTGTTCTTTGAGGCTCAAAGCTGTATCTCAATCTTTCTTGGTTATTCATTAGGGTTGCATTTTCATTTATTAATTGTTCTTCAAAAGCCGCAGGTGACAATCTTTCCAGGCTCTGAAGCCCAATTACATTTTATTGAGACGATTACCGGGTCGTTCATAGAGTTTCTTTACAAAGGTTGATTAATTCATCTGTAGTTTGGCCTGCTTTTGCCATGTTTACCCACCAAAACCAATTGGCTTTGAGGGTTTTCGCTTGTCTGGCTGAGGAGGAAAATATTTGCAACTTATCCCTTTACTGTTTAATAATATAGCGAATTTGAATAAAAAATGAAAATTACAATAGATTCTAGGTGCATAACTATGAATGAGAAAGTACAAAAGGCATTGGACCAAGTAAGGCCAATGCTGCAAAGGGATGGCGGAGACGTCGAGCTAGTCGAAGTCGTAGAAGAAACAGGCGTGGTGAAGGTTAGGCTCAAAGGCGCATGTAAAGGATGCCCAATGAGCCAAATGACGCTCAAACAGGGTATCGAACGGTATCTTAAAGGCGAGGTGCCAGAAGTAACTTCGGTGGAAGCTGTAGACTAAGCCAATCAATAGTGGTAGGGAACGTTGCGAACTATTGTGTAGGCGCGGTAAAGCTGTTCCATTAGGATCAAACGGGTCATTTCATGGGTAAAGGTCATGGGAGAAAGGGAAAGAGAGTAGTGGCTTTGGCTCACAAATTCTTCATGAAGACCAAAAGGCCCTCCAACTACAAAGGCCAGGGTGCTTATGCCCCTGTCCTCCAGACTGCTGAGCCACCTGGAAAAACCTTTGGAATCAAAGCGGGCTCCTCTTTCCTCAAGACACACTACATACTGGCTTTTCTGCACTGCCTTTGCAAGGGCGTGGGCCTCTTTCTTTTTTATTTTCTCCACAGTAACGTGCCTGGTGCTAAGGCCCTTGGCAACGTCTTTGATTTCTTTGATTTCAAAAGAGACAAATGGGCGAAGACGCCTCTCATAATATTCGATTCCCTTTTTAATAAAGGAAGCTTTAGTCTTTCCAATCCATATGAGCTGAATCTTGATCATGGCATATAGCAAAAAACAGAAAGAAGCGTTGAAAAAGTTACCCAAGGTGGACTTGCTCGCCTCGCAGCTCCAAAAAGAAATACCCAAAGCTGTCAGAATGGAAGCAGCCAGAGACACTATAGCAGAACTCCGACAAAAAATCCTCGAATCAACAGAGCCAAACTTGACTTTGCTCTCTGACCATGCTGTTAGAAGAACCCTGAAAAAGTGCCTCAAGAAAAGGATGCAACCCTCCTTAAGGCCCTTGGTGAACGCCACTGGTGTGGTGATACATACCAACCTGGGCCGTTCACCCCTTCCAGAGGAGATATTCGAACACATGTACCAGGTGGCAGTGGGCTATTCAAACCTGGAATATGATCTCGACGCAGGCAGGCGAGGCAGCCGCTATTCCCATGTGGAAGAGATATTGTGTGAACTAACAGGTGCGGAGGCTGCTTTGGTGGTAAACAATAACGCAGCAGCCGTGTTGATCACCCTTGAGACCATGGCCAAGGGAAGGGAGGTGATAGTCTCAAGGGGTGAGTTGGTAGAAATTGGAGGCTCTTTTCGCATTCCAGATGTCATGGCAAGGAGCGGAGCGATCTTGCGGGAAGTAGGTGCTACAAACCGCACCCATCTCAAAGATTATGCCAATGCCATTAGTGACGACACTGCCTTATTGATGAAGGTTCATCAGTCAAATTTCCAAATAGTCGGTTTTACGAAGAGCGTTTCCATTGAGGAACTGGCTGAACTGGGAAAAAAGCATGGCCTCCCAGTGTATGAAGACCTTGGCAGTGGAAATCTAACTGAATTTTCAAGATATGGTCTGTTCCATGAACCCACTGTCCAGGAATCTTTGAAGTCAGGAGCTGATTTGGTCAGCTTCAGCGGAGACAAACTTTTGGGAGGACCCCAGGCAGGCATCATACTCGGTAAAAAGGAGTTGGTTGACCCCATCAAGAAAAATCCCATCAACAGGGCGGTCCGTATTGACAAGTTGACCCTTGCAGCACTGGAACATCTATTGAGAATATACAGAGACCCTGAATCTGCAGTGAAGGTCATACCTACGCTGAAAATGATAACCACTCCCTATTCCGAACTCAAAAGAAAGGCCTCTAGGCTATTGAAAAGACTCAAGGCCAAGGGCCTTGAGTGCTTGGATTTTGGGACCATCGATACCGTTTCCAGAGTTGGCGGTGGTGCACTTCCCCTTCAAGATTTGAAGTCTAGGGCTGTTACCGTTGCGCCAAAAATAAAGGATATTTCTGCTGCAAGGCTTGAGGAATGGCTTAGAAATTATTCAGTTCCAGTTATAGTCCGTTTAGAAGAGGGTTTGGTTTTGATGGATGTGAGAACACTGTTCCCCCGTGACTTCCTGGTCATTGAAGAGGCATTGAGTGCCTTCTGCAATAAATTTCAATAAACGCAGATGTTGGAGACGGTAATTCATGAACTTCCATGACAAGGCATTAGCGGCCAACGTATTAGTGCTTTTGGGGCCTCAACTACTTGAGGAACTTGACAAGATTTTTCCGTTTCAGACCTCTCGGATTTTGCCTGTGCCACCAGAAGAGGCTTTGACATCTTTTCCAATATCATCCAGGCAAAAAAGCCGTGCGATTGAGTCGTTGTCTAGACGAGAAGCATTTTGGGACAGGGTAGGGGAGCAAATAATAATTCCTATTGCACCAAGCGGCAGATACTTAGGAGTCGTAGTACTCCATGGCCCTGACCGCGATGCCTCACCAGATGAAGCGGAAAGTTGGCTTCCTCTTTTAAGAGATTGGCTTGAAAAAGGGCTGCGCCGTAACAAGATGGCGGCTCAGACCACTTCACAGGGTACCCTACCCATGATGCTTAAAAACATCATGGATCAGCCAGCTTTCTGGAAGCAGGGACCTTTTAACCTGCTATACCTCAGATTCAACACCAAAAAAGACCTTTTTAACCAGGAAAAGGTTAGCGTAAGACCTCTTGTAGAAAAAGCCTTTGAAAATGTGTTGTTTTTAGGCGGCAATTTCAGGGAACTCTGGTACTTGGTTACCCTTCCTGACGATGTTGAGCAGGGAGCATCGCGCCTGCACCGCCTCATAGCCAATGCCAAAATAAAAAGGCTGGGGTTGGAAAAGATTTTTGCCATGGACTTTGATGAACAGCTTCCATGGACTGATCAAAAAAAAGCCTGTGCCGAATTTGCCAAAACCGCCTCACTCCTCGATACGGATGTCTTCACCTCTGCAGCCCAAGCACACCTTGAAACGATGTTCAAGCTAGACTCCCTGCCCCACTTTTTGCAAAAGGCGTTTAAACTCAAAAAAGGTTTGGAAAATCACATAATTTGTTATGCCTCACCACTTACCAAACCCATGATAAAACGCCTGTCCAACAACAAGGACATCAAGTTTGTAATGGGATCCCAAAGTTCTGCACTTGTAGCCATGCCTCTGACCAAGGCCTCACTAGATGACAAAATCCGCGACTTAAGAAAATCCATTGTGGGGCACTCCAAAAAGAAAGTGACTTTTGGAATATGCCTCGACTCAGTCCCCAAACCACAGATGGGTGCGCTATGGGCTTACAGGCATGCTGCCCTTTTAGGTGAAGGTAAAACAGCCATTTTTGACGATGTCACACTCAATGTTGCTGGTGACGAAATGTTTGGCTGGGGAGATCTGTCAGGCTCCCTTAGACAGTACAGAAAAGGCGTAAAGCTGGGCCCAGGCAACAGCAATCTATGGAACAGTCTTGGTGTGTGCCTTGTACACATGGGGAGAAAAAAAGAGGCTATCCAGGCATTCCGCAAGGCTGCCAAACTTGATCCATCAAGCTTCATGGCCGTATACAATTTGGGATGTGCATATCTCACTGCCAATGATCCTCACAATGCCTTGAAAAATTTGAAAAGGGCCTTGGAGATAAACCCCGAAAACTTGGCAGCTGCCACCAGGCTCTCTTCCATTCTTTTGGACAGGGCGCGTTATAAAGAGGTAACGGACCTACTTGCTCCCTGGCTGTCTAAAAACAATGCCACACCGCTGGAAAGCCTACAGATTGCGGCAAAGGCATATTGGAAGCTTGGGAACTGGACGCAGGCCAAAAGATTATGGCACAAAATTGTAGCAGCCTATCCTAACAATAGCGAGGCATTGGCCTACCTTGCCTTGGGATATGCCCAAAAGGCGAAAGATATTGAGACTGCCCGGCGGCTCGTAGGCCAGCTTAACGACTTTGATTTTGGTACCGTTTTCAACAAAAAAGAGCGTGCCTTGTTAAGCAAGGCATTGGGCTTGCCTCTATAGCGGAGCCTCAAAACTGCTAGGTCAACAATTTTGGGCGTGCGCCCTAAACAGCTGCTGAATTGGGCTTCATTACCCTTGACAAATCTTTTTTAACCGTGTTAACAAAACCTTCACCACTGTTAATATTCAAATTCAAACAGGAGATTTCATAGATGAAAGAAGTCAGACTTCATGGCAGAGGCGGGCAAGGCGCTGTGACCTCAGCAGAATTGGTTGCTTCAGCTGCCATAGACGAGGGCAAATATGCCCAGGCCTTTCCAAGCTTCGGGCCAGAAAGGCGTGGTGCTCCAGTGGCTGCCTTTATCAGGGTGAGTGACAAGCAGATAAGGACACGTGAAAAGGTCTACCATCCAGACATAGTGGTCGTGCTGGATTCCTCCCTGCCTTCCTTGGTAAATGTGGCCGACGGGCTTAAAGACGACGGTATCGTTATACTCAACACTGCTTTGGACGAGGCTGGAGTCCGTAAGGCCTTTGGCCTAAAGTGCAAGCTGGCATTGGTGGATGCCAATACCATTGCTAGAGAGGTCTTGGGCCTACCAATAACCAACACCACCATGCTTGGAGCCCTTTTGAAGGCTACTGGCATTATTGGAACTGAAGCGTTGGAAGCGGCTCTCGACCGCAGGTTTGGAAAGCTTTCAGAAAAGAACAAAGCCGCCCTGAAACGGGCCTTTGATGAAACAAAAGTTTGTTAGATAAGGGAGTGATAAGATGGCAATAAATGACGCCATAATAGGCTGGAAGACTATCACCTTTGGGTGTGACGTTGTAGAGCCAGGAAATTCAGCCAATTTCCGCACAGGCGACTGGCGTTCCCAGCGCCCTGTGCTAGACAAGGAAAAATGCATTAAATGCGGCATGTGCTGGATTTTCTGCCCTGACATGTGTTACAGCCAAACAGATGACGGATATTTTGAAGCAGATATGGAATATTGCAAAGGTTGTGGCATCTGTGCCCATCAGTGCCCCAAGGATGCCATAACCATGGTTCCGGAGGAGGGGTAAAATGGGAAAACGGATTGGTGTAGAAGTTTCAATTGCCGTAGCTGATGCAGTAAAACTTGCACGGGCAGAGGTCATACCGGCATATCCCATCACCCCCCAAACGCATATTGTGGAACATTTGGCTGAAATCGTTGCCAATGGGGAGTTGGATGCCGAATATATACCAGTGGAGTCAGAACACGCTGCTATGAGTGCCTGTTGTGGCGCAGCGGCGGCTGGGGCCAGGGTTTTTACTTCGTCTAGCGCCCAGGGCCTTTCTCTCATGAGCGAAATTCTCTATATACCGAGCACCATGCGCCTGCCCATGGTCATGGTGGTTGCCAACAGGGCTATGTCAGCCCCCATAAGTATCTGGAACGACCATCAAGACATCATGGTGCAAAGGGACATTGGCTGGATCCAGACCTTTGCAGAAAATGGCCAAGAAGCAGTTGACCTAGTACTGCACGCCTTCAGGGTAGCAGAAGACAGGAAGGTCTCACTGCCTATGATAGTGAATATAGACGGCTTTACCCTGAGCCATGTGATTGAGCCAATTGAGCTTCCTACACAGGAAGAAGTGGATGATTATATTCCTCCATTCAAACCTAAGAGGAAACTCGATCCCAGAAAGCCGATTACCATGGGGCCTGTGGGCATACCCGAAGTCTATACTGAGGCAAAGGTTGCCCATGACCATGCCATCAAGAACTCCAGGAAGGTTATTTTAAAGGCCTGGAAGGAATTTGCAGACAAATTTGGCCGTGAATACCATCCAGTCGAGAGTTATAGGGCAGAGGGCGCTGATATGATCCTCGTTACAATGGGATCCATATCTGAAACGGCCATGACAGCCATAGATAAGATGAGGGATGACGGCAAAAATGTCGGTCTTGTGCGAATAAGGCTCTGGAGGCCGTTCCCCGCCCAAGAATTCAGGGCTGCAACTAAGCACGCCAAAGTTTTGGCAGTGGTTGACCGCTGCCTGCCTCCTGGTGCTGTATGCGGGCCTGTAGGGGCTGAACTGCGTTCCGTATTTTACAAGATTCCTGGTTCCCCCAAGATCTTCAGCTTTGTGGCTGGTTTGGGTGGCAGGGATGTAACAGTGGAAAGATTCGAAGAAATTATTGACAAGGCTGAACAATTTGCAAAGAGACGGCCTAAAGAACTTTATGAAGTGATCGGGGTGCGGGAAAAATGATACCTGAATTTGAAAAATTTAAAGGATTTTCAGCAAAGAATCTGCCTAAGGAAGAACCTCTGGCTCCAGGCCACAGGGCCTGTCAAGGCTGCGGCGAGGTGCTGGCCTTGCGTATGGTAATGAAGGCCTTGGGCAAAAATGTCATTGTTTGCAGTGCTACCGGATGTATGGAAATTATCACCTCACCTTATCCACATACTGCTTGGAGAGTGCCGTGGATTCATATCGCCTTTGAAAACGCAGCTTCTGTTGCTTCAGGAGTAGAAGCTGCTCGCAAGGTACTTCAGCGCAAAGGCAAGATACCCAAAAAACATGTGGATATAATGGCAGTCGGTGGTGACGGTGCAACAGGGGATATTGGCCTACAATGGATTTCAGGCGCCATGGAGAGGGGGCACGACTTTCTCTATGTTTGCCTTGACAATGAAGCCTACATGAATACTGGCGTACAGCGTTCCGGTTGTACTCCTTATGGAGCCATGACCACCACAAGCCCTCCAGGCAAACAGAGCTTTGGCCAGGTGACATGGAAAAAGAATGTGCCAGCCATAATGGCTGCCCACGGAATTCCATACGTGGCCACTGCTTCTCCAGCCTACTTTATTGATCTCATGAACAAAGTTAAAAAGGCCGCTTTGGTAAAAGGGCCTGCCTATGTGCATATTTACTCTCCCTGCCCGACTGGCTGGGGTTCTGCAGGGGAACGTTCTGTGGAGATCTCGAAATTAGCGGTGGATACAAAGGTGTTCCCATTGTATGAAGTGATTGAAGGACGCTATTTTCTGAGCAGAAAGATCACCAAGCCGAAACCAGTGGAAGAGTATCTCAAACTTCAACGCCGCTTCCGCCATTTGGATGAAGAGCACATAGCCTATATCCAAAGGCGAGTTGATGCTGACTATGAAAAGCTGGTAAAGCTATCTGAAATGGCATAGACTCTGCCGAAACGAATCGATTTAAAAGGCGCCGTTCAACAAGGCGCCTTTTTTAATTATGGGAGCCCCTTTCAGCCGCACATTCGACATACTAATAGTAGGCGCTGGGCCAGCTGGTTCATATTTGGCTCACCTGCTAGCTCACCAAGGCGTTTCTGTAGCCATCATTGATAAAGAACCCTTCCCTCGCTACAAGGTCTGCGGGGGTGGACTGTGCTTAAGGGCCGTCAACCTCTTGCCCTTTGATCTCTCCTCAGTAGTAGAAGACAGGATCACCTCGGCTGTGGTGACCCTGAAGTGCCAAACCATCTGCCACAAACAGACACAGGATCCCATGATTTACATGGTCAGCCGGGAGGTCTTTGACACCTTTTTAATGGAAAAGGCCATTATGTCAGGTGCTAATTTTTGGGATGCAACAGCACTGCGATCCGTTGAGCCTTTAAACTCTGCCATCGAGATCAAAACTTCAAAGGGTGCCTTTAAAACTAAACTCATTGCTGGCGCAGACGGAGCGCTCTCCAAAACCGCCAGGTTGTTGGGTCTTGGTCCAGCTCCTAATCTGCTGCCGGCAATAGAGGCCGAAATCGCAATCAACGATTTGAACCTTTTTGCCAATTACAGGGGTTGCGTCCATTTCGACCTGGCGATTCCACCCCATGGTTATGGTTGGATATTCCCCAAAAATGATCACCTGTCCGTAGGAGTATTCAGCACCCGCAAAAAAGAGCGCAAACTGAAGTTTGCCCTCCAACAATACATGGAGCATAAAGGTCTCCAAGACTCTGCCAAATTGCTCTCATTGAGGGGCCACACGATTCCTGCCGGGCTTGTTACCAGGAGGCACCTTATAACCAAACGAGGCCTGCTACTAGGAGATGCAGCCGGATTTGCGGATCCAATAACAGGTGAAGGCATCTACCATGCGCTGGCACAAGCAGAGCTGGCTGCCTCATGCATATTAGATTTCTTGAAGGGGGATGAAAAATCTTTAAAAAGATATGAAAAGTCCCTTTTTACATATTTTAAAAGAGAACACTTGTACGCATGGCTTCTGGGTGCTTTTTTTTATAAAATTCCCGCACTTAGCCACCGTTTGCTCAGGCGCCATGCGGACCTGATTACTGATCTTCACATTGATGTAATCACTGGACAACGTTTATATAAGGATCTGATTAAAATTGCCTTGTGGTTAAAACGGCCGTAATTCATAAGTAAACAATTTTTGTTAGTTATTTTGCAAATGTGCATAAGGAGTCACAATGTTTAAGCGCTTTATTTCACTAACTTTATTTTGGTCTGCAATTATCCTTTTTGTTTCAAGCATAGTCCTTTATATAGAGCCACATGGCAGAGTAGCTTTTTGGGCTAACTGGCATTTTTTAGGGTTAAGTAAACATGCCTGGGATGATTTACACGTTTGTGTGGGTACACTTTTTTTATTGACAGCAATTGTACACATTTTTTTCAACTGGTCGATAATTATGGCTTATTTAAACAAAAAAATTAGGGGAACTAGCCCTAAAGTGAATATTTGGTCTTCATTGGCGTTAACGCTTTTTGTTGCCGCTGGCTCTTATCTCAATATACCGCCAATGCAACAGTTGTTAGAGTTGAGTGAGAAAATAAAACAAATGCATGCTCAACATTATGGCAATCCGCCATTTGGGCATGCAGAGTTGGTTCCGATAGCCCAATTGGCAAAATTTTTAGGTTTGAAGAGCAAAGACTTTATGATGGCCCTTAAAAAAGCTGGCGTTCAAGATGTTTCTCCAAACTATAATCTAAAAACCTTGGGTCAAAAATTGGGAATGAGCCCCGCTCAGCTCTTCAATATGGCTATGCGCAATTTACCTAGGGATAACAAAGTAACTTTGCCAGAAATTCCACCGCCAGGAACGGGCAAATTGACTGTTTTAGATTTGGCACAAACTTACAATGTTCCTGAAAAAACGCTTTTGAAAAGACTACAAAGGCTTGGTTTAAATGCTAGCGTTAATGAAACACTGAAAGAAATAGCAGACAAGGCTAATTTGACTGCTCCAGAAATCTATCAAATTTTGAGAGGTGAAGAGTCCTAGAAAGGCACCCTGATGCCTTAAAGAATTTTGCATTAAAAAGGTTGCGTTGCCTTTATTGTTAGTTTAAGCTAACTAACCTATGCATTTTACGCAAAGACAAGTAGAAATTTTGTCCACGGCCTTACAAATCGTAGCCAGTGAAGGCACAAGGGCTCTTACTATGAAGAGTGTGGCCAGGAAACTAGACCTAACCGAGCCTGCGATTTACAGGCATTTTGAAAACAAACAGCACCTGTTGCTGTCACTTTATGAATTCGTGAAACATTTTTTGATATCGGAATTAGAGCCTACTATCTCTGAATCAGGCACAGTGTCTGAACGTTTAAAAAACTTTGTGAAAACACTATTGGATTATTTGTCAAAACATCAAGGTGTTAACCTCATTTTACTTGCTGAAACTATTTATCATCAGGATAAACAACTAAAAGAGGCAATGCTTGCAATATTTTTAGGGATTCGTAACCTTGTTGTAACTTTGTTGGAAGAGGGAATTAAAAATGGAGAGTTAGCCAAAAGCCTTAAACCACAAGAATATGCTAACTGCCTATTAGGCATGGTACAAGGAGTTTTGACTTTTTATATATTAAATCCAGGCTCAACACTAACTGTTGAAGAGGAAACAGAAAATATAATCAACTGTTTTTTAACACAGTTAACAACAAAAACACCAAGCTAGTGGATGATAAGCCATGCAATCAAATAGCTCAAAAAAGGTTAGTTTTAACAAACTAACAATTATTTTCCTGGCAAAATTAAAAATTATGTTCAGGGTAATAATTAGCATACTTTTTGTTCTTGTCTCTATTTTTTTTGGCAGTGAAAGATCTACATCTATAGCAGATGATAAAATAGAAATCTCCCTAAAAGAAGCTGTAAAAATTGCATTTACAAATTCTCCAAATATAAAGGCTAAGTATGCAGAATGGCAAGCTGCACATCATCAAGCCTTAGCAGTAAAAGGCTCACGCTATCCACAGGTGAACGCTTATGCCGATTACCTTCGGTTAAGCGACCCTGTAGCAGTAGTTCCTATTAAAGGCTTTGGGGGAAATCCCCCTTATTTTAGTAGAGACTTATATAAAACCGGCCTTGCCGTCACTTATCCTTTATATAAGGGTGGCGGCTTACGTGCCGATTTCAAAAAGGCTGTCCATGAAGAAAAAGCTCAAAAAGGTTTACTGACCGCTTATCGACACAATTTGGTAGCGCAACTTACCAACACCTTTTATACAATTATTTATTTAAAATCTCTTTTGGATGCCCAAAATATGACATTTGAAGCATTAAAGGCCCAAAGAAAAGATGCGCAACTGGCCTTTAATGTAGGAAGAATTCCCAAACTTGACTTGATGGAAATTGATACTCAGCTGTCGTCGCAACATCAAGATATTGTTGCAACACAGCAAGCAATTTTAAGGTCAAAACAACAGCTTGCTTGGCTTATGGGCTTGAGACCTAAAGAAAAATTTATTTTGAAAGGTGACCTTGAAAAGGAAGCTCAGAAATTGTTGCGATCCCCTGATATACGTAGAATTTTGATGGAAGAATTTAATAACGAAGAAATATTCCAAATCATTGAAAACCGGCCTGACATCAGGGCGGCTAAACAACGTGTTTTGGCTGCAAAGCAAGCAGTTAAGTCAGCTAAATCTCTTCACTTACCTAGCCTGGCTTTAGTTGGAGACTACGGACGACATGCAGGATCCGGATTGAAAGGTAACGAGGAAGTTTGGTCCTTTGGTATCAACTTAAATCTGAACCTTTTTAGTGGAAAAACGATTACTGCAAAGATAGCGCAAGCCCAATCAAAATTACTAGAAGCAAAAAACAATTTAAAAGGACTAGAAGATGAAGCATATTTTCAGGTTGTTAACGCCATTTCCTTATTAAAAGAGTCACTAGAGCGCGAAAATTTAGCTAAAAGCGTTCAACGAACTGCTTATGAAGCGTTTCGGATAGAAAAGCTTAAGTACACCAAAGGAGCAGGTACAATTTCCGATGTACTTAAAGCACAGGCAGAATGGAATCGCGCCAAGGCCTCTCTTTTAAAGGCATTATATGATGAGGTAGCTGCCATAATAGCTTATCAACTCCACACAGGTACCATTCTAAAAAATTTTGAGGATTACAAAAAAGAAGGCTTAGGAGAAAATGGATAATGCGTAATAAGCTGCTAAGACTCTTTAAACTGTTTTTAATTTTCCTAATCGTTGGGGTTTTAGTATTGATTGGAGTAAATATAATTAAGAAAAAAAAGAAGCGGCTTATGGCAGAAAAAGAACCCGCAGTGATGCCACTACCTGTTCATACTGCCATAATTAAACATGGTTCCCTCTATAAAAGCAAAAGATATCTGGGGACTATTAAGCCACAAATAAAAGGAGTGCTTTCATCTAAAATAACTGCTTATATAGACAAGGTGTACACAGCGGAAGGTGACTTAGTACAAAAAGGCCAACTTTTAGCACAACTTGATGATAGGGAAATCAAAGCTAAACTAAGTGCACTATATTCCCAATTAAAAGCTGCAAATACCGCTTTAACTACTTACAAACAAATTTATCAAAGAGACTTAGAACTTTTCAAGAATGAAGCAATCAGTAAGGAAGCTTTACAAAGGTCTGATACCAACTTTAGAAATGCTGAGGCTAAGGTCAAAGAGGTTGAAAGCTCTATCATCAGCACTAAAGCGCAACTAACATATAGTAGAATATATGCTCCTTATAATGGAATAATCACATCTAAATATTGCAATGTAGGGGATCTTGCAGTAACAGGAAAACCTCTTTTCGAAATAGAGTCTGTAAAACATGGCTACAGAGTAGTATTACCCGTTCCTCAATCTTTGTTCCCGCAATTGTCTGTCAATACTAAAGTTCTTATTAGCCCACTCTTGTATGACAACAAAAACAAACCGCCACTCAAAGCTACAATCAGTAGATTATATCCGGGAAATATTCCCAACTGCGAGATTTATATTTCTGATCGCCCATTTGACCTGCCTACCGGTTCTAAACTATATGTGGAAATCAAATTGGAAAAAGTAACAGGTTATTTAGTGCCTGACAGGTCAATTCTTGAACAGGTTACTAGGCCTAGTATTATATTTCTTGTAGAAAAGGATCACACACTCAAAAAGATTCCTATCAAAATTCTAGCATCTTCTCAAGGCGTAACGTGTTTCATACCACTAACACACCCTCTAAAAGAGGGTCAAAGGGTGGTGGTGGCCGGGGAGGATATTTTACTAAGATTGCATGATGGACAAAAAATTAAAGAATATCCTTTTAACAATGAAAAGGTACTATAGCCAATGGCCACTACCGACTTCGCAAGCTGGATTTTAAAACGCCCTCATTTGGTGACATCGCTACTTCTGTTGAGCGCGGTGCTGGGTCTCATTGGTTTCAGGGCTATGCCAATGAATTTGTTCCCAGATGCTAATTATCCACAGGTCATCGTCCTTATTACAGAACCCGGGGCATCTGCTAGTGACATAGAAGATCGCGTAACAAGGCCGGTAGAAAAAGCCTTATATTCAATTAGCCTGGTCCGTACTATCAGATCTACAACTCAAGATGAAATGGCGGCTGTTTCTGTGGAGTTTGAATATGAAAAAGGGCTCAGCGATGCGGCTACAGACGTAGCCAACGCATTGAAAAAAATAGAGGCTATGTTGCCCAATGACATTTTGCCGCCTCAGATTTTTAAAATTAGCGATGCAACCGCCCCTGTATTCACCCTGGCAGCTTACCCAGCCCCAAACTCGAATCTTGATCTTTCTAAAATTAGACAGCTAGCGAATAATGACATCAAAGAGGCTTTCCTACGCATACCTGAAGTGGGAGACGTCGAAATTTTCGGGGCTTACATTCCGCAAATCAACATAGAGGTAGACCAGAGAAAGTTAAGGGAACTGGGCCTTAATTTGGATCAAGTGGTCATGGAAATAAAATCTCAAAATTTGGATATTCCAAGTGGCTTGATCATTCAGGATAAAAATCAGTATAGGATCAAGACTTATGGAGAAAAAAAAGACAAAGCGGAATTAGCCTCAATAGTAATTGCGACCAAAAATGGTTATCCAATTTTATTGGAAGACATAGCTGAAGTGGAAGTTGGAATTCAAGATAGGCATAGCCTATTTCTAGGCAATGGCAGAGAAGCTATAGGAATCAATATCTTGCGTCCGGAAAAAGGAGGACATGTTACCACCACTATAAAAGCGGTGGAACGTGCCTTGCCCCAAATAAGGGCAATGTTTCCCGATATAAAGTTTGAAGTTGCTGACACACAAAAAACCATAATTGAGACTAGTATAAAAAATATGGCTGAGGCCCTTAGGGACTCCGTCTTGATGACTGTATTGGTGATTTTTTTGACCTTGGCCAGCATCAGACTTGCTTCAATAGCTGCTGTATCCATTCCTTTAGTTTGCTTTATGGCATTTGCTGGCATGTATTTATTAGGATATGAGCTTAATATAGTAACAATGACAGCTATTATTTTGTCTGTTGGTTTATTGGTGGATGATTCTATAGTTGTCATAGAAAATATTCAAAGACATTCCTTACAGAAAACAGAATCGCTTAAAGAAGCTGTTGTTCATGGCTTAAATGAGATACTTTTGGCTGATTGGTCAGGTACTTTTACTACAGTAATCGTATTGATACCGATAATGTTTGTGGGAGGCTACCCTGAAAAAATTTTGCGTCCACTTACCGTAGTTTTATCATTGACCCTGTTAGCGTCATTTATTGTGTCTGTAACAGTAATTCCGCTAGCCGCGCAAAGGCTATTAAGAAAAGGTGAACAAAAAAACTTCATAGAAAGGGCGGCCTCACTTGTAGACAAAACAATAATTTCTTTATTAAAGAATTTGTTTCAAAATCTAGTGCTGATTGGCCTTCAACACAGATTTATTTTTGTATTTATTGGTATTGTCTTATTCATTTTAAGCATGCGTCAAATGCCGTTAGTTGGCCGCGATCTAATGCCATCTATGGACACAGGTATAATAAAAGTTGCTTTTAAAACTGAGACAGATGCTGCTATAAATGTTACCAGCAAAATCGCCAAATCAATCGAAAGAGTTTTAGAACAAATAGAGGGCCTTGAAATGACTTCGCTTGTTATGGGCTCAGAGCCAGGAGTAGTAAGTTTTGGCACAGGCAAAACACAACAAAGCGGTCTCATTACTGCCCATTACATAGACCGATTCCATAGGAAAGAAACCATATGGCAAATTGAAGACAAAATTAGATATCAAGCTTCATTGATTCCCGGAGTTGTATCCCTTTCCGTATACGATTTTGGCGCTACGCCCCTTTCTTCTATTGCAGCTCCAGTGGATATAATGTTGACTGGCCCAGATCCGAGAGTTTTGGATCAACTCGCCGATGAACTGGCAGAACGCATTAAAAAGGTAAAAGGGTTGACCTCTGTTGAACGTTCTTGGACATGGGATAAACGAGAGATAGCATTATATATAGACCCTGCATTATGTTCAAAATATGGCACTAACTTTAGCGAGATCAGTAGACAAATAAGAAATGGCTTAGATGGTATAAATGCTTCTACTCTCAGCATTAGAGGCCAAGATGGATATGTTATCAAGGTACGTTACGAGCCAGGCCTAAGAAACAACTTAGACGATTTGTTATCAATATATATAGAAACACCCTCAGGTCTAATACCGTTAGAGGAAATAGCAAAAATAGAAAAAAAGTTTACAAGAAGCATAGTTACAAGAAAGGATTTAATGCCCGTCGTAGATATATATGGCTATAGGGCCCAAGCAGCAATTAGCCATTTGCATGATCGTATTGCCAAGGCCTTATCGGATTTCTCTATGCCGCCTGGATATCAACTGAGCTACGAGGGTGAATACAAAAACATGGGATCTACTGGTAAAAGGCTTGGTAAAGCGCTTACTATCTCTCTTATCCTACTATTTTTCTCTCTTGTAATTACATTTCGTTCATTCATGAATCCTGTAGTTATAATGGTGGCAATACCATTATCTATGATAGGTGCTGTGTGGGGCTTAATGATCACGGAAAGGCATATGTGCATGCCGGCAACCATGGGGATGATCCTCCTGACTGGCATTGTAGTCAACAACTCTATCCTGCTAATAGATTTTATTGAAAAATCTTTAACCAAAGGTGTTTCATTGAAAAAAGCTATAATTGACGCTGTTCAGACCAGAACCAGGCCTATTTTTATGACGGTTGCGTGTACAGTAGTTGGTATGTGGCCAGTTGCAGCCCAAAGGGCACTGGGGTTAGAACGCCTCTCGCCTTTGGCAGTAGTGGCTATAGGCGGTCTCATTGTTTCTACGATTTTGACACTTGTTTATGTGCCAATTTTTTATAGCTTGGTTGCAGATATGAGAGGTTGGCTAGAACGCTTGAGAATAAATAATAATGCAGAGAAAAAGAACACTTTGCTCAAAACAACAAAAAATTAGCCTAAGTCCCTTATTGCCTTCAATATCTCCATTTCACGTTTCCGGATATAGGATTGGAGGCTTGTCCTCTCTTGTTCGTTACCAATGAAATGGAGAGCAACCTCCTGCATCTTTTTGCCATCTATAACCAATTGACGGTGGCGTACGACCTCGGCTTCAGGTATTTCAAGAATCGGCCACCTCTCCATGGAGTTGACAAGAAGATCCAAAACGACCGGTCCTATTCTAGATCTAATAGAAGGAAAACGCAGAGTTGCCAGTGGAAGGTAAAAACAAATTCCAGTAACACTTATGTCCTTTATGATCCCATTCCAATGGCGACTTTTTAGAGGCTTACTGTTTTCCTTTCCCACTTCTTTATAGACAATTACCTTTGAACGTGACGGCGCTGTTACTCTGTAACTTTCTCTTTTTTCATAAATTACGAACAGA
>CAYWKF010000045.1:0-43449 GCA_964459155.1 uncultured Desulfobacterales bacterium
CTGAACATATTTTGACTGCTGGAATGATGCGGAATTATTTCGCCCATCACAGCTATCTTGATCATATGATGGCAAATAGGGAATTTGTCCGCAAAAGACCGGCGGTAGGAAACGGTCCTGGTTCATCACATTGAAAGAAATGGATCTTTTCGCCTTTGCAGGCATTTTTACTTCAGAACCTTTCTAGCTTTTTCATAAACATCGGCCTTGTCACCCGATTTTCGAAGGCCCAGGGCTACTGCGTAAATGGTGGCAGTCTTGGAATCTGTTCTGAAGATTATTCTCAAGCGGCCTCTTCTCCATTTTAAGGAAACAGAGCAGCTATCCATACTATTAGTGCAATAATGATTGCCAGCAGCACCGCTGCTGAGCCCATGTCTTTGGCCATGCCGAAGAGTTTTTCTTCCTTGCCGAAATGGTCGATTATGGCCTCGATGGCAGAGTTGACCAGTTCCGTCAGCATGATTAGAAGGATGGTTACAATCAGCAAGGCCTTTTGAAACGGGGTGCGCCCAAGTAACAGCGCCAACGGCGTGGCTGCAAGCAGGACTAACAGCTCCAGCCTGAAAGAGGGTTCGTTTTGGTAACATGCCTTTAACCCCTGCCATGAGTAAATGAAGGCCCTGCCAAGCCTGGAAAGGCAAAAGATGTTTTTAGTTTTTCCCAAGGTTCTGCTCCAGATGTTTTGTTTGTTGCACTTTGCAAATTAAATCAATTGGTCCAATTGTTCCAACACAGGTTTAGCAGGCCAGTTTGCTTTGTTGTAGTCACCGAGATCTGGCTCGCCCCTTTTGCACCACTGTTTCAAGAGATCGAGCGCCCTTGGGCTGAGCCGTTCAATGCCCCAGGCGATGCGTTTTCCAACTGTTTCTGGGCCTTCCCTCTGCATATACAAAGGAAGGTTTACGCAGAAAAAAGACAGTGAATCTGCATCTTTGAGCACATCAGACCATTGGTCTCCTCCAAATTCGTGCGCACGCACCAGGTCATGGACTCTATGGGCCACTTTTTCATCAACCCTGCACTTTAGCAAAATGGCCTGCAATATCCTGGCGCTGTTGTCTGCGTGGGCCTGTTTAAAGGCGTTGTAGTCTGAAAACCGTTCTTTTCTGGTTTTGACGGGATATGGAAAGGAGCGCTCTATATCGTGGCCAAAGGCGGCAATTCTAACAGGCAAAGGTGCATCAGGCCTAAGCCTCAAAAGCAGTTGCAAGGTGTTTATGGCATGCAATGGGTCTTCTGGCACCCTGGATTTGGAAATGATATGCCATATCTTGTGGATGGCCCTTGTAACTGGCTTGCTTGAATGATATTTAAGAGATGGCGAGTGGATGATATGATTCAAAGCCGATGGGTCTATTTTGCAGGTGGGATTTCTACTCATAATCGACAAGAACCAGGTTGGAAGGAATCAGCATATGAGCCATAATTTTTCTAAAGGCAAAATCTGCGCAGGCAGGAGCCTGCTGGCCATTTTCACCATTTTAACATTGTGCATTTCATGTGCAGGAATCAAGCCTGAGCCGCCAGAGGTTGGACTGGCAGGGGTTACCATTTCCGGCCTTACTCTGAGCCATGCCAATATCCTTGCCACCCTTGAGGTTTATAATCCAAATGCCAAGAGCCTCAAGGTGGAACGCGTTCAATACACCATGGCAATAAATGGTGTGAATGTGGCAAGAGGCCTATCCTTGGAAGAGGCGGTCATACCTGCCAATGGCACAGGCCACATAAAGCTTAACGTCCGGAGCCCTTACTGGGACTTGGTGCGCGTTATGGGCATGGTTAAAAAGGGCCGTCCTGCCGAGGTGTTGCTCAAAGGTTCTGTCAAACTGGGAGGGTTTGGCTTTTCAAGCTATACATTTCCGTTTGAGCGCAGGGGAACCCTGTCTTTGGAAGGATTGCTGCGCCTGCCTTGATGAGTAATTTCAAGGTAAACATAAATTTGCAGATGGTGAGCTTGATTTTGGAATCTAAACCGTAATAAATAATTGATTTCAAAAAATAGAATAAAAAAAGGAGGAGTTTAGCAATTATGGGTATGTTACAGGAGTTTAAAGAATTTGCAGTCAAGGGCAATGTGGTTGACATGGCTGTGGGTATTGTGATTGGAGCCGCTTTTGGAAAGATTGTTTCATCCTTTGTGGCAGATGTCTTGATGCCGCCCATAGGCCTTCTGCTTGGAGGAATTGATTTTGCGAAGTTTGGCTTGATATTGAAAAAGGCCGCAGACGGAACGCCCGAGGTGGTGCTTGCATATGGCAAGTTCATTCAAACGGTGGTCGATTTCACCATCATCGCCTTTGCCATCTTCATGGTTGTGAAGGCCATCAATGCTGCAAAGAAAAAGGAAGAAGAAAAGCCAGAAGAACCACCCAAACCATCCAATGAAGAGGTGCTTCTTACGGAAATAAGGGATATCTTAAAGGAAAAGGCTTAGAAGGCGATTTATTTATTGCCATTGGTGTGGCCCCGAAAGGGGCCTTCTCATTTTGTGTGGAGTGTCAAAAGAAGAGCAAGAACGAGGAAGAGGAGCGCCCAGATGAAAATGGCAATCTTCTGGGCCTTTTTGGCCTTTTGCGCTTCCCACCACGTTGTTGGCCTTATGCCGCACATCAGGAAGGTTGCGACTCCAGACAGGTTGATACATATCACATTTGCAGCATAGAGGGAAAAGGCTCCCAGGGCCTTGTCTAGATGACCTGAACCAAAAAGCAGGCCGCTGGTGGCAAGAGGGGGCAGCAGGGCCACTGCGACCATAACGCCTATCAAGGTGGACGGCGCTTCGGCTGTCACAGACATCACCCCTGCGCTTCCTGCTGCCAGGGCAATGATCAGGTCTGACCAGTGAACTTCTATTCTTGCCGCAATTTCAGGGGCGGATGGATCCACAGGAAACAGAAAACCCAAGGCCGTGGCGGCAGCTGCAGCCAATAACAGTTGCAGCGTAGTGACCCCCAGTGCCTGTTTTGCAAGGGATGAGTCTCCTAAAGTGCTTGCAAGCGCCAGGGTGACATGGGGGCCAAGCATGGGAGCCAAGACCATGGCGCCAATAATGGTGACCACATTTCCCTGCATCAGGCCAACGGCTGCCACAAGGGTGGAAAGAAGGACTAGCATGGCCTTCCTGCTTGAAAATTCCGTCTCTTTTTCCAAAGATTGCCTGAGCTCCTGTCGGCTGATACGGGCTGTCTCTTCTATGGTGACCTCTGGTTTTTCTGCCTCTTTGGGCGGCTTTGAAAGCGGCAGGTGCACATCAGCAGATATGAGCACTGCACTGAAGTGCGGTACACCAGAGAAATATTGTTCCAGTTGGTCAAGGATCTCCTGCGTGAGGGCCTCGTTGACTATTACGCGAATGAGGCTCTGATTCTCAGGAAGCTCTATTTTGGTGACGTGTTCAACCGGGTACTGGGTGAGGAGGTCTTCCAGCATCTCCCCTTTGCCTTTGGGGAGGACTATTTCCAATATCTTCGATGCCATGCTGGGATCTTAAAGTATGGGGGGCGATTTTTCACAAAAAAAATCCGGGATGCTGGTCCTGCCGCTGGATTTTCTCTAGGTGGATGTCTCGATGGATGTATTAGGCTTCCCTGCATCTCAGGGCCTGCTCACAACATCCAAGACCTGACGTCCTTTGTTTGAGGGTTTCCTGGCGTGCCTGCCTATCCCGGATTCAACTTCTATTTGTTCTATATATCGGCCATGCTCTGGTTCGACTTAAAACTTGTGCAGATTTGCTCAAAGGAGATAAAGATTTTTTTAACAAGCGTTGAAAAAACTTGACCCGAACTTATTGGAAATGCTAGATTTTTTAAATTCATGGGAGGCACGTACCTGGGTGGAAGTGATGGTCTGTCTCCAATTCACTAACAAAAGGATTGCCTATGAAGGTATTGACTATTTTTGAAAGGTATCCTGCCTGGAAGTGGGCAGCAGCGGCCTTGGTGCTGTTGTGTTTGTATGCAATTTTCTCAAAGGCGGGAAGGATTTCAGAAGATGTGCGGGAAAGGGCGTGCAGTGTGGTTTCTGAGTTCGGCCTTGACTGCAATGAGGTCCTCTGTGTGAAGGGTAGGGACGTGGTTCTGAAGGGAGAAATACCCCCTGGCCTCGAAAAGAGCGAACTCATAAAAAAAATCGCTTCCTTGCGTGGTGTCAGAAGTGTCGAAGACAGGCTGAAACCATACGTGCTGAAGAGACCATGGCTCAGGGCAAAGATTTCAGGAAATCAATTAACCATGGAAGGCCTTCTTCCCAGCAGCGTTTCCATAAAGGATCTAAAAAAGGCGGTTTTGGAGAAGGTCCCTGGGCGAACCGTCACAGCTGAAATAAAAACAGGGCCAAAGGTGCAAGCAGCAGACTGGATCAAAGTTTTGCCTGAGCTTTTGGCCTTGGCGTCTGGGGTGGTTGACGCTGAGATCAGCTTAGAAGGCAAAACGATCAAGATATCGGGTTACGTTTCTTCCCAGTCGGAAAAGATCGCCCTTGCTGACAAGTTGAAAGAGGCAGCAGGAGGCCTGGATGTCACAAACTGGCTCATCGTGAAGGTCCCAGAGGAAATCATGCTAGAAGAAGCTCTGGCCAAGGTTGCTAAAGAACCCATTTCTTTTGTTCCTGGCAGTGATGAATTGACCTTGCGTTCAAAGAGGGTGCTAAACGAGGTGGCAGAGGTATTGAAGGCATATCCAGGAACAAGGTTGGAAGTGGCTGCCTACACAGACAGTGTAGGAGATGACGAATATAACCTTGAATTGAGCCAACGGAGGGCAGAGAGTGTGGCCAACTACCTGATTTCGAAAGGTGTTCAACCGGAACGTCTGGAGGCAAGAGGTTACGGGGAGGCCGACCCTGTGGCCAGCAATGAAAGCGCTTCAGGACGCATGAAAAACAGGCGTATCGAATTCAGGATAATTTCAAAGAATAATAAGGGCTAACAATTTCAGGAGGACAAAATGGCATATCTGATATCACAAATGTTGCTGCTGCTGATCCTGGCAGCTGTTTTGGGTGGGGTGATCGTATGGGGATTGCTGAAGATGCGATTGAAGGCGCGTCATGACCTTCTGCTGAGAGAGGCGGAGGCAAAGCTCGAGGAGCTGAAGGGGCCCTTTGAGGAGAAAATACGCGCTTTGGAGGAACAGGAACAGGAATTGAAGCAGACAGTCATCCGGTTGAAAGATGAGCGTTCCCAACTGCAAGCACGCTTGGCCAAGTTGGAACCTGTTCAAGAGGATCTAAGGGCCAAGGAAGAAGAACTCAAAATGGTTCAGAACGAGCTGGACAAGTTCAAGGGTGAATGTGACCAAGAGATTCAATCCCTGCTGCAAAAGGTTACAGCCTTGGAAAAGGTTGAAGAGGAAAGAAACAGGCTTCAACAAGAGCTTGCAGCCTTGAAAGTCTCAAAGGAAGAGGAGGTTAAAGCACTTCGTGACAAGATTGGTGAACTGGAACAAAAGGTAGCCGCCATGGAAAAGGCGGTCTCTGCTGAATCCAAGAACAAAGAGCTTATAAGGGAGCTTGAAGAAAGACTGGAAAGGCTCGCATCTGAAAAAGAAGAGGCCATCATTAGAGCTGAAGAGGCAGAGAAAAAGGCGGCTGCTCTGGCTGAAAGGGCAAAAGAAACCAAAAAGATATCTCGCAAGGCCAAAAAGGCCATGGCCAAAAAGTCAAGAACTAAGGATGATTTGAAGAAAATAAGGGGCATTGGACCTGTGCTCGAGAAAAAGTTGAATCAGATGGGTATTACCACCTATAAGCAGATTGCGCATTTTTCAGACAAAGACATCCAACGGGTGGCAGACGCCATAAAGGATTTTCCTGGCAGAATCATCAGGGACGACTGGATTGGACAGGCCAAGAAAGAGCATGAAAAGAAGTATGGAGAGCCTGCCTGATTCCTCTGCTTGTGGTTAAAACCAAAATTTCTGGATGATTTTCAGGCAGAAAAGCAACATTACCATGCCAAAGATCTTTTTTACCGTTCTGCCCTTTAGCCTTTCAGACATGATCCTCGAGCCAGCTTGACCACCTGCAAAAGAGGAGAGCGCAGCCATGAATACAAAGGGCCAGTCGAGCTGAGCCATGGCTGCATGGGCCAAGAAGCCGCTAAAGGAGGAAAAGAATACTATAAAGATGGAAGTGGCAGCGGCATTTTTGGGATCAAGTTTTAAGACATAGATGAGCAGGGGCACTATGAAGACTCCTCCTCCTATGCCTAGAAGCCCAGCAATAAATCCTATTACTCCTCCAATTGCTGCACTTCCAACGGTGCGCTGCCACAATGGGAGCGGCTTTCCCTTTGCTTGGGGCCTTGTTCCAAAGAGCATGCGAAGTGCCGCAGCAGCCATTACTGCAACAAGCAGGATGGAAAAAAGCTGCACGTCTATTTTGGACATGAAGGCAGCTCCCAGGGGAGCGGCCAAGGTTGAGGAAATCAGGAGGGGGATGCCAGCCCTAACGTCAATCATGCCTTTTCTATAATAGTTAAGCCCTGCTCCAGCCGCTGCCACACCGTTCAAGAAAAGCGAGGTGGCAACGGCTGTGTCAAGAGGAAAGGAAAGCAGAATGAAAAGCGGCGAAAAGATGAGGCCTCCACCCAGGCCTACCATGGTGAGTACCATGGATATCAGGAAAACAATGGGTAACAGAGCAATATTGTGCATGATTTATCTAAAAGCCGTCTTCAACAAAAAGGCCCTGCTGCATTTCGGTCTAAATGCTGGCAGGGCCTCAAAGGCGTATGTGTCTTGCATGTTCAGAGTGTCACAGCCACGGCCTTATTTTTTGATTTTGGCCTCTTGGACAATGACATCATATCTGTAGCCGGCACCGAAATCTTTGTCTGCGTGTACAGTGCCTTCAACTGTCACTATGTCTCCTTTCTGTGGTTCATCCTGTGTGGTCACCACGAGGTCGAAGTTTCCTTTTGAAGGATCTCCAGTGCCATCCTGGATGTGAACCCAGTTCATGCCCATTATGTTTTTGGACACCTTCACTACCTTGCCCCTAACTTGGATCTTTTTGCCTGCAAGATCGGCCTTTTTATCGAAAATTTCAGCCACTGTGTAACCATTGGGGCCTTGGGCCTTTTCTATCTTCAGGTTTTTTTCAGGGGCCTGGGATATACGCTGCGAACCGCTGCTTGAGCCATGAGGCGAAGACATCATGCCAGCGTGCGGGTTGCTGCGGGCTCCTTTGAGGCCTGGAGAAAAGATGATGGTATCAAAGGTGCGGTTGAGGGTCTTGCTGGTAAAGTTTGTCATCATGTGACCTGCTGCAAGCTCGATTTCTTGGCCCACAGTGACTGGGGTTTGCGGCATGGCAACCCAGATCTTGCGGCCATTTGATTCAAGCAGCACATAGGTGTATCCGCCTGAATCCATGGTCTCCACCACTTTGCCTGAAATGGTGTCTTCATCAGGCAGAGCCGGATGGGCAGCAGACTTTTGGGGGGAGGAATGCTGGGACACGGCTTCTTCTTTGCAGCCTGCTGTCAAGAACAGAAAAAGAATGGTTGTAAGGCCAAGAAAGGTTAAAATAATTGGTTTTTTAAAGTTTTTCATTCAATTCCTCGCATCTTTTTAGCTGAATGTCTTGAGTATGATCTCTTTTAACAAAAATTGTGTCATGTTTAACAAAAAGAACCTTGCTGGTCAAATGATAATCCAGCAGAATTGGTGAATGGCAGCCAACAAAAAAACCGGGAAATACCCGGTTGATAGGCGGTTGGCGGAAGCGCATGGGAATCGAACCCACCCACGGGGCTCCTCACCCCGTGCACCGGATTTGAAGTCCGGGAGGGCCACCAGTGCCCTATCCGCTTCCGTTATCACAGTGATAAAATCTGCTGCCCCTCTTGTCAAGCATGAGCATTTACCAAAAATTTTATTATATTTTGTAGATATGGACAAATTCATAGAAATAAAAGGGCTGAAAGAACACAATCTCCATATCGAAGAGTTACAGCTACCCTTGAATAAGCTCATTGGCCTGACTGGGCCATCTGGTTCAGGAAAGTCAACGTTTGGCAGGGCCCTTTTCCTTGAAGGACGCCGTCTTTATCTTGAATCTCTTGGCCTCAACAAGATGGCTGAGCTTTCTGCTGCCAAAAGACCAAAGGCCGATTCCATAAAAGGCCTGCCTCCGGCAATTTATCTGGAACAGATGCCTGAACAGGCTGTCATGCGCACCACCCTGGGCCAGATGACGGACATAGAGACCTTTCTCAGGATACTTTTTTCTGTGGCAGGCACTCCATTTTGTCCTGAGTGTGGCGTGCCAATTGAACCAAGTGGCATGGCTTCGATGGTCAGCAGGCTAACAGCCTTGCCGGAGGGAACCCGATATGCTCTGATGATTCCCAATCCAGGCCTCAAGCCTCATGAGCTTCAGAAAGAGGGCTTCATCAGGATCGAAAAAGATGGTTCATTTTTTTTGTTGGATGACCTGGATCTGCCAGATCAAGAACTAAACCAAGTCAACATCGTGATAGACCGGATTGTGGCCAGGCCTGGCATTTCTTCACGTATTGAAGATGCCTTGAGGCTGGCTGCCAGCAAAGGCAATGGTATTGTCAGGGTGGCCGTATTGGCTGAGGATTCTTCACAATCTGTTTCACACTATCTTAATTTCACTACCCGTATGACATGCCCTGAGTGCATGAGTCAGTTCCCCATGGTGGAACCAGGCCTTTTTTCCAGCTCCAGTGCAGCCGGTCAATGTCATTATTGCTCAGGAAAGGGTTGTAAAAAATGCCATCAAACAGGCCTGTCCGATTTTGTCCGAAATGTAACCATCGAAGGCATTGCCTATCACCTCATGATAGGCATGCGTGTTGAAGAACTAGATGGTGTGTTGAAGGGGCTGGGGAAAAGAGGAGAAAATGATCAAAAGATTGCACCTGTGCTAAATGTGCTGGAAAAATATCTTTCGACCATCAAAGGCTGTGGGCTGGCTTATCTGGAACTCACTAGGCCTGTAGCCACATTGTCCCGGGGCGAGCTCCAAAAACTGAGAATTGCCATTCAAATCCATAGGGGTCTTTCTGGCTGCCTAATCGTTTTGGATGAGCCCACTGTTGGGCTGCATATAAAGGATATGGCTGGATTGAACTATCTACTTAAACAACTCAAAGATGCTGGCAACAGTGTGATTGTAATAGAGCATGACGTGAGGGTATTACGCTGGTTGGATTGGATAGTTGAATTAGGACCAGGTGGAGGAGTGGAAGGCGGACAAATATGCTTCAATGGTCCGGCAGAAGAATTTTTCAATAGGAAGATTCCTCAGAGTGGGCTTGAAAAGACTGCCAGGGCAAGTGCAGGGCTGCAATACAGCCCAGAACCGAAAGATGGCCCAAGGAGAAAGCTGGAAATTGCAGGCCTATGTGTGAACAATTTAAAGAACACATATTTGAGTGTGCCGTTAGGGCGATTCATCACAGTTACTGGCCCCGCTGGATCGGGCAAAAGCACTCTGGTTCATGAAGGAATGGTTCCCAAGTTGAAAGAGGAAGGCTTAAGGGTGCACATCCTTGATCAATCCCCACTAAGAGGCAGTACGAACTCCATAGTTGCTACGTACCTGGGAGTGTTCACTGCCATTAGAAAACTTTTTGGAAGAGCCAGAGATGCCAGGGCCAGGGGGCTTGGCCCATCTGCCTTTTCATTGTCAAGGCCAGGGGGCAGGTGCGAAGAATGTAAAGGGCTTGGCAGCATCTATCTCGACATCAAGTATCTTCCTCCAGTAGAGATGGTGTGCCCGGTTTGCAGCGGTAGGCGTTATATGCCAGATGTTCTTGGCTGCCTGTACAAGGGAAAGAACATGTTTGAAGTATTGTGCATGACCATCGATGAGGCAGTGGACTTTTTCGTGAGGATAAAGAAGGTTAGGGAACTTCTGTTGTCTGCTTCACAGGCGGGTGTTGGTTATCTCACTCTTGGCCAGCCCACGAGCAAATTGTCTGGTGGGGAAAGGATGCGGTTGCGTCTGGCAGAACTGCTGGTCAATACGATTAGTGCCCTTGAAAGTGGCATGGACAGATATTGCGTTGTGCTCGATGAACCCACCGCTGGCCTTCATCCAAAAGATGTTCAGATGCTGCTCAGCCGGCTCAAGGCGTTGTCTGGTCAAGGAATTACTGTGGTTGTTATAGATGATGATGAACAGATTCTATCGCATGCCGACTGGTTGATTGAAATGGGTCCTGGTGGAGGGCCGGATGGCGGCCAAGTAATAAAAAATGGGCCGCCTGGTTGAGACGGCCCATTGGTTTGCTTTTGTTGATCCGTTGCCTGAACAGCGGCTTAGGAAAGACCAAATATTGACATAAGTTTGGGCAACAGAGGGTTGGCGTAGAGGGCAATCAGTGCCACAACGAGTGCGTAAATGGTCAAGGATTCGATCAAGGCCAAACCGATGAACATGGTAACAGTGAGCTTTCCAGCCATTTCAGGATTCCTTGCAGTTCCCTCCAAACATCCCCTGGCTGCGTGACCCATACCAACACCACATCCAGAAGCGGCAACACCGACTCCCAATCCAGCTGCCAGCAATGAAGCAGCCATTACAAAACCTACATGTCCACCTTTGGCAACATCGCCTTCAGCTGCTGCTGCTATGGCAGCCCCGCCCAACACCATGACTAATGTTAGAATTGAAATCCAAGATACTCTTTTCACTCTTCGAACCTCCTTAATCTTTTAATTTTATTTTTTATCAGTGTTTCAATTGCTGATATATCTTAATGTCCTTCGCTCATGGCTTCCACGGAGTAGACCACAGAAAGCACGAAAAAGATGAATGCCTGCAACAGACAGACCAAAACACCCAAAAACATGATTGGGAGTGGCGCTAGATATTGGCCTGCCAGCATGAACAAGAGCCCGAGCAAGATCTCCTTGGAGACCATATTGCCAAAGAGTCGAATGGACAAGGAAAGGATGCGCCCTATATGGCTAAAGATTTCGATTGGGAACATCATTGGAGCCATCCATGGGATTGGACCCATAAAATGCTTGATATATTTGATGCCATGAAAACGCACACCAAGGATGTGATACAAAGCAATTGATATTGCAGTACATCCTAGGGTGACGTTCAGGTTTGCGGTAGGAGACATGAATCCTGGAATGAGCCCCATGTAATTGGCAACCAAAATATAAAACATAAACGTTGCCATTACGGGTAAGATTATCAAAGTCTTCTTTTTGTCGTGGGTCTGCTCATCGATGAAATCTTCTGCCCAGGAGACAAACAGTTCCATCAAGTTTTGCAATCCCTTGGGAATTATTTCCATGCGTCTTGTAGCAAGAAAGGCCAAGATAATGCATACGACCATGGCCAGCATGCTGTATTGCATGTGAGGAGCAAGGATCTTTGCCAAAAAGGAGTCGCCACCATGGGCTGGCAATCCAAGTGCATCCAAAATTATACTCAGGAATAGTAACGGATGTTCCATTTTTTACGCCTCCTTAACCCTAAACTTGTAAGCAAGCATGCCTAGAACGAGCATGTAGAAATTTATTACGCCTATGGAAAGCCCTATAAAAAGGCCAATTGGAGAGAAAACGTTTTTCATAAAAAGAAAGACAATCGTAACAGCCAGGGCTATCAGCGCCATCCGCACAGCAAGGCCGCCAAAGTAGGCTGCTATGGTTCCCCATCGCACAGTACGCCTGCAATCCCTTTCCAACCCGATGTAATTAAGGCCAGAAATCGACCCTCCAATCAGTATGCCGATGCTCATCTTTTCAGAGGAAACGAAAAGGGCCACCAGGGCGGCAACTGCCATAAGTAGCCAACTGGCGGCTATGAAACTGCGTGTGAAATTGTCTCCCAATTCTCCCCGAAGGACCTGTTTAACACCAGTCATATCAGTGATCGCCCCCGGATTTTTCGTTGTTCTCCGAAGGCCCCTTATTCTTCATGTTGCTGAATCGTTTTGTCATTATAAAAAAATTTTTTATGCCCCCTCCTATCCCAAAGCCCATGCAAATTATAGTGAGCCAAGGATAGGTTTTTCCATCAAAAACCTTGGTGTCTAAATAATAACCAGCAAGTACCCCGGCAAAAATGGAAAAGACAATGGAAAGGGTTATTGTGGAAGCCACACTGAGGCTTCGAAGCAGTTGCGCTAATTCGTCTTTTACATTCCCCATTCATTGCCCTTGGCCTGTCTCATCCATTAAGGCCGAGGATGGACTGAACAGCCATTCATTTCTAAGTTGCTAGCAATAGCACAGTAGATTTCCAATGTCAATCCTAAAAAAACGGTGCAAGCGTAATCTTTTTACCCCTAATGGATGGGTCTATTTCATCATTTCCAGGGCCCTGTAAGCGGCCTCCAACATCTCCTCGATATCGTCTATTGTATGGGCAGTAGAGACAAAGGCAGCTTCGAATTGCGACGGGGCAAGCCATATGCCCAGCTCCACCATATTCCTGAAAAATGTTCCATACATGTCGGTGTCAGAGGCCATTGCTTGATCGAAGTTGGTAACCGGATCTTGGTGGCCAAAAAATGTGGTCATCATGGATCCCACACGCTGCACTACCGCCTTAATGCCCAGTTTGGAGGCAATCTCATTGAGTCCTTTTTCCATTTCAGCTGCTTTTTCCTCAAGGCTCTCATAGATACCTGGACGGCTCAGCACATTCAGGGTTGCCAGTCCAGCTGCCGTAGCCAATGGGTTTCCTGAAAGTGTGCCTGCCTGATAGACCGGACCTTCGGGCGCGATGTGGTCCATGATTTCACTGCTTCCGCCATAAGCACCAACGGGAAGGCCCCCGCCTATGATCTTGCCAAGGCATGTTAAGTCAGGATTGATTCCAAAATAGCCTTGGGCACCGCCAGGACCAAGCCTGAAGCCTGTTATCACCTCATCAAATATGAGAAGTATGTTCAGATCCTTGGTCCACTTTCTCAAGTCTTCTAAAAAGCCTTTGACCGGCGGTACAACCCCCATGTTTGCAGGCACGGGTTCAACGATTACCGCTGCGATATCTTTGGCCTCCTTGTCCAGCAGCTCTTTCAATGCCGTAGGATCATTGAAGGGAAGGGTGAGGGTGTTAGCAACTATTTCTTCTGGAACCCCAGGACTGCCAGGTATGCCCAAGGTAGCTACCCCAGAGCCTGCTTTAACCAGAAAGGAATCGGCATGGCCGTGATAGCAGCCATCGAATTTGACGATTTTTTTTCTGCCTGTATAGCCCCTGGCGAGCCTTATGGCGCTCATTGTGGCCTCTGTGCCAGAGTTGACCAAGCGCACCTTTTCAATGGAGGGGACCATCTCTACGATTTTTTGTGCAAGCTCAACCTCCCTCCAGGTGGGTATGCCAAAACTGGTTCCTCCTTCCAATGCCTCTGCCACTGCACCTTCAACTTCAGGGTGACAGTGGCCTAGGATCATCGGTCCCCATGAACACACAAAATCAATATATTCATTGCCATCTGCGTCATAAATATAAGGTCCCATCCCACGTTCTACGAAAATCGGGTTGCGCCCAACGCTCTTGCAGGCACGAACAGGGCTGTTTACTCCGCCTGGAATGGTTTTCTTGGCCTCCTCGAAAAAGTGTTCGGACAATGTGTAGAACTTCATAAGACCTCCATTTTAAGTGAAAAGTTTAAGGGTTGTCTCAACGGACATTACCCATCAGGAAAACCTATGGCAAGTGAACAATAGACAATTTCAAGTCCCTAAAAAGGGAATGCTTCCTTCCCTTTGGCCCCGATTACTGTTAAATCTCCATGAGAGTAAAGGAGGTGCACATCGTATGGCCAAAATAAGTTTTCATGGCGCAGCCTCTGGGGTAACAGGGTCTTGTCATCTGGTTCATATAAAAAACAAACGTTATTTGCTGGATTGCGGCCAATATCAGGGGCCTTGGGAGATAGAAAAGAGAAACTACGGGCCCTTTGGTTTTTCTCCTGAAGGGATAGACGCCTTGCTGCTCAGCCACGGTCATCTCGATCATTGCGGCCGTATTCCGGTTCTGGTGAACAAAGGGTTCAAGGGAGACATTTACTGCACCCCGCCGACTCGGGATATTTCACTTCTGATCCTACTTGATGCGGCCCACATACTGAAGGAAGAGTTTTTGTGGAAGAAAAGAAGGCTCACCAGGGCTGGCATAGTGGTTTCAGAGCCGCTCTTCTCTGTGGAAGACGTCTTCTTCTCCATGGATTTCTTCAGGCGGAATGTACAGTATCACCAAAAGGTCATTCTCGATGAAGATGTTTCTGTAACCTTCAAGGCAGCCGATGCAGGCCATATACTGGGGTCTGCACAAATATATTTAAGGTATCCAGGAAGACACGGGGAGCGAAAGACTCTCCTGTACACCGGGGACTTGGGAGATGGCAACAGGCCGGTGGTCAATGATCCTGACGATCCGCAACGCCCTATTGACACCCTCGTAATGGAATCAACGTACGGCGACAGAGACCACAGGTCCTATGAAAGCTCGGTGGCAGAATTTGAAGAGGCAGTGACTTCAACTGTGAAGCGCAAAGGAACCGTCTTGATCCCCACTTTTGCCCTGGAGCGCACCCAAGAGATATTATTTATTCTTGGCCAAATGAAAAGGCATGGAAAGTTGTCCAAGAGAGTGCCTGTTTTCTTGAATAGCCCCCTCGCCATTGACATCACGAAGCTCTATCACCGTCACTGCAACTTTTGCAACAAGGACATATTTGATCACCAAAAGGACAAGAAAAAGTCCCCCTTTGTCTTTCCAGGGCTCTATTTCACAGAAACGACCGAGGAATCAAAAGCAATCCACAATGTGCCAGGCCCAAAGATTATCTTGGCAGGAAGCGGAATGATGACCGGAGGCCGTATAAAACATCATTTGAAGCACAACTTGTGGAAGGATTCCACCACGTTGATTATAGTGGGTTTTCAGGCAAAGGGCACGCTGGGAAGGCGAATAATAGAAGGGGCCGACACAGTAAAGATCTTTGGTGAACCTGTAGCTGTGAGGGCAAAAGTCTATACCATAAATGGTTTTTCAGCCCATGCTGACAGGACGCATCTGATCGATTTTGCTAAAAAGGCCTCACCCAAAAGGATCATCTTGGTGCATGGAGAACCTTCTGCTGCAACGGCTCTAAGAAGGACCCTTGAGCGAAAGCTTCCCAGGACCAAGATCCATGTTGCCAAAAATGGCCAAAGTATAGCTATTTAGTGAAATGAATCTTCTCAATGGCAAAAAAACATCCATCTGAAATTCCATCCCTTCTTTTTGCAGACAGCCAGGGCAGAATTTATGATTTTCCACACTTGAAAATGGCTGGAAGGAGCGGCAGGATGTTTCATCCTGTCAATCCAGGGGACTTGATTCCGCTGCCAGAAGGTAGCGAACTGTTTGTGCTGCCTGGCAGGTTGCCTGTAGGCTGGGATGATCAACATGATGAGATGGTGGTATTAAATGAAAATCCCTCAGGCGCAAAGGGGCCTGTTCAGGCAGTGGCTGCTTTCATGGCACCGGCTTACACTCAGACCGCGCTGGCTGCCTTTTATAGACCAGATGGTGATTTGCCTCCTTTGCCCCTTTTTGCCTATACTGCGGTAGGCTGGTGGAAGGGCAAGTTTTGGGTGGCAGGTTTTAGGAGTGATCAAGATCCGCGGCAGGACATCAAGAACTTCGACCCCAACAAAATCAAGAAACGCACCATTGCCCGTCTCAAAAAAGATCAAGGAAACAGGCTGATACGCCACCTTGGAAGATGCAGCCTCACTTATGGATGCCCGGCTGCAAAAAATCTCTTTTTGGGAAGATGGGAGGCTCCGCTTCCGACATCCCCTGAATGCAATGCACGTTGTCTTGGATGCCTGTCGAAACAGCCTCCTGGTGGTCCGCCTGCAACCCAGGAACGGATTAAGTTCGTTCCAAGCCCCAGGGAGGTTGCAGATGTAGCAGTGCCCCATCTGGAGCGTGCTCCAAAAGGTATAGTCAGCTTTGGCCAGGGCTGTGAAGGCGAGCCTTTGTTGCAGGCGGGCCTACTGAAAGATTCGATAAGATTGATCCGCAAGAACACCCATAAAGGCACCATCAACCTGAACACCAATGCAAGCCTACCTGGTGCCATAGCCGAATTGAGGGATTGCGGGCTGCAAAGCATCAGAATAAGCATGAACAGCATCCGGCCCCAATATTACAGCTCATATTACAGGCCAAAAGGTTATGTGCTAGAAGATGTTCTGGAATCGTGGAAGCTTATGAAGAAAATGGGCGGTTTCGTTTCATTGAACTGGTTCATCATGCCTGGCTTCAGTGATGAGATGGAGGAACTTGAAAGGCTGGCCGAAGCCATCGATAGCTTTGGCCTGGACTTTATTCAGCTTCGCAATCACAATATTGATCCAGACTGGTATTTGGACAAGATTTGCTATGAGCAGGGCAAGGTTCGCCTGGGCGTTACCGGGGCAGTCAATTATTTGAAAGGCCGTTTCCCCCGCCTTCGGTTTGGCTATTTTAATCCCCCATTAACTGATTGAAAATCTCATCAGTCCACTGCACTGCTTCGAAATAACAGCGTACAACTTTTTCCAGTTCTATATCCAGGGTGGCAGCATACTTTTGATATTTAGGATGTATGGCCCTCTCATAGGCAATAACCATGTCTAAGTAAGGGGCTATTGGACCTTTCACATATATGAGCGCATCAACAATTTCCGTGCTGAGGGGAAGGCCTTGAATGAGTTTGTGAAGGGGGATGCCAGACATGGCGTCCAAAAGGGACATCAGGCCTGTGAAAAATCCCTCTTTGGGGTCAATGGGGGCGCCAGTTTTCTCCATGAGAAGTTCTATGAAACGTCCTCGCAAACAGGCTGTTTTCACCAACTCTTCAGATTTGTCAGTGCTCAAGCCAGCGAGGGCTATCAATGAGAGCCATGCCCTGATTTCCTCTTCTCCAAGAAAGATCAGCGCCTGTTTCACTGATGTAATCCCGTTTCGAATGGCAAAGGCAGCAGAGTTGATTATCTTCAGCAACTTGTAAGCAAGGGCAGGGTCTTGGGAAATAATGGCTTCCAGTTCGTCAAAAGAGAGATCAGGCTTCTGAAGAGCCCGGAAGATATTGAGCCAGCTTCTGGTGGAAATGGGCAAATCTTGCAAGGACACCACCTGCGGCCTGGCGAAAAAATATCCTTGGAAAAGGGAGTAGCCGAGATCGAGTGCCTTTTTGAATTGAGCATCTGTTTCGATCTTTTCTGCCAACAATTCCACGTTGTACTCTTTCAATGCCTCTGTGACACCGATTATCTTTTCATGCTGTGCAAGCCAATCAACCTTCACAATATCTGCAACCTGCAGCAGGGACTCTGTGTTGTCATTCAGGTCGAAATCGTCCAGGGCAATGGTAAAGCCCATGTTTCTGAAAATAGTCAGGGCTTCAACCATGGAATATGTGCCTGTGGCATTTTCCAGCACCTCAATGACGACCCGTTCAGGGTCCAGCCCGTCTGGAATTCCATCCAGCAGCAATTCCGGTGGGAAATTTACAAAGGCCTTTTTGCCACCAACTATGTTGGAAGCAGATTCATGCGACAGGCAATTTATCAAGATGCGGGAAGTGGCAGATTCTCCGTCAATATCTGCAAAGCCCCTGCTTTCTTTTCCCGTCCTGTAAAGTAATTCATAGGCTACTGTCCTTTGACCTCGGTCCAGGATCGGCTGCCTGGCTATATAGACCTGGGAGGCCTCCACAGGGGCAGCAAACTTTTGTTCTTTACTCAAAAGCATTTAATTTAGACCCTCTTGCCTCTTACAGATCTCTATCAATTTCAGGATCATCGGAAAGAGCTGGCTCAACAAAGGCTCAGCTTCATCATGAAGAATTGCAAGGGCCTTGTCTTTGCCTTGTTCCTGCTGCAACACATCCCTGATTTTGTCAGCAGTGGCGTGCAGCCGGGCGTGTATCGGTGTTAGCTGATCAACTATCGTTCTACCATCTTCCTCCAGTCTGGAGCCATACTTGTGAAGCCAAATACCTAGGCCGCATTTTTCGGGATTGGAGATAACATCTGGTTTCCTTCCATCCAAAACGGCGCTCCTCAACTTTTCAACCCATTGGAAATGTTGTAACAATATCGAGGTGGCCTGTACTGAAAGGGAGGCCATTTCTTTAGCCTCAGCAACGACTGATGGATTTGTCTTGTAAAGGCCTATTACACCGTGTAATTCCCTTGAAATATGCTGGAATGTAGATCCAGCTTTCAAAACTGTTTCTGCACTGTAAGTGAATTGATTGACTTGGTCTGCCATTTTTAATGCTTCATCTTCCACTTCTTTGACCTGGGACGCACCTTCCTTGAGGCTATAATTTATTTCAGATACAGTGGCAGTCTGCTGTTCAGCCGCACTGGCAATGGTGTTTGCCAGGTCATTAACCTTAGAAATGGTTTCGGTTATCTCTTCGACCGAGCTTACAGCCTCTTTTGTGTCTGTTTGGATGTTTTGGATCATGTGAGTAATCTTGTCTGTGGCCTCAGCGGTCTGTTTTGCAAGTTCTTTAACTTCGTTGGCCACAACGGCAAAACCCTTTCCGGCTTCACCAGCCCTGGCAGCCTCTATTGTGGCGTTCAAGGCAAGCAGATTGGTCTGTTCAGCAATGGAATTGATCACCTGGATGATGCCGCCTATCTCATTTGAGCTTTGCCCAAGCCTGATAATCACGTCATTGGTGGTGGAGGCCTTGTCCATGGCATCAGTTGTCTCCTTGGCTGTCTCTGAAACGGACTGGGATATCTCAGTGGTGGCAGCGGTCAATTCTTCCACAGCAGTTGCGACATTGTCTAGGCTCGATGCAGCCTCTGAAGCCGACTGGACTAGGCCGCCTGCAACCTGGTCAAGTTCCACAGCACCATTTCTAACCACGCCTGATGCCTGCTCCAGCCTGGCAGTAGCTGAGTCTATAGATTCTGATTGCGCTTTGAGGGTTTCCAATATGTCAGCAGTATGACAGATAATGTTGTTGGCCGTTAATGCCATTTTTTTCATTTCTGGAGCGCCCTTTACCTCGGCTATTTCAGTAAATTCACCATGGCTTACCTTGGTGAGAAGGCGCAGAATGTGATCCATTGGCTTTGACAGACCAATTTTTACAATCCACCAGCCCAGGAGGATTGCAATCGTCAGTCCTGCAAGGGCTAATAGAATCGAGTTGGTTATGGTGGCCTTTTTTTGGGCCAACACAGAAGATATGTCAACGAATCTCACATATACTCCAGTGGGTTCGTTCTTGTAGTCCATGATTGGTGAAGCAGTCAGAAGGGTCGGCCCCACTATTTTTGTAACAGGTGCACGCATTGCCTGTTCCAGGAGTTTTTCATCTACAAGGCTGTGCAGTTTTTCATCCTTGGGAAGGTGAAGCACCCGGAAGTTTCCGATTTGTTGAATGTTGTTGGCACCTGCGGTCACCTTCACCTTTGAATAGGCAAAGATGCCGTTTTCCTCTTCATTCAGGACAGCAAGTTGCTTTGCAACCTGGTTGAGGCTTCTGATTACCTCCACGCTGCCCAACACCTTGCCATCATCTCCAAAGATTGGAACAACGCCCCGTACAGCAAGCCCTACCCTGCCAGCCTCTATGCCTTTGATATTCTTTCCAGTAGACAGGGTCTCCGTAACAGTCTTTCTGAACCCAGAAATGTCATCTCCAAATTTTTTAGGCTTCCACACCCTCAGAAAGGAGCGCCCTGGTGGAACGTGGAAATGCACTTTGATAGGCAATGCACTGTCTTTGTTGAGGGAGGCGCAAAGCGGTTTGATTATAGAATAGAGCCTCGCCCTGTCTCTGTCCGCCATGGCTTCTTTTACTTCCTCCATATTGGCAATGGTGATGGCCAGTTGGCGGTTCTGTTCAGCCAGTGTCATGGCATTTTCCATCAAGTCCTGATAGCCTTCTGCAGATTCCTTGACCAAGAGGTCCATTTTTTTTTGGCCTTCCTGCCGGCTCATCCAGAGCTGAATGCCAAGCAAGAGGAAGATTATGGACATTATCCCGGTCAAGATTCGGACTCCTAAAGTCCATTTTGTGGGATTTCCTATTTTTTTGATCAGCTTCATGGTTCCATCCTTCGGTTATTTTTTTATTCGCCCATCCCGCTGTAACCTGCTTTTTCCGGGTTTTCGAGAGCTTCCCTATCCAGCACCATAAGCAAGTTGCGGGGAAGCTTACACACAAATTTCACAAAGTTCCTGTCCACGCCCGCTATTGTGTCTGGCGGGGGTTCAATTTGCGATTTTGGGACAGAAATTACATCGCCTATTTTTTGGACTAATAGGCTGATGGGTTCCTCCCTGTTGCCAGTTATCACATTGTTATGGCTTGTTTCCTGTTCTTTTCCATCCCCATTGCTCAGCCCGAGCCTTTTGGCTAGGTTTATGGCAGTGAGGATCTGCCCCCGTAGATTCACCACACCTGCAACGTAGTCTGGGGCAAGTGGAACTGGAGTCACATCCAAGGCGCGGTTGATCTCGATCACCTCGTCAATTGGAAGGCCAAACAGGTGGTCGTTATAAAAAAATGTCGTGAACTCCAAAGTGTCTTCATTCCGCAATTCCTGCGCTTCATCTATTTCAGTAACCTGATTTTGTTGTATTTCACTCATGGCATTCTCCATTGTAGTTAGGCAGCCTGTCTCATTTCTGCAGTGCCCAGCAAACTTTGCACGGCATTCAAGACTTGATCCCTGTCAAGTTTAGGCTGGTAATCGTTTACGCCTGCTTCCACACCGCGCCTCCGGTCTTCTTCGCCGGACAGCGAGGTGACAGCAATAATAGGCATGTCTTTAAATCTGTCGTCGCTCCTTACAGCTTTGGTTAATTCAAAGCCGTTCATCCTGGGCATTTCAATGTCTGTAATAAGTAGGTCAAATTCCTCTTTTTCGAGGATTTCAAAGGCTGCCTGTCCATCTTCTGCAGTAACCACTTCGTAGCCAGCGGCCTCTAAATAAGAAGAGAGAAGGTTTCTGTAAAAACTCGAGTCTTCGGCCACAAGTATCCTGGCCTGATGATCAGTGGCGACCTTTGGTACCACAAAGAATTCAGGATCATAGATCTGGATGATGTTAAATACGTCTAGAAATAGGGTAGTGCGGTCCTTCAATATGGCAGACCCTAAGATTCCATCCTGTTTGAAGGCCTCATCCTCTACTTCCACCGAGGTGTCAAGGCTGTCATCGATCCTGGACACCAGGAATGCTATGTCTTTTTCATTCATATGGAAAATTATCAGATGATAGTGCTCTTGCTCAGGCAATGGAGAAATGGGGAGACAGTTTTCCAGCCGAATTACAGGCATTGAATGGCCCCTGAACTGTATCACCTCTTTGCCACCCACAATCTCTATGTCTGAGACCGATACTTTGTCCAGCCTGTTCACCAGGGCCAATGGTAGGGCAAAGTATTCATTCTCTGCAATGGTGAAGAGTAGCAGGAACTGGCGTTCATCTTCGCCGCTCAACTTGTCTGATACCAAGGTTGTCTGCCGCTTGGAATCTTCAGCCCTTAAATTAAGGGTGGATGCAATGCCAACAACGTCAAGAATCAATGCAACTCTGCCATCTCCCATGAGTGTGGTTCCTGCATAACAGTTGATGTGTTTCAAGTGCTGGCCAAGGGGTTTGACTACAATTTCTTCTGAATCATTTATGGCATCTACGACCAGGCCAAACTGCCTGTCTCCTGAATTGAGCACAACTATATTGAGGCCGGTGCTGTTATCATCTTCCTTGCCGTCACATTTTTCGCATTTCAGCACTCGATTTAGCCTGATAAGTGGCAGTATCTGACCGCGCAGGCGGTAGAACTCAGAATTTCCAATAACTTGAACATTATTTTCCATGGCTTCTGGAGACAAACGTACCAATTCCACCAGATTCACCTGCGGGATGGCATACCGCTGGCCTCCACTCCTTACGATGAGGGCAGGTATGATTGCCAAGGTCAACGGAATCTTTATCCTTACCGTGGTACCAAGCCCTTTTTCACTGTTAAGTTCTACAGTGCCGCCCAGCTTTTCAATATTGGTTTTGACTACATCCATTCCCACACCGCGGCCTGAGATATTGGTCACCTGTTCTGCCGTGGAAAAGCCTGGCTGGAAAATGAGCATCAGGGCCTCACGGTCTGAGATGGTGGCAGCTTGTTCCGGGGTAATCACACCTTTTTCTATGGCTTTTGCCTTTACTTTTTCAGGATCGATGCCTGCACCATCGTCTTGGATCTCGATTATGACCTGGCCGCCTTCGTGATAGGCCCTCATTACCAGGGTGCCGATGGCGGGTTTGTCCTTTTGTATTCGTATCTCAGGGCTCTCTATCCCATGATCAACTGAGTTTCTGACCATGTGGGTTAAGGGGTCTTTGATGACCTCTATTATAGAGCGGTCTAGTTCTGTCTCTGCCCCTTCTATCCTCAGTTGAACCTGTTTCTTGGCCCCTCTGGAAAGATCCCTCACTATTCTTGGAAATTTGTTGAACACATTGCCAATAGGCTGCATCCTGGTCTTCATGATCTGTTCCTGAAGATCCGTAACCACCAGGCTCATACGCTGATTGGCGGTGATCAACTCTGGATCGCTCAACTGGGCAGCTATCTGCACCAGCCTGTTTCTAGAAAGCACCAGCTCCCCAGCCAGATTCATCAGCTTGTCCAACAGATGCACATCTACCCTGACATGGGTCTCAGTTAAATGTGCAGCCGGTGCTGCCGGTTTCCTGGGTTTGGGTTTTGATGCGGTTTGAGGCTTTTCTTGTGTAGCCTTGGCCTTTGGGGGTTCAGGTTCTTCAACTGTTTCAGCCTTGGAGGATTTTTCTTCTTCTTTCTCTGGGGTTGCTGCCTCTGTGACTTTTTCATCTTCGGCTAAAGCAGGTTCCACTTTTTCATCTTCGGTTGTTGCCGCTTCACCAGAATCTTCTTGTTCTTTCTGGCCACCTTCTTCGCCTTTCCCTTTAGTAAGTTTTTCTGCAAAATTTCTTAGTTCTACTATGAAGTCCAGATACTCGATGTCGTCTGGTTCTTTGCCGCTCTGTTCAAGGGAAGCGAGTATGGCTTTGATATAATCAACCGATTGGAGCAGGATTGTGGTTATGTCTTCGTCTACGCGTACCAGACCATCACGCACCTTGGATAAGATGTCTTCAGAAAAGTGTGCTATTCCTTCAAGGGTCGTGAAACCAAAAAAACCAGCAGTTCCTTTTATTGTATGGACAGTCCTGAAAATCGATTTGATCAGTTCGCCATTTTCAGGATCCTGCTCTAGCTCTACGAAGTCCTGGTCTAACTGTTCCAGATTCTCTTTGGCTTCTGCCAGAAAGTCCTTTAGAATTTCGTCTTCCATGCTCATTGCTCACACTCCTTATCAAATTCCCGCCATCTTTTTGCCAACAAGTCGTCCGGCCAAAAGACTTTCGCTTCATGCTGGATGGAAGCCCAATGGCAGACTCGGTTGCACCGAGAAAGAGGTAGCCTCCCGGGTTTAGTACTGACACCAACTTTTCCAATATTTTTTTCTTTGTTTCCTGATCAAAATAGATGAGGACATAGCGGCAAAAAATTACGTCAAAGGTCCCGATTCCCACGAAGGGATTCAAAAGATTCATCTTCTTGAAGCGCACCATGCGTTTCAGCTTTTCATTTATTATCCAAAACGCGCCCTGCTGTTTGAAATATTTGACCAGTAAGGTCACAGGTAGTCCCCTGTTGACCTCAACTTGTGTGAAACGCCCAGCCATGCCTTTTTGGATCGCCTGCTGCGATATGTCTGTGGCCAGAATCTCTGCCTTTCCTGCAGCTAAATGAGGAAATTTTTCAGCCAGTATTATGGCAATGCTGTAGGGTTCCTGGCCTGTGGAACAGGCTGCGCTCCAGAATCTGATCTTCTTTCCATTCGCAGAAAGGTTTGGGATTATCTCCTTTTCTAAGGTCTGAAAAGGATGTAGATCCCTGAAAAAATATGTTTCATTGGTGGTCATGGCCTCAATGATCTGATCCTTGAGCTTTGGGGTCATGTTGAATTTTGCCTTCCTGTAGAGGTCGTCTATGCTTCTGAGGCCTATGACCCTGGATAGTTCATTGAGCCGGCTTTCAATCAAGTATTCTTTGCCAGGCTTCAGGGCGATACCGCTGGAGTTTTTCACCAAACCGGCAAAGAAATTGAATTGTTCCGTGGCTATCATATCTTCTATACCTCAATCGGTCTCAAATTCTTCCCGCCTTGGCCGTCATGGCCATTTGATTGTGTAAGCCTGCAACCTCCAAAATTGCAGGGGTTAGTTCATCCAAGCTGCAGATGCGGTCTGCAAGGCCATGCTCGGTTACAAATCTCGGCATCCCCCAGACGACAGAGGTCTCCTTGTCTTGCACAATTATGTATGCTCCCTTGGCCTTCAGCAGCTTACACCCCTCTAGGCCGTCCCTCCCCATGCCGGTCATGATCACACCCACCACTTTGGATCCATATGTGTTGGCAAGGGAACGGAAAAGGGGATCCACAGCTGGTCTACAGCTATTCTCGTGGGGTTTTTGATTCAGGCGGATGACTTTCTTGTTTCCATCAGAAACCAACTCCATGTGGTAGTCACCAGGCGCCACATACACCCTGCCGCCTTTTACGGTTTCTCCATCTTGTGCCTCTGCAACCATAAGTTTTGATTTGTCGTTCAGCCTTTTGGCGAGCTGGGTGGTAAAGACGGGCGGCATATGTTGCACTAAAAATACAGGTAGCCTGAAATGGGCTGGGAAATTGGGTATAACATGGTCAAGGGCTTTGGGGCCGCCTGTTGAGACTCCTATTCCAATGGCCTCGGGCCTGAATCCGCGAACTGGTTTCCGAACGGTTTTGCGTCCATCCTGTAATCGTGGACGCAAGTGGCTGATGTGTGATCCTTTCTTATGATCCTTGGTAGAGCGCTTTCCAAGGCTTGCAATGCAAGCCCTAGGGGATGAATGTTGTTTCTCGTGATTAAAGGCACGGATTTTTGGAATGAGTTCTTCCTCCACAACCTTTGCGCTTTCTCCAAAGGTGCCCCGGCCAGTCGGTTTTGCCACGAAGTCAAAGGCGCCTTTTGACAAAGCTTTTATGGTGGTGTCTGCACCTCTTGATGTAAGTGTCGAGAACATAATGACACCAACATCCAGTTTCCGGCGCCTGATCTCATCCAGTGTTTGCAGGCCATCCATTTTTGGCATTTCCACATCGAGGACCATCAGGTCTGGCTTGAGAGTATTAATCTTTTTCAACGCATCTTCCCCATTCATGGCTGTTCCAACCACCTGCATATCCCGCTGCATGGAAATGGCCTTCTGGAGTATCCTTTGAAAGACCACCGAATCATCGACTATCAGGACCTTGATCATGCCTCGAGCACCATCCTTACCTTTTCTTCCAGCATTTCTGGGGTAAAAGGCTTCATTAAGTATTCATTTGCCCCTGCCATAACTGCCTTTATCACGTTGTTCTGTTGGTTTTCGGTGGTGACCATCATTACCTTGGTATCATTCCAGTTTGGATTCTTCCTTATATTGACCAAACAGTCATAGCCCTCCATTTCAGGCATGTACCAATCGAGGAAGACCAAATTGAATGGACCTTCACTCTCAATTTTTTCCAGGGCAATTTTCCCATTTTCTGCTTCAACAATTTCCTCAAAGAGCCCCATCTGTTGGATGGCACTTTTGACGATATTTCTCATGGATTTGGAGTCATCAACCACTAAGGCCTTCATAAGACACCCCTTTTTGTATTAAGACCCACTCTCGCTCGCAATCCTTCCTACCCATGGTTACTTTAGGGTTCTAAAGGTTTTATCGTACTGGCCAATGAAAATGTTAAATCAAAAAGTTGACCTTTTTACGGGCTCGCTTAAAAAAGAGGCTTGGTGTATGATGGCCGCCAAATTTTGGAAATTAAGGGATTTTTGCGCTTATGGATTATAAAAAGACACTCAATCTTCCAAAGACCAAGTTCCCAATGAAGGCAAATCTGGCCCAGCGCGAGCCAGAGATGCTCAAACGTTGGAAGACAATGGATCTTTATGGACTAATGCGCTCTGCTGGCACAGGTAAGCCAAAGTTCATACTCCACGATGGGCCGCCTTATGCCAATGGCCACATACATTTGGGGCATACAGTCAACAAAGTGTTAAAAGATATGATAGTCAAATCAAGGCAGATGATGGGCTTTGACTCCCCCTATGTGCCAGGTTGGGATTGTCATGGCCTTCCCATTGAGCACAACGTTGAAAAGGAGTTGGGCAAAAAGAAGGCAGAGATGGATCAATTGGCCATTAGGAAGGCATGCCGAAAATATGCCCAAAAGTTTGTGAAGATCCAGAAAGAGGAATTCATGAGGCTTGGAGTGGCTGGAGACTGGGAAAAGCCCTATCTCACCATGAGCTACGACTACGAGGCGTCCATATGCAGGGAATTTTGTAGGATATATCTTGATGGCCACGTATTCCACAGCAAAAAGCCTGTATATTGGTGCCCCACATGTGTCACTGCCTTGGCTGAAGCTGAGGTGGAGTACGGCCCGCACAAATCACCGTCCATAACAGTGAAATTCGAAGCCGATGAAGACCTGGACGCATGGATCAAGGAACGTTTTGACACCAGTAAGCCTGTCTTTGTGCTGATTTGGACCACCACGCCGTGGACATTGCCTGCAAATTTGGCCATAGCATTGCATCCAGACCTGGAATATGTGGTAGTTGAGAAAGATGACGAGGTTTGGATAGTCGCGGAGGGAAGATTGAACGCAGTTTTGGCTTCAGCCGGACTTGAGCAGCTGGATGTAAAGATATTGGGACGTTTCTTGGGGGCTGAACTCGAAGGCAAACATGCGCTGCATCCATTCCTCCACAGGAAAAGCCTGATTGTCAATGCAGACTACGTTACCTTGGAAGCTGGTACCGGGTGTGTTCATACCGCCCCTGGCCATGGTGCAGATGACTATGAAACAGGATTGCGCTATGGGCTTGACATATACAGTCCAGTTAACGACAAAGGTTGCTTTACAAAAGAGGTCAAGGAATTTGAAGGTGAGCATATCTTCAAGGCGAATCCCAAGATAGTTTCCTTGTTGAAAGAAAAAGACCGGCTTGTCTCAGAAGAGGAGCTCGAGCACAGCTATCCACACTGTTGGCGTTGTAAACGCCCTGTCATCTTCAGGGCCACGGCCCAATGGTTTATATCCATGGACAAAAAAGGGCTGAGGAATGAGGCCTTAAAGGCAATCGACACTGTAAAGTGGATCCCAGCCTGGGGTAGAGACCGTATCTACGGCATGGTGGAATCTAGGCCAGACTGGTGCATTTCCAGGCAGAGGGCCTGGGGTGTTCCTATAACGGTCTTTTTGTGCAACGAATGCAACGAACCATTTTTAGACGAGGAAACCGCCGGCAAGATCGTGGCAGCCTTTGAGGAGAGGGGTGCAGATGCGTGGTTTTACATGGATGAAACACAATTTTTGCCTGAGGACGCAAGATGTTCGAATTGTGGCGGCAAAAGTTTCAAAAAGGAGACAGACATCTTGGATGTCTGGTTTGATTCGGGGGTGAGCCATGCAGCCGTCTTGGAGCCCAGGCCCGAGCTTTCTTCTCCTGCTGACATGTATCTCGAAGGAAGCGACCAGCACAGGGGATGGTTCCAGAGTTCCCTTTTGACCAGTGTAGCCACCCGCCACCGTGCCCCATACCGTTCTGTGCTCACCCACGGCTTTGTGGTAGACGGCCACGGCAAGAAGATGTCGAAGTCTGTGGGCAATGTGATTGCACCAGAAAAGGTGATCAAGAGATATGGTGCTGAAGTGTTGCGACTATGGGTTTCAGCAGAAGATTATCAAGACGACATAAAGATCTCTGACGAAATCCTAAAGAGACTTACCGAGGCCTACCGGAAAATAAGGAATACCATCCGCTACTTGTTGAGCAACTTGAATGATTTTGACCCGAGAACCGATATGGTTTCACAGCAAAAACTGGAAGACATCGATCGCTGGGCTCTGTGGCGCCTTGGTCAGATCATACAGAAAGTGAAGCGCGGCTACAGCGATTACAGGTTCCACCTTGTGTTCCATACGATACATCAATATTGCACAGTGGATTTGAGTGCCCTTTACCTAGATATATTGAAAGACCGCCTCTACTGCGAGGCTCCACAGGGTTTGAAACGGCGTTCTGCCCAGACTGTCTTGTACACTATTTTAAAGGATCTTCTGCGCCTTCTGGCCCCGGTACTGTCCTTTACCAGCGAAGAAGCCTGGGCTTATGTGCCAGACGATGGTGCCAAGGCTGAAAAGAGCATCTTCCTTGATTCGATGCCAGAGCAGCCTCAAGTGGAAGTAGAAGAAGATTTCCTGAAAGAATGGCAGCAGCTTTGGGATATTCGCGATGAAATAACGAAGGCTCTCGAAATGGCGAGAAAGGAAGGCCTGATCGGCCTGGCTTTGGACGCATGGGTTGTTTTGAAGACGGACAACCAGGATTTGAGGCAATTTTTGAAAGAACATGAAGAGACCCTCCGCGTCATTACCATAGTTTCCCAGCTCAATGTATCAGAAAATGGTCCAGGCCCAGAAGGAGGCATGGTGTTCCAGGCTGAAGAAGTCAAGGACATGGGCATAATAGTAAATAAGGCAAAGGGTGAAAAATGCCAGAGATGCTGGACCTGGAGCGAGGAAGTAGGAAATCATCCAATTTGGAAGGATGTATGCCCAAGGTGTGCTCAAGTCCTGGAGGAAATGGGAGCCCGGCCTGAGGAATTAGGAGATTAATTTGGTTCAGGAAAAGGACAATAGGGAAAGGCAAGGCTGGTCCTTCAGCAATTGGTGTAGGGGGTGGTCAAGGCCGTTGCTGCTGCCGGTTGCCAGGTTCTTTGCAGCTCACAATATTTCACCCAATGCAGTGACTTTGATAGGCCTTTTTTTCTATGCCTTGTCCGGACTGATGTTGGCCTTTGGGCATAGGGTAACTGCCGGACTTATTCTGGCAGTTTTCGGTCCGTTGGATGCCGTGGATGGGTTGCTTGCTAGGGAGCATGGCAATCAAAGCAGGTTTGGCGCATTCCTTGATTCCACCATGGACAGGTATGCCGAATTTTTTCTTTTTTCAGGCTTGCTTGTCTATCTATGGACTAACGGCCACCAAGGGATATTTGGGCCTCTCATGGTCTTAACGGCCATGACGGGTTCCTTGCTGGTCAGTTACACCAGGGCAAGGGCAGAGGCCCTTGGTTTTTCATGCACTGTCGGAATGTTAACCAGGCTTGAAAGGCTGGTATTGTTTGCAGTTGGCCTGATTTTCAATTTTATAGTGCCTGTTTTAATAGTCCTAGCATTTTTCACACACGTGACAGCTATTCAGCGCATTTGGCATGTTTACAAACAAACGGCAGCCTCAAAAAGATGAAGCCTATAGGCTATGCCAAGCGCCTGAGGCCCACTGCCAAATCTTCTATGGCTTGTCTGTCATCGATGACTATGCGTGATCCATCAACAGTCAAGATGTTCTGTGATGCCATCTTGGAAAGCACCCTGGAAAGAGTCTCTGGTATCGTTCCCAAATAGCTGGCAAGCTGCGCCTTGGTCATGTCCAAAGTCAACTCATTCCTGCCCTCCTGGCGTTCGGAAAGGAGAATGAGGTACGCGGAAAGCCTGCCTGCCACATCCCGAAGGGATAGCTGCTCTATCATCGATGCAAAGGCCCTCAACCGTGCTGACAGTATGCCTAGCATATTCATGGAAAGGGCTGGATCTGCGGCCAATATTTCAACAAATGAGGATCTGGGCAAGAACAAAATTGTTGACTTTTCCAGGCTAGCAGCATTGGCAGGGAAGGGACGTTTTGCAAAAACCGCTGCCTCCCCAAAGGGCTCTCCAGGGCCGAAAAGATGCAGGATCTGCTCTTTGCCGTCGGGCGATATCTTGAATACCTTGATTCTGCCTGTAGCCACTATGTAAAAGCCGTTGCCAGGGTCGCCTTCCTGAAAGACGAGCTGTCCTTTGGAATACTCCTTTTTTTGCACAATCGAGGCTATTTCCTCCAGGAACTCACGGGACAAACCTTGAAACAAAGGCACCTTTGACAAAGTTTGTTCGATTGAGAAGGGCATAAAAGATTTCATGCATTGATTTTAGGCGAAAGGCTGGTGATTGCAAGATTAATTCGTCAAGGCTGACATTTCCGTTTAAAGTTTTTTTTCGTGTCTTTTCTAGGACACTAAGTCCTTTTTAATTAAATAGGGGTAAGTTAACGACAAAAAAACATGTCAGCTATTTGGTTGCCTTAGTAATATGTAATCGGCATCGTTTCAATAAATGAAGCAGAAGTTTAGGTGGATGATATCAATTCTGGTTTTGCCTTGTTTGTAAACCATTTGCTGCAAGTACGATTATATCTTTGCCAGGAGACTCTTGAACAAGTTTGGTAGCGCCCAGTTTTGCAAGCTCCAATAGGGCCATGAAGGTCACAATGAGGTAGAGGCGGTCCTGTTTTGGTGAAAAGAGCTCAAAGAAACTGAGTTTCTTTTTTGTGTGAAGAAGGTTTGTTATCTCTTCCATACGAGCGGAAAGGCTTACCTTGGCTTTGGCAATTTCAAGGGCCCTTGGAAGGCCTGAACCACCCAACACATCTTTGAATGCTGAAACGAGTTCGTGCAGGGATACCTCCAAAAGGGGCCTGGTAGAATCCTCCTGTTTCATTTTTTCAAACTCAGGATCAGGGCCTGGCAAAAAGACATCAACTTCCAAAAAAGGCCTTTCAGCCAGAAATTCAGCGCCTTTCCTGATCTCCATCAGCTCTTGCAATGGACGGACTATTTCAAGGCGGGGATCTTCATAATCTTCGTCGTCTGGCGCCGGCCTTGGAAGAAGCATCCGTGACTTTATGTGCATGAGGGTTGCCGCCATGACCAGGTATTCCCCAGCAATCACCACGTCCAATGCCTTCATGAAATCCAAATATTCCAGATATTGGGAAGTCACAAGGGCTATAGGTATGTCTTTTATGTCGAGCTTATTCTTCTGGATCAAGTGCAGAAGCAGATCCAGCGGGCCTTCAAAGGCCTCTAGTCTGACTTTGCATGCCGTGTCCAAAGGACACTCCGAACCTCTTCCATGGTCTTGCGTGCCTCTGCTTTAGCCCGTTGGGCGCCATTGGCCAAGACCCCTTTGACCGTTTCTGGTTCAGAGGCCAATTTCGCCCTTTTCTGCCATATGGGGATTAGGAATTCGACAACGGCTTCAGCGAGTTCTTTTTTGCACGCAACACAGCCAAGTTTGCCTGCCTTGCACTCTTTTATTATTTCGTTAAGGCGTTCCTGGGGCATATAGAGTTTGTGGAGGTTGAAGGCAACACACCTATTTTCTGGATCGCCTGGGTCTGAACGGCGAGGCCGTTCAACATCGGTGACGAAGGCGGAGATCTTTTTTCTTACCTCATCTGGCGAGTCTGAGATGAAAATGGAGTTGCCATAGCTTTTGCTCATCTTTCTGCCATCAATGCCCGGCATCTTGGGGACCTCTGTTAGCATGGCATCTGGTATTGGAAAGACTGGAGTGTAAAGATAATTGAACCTTCTGGTTATCTCTCTGGTCAACTCTACATGGGGCAGCTGGTCCACGCCCACAGGTACCTTGTTGGCCTTGTACATTATGATGTCTGCGGCTTGCAAGACGGGATATCCCAAAAAACCGTAAGTGGCCAGATCACGTTCTTTTAGCTGCTGCTGCTGCTCCTTGTATGTTGGATTGCGTTCAAGCCATGAGACTGGGGTGATCATGGAAAGAAGCAGGTGCAGTTCCGCATGTTCTTTTATGTCAGATTGGACGAAGATGACCGCCTTTTCCGGATCAATGCCCACGGCAAGCCAGTCAATAACCATTTCTTCTATATTTTCGGGTATTTCATAAGGCCGCTCATAGTTAGTAGTAAGTGCGTGCCAATCTGCTACGAAGAAGAAACATTCATACTGGTCTTGTAGACGCTTCCAATTGTCTAGCACCCCATGCAGATGGCCCAGGTGAAGTTTTCCCGATGGGCGCATGCCGCTCAATACGCGTTTTTTGTCTTTTCCAGCCATGAAAAATCCGCCTAAACTCCCAGAAGAAATCTATTAATTGAAAAGATCAGCGGGACTATAATCCGGCCAGTTATCCCTGTAAAGACAAGGAGCAGGATGATGAAAAAACCATATCTTTCAAATTGATGATACCATCCAAGCATTGAGGCTGGAAGAAGGGCTGCTAGCACCTTGGAACCGTCAAGGGGAGGAATGGGCAGCAGATTGAAGATTGCAAGCCCTACATTTATTTGCACACTGATATAGGCCATGGCAGTCAGTGGCACTGCGAAAAAATGGCCTGCTGGACCTACGGTATGGGCTGCTCCCCAAAAGGTGCGCAGGAAGAATGCACTCAATGCAGCCACCAGCAGATTTGCTCCTGGTCCGGCAAGGGATACCCACATCATTCCCTGCCTGGGATTGCTGAAGTTGTATGGATTCACTGGGACCGGTTTAGCCCATCCTATTGCCTGGGTAACAAAGAATACAAATGTGCCCACTGGATCCAAGTGCTTGACAGGGTTTAGGGTGAGACGCCCTGCCAGCTTTGCTGTGGGATCACCCAAACGGTAAGCAGCCCAGCCATGAGCCATCTCATGAATAGTGACAGCAAATAATATGGGCGGAGTTAAAATCAATATTTTTTGAATAATTGATACAAAGTCCATAAATTCTCCGGGAAGCCGTTGGCGACTTCTCGCTAGCGGCTTGCTTTTTGAACGGTTTAATTCAAACGATCAAACTGGTCGATGCTGCCACAAGGTAAGAAGAAAAAAATGGCAGGTCAATAGCAGGGGAATTTAAACATGATAAAACGCAAAATTGCCCACCGCTCTTCATTTTTGTTTCTGAGAGCGATAATGGCAACAGGCGTGCCAGCATGGAGTGGCAATGCAACGATTTGTTTTTGTTGTTTAAAATCCACACAGCTCCTTTGGACAAGATGTGCAAAAAATGACAAAAATGGAATTTTAAGATTAAAAAATTTACATAAATGTAATATTTTTCAACTTTGGCAAAATCATATTGCAACCATATGGGTATTCAGGTCGAATGTTTTTTAAATATATTCCTGAGGTCTTTGTAGGTTAAAGTGTAGGGCCTAGTCTATGTTACTCAAATGATTGTTTTGATCATCACCTCAAGGTCTTTTGCCAGAAATCATTTGTTTGAGCAGCCTGATCCACTCGTCAAATCCAGCTCCTGATTTTGCAGATAAGGCCATTGTTTTCAATTCAGGATTGAGACGCAGGGCATGGTCAACCGCTTCTTCCATGGAAAAGTCGAAAAATTCGAGCAGATCTATTTTGGTAATTACAAAAATATCAGCTGAAAGAAAGGCCTTCGGATACTTTATGGGCTTGTCTGAGCCTTCTGGCACAGATAGAAACACCATTCGGTAGTGCTCCCCAAGCTCAAAGGCGGCCGGGCAGACTAGGTTGCCAACATTTTCTATAAAAAGCAGGTCGAGAGCAGGGTCTGCCAGCTGGTTTTCCAAGGTCCTAATGCCTTTGTGGACCAGGTGGGCATCCAAATGGCAGGCGCCCCCAGTGGTTATCTGGACCACTGGAATCCCTTTTGCCTTTATGCGCTCCGCATCTCTTTCTGTTTCAATGTCTCCCTCTATGACTCCTATGCGTATTTCACGCCCAAGCTCATCGATTGTCCGTTCCAAAAGGGTGGTTTTACCCGAGCCTGGGCTGCTTATCATGTTTATGGCAAGGGTTCCCAGTCGATTCAAATGCTCTTTGTTCGCCTTTGCCTGCCGTTCGTTTGCGGAAAGAATGGATTTGTGCACTTCCAATGTTTTGGGGCCATTGTCATGAGAACATCCGCACGTTTCACACATCTTTGCTCCTCTAACAATTCTTAAAGATCTATTCCATCTCTATTTGTAAAAGCATAAGGTCGTCGCCGCCACAAGGAATAAGGTTGCTTGCACCGCATTGTGGACAGGAAGCAGCCTGCCTTGGCCATGAGGCGGGAGCTGGTACTTCTTTGTTGCATTCCTGGCAGTGAAGAACAGGGGCCGGGTTTTGTATTTCAAGCAACGCCCCTTGGGTCAAGGGGTATTCCAACTTGAGCAGATCGAAACCGAATATGAAGGACTCTACAACGACCCCTGAAAAAGCGCCGATGGAGACCTTAACCTTGGTTACCATGGACGCATCATTTTTCTCTGCAATATCAATCACTTGCTCAAGAAGGCCTTGAGCCAGGGAAAGTTCATGCATTTGGCAGTGCCTCGGGAACAGAAATTCCAATGTGTTCCAATTCCTGTTTAATAACCTCGACCAGCTCAGGAAGTTTTCTTTGTACTTCAAGTGAAAGCTCAGTTCCTGGTGAAATCTCTTTGGGCACCATGGTGATGAATTTTATCTCTGGGGGATTGTCCAGCCTGAGCCTGCACAGCTCCAAGATTTCCAATATGCCAACTTGGTGTGGTGACATTCGCGTATGTATAGAGGCAGCTTTTAGCTCTTCCTCGTTAAACACTTTTATGGTTCCTGGGGGCGCATTAAGTTTCACTGCGTCAATCACAAAAATATGACTGGATGTCTCAATAACTGGTGCCATGTATATGCCGGCAGTTCCGGCATCCGTTATGGCCACTTTGCTGTGATCAACGTGGTAAGTCTTTTCCAAGAGCCTTATCGCATGAATTCCGATTCCATCGTCTCTTAATATGAGGTTGCCTACACCTACCACTGCTATTTTGTTCACCATACAAGCCTCAACAAATTCTAGGCAAGGGTTCGCCTGATAAGGGTTCAAGCAGCCTTTTCCCACCTATTTTCGTTAAAAGGACTACGCGGCCTTTCCTTGCCGTTTCCGTTCTGTGGACTCTCCCTATTATGGAGGCATTCTCGCCCAGTTTTTCCCTACGCATGGTCAAGACGATTTCTTCGGCTGCTGATCCCTTCACAATGGCTATGAGCTTTCCTTCATTGGCAAGGTAAAGGGGATCTAGTCCAAGGAGTTCGCATATGGAATATACCTGGGGTTTTATAGGTATAGAAGCTTCATCAATCTGGATTTCCACTCTTGAAGCAACAGCTATTTCTGATAGTACTGTGGCAAGGCCGCCTCTGGTCGGGTCTCTAAAACATCTAATGGCGTTTCCAAATTTGCCCAAAAGGATATGGACAAGTTTGTGCAAGGGAGCTGTATCGCTCATAATGGTGGTGTCCAGGCCAAGGCCGGCCCTGGTGCCCATTATGGCAATTCCATGGTCGCCCAACGTACCTGATACTATTACTGCATCTCCATGAACGGCTAGATGTGAGCCGAGTTCAACGCCATCTTCCACAAAACCTATGCCAGATGTGTTTATAAAAATTTTGTCTGCCTTGCCTTGAGGCACCACCTTCGTATCAGCCGCAACAATAGGTACACCAGCCTGTTTGGAAGCCTTTTCCAAGGATGAGGCTATTTTCTGTAGGTCATCCATCTGTAGGCCTTCTTCTAAAATGAGTCCCAGGCTTAAAGCTGCCGGGTTAGCCCCCTGCATTGCCAAGTCATTTATGGTGCCGTGTATAGCTAAGGTTCCTATATCTCCACCTGGAAAAAACAGGGGATCGACCACATAGCTGTCTGTTGTAAAAGCAATTTTGCCATTTTGGGGTTCGAGTAGTGCACTATCCTCCATGCGGTCGAGCGCTGGGTTCGAAAAAAGTGGCTGAAAAAGCTCTGCAATAAGCTCTTTTGTGGCAAGGCCGCCGCTGCCATGATCTATGAGTATGCGTCTGCTCTTCATACACCCCCATATTTGTAATAGGCTGCGCAACTTCCTTCGCTGGATACCATACAAGGTCCAACTGGTCTTGTCGGGGTACAAGTCTTGGAAAATAGTTTGCACTCTGGAGGCCTTTTTTTACCTTTTATGACCTCACCACAAAGGCAGCCTTTTGGTTCGATACTCCCGTTTTTTATCTTTTTACAGTCAAAGCGTTTTGATGCATCGTGCATGGCAAGGCTTGGCCTGATGGCAAGGCCGCTAGCTTCAATAACTCCAAGGCCACGCCATCTGGCCTCGCACTGTTCAAAGGCCTTGTAGATGATCTCTCTGGCCCTTGGATTCCCTTCCCTGGTCACTGCCCTGACGTAGCCATTCTCCACCTCGAAACGGCCATCACTCACTTGCTTGGCCAACATTAGGATAGCCTGGAGGATATCCGCCGGTTCGAATCCAGCAATCACACAGGGTATCTTTTTCTCACTTGCCAATGGCTCATAGGCCTTTACACCAATAATGGTGCTGACATGACCAGGGCATATCAGGCCGTCTATTTTCAGTTCCGGATCAGAGAGTAAGGTCTCCAGCGCCTTTGGCATGGTCTTGTGGGCGCTGTAGACAAAAAAATTGGTCATGTTTTGTGAAGAGGCTTCAAGTAGGGCAGCAGCCACTCCTGGAGCCGTGGTTTCAAAGCCCACGCCCAAGAATATCACTTCATTAGAAGGGTGCTCAGAAGCAATCTTCAATGCATCAGCCGGTGAATAGACAACTTCCACCTTAGCCCCTAGAGCTTGGGCTTCCAGAAGGCTGCCCTGCGTGCCCGGGACTCTCAGGAGATCTCCAAACGTTGCAAGGATGACTCTAGGCTCACGGGCAAGGCCGACCATGCAGTCTATGTCTTCCACTGAGGTTACACATACAGGGCATCCAGGTCCAGATACCAGTTCTATGTTGGATGGCAGAAGTGATCTAATCCCATGCCTGAAAATTGACATGGTATGAGTGCCGCACACCTCCATGAAGCGCATTGGTCTGCCTGCAAAATTTTCAAGTTTTGCTGCTAAGGAATGGACAAGCTCACGATCCTTGAAGGATTCGGAATAGTTTTCAGGAAGCATCATTTTGACCGAGCCCTTGGGCCATTTCTTTCAACAGATTCAAATTGGCCTCTGCCTCTTCCGGGTCCAGGGTGTGGATGGCAAAGCCTGCATGCACAATCACATAGTCGCCTTCAGAAGGCCAGCGGTCAACTATGTCAAGACGGATTTCCCTGCGGGCGCCTTCTACTTCAACCAAGGCAACGGGAGGGTTCATAAAGTCATCTTTTTTACCCCGTATTTCGATTATCTTTACCGGAATTGCAAGGCACATTTTGGTTATTGGTTCTCCTCCTGATAGCGTGCGGCAGCAGCATATGCCTGTCCTAAACATAATCCTCCGTCATTTGGAGGAACCTTTTCATTTAAATAGACATCGAGCCCCGCCTTGGACAGCTGTGCGTAAAGGCTCACGCGAAGAATATTGTTCTGCATGGTTCCCCCGCTCATGACAACTTTGTCTATACCGGTTTTTTCAGCAAGATGCAGCATGAGCTTGGAGAAGGAAGCTACCATGAAGATGTGGAAATAGAGTGAAATTTTGCTGGCTGAGACACCTGTTTTGAGCCATTCTACTAGATCTTTTACGAACACTGGCCACATTATTTCATATTTGCCATGTTGATTCTTTGCATGTAGCCAGCTTGACTCAAAATATTTTTCGAAAAGTGGATGGTCTGTCACGTCGAGATGGTCGGTTTCTTTTAGGGCCGATGCTTCTAACTCCATTGGGGCCTGGCCTTCGTAGCTGTTGTTGTGGCATATTCCCAGGATAGAGGCGATGCCATCAAACAGCCTGCCACAGCTGGTGGATACCGGGCAGTTTAAGTTTTTGTCCAACATATTCTTCAAAAACGCGGTTTTTGATATGTCGATGTGAGATAGACCTGTAGCCTCCAACTCTCCAAGCATCTCTGTTCTATGGAGTATGGACAAACCGGTACGCCAAGGTTCTTTGGCTGCTGCATCTCCGCCTGGCAAGGAAAATGGCGCCAGGTGCCCCAGCCTTTTGGATGAGGAAATATGGGTCAGAAGCACTTCACCGCCCCATGTCGTTTTGTCCGGGCCATAACCTGTGCCGTCCAGCACCAACGATAGGACTGGGCCGCCAAGCCCATGTTCTGCCATTACAGATGCTGCATGAGCATGATGGTGCTGGACCTGAATCAGCGGAAGGCCCAAGTCTTTGGCATAACGGGTGGAAAGATAGTCTGGATGGAGATCTGATACGGCTGCAACTGGTGTTATTTCCAGCATTTTTTTCATGCGCTCAATATTGGCGTGCAAGAAATCAAGGACAGCGGGATTGGCCATGTCTCCCATATGTTGACTCAAAAAAACGTAGCGTTCCTTTGTTAGACAAAAGGTATTTTTTAATTCTCCTCCCAGGGCTATCAGTTGTCCTAGGTCCTGAGCTACTCGAATGGGCGCTGGCGCATAACCCCTTGATCGTCTTATTAAAACAGGCGTTCTCTTTGATGTGCGCACAACCGAATCGTCGATTCCAGTACGGATTTCCCTATTATGGAAAAGAAAGATGTCTACAAAAGTATTCAATCTGCCCAAGGCCTCTTCGTTGGATGTGGACAGGGGCTGGCCGGTGGGGTTCCCGCTGGTCATGATTAAAATATCAGGACATTTTTCCTGAGCAAAAAGGAGATGATGAAGCGGGGTATAGGGAAGCATCACACCCAATTCGTTCAAGTTTGGGGCGATCTCATCCGGCAGAGGAAAATCTGCTGCTCTGGGAGCCAGTACGATGGGAGCCTGTGTAGAAGATAGTAGCAATTCAACGTTTTTTGGGATTGTACATATCTTTTTAGCAGTCTCTATGTCTTTGACCATTACTGCAAAAGGCTTATGAGGTCGTTTCTTGCGTATTCTCAGCTGTTTTATTGTTTCTGAAGAGTAAGCATTTGCGGCAATATGAAAGCCTCCTAACCCCTTTATTGCAGCTATGGCTCCCTGAGCTAGCTTTGAAGCGCAGCACTCCAAAACATTTGGGCCTTTTTCGAGGATATTGCCCTTGGAGTCTGAAAGCCACAGGTAAGGACCGCAAAGCGGACAACAGTTGGGTTGGGCATGAAAGCGTCTGTCCAAAGGATTTTCATATTCGGAACGGCATTGGCCGCACATCTCAAAATACTTCATCGACGTGGCGGGCCTGTCGTAAGGCAAGCTTTCTATTATTGAGTAACGCGGACCGCAATTGGTACAGTTGGTGAAGGGATAACCGAAGCGCCGGTTGCGGGAGTCGAAGATTTCCTTCACACATTCTGTGCACGTTGCCACATCAGGTGGGATGAGGGTTGAGATGCGGGAAGTCTTACTGCTCTCAAGAATAGAAAAGCCATGGAAGCTTTTTGGATTTTCTTTTGTTCCCTCTATCCGGATGTCATCGATTTCTGAAAGAGGGGGAGCTTTTTGCCTCAATTCATTGATGAAATTGGACAGATTGTCTTTGGTTGCCCAAATTTTGATTAGTACGCCCTGGGACGTGTTTGAAATGGTTCCATGCATGTTGTAGGCCTTGGCTAGGTTGTAGACGAAAGGCCTGAAACCGACACCCTGCACTATGCCGCTGATATGGATTTCAAAGCCCTGTTTTAGGCTCATCTGCTATGGATGATGCCCTCTGAATATTCCATTCAGAGGGCATGTTAATCTGTTGTTGTTTCAACTACTTGATTTATGAAACTTTCTACCAGTAAAAATGGAAGATATGAGGCCTTCCGGCGCCTTTATATCGTTCCATATCACTATGTAGAGATGGAAAAAGGCAAAAATAATGAAATACCACATTGTGAGATGATGAATAAACCGAGCCTTTTGCTGAGTGCCAAATAGAAACACGCCCCATTTTTGCCAAAACATACTTTCGGGATACAAGAGATAGAAACCAGTGATCAATTGGCATATTGCCAGGAGGATGGTGATTATATAGGCAGTTCCAGCCAGGGCATTGTGTCCCAATCTTTCATCATGCTTATCTGTTAGATATGTGTAGTAAATCAATGTTGAAAACAGATTTTTTATGTTTCGGGGGGTAATGGGTGCAGAATCCCACAATTTTTCCTGCCTGTTGCCGAATATCCATAGGTAAAACCTCACTGCAACGGCAGCGGTGAAAACGAATCCAGCCAGAAAGTGGAGATAGCGCATGGTAGCCATGGGGAATGATCTGCTCCCTTCGAGTACAGTATTTGTCCAAGGAGTGTAGATGTAAAAACCTGTTACAACCAAGGTGACAATAGAAAGCGCAAAGGCCCAGTGAAACAGTCTGAACAAAACGGACCAAGCATAGCCTATTTTGTATCTCATGGCTTGACTCCTTTCATAGCACCCTGATTCTGGAAAATTCGGAACCCTCTGGATCAACCACATGGACGGCACAAGCAATGCAAGGGTCAAAGGAATGAACAGTCCTTATGACCTCCAGCGGCCTTTCTGGGTCTGCCACAGGATTGCCGACCAGCGACGCCTCGTAAGGCCCTGGTTTACCATTTGAGTCCCGGGGGCCGGCATTCCATGTGGATGGAACCACGCACTGATAATTTTTAATCTTGCCGTTTTCTATCACAATCCAGTGGGATAGTGTACCTCTTGGAGCCTCATGAAATCCAAAACCTCTTTGCACACCTCGGGGAAATGTTGGAGGGTTGAAAATGGCAAGATCTCCCCTGCCCACGTTGTCTACCAGAAGCTGCCAGTGTTTTATTGCCAGGTCAGACAATATGGCTGCCCTAATGGCCCTACCCAAATGCCTGCCCGGTGTGGAATGCAGTACCTCAGGTCCTACTTTCACGCCTGCAATGGAGCTTACCCGGTCAAGGGCATAATCCACATATTTCTTGGTCAACTCGTGGCCAAGGGCGTATCCCACAAGCACTTGTGCAAGCGGACCAACCTGCATAGGCTCGCCTTTGAAACGTGGTGCCTTGATCCATGAATATTTTTGATCGGGATGGAAGTCGGTGTAATTGGGAACGGTGTCTTCCTCAAAGGGGTTTTTCGTCCAGTCGCCTTCATACCACGAATGGGCGATGCATTCTTTGATATTGTCTCTGAAATAGGGATCAGAGAAATTTTTGAAGGGTTTTACCGAGCCAAGGTCACCGCTGAATACGGTGCCTCCGGGTAGATCAAATTTGGTTCCTGCTTCGTCCAATGGCATGTCGGGAACAGCCAGATAATTTTTCACGCCTGCTCCATATTGTAGCCAATCCTTGTACAGCGCGCCAATTGCAATCACATCTGGCAAATAAACTTGGTGTACAAAGTCTCTCACTTCCGAGGCAAGCTGCTTGATCCAGTACAACCGCTCCATATTCAAGGTGGCTTCATTGTCTGGGTTTATTGCAGTGGTGACTCCTCCTACAGAGAGATTTTGTATGTGAGGATTTTTCCCTCCCAGTATGGCAATGGCCGAATCTGCCTTGCGCTGATAATCTAATGCCTCAAGATAGTGGGAAACGGCCATGAGATTTGCCTCTGGTGGCAGGATCATGGCAGGGTGTCCCCAGTATCCATTGGCAAAGGGCCCAAGCTGGCCACTTTCGACCAGCGCTTTGATTTTGCTCTGAACCGCCTTAAACCTCTTGGGGCTGTTACCTGGCCAATCAGACAGGCTTTCGGCAAGTTGTGCCGTCTTTTTGGGGTCTGCCTTCAAAGCGGATACGACATCTACCCAGTCAAGGGCAGACAATACGTAAAAATGGACTATGTGGTCATGCAAGGCATGCAGGGCCAAGACCAAATTGCGTATATATTGCGCATTTAAAGGAATGGACATGCCAAGGGCATTTTCAACCGCCCTAACAGACGCAATGGCATGGACGGTGGTGCAAACACCGCAGATGCGCTGTGTGAAAACCCAAGCATCACGCGGGTCTCTACCTTTCAGAATCACTTCAATGCCTCGCCACATCTGGCCAGACGACCATGCCTTGGTAATTTTGTTACCCTCTATTTCAGCATCTATCCTCAGATGGCCTTCAATCCTTGTGATTGGGTCTACTACTATTTTTTGTGCCATGGTGGTTTACCCCCCTTGATTAAGCCTCTTCGTCACCTTTGGAACTGGGATTTTTCACAATGCGCTTGCCTATTCCTACAGCGGCATGAATTCCTGCCGCTGCTGCGGCTATACCAAGAATCTTTTTACCTGCTGAGTCCACGTCGTGAACTATACCCCCAGTACCAGGAATTTTTACGCCAGGAAGCCTTTCATAAAATGGTGAATGGGTGTCCCAGAAATTTGGCTCTGTGCAGCCAACACATCCGTGGCCGGCACTCACAGGCCAAACATCAACATCGTTGAAACGGACTGCCGGGCAATTGGCAAAGGTTCCTGGCCCCTTACACCCCACTTTGTAAAGGCAGTAGCCCTTCATGTGGTTTGCGTCTCCAAATTGCTCCACGAAACGGCCTTCGTCAAAGTGGGCACGCCGCTCGCACTGATCATGGTTTCTCCGTCCGTAGGCAAAGAGCGGTCTTCCTATCTGATCAAGCTCAGGCAACCGTTTGAAAGTGAGGAAGTGAAGAAGAGTCCCCAGAAAGGCAATCGGATTGGGTGGACAACCAGGGATGTTTACAACCGGTTTGCCCAACACCGCACCTGCCCCTTTGGCACCTGTTGGATTTGGGCTGGCTGCCTGTACTCCCCCGTAGGAAGCGCATGTGCCAATGGCTATCACCGCCGCAGCTTTTGGAGCTGCTTCATTGATTATTTCAAGGGCGGTACGGCCTCCTATTTTACAATAGACTCCACCGTCTTTGGTGGGGATGGCACCTTCCACAACACAAATGAATTTACCGCTATATTTCTCCAGAGTATCTTTATATGACTTTTCTGCTTGATGGCCTGAGGGTGCCATGACGGTTTCATGATAATCAAGGGATATCATTTCCAGGATGAGGCGCCCAATATCTGGATGGGACGCTCTCAAAAGAGCCTCGGTACAGCCTGTGCATTCCTGAAAGTGGAGCCACAGTACCGGGGGTTTTTGGGGCGAAGCCGCCGCTTCAACCAGCCTGGGGATCATTTCATCTGAAAGGCCTAACGCTGCCGCGGCTATGGTGCAACCTTTTAAGAAACCTCTCCTGCTCAACCTTGGGCCTAAGTGTGACTTGTTTTGATGACGGGACATTCAGGAAACCTCCTTTCAGACAGGCAACTCAGGGGATTGCTTGCCACTTGGGGTTACAGAAACGGACACCTTTGTTCAACATTTGATCATAACCACCACATTCATTCTTTGCAATCATTTATTCTAGAAATGTTTCAATAGTTAGCTTGCCTATTTAACATACTATTAAGTATTTATGGAAGAAGTGGCAGACGTACCACGGAAAAGGGAACTAAAACAAATGATCAAGGATGGTAGCAGCTTTAAAGGGCACCAAAAAGAAAAGCGCTTGCCACGGTAGCAAGCGCTTTATAATTTCTGGTGCCGGGACCCAGAATCGAACTGGGGACACGTGGATTTTCAGTCCACTGCTCTACCGACTGAGCTATCCCGGCCTTTTAGTGGGCCGCATTATTAT
>CAYWKF010000046.1:0-5645 GCA_964459155.1 uncultured Desulfobacterales bacterium
AAAGGACAGCCCCCTGAGAAGTGGCAGCCCCTTGAGGAGCACCTAAAGAATGTTGCCGAGCAGGCAGCAAGTTTTGCGTCCGAGTTTGGAGGGGAGAAGTGGGCGTATTTGGCCGGGCTTTGGCATGATTTGGGGAAATACTCTCCGGCTTTTCAGGCAAAACTCTTCAAAGAAAACAATTTAGATACAGAGTTTGTGCTTAAGGGGCCGGTATTTCATTCCGAAGCAGGAGGACATCTGGCGGTTTTGAAGGGATGGACTGGAGCAGACAGGGTTTTGTCCTGGCTGATAATGGGTCATCATGCAGGACTTACTGATTTTGAGCCTGATGAAGTAGGTGCAAGGGCACTTCGGGAAAGGATGAAACATCCTGAAAAATCGGAAACGATTTATGCAAATGTGCCTGAGTGGATTCTTGACAGGGAGATGCCACGTCAACCAATACCGCCTGGTGCCTCGCCTGCTTTTTATATCAGGATGCTTTTTTCCTGTTTGGTCGATGCTGACTTCTTGGATACAGAAAGATTCATGGATAAAGCAAGAAGCAGGAGACGACTCCACCAGTACCCGACCTTGGAAGAACTTCGAGACGGTTTCATGAAACATATGGCTGACTTGATAGCACAGGCCCCTGACACCCATGTCAACCGCCTCCGCAAAGAGATATTTCAAAGCTGCATTAAAAAATCCCAGTTAAAGCCCAACATCTTTTCCTTAACAGTTCCAACAGGTGGGGGCAAGACATTGGCATCATTGGGTTTTGCTTTAAATCATGCCGTTATAAATGGAAAGCGACGGATAATTTATGTCATCCCGTATACCAATATCATAGAACAAACTGCGGACGTTTTTAGTAAAATTTCAGGCTTTTCGCATGTGGTGCTTGAACATCATTCAAATCTTGTAGATGATGACAGCGAAGATGAAAAACGTACCCATTTGAGGCTTGCTGCTGAGAACTGGGATGCACCAATCATAGTAACCACTGCAGTCCAGTTTTTTGAATCTCTTTATTCTTGTAAGAGTAGTAGGTGCCGAAGGCTTCATAATCTAGCCAATAGCATCGTCATATTTGATGAAGCCCAGTGTATGCCCCCTGCCTATCTAAGGCCTATTGTTTCAGTTATAAAAGAGCTTTTCTCCTTTTATGGCGTAACACCACTTTTTTGCACGGCAACACAGCCAGTTCTGACCAAGACCAAAACCATTGACTTTGTTTTCCCAGAGGGGCTGCAAAAAGAGCCCATCGAAATTGTAGATGATCCAGAAAGTCTGAACAGGCAACTAAAAAGGGTCAAATACTTCCTGCAATCTCCTGGGCTTGATACTGTTGAAATGGAAGAGCTGGCAGGGATTCTGGATGAAGAGCACACGTCCCTGTTGTGCATACTCAATCTGAAAGAGCAGGCAAGACAGACCGCAAGACTGCTTCGTTACGGGCGGGTGTTTCATCTCTCGACCAATATGTGTCCTGAGCATCGGCGAGAGGTTCTCAAGAATATTAAGCACTTTTTGGCTGATGGGCAGGAGCAAGTGAAGGTGGTTAGTACTTCTCTGGTAGAAGCAGGGGTGGATCTCGACTTTCCAGTGGTTTACAGGGCGCTTGCAGGAATTGATTCCATTATCCAGGCCGCGGGCCGGTGTAACAGAGAAGGAAGACTCCCGGATCTGGGGCGGGTAGTGATATTCAGGCCCCGACAACAGCCAGCCTATATTTCACAGCCGGCCAGCTTGGCAGAGGAATTTTTATGCGAAAGGCTGGATGAGCTCGGAACAAGCTCGCTAATTAGCAGTTATTTCAGGAAATGGTACTGGCAGCTTGGTCACGAAGCCATGGACAAGAAACAGATTTTAGAACTCTTAGGCGGGCGCAGGCTCAATTATTATTTTCGGACGGCATCAGAGCGGTTCAGGCTGATCGAAAATAGAGATTGCATCGATATTTTGGTGCCTTATGGAGATGTATCCGACCTTTTGGCAAGGCTTGTTAACGAGCCATGGAATGAGAGGTCACTTCTTAGAAGACTTCAACAATATTCAATTTCAATTTTTCGAGAACAGTATGAAGTTCTGGGTAAAAAAGGCTTACTTCATAATGTGGTACCAAGGCAATTCGCTGAGGAGCTCATTATGCTTGATGAAAGCCTTTATGATCCAATCTATGGACTTTTGCCATTGGAAGAGGCAAGCCCTCCAGGGCCAGAAGGTTTTATCGTCTAAGTCAGGGAGAAATGGGGTTATGGAAACAAGCAATCCATTCAGATTGAAGGTGTCAGGTGAATACGCCTGCTTTACGAGGCCAGAGATGAAAGTCGAACGGGTGAGTTATGATGTAATGACCCCTTCTGCTGCCAGGGGCATTCTTGAGGCAATTTTGTGGAAACCTGCTATTGCTTGGAGGATTCTTCAAATAGACGTCTTAAAACCTATTAGATGGTTCAATATCCGCAGAAATGAAGTTGCATCTATAGTTTCTGTAAAAAATGCACAGGCTGCCATGAAGGCTGGCAGGGGAAGAATAGGGTTATTTGTAGATGTGGGCAAAGAGAGGCAGCAGCGGGCGGCTCTTGTCCTGAAAGATGTTGCATATCTCATCCACGCTGTTTTTGAAATAACCGATAAGGCAGGTCCTGAAGACAACGTTACAAAATTTGAGCAGATGTTTTTAAGACGCGCAGCCCGAGGCCAGTGCTTTCATCGTCCGTATCTTGGCTGCAGGGAGTTTGACGCCCAATTCGAACTGATAAAAAAAGACGATGACGGCCCATCCCCTATTCAGGAGAACCGGGAACTCGGCTGGATGTTTTTTGATTGGGATTATACCAAAAAGCCGCCTGCCCCTTCTTTCTTCAAGGCAAAACTCAAGCAAGGCGTCCTTGATCTCGCTTCCGTGGAGGTGCGGTCATGATCCTACATGCCCTTGCAGATTACTATAACCGGCTCAGGAAAGAAAAGAGCCAAGATATGGCGCCTTTTGGCTTTGAGAAGAAAGAGATTCCGTTTCTCATTGTGCTGGATGAAAAAGGGGATTTTTTATCCTTGCGTGATACCAGGGTTGGTGAAGGCAGAAAGAAGAGGGCGCGAAAGTTTCTGGTGCCAAAGGGAGAAAAAAAGACCTCTGGCATAAAGGCAAATCTCCTTTGGGATACACCCCAATACATATTTGGCACACCAAAGCTGAAGAAAGGGCAGGAGGAACCAACCAAAAAGGATATCTCAAAAGCGAAACAGGCGCAAATGGCCTTTTTAGAGCGAATCATAAATGTCTTTGGAGAAGATTTTGACGACAAGGGCATAGCTGCCGTCATTTCTTTTTTGAAGGCAGGAGATTTTAAAGAAATTTTTTCAAATCCTCTCTGGGAAGAGATAAAGGAGACGCATCCAAACATGACCTTTGTCCTTGCAGATGACGAGCAGCTGCTTATTGCCCAAAGGCCCAAGGTCATGGAGAAGATAGAAGAGGTTATGAAGCCCGAAGGCAACAAACAGGCATGTCTTGTCAGCGGTGAGCTTGATGTACCGGCAACCCTCCATACTGCAATAAAAGGTGTTTGGGGTGCCCAAAGCTCTGGTGCCAACATAGTCTCATTTAACAAAGAATCTTTCTGCTCTCAAAATTATTGGAAAAAACAGGGGCTGAATGCACCAGTGGGTCAAAGAGCTGAATTTGCCTATACGACAGCCCTCAACTATCTTCTCGCCAATGGTTCACGCCAGCGCATGCAGGTGGGTGATACGTCCACGGTCTTCTGGGCGGACAAGACGCATCCCTTTGAAGAGGATTTTTCATGTTTCCTTGGTGAGCCGCCAAAGGGTGAAGAGCCGGATTACGGAAAGCTCAGGACACTTTTGAAAGCAGTCAAAACAGGGGTCCTTCCAGAGGAGGACTCCATGGATTTTCACGTTCTTGGCCTTGCTCCAAATGCATCCAGGCTGGCTATAAGGTTTTGGTATCAGGGCAGTATCGCAGAGCTTAAAAGACGCATAGCCCGGCATTTCATGGATTTTGAGGTCGTGAAATCTGATAGGGACAGGGAGCATCTTTCGCTCTTTCAAATTCTCGTTGCCATTGCACCAGAAGGAAAGGCCGACAATATTCCTCCAAACCTGGGAGGAGAGCTGATGCGTTCTATTTTGAATGACTTGCCATATCCAGGAACCCTTTTAAGTGGAGCCATAAGAAGGTGCAAGGCAGAACAACAGGTAACCCGTGCAAGGGCTGCCATAATAAAGGCCTGTCTCGTAAGGGAGGCACGATTCAAACAAAAAAAAGGAAAGGAGGTTTCAATGGCCTTGGACAAAACCTATGACAACATCGGATATGTGCTCGGGCGGCTCTTTGCAATTTTAGAAAGGATTCAGGAGCAGGCCCTTGGCGGGAATCTTAACAAGACAATAAGAGATACTTACTTTGGTGCAGCTTCCAGCTCGCCGCTTGTGACTTTCAGACGATTGAATGACCTTGCGATTCACCATCTGGCAAAAATCAGAAACAGCGGGGGCAGCACGGTATGGCTTGAAAAGCAACTTCAGGAGGTCATGGATAAAGTGCCTTCAAGCGGAATACCGACGATACTGTCACTTGAAGATCAGGGGCGTTTTGCAGTTGGTTATTACCACCAACGGCAGGATTTTTTTACCAAAAAAGAAGAAGATGTATCAACTAAGGAGGCAACGAGACAATGAGCGACATAGTAAAAAATAGATATGAATTTGTGCTGCTTTTTGACGTGAAAGATGGCAATCCGAACGGTGACCCCGATGCAGGAAACCTTCCACGCATAGACCCTGAAACCGCTCAAGGGCTTGTTACAGATGTTTGCTTAAAAAGAAAAATCAGAAATTTTGTGGGACTCAAACACGGTGAGCAGCCCCCCTTTGAAATCTACGTGAAAGAAAAGGCCGTGTTGAACCGGCAGCATGAAAGGGCATACAAGGCCTTGGGAATAGAGCCTGAAAAAAAGAAGCTTCCAAAGGATGAAGAAAAAGCAAGGGCCATTACCAAGTGGATGTGCCAGAACTTTTTTGACATCAGGGCATTTGGAGCAGTGATGTCAACTGAGGTAAATGCCGGCCAGGTGCGAGGTCCAGTACAATTGACTTTCGGACGCAGTGTAGATCCAATTTTCACGGCTGAACACAGCATTACCAGAATGGCTGTGACGAACGAAGCCGACCTTGAAAAGGAGCGGACCATGGGGCGTAAATTCACTGTCCCGTACGCCCTTTACAGAGTGCATGGCTATGTTTCTGCTCCCCTTGCAGAGCAGACTGGTTTTTCAGAAGAAGACTTGGCGCTTTTGTGGGAGGCCCTCATGAGCATGTTTGACCATGACCGTTCTGCCGCCAAGGGAGAGATGACAAGCCGTAAAGTGATTTTGTTCAAACACAACTCCAAACTTGGCAATGCACCTGCCAACAAGCTTTTTGATCTCGTAAGGGTAAAAAGAAAGGACGAAAACCGCCCGGCAAGGTCTTTTGAAGATTATGAAGTAGTGGTTGATGAAACCAACGTGCCTGAAAATGTCACACTGGAGGTAAGACTTTAAGACAATAACGAGACTTTTGCCTGCTGGGAACGACAGAGAGAATCACGGCCGTTCTACCTGGCAGTTGCCAAGCCCTTTGGACTTTTTGATGAACCT
>CAYWKF010000047.1:0-88501 GCA_964459155.1 uncultured Desulfobacterales bacterium
AGAAGGTGAAATAAATGAAGGTCTATTACGACAAAGAAGCCGATGCGCTATATCTCAAGCTCAGCGAAAAGGCTCCAGAAGGGGTTATCGAGATCAGCGAGGGTGTAAACCTCGACACCACCTCTGACAACCAGATCGTGGGAATAGAGATCCTCGATGCATCGAACAAAATGGACATCTCCACCATATTTTCCTACAGCATCCACATTGATACTGAGCTTAAACCAAAGGAAGTTGCATAAAAACCCTTTCAAAAGTTACCTAACACGTCCATATTGGTGTATATTGTCACCTGGTATTGTGAAAAAAGGACCTTCGAACCAATGAAATTAAGACGCTGCCTGTTTTTAAAAATAATTGGGATAGTAACTTTTTGGAGTGTTCTCATCAGTGGCTGCCAATCTCGCCCAGTGGTTAGGTCGGGGCACATTGATATAGAGGGCGGGGATGTACGTGTACGAATTGCCTTTTCGGATCACGACAGGAGAGTGATACACCAATATTACGGAAGCAAAAAATGTAAAAAAATGCCACCTGGATTGGCAAAAAAGCGCTGCTTGCCGCCCGGCCTGCAAAGGCATGTAAGGAAATATGGTAAACTGCCGCCTGGATTGGAAGGGCGTCGTTTGCCACAAGCCCTTGAGAGGAGATTGAGTCCGCTTCCGCGTGGCTATATCAGAATCATTGTTGGCACAGAGATTGTGTTGTTGGATAGTGCCACTAGAGTGATAGTGGATACTATAAGCATCCCTTATTGAGCACTCTTATACCGGAGACTTATCATATGTTTTCAAACATATATTCCAAAACCGCTTTGAGTACTGTAGCTGTTTGCTTTTTGATATCAGTGGTAATTTTTCAACAATCCACTTGTTACGCAGCTTCAAGACAGGAACTTTCCATTGAAATACCTGCTACCATAAAGGCCTTTAAAAAGGAAGTGAGAGGTGGAAGCAAGTTCCTTGCGAACGCTGCTGGCTATCTTGTATTTCCCAATGTCTACAAGGTTGGATTCGGGATTGGAGGAGAATATGGCGAGGGAGCCCTTTTAATTGGGGGAAAAATAGTGGATTACTACAACACAGTTGGTGCATCCTTTGGTTTTCAGCTGGGAGCACAGAAAAAATCGGTGATAGTTGTATTCCTCACAAGGAAATCGCTTATGGAATTCCGCAAAAGCGAAGGGTGGAAGGTAGGCGCCGACGGCTCGGTTGCCATTGCAAAGTGGGGTGTTGGGGAAGATATTAACACCATTGATTTCAAGGACCCTGTGGTTGGCTTCGTATTCAGCAACAAAGGCCTTATGTATAACCTTACCCTTGAAGGAGCCAAGTTCACAAAAATAAAGAAATAGCGAACCAACTCGATTGCAGCCTGCTTGTCTGGTTTGCTTTTTCCTTTCTTTTATTATTTGAAAGCACAGGGGCTTGGCAAATCTTGGCCAGGCCCCTGCAACATTGCGAATTGAACAAATCAAAGTTGCCTACTGTATATCCTCCAGAAGATCGAAAAATGGATTATCTACCAACAAGTCGGCTTTGGCTTCGCTTTCTTCATTTACTGTTGGTGCAGCCTGCGCTGGTTTGCCAAACACGATTTCTCCAGGCATATGCCACGGACCGTTGAACCTTCTGGTGTGGAACCGGCCGCACCCCTCTAATACCGCTCTGCCGCTTCCCACTGCAAGCAGATCAACACGGGCACCAGCCATTTTCACATTTATTTCGCACCCCTCGATTCGGGCCAGGCCCCTGAAGCCCACATACAGTATACGTCCATCCCCAAGTTCCACCTTTTCCCCATGCCCATTGATGTCTATTCCCAAAGGACAAACATTGTCACCTGGATCTATCAAAAGAAAGCCATTTCCTGCCACCCGCATTTTCATGGTGCCCTTGACAACGGCCAAACCACTACCCATGGCCTTCAATACGCCCCTGCCTTGAACATCCTCTGCTGCCCTTGCCTGTGTTGCCAAAAAAATGGCCACGAGAGCCAATACGAACATAAGAATGGAATAACTGCTCTTTTTCATTGATTTTTCTCCTTTCACATTTTTAGTTATGTAAAAATTGTAAAACCCTATTTAAAAGTCACCTCCTTTCATTTCCAGGCTTCTATTGGGTTGAACACCTGGAAGGCAAAAAGGTTTCGTTTTTTTTAGATCTAACAAATCCAGATTTTGGCCGATGAGTTGGAAAGGAATACGATTATGACAAGCCGACACGTGAAAAGGGTAAAAATACTTCCTGGTATCCTGGGCCTGGTCAGTGCATTTTCACTGCATTTTCTTATCAATGTTACAGGCACCGGTTACTGTTTTGAAATTAATCATGAGACCGCAATTCTCGACAGGTTTACCATTGAAAACAACGGATTTGATTCCACCAACAAGACCTTTGAACGCGATGAAATCAGGAACCGGCTCTTCATAAGCCCTCTGATCTCATGCTCTTTTTCTGATTCGGTGGAGGCGATCTTATCTGGCGACGCAGAATGGACGAGGTCCACAAAGTCCCCTACAGACACCATTGATTTTACACTCAGAAACGCATACCTGGGATGGAGCCAGAATGGTCTTTCCTTAAAGGCTGGGCTTCAGACCTTTTATATTGCCAAAGGCCTCATACTATATGATGATGAACCTGGCCTCTCTGCAGAATTCAAACAGGGATCTACTGTACTAGATGCCAAAGCAGCCATCATTGAAGATTCTTCACCCTTGATTGAGTTGGGAGTTGCTTATCAGCCAGTTTTCTTTGAGCATGTTAGGCTTTTTGGCACCTGGTTTTCGGACAGAGACAATGGTTTTGCCGAAGCAGTGCATAATGCCCTTCATCCAACACCATTTTCCAGCAGGGGAGACCTCTATTGGTATGGCCTTGACATTGGCTGGTTTTTAAAAAAGGCCTATCTTTCCGGCATATTTGTCAAACAAAATGGCGCATCAACTCTCAAATGGAAACACCGCGAGAAACGGGTGCATCTGTCTGCCTATCTTTTGGATATTGGCTTAGAATATGGTTTTTCAGACGCCCTGTCAGGCGAACTCTTTGTTTTTGTAGCATCAGGAGATAAACACCCCCGCAGAGGAAGGTTTAAATCTTTTATTGCCATAAATCCTTACAATTCAAGAAGCGCCATCTTTTTCAATGGAGGGATAGACGAACCCTTTTCAACAGATAAACTTTCTTTGAGTGGGATCACCATGGCAGGAGTGATTGCTCCTGGGGTTAAAATGACCTTTGAACCAGAAAACCGCTTTTCTGCTGAACTTGGATTTACTGCGTTGTTTCCAGCAAAAAGGCCGGGGGGAAAAAGAGACTTCTACGGCTGGGAGGCAGATTCCATCTTTACTTTTCACGCTACTTCAAACATGGATTGCATGATTGAGATCGACTATTTCCATTTAGGCAGTTTTTTTGAACGGCGCCGCCATCACAACCCTTCAGCTGTCCTGAATCTGATTGTTGGATTCGATATCTTTTTTTGAACGCAACTTTTCTTAATGAGAAGTGTTTATACAAACAGATGGAAAACGATTTAGATGCAAAATTGATGCTGAAGTTCAAGCAGGGAGACCGTTCTGCCTTTGATGCCCTGTTTGAAAAGTACAAAAAGCCTTTATTGAATTACATCTACCGGTTTTCAGGCAATGCAATGATGGCTGAAGAATTGACACAGGAAACTTTCTTAAGGCTCTACCAGTCGGCAAAGGCCTATGAACCGCGTGCCAGGTTTTCCACCTGGATATTCCGCATAGCAACTAACTTGTGTCTCAATGAGAAACGAAAGGTTGCAACCAAAATCTTGTCTGGCAAGGACGGAGACAGTGACTCAGACGTTGAAACCTTGTCCAACGGGCACTGGTCTGCTGCACCAGACAAGATTGTAGAGCAAAGGGAATTACAGGCTTTGGTTCAAAAGGCTATGCTTGCCCTGCCAGACAAGCAGCGTGCCGCACTTTTACTGCTGATCCAAGGCGGGTTTACTTACAAGGAAATAGGCAGCCAGATGAATATGTCTGAAAAGGCGGTAAAATCTTTGATATTCAGGGCAAGGCAAAACCTCAAACAGAAATTGAGTAAGATTATTTAAAAGGCGCACAAATGGAAAAGAGTTGTTTGTTTCTTCCAAAAATTTCTTCATATATTGACAACGAGCTTTCAGAAAGAGAGCGATTAGAAGTAGAGACCCACTTGGATGGCTGCCGGGAATGCAGAAAAGAGCTTGAAAAGATGAAGGCGGTGGATGAGTTGATATCTGCTCTTCCTGAAATAGAACCTCGCCACGGTTTTGATTCAGAATTTGCCAGAAAGCTTGAAGACCTTGAAACACCTGAGCGCACCTTCCAAGCCTTTTTCAAGTCTCAGTGGCGATATGCCTTGGCCTCTGCTGCGGCCTTGTTAATTGGGATAGGTTGCATCCTGTACAATTACATGCCGTCTAAGGCGCCATCGGTGTATGAAATGCAATTGGCGGCCAATCTCGAACTATTACAAGACCTTGAGATTATTGAAAACCTGGATTTGCTTGAACACATGGATGAACTGCAGGTGTTGGGGAATATATAAGTGGCACGAATCCCAGCGTTGATCCTCCTTAGTACGTTTTTGTGCTTACCTTTATGGGCAGCTACTGAACCGGCTGCCGATCATGCCTGTACGCATGAAACCCGGCCCAGGGACCAAAAGGTTCTATTGACCTCAGAGGAGGCGGAAATCGTAGCCAATCAAGAGCTGTTGGAGCTTTTGGAAATCTTACAGAACATGGAGTTATTGCAAGATATGGAAATGTTCCAAGAGGAATAGATATGAAAACCATAATATATATTGCATTGTGTTTGATAATCATCCTAATCGCCTTTGCACCACCTGGATTTTCGCAAACAGACCTGGATGACGCCCTGAAAAAATGGGAATCGCTTAGCGAAAAAGAAAAACAGACATTGAGGGAACGCTACAAGGTCTGGAAGTCTTTGAACAAGGAGGAGAAGGCTCTCATCAGGAAGAGACTGAAGATGTTTAAATCGCTGCCTGAGGCAGAAAAAGAACGCATTAGGCAAAATTTCAGGCGTTTCAAGGGACTGTCTATCAGGGAGCGCAAAAGACTAATTGCCAACTACAAAAAATGGCGCGCTTTGCCACCTGAAAAAAGAAGACTGCTTAGGCAGCGTTATCTTAAATTTAAAAAGATGAATCCAAGCGAAAAAAGGCGTCTGAAACGTCTTTTTGAATCATGGAAAAAGCTACCTCCTGCAAAGCGAAAGGCAATTTTAAAACGAATTAGAGAAAGGAGATAAAAGGCCGTTTCCTTCTTCAGCTGAGTCATGAGTTCCCATCAAAAAAATAGGCCTTATTTTATGAAAAGGATTAATAGTGTTTTAAAAAACAATAGATCCTTTGAAGTCCATGAAGGCAGATTTGGAACAACTCAAAAAGACTCTGCTTTATTCTGAAGAATTAGGCATCGACCTGGCCTCCAAAAGCGACCAGGAAATCTTCAAGTGGTTTCTGGCAAGCCTGCTTTTTGGTGCAAGGATTAGCGAAACCATAGCCAAGAACACTTATCGAGCCTTTGAACGCCATGGCCTTCTCTCACCTCAGCAGATCCTTGATGCCGGCTGGGACTATCTCGTGAATCCCATAATGGCAGAAGGCGGTTATGTTCGGTATGACGGGAAGAAATCTGCCCAGATACTAAAAGACTGTGGCCGGCTTATAAATGTTTATGATGGAAGTCTGAACAAGTTGCATGAAACAGCCAAAAACAGCAAGGATTTAGAGCAGAAACTCCTAGAATTCTATGGAGTAGGTCCTGTCACGGTAAACATTTTTCTCAGGGAACTGAGGCCCTTTTGGCAAAAAGCAGACCCTGTACCGTTGCCAATGGTCAAGAAAATGGCCAGAAAACTGGGCATCAGGCTATCACAATTTGACCGCAAAAGTATTGAATTTGTACGTATTGAAGCAGGATTAATCAGATTAAAAAAGGTGAAACCTCCTTTTACCCATTGCCAAACTTCCTCTTTGAGTTGTAAAGTGCCCAAAAATAACATCAAAAAAAATTATTAAAAAAGGAGGTATTTGTATGGCAAGGGTATTGATAGTCGCTTGTGGTTCCTATTCAGAAAATTCTTATGATTGCCCAGCTGACTGGAAGTGCATGACTGCAGCAGCCGAAAAGAGAGGACCCTTTGCAGACTACGACAACGTCCAAGTGATAGGCTTTTTGAAGTGCAAATGTCCTGGCAGAGCACTTGTCAGCAATGTTGCATCTACAAAAAGCCGTACAAATTTTGATGTTGTCCACTTGACCAACTGCATGATAAAGGCGGTTCCTGAATGTAAAAATCATGATTTTGAAAGACTTCCCAAGATGATTGAGGAAAAGACTGGGGCAAAGGTGGTAATGGGAACCCACGACTTTGGCTAGAACTATGATTTAGGGGATTTTTCCTCAGAGCCTTTAGAGTTCCTATCATGCAACTTCTGGGAATTTTGTTTCTTTTCATGCTAAAGGCCTCATTGGGGAAATCCCCTAACCCCGGCTCCACATTATCATGCACGATTCGCCGGAACCATCATCCAGTTTTTTTCAAAAAAGAATGAAAAATAATGAAAAAAAGCGTATCAAAAACAACTATAGCCGTGACCCTTTAGAAGTTTTTTCCGAAAAATACCAACAAGCATATTTGATTTTAGCAAATCATATTGTGATTTCCGACAGCCACAAATCGTGCAAGTTGCAAAAACTAGTGGCATAGACTGTTCCTTTGTAGCCAGCGGGCAATGCATAAGTGGAAATAGGCTTGTCATTCGCTGAGAATGTTTTGGCCCCAACAACTGTGCCATCTTCCAAAACCAGTGTATGTCTGACAATGAAATGAGCAGGTGACATTCCATGCTTGGTCTCCACTGTCACCTTTTCACCTTCCAAGGTTACAATGGGGATATGAGAGCTGACTTTCTTGACCCACTTCCCTGGGTTTTCCTTTGTGTAAACAATGCCAGCACACTTACATGGTGAAGCAAATGATAGGCTAGGCTTGCTCAGGGCCAAGACTGATAGCACCACAGCTGATTCTTTTAGAAATGTGCGTCTCGTAGACATTGCAATCACCTCCTCCTTCTAATCTAATTATATATATACTATTTTAGTGATTGAAACCGATTTTACAATTGAGAATACGACCTAAAAGCACCTACTGCTGTGAGAAAAAGTATGGAACGTAAAAGATATCTCAATATGATGAGCCTGAATAAGGCAAAAAACGTTTTTTGGGGCCACTTCGCCCATAAACAAACAGACAGCGAATTGATACCATCCATAGATTCAGCAGGCAGGGTTACCGCAGAACCAGTTTTCGCAAAATTTTCTAGCCCTACATTCCATGCCGCTGCCATGGATGGCATTGCTGTGAAGGCTGAGGACACCTTTTCAGCGTCTGACAACATGCCTCTTACCCTAGATCTGTCCACAGGCCAGGCAGAGTTCATCAATACGGGCCAGCCCATGCCTGATGGCAAAAATGCGGTGATCATGATCGAAAACGTGCTGTTGGATGAGAAAGAAGAAAAGGCCGTTATAAGGGCTCCTGCCTTTCCCTGGCAGCATGTCAGAAAAGTTGGGGAAGACATAGTCGCCACCGAGCTGCTCTTTCCTACAAATCACCTTGTAACGCCACCCGATGTTGGGGCGCTGCTGGCAGCTGGCCTTCTCCACCTGAAGGTAAGGAAAAGGCCAAAGGTTGTTATCATTCCCACCGGCTCTGAGTTGGTGCGCCTGGAAGATGTTATGGATGATTTGCCTGCTGGCAGAACCATAGACTCAAACAGTGCTATGCTAGCCGCTGCTGCAAGACAGGCTGGCGCAGTTACTGAGGTAAATCAGATCGTGCCTGACAGTTATGACAAGATAAAAGAGGCACTGATAAAGGTTGTGAGGGCTGGGGCGGACTTGGTGATCCTCAATGCAGGCTCTTCGGCGGGAAGCGCAGACTTTACAGTCAAAGTTATCGAAGATCTGGGCCGTGTGCTTGTCCACGGCATAACAATCATGCCGGGAAAACCCACTGTTTTAGGTGAAGTTGAAGGAATTCCAGTTACGGGCAATCCAGGCTATCCGGTATCTGCCTTGATATCTTTTGAGCAGTTTTTGGCACCCCTAATCAAAAGGATGCAAGGCCTTGATTATGAGGAACGCCTCTGTATAGAGGCTGTAAGCGGCAGAAATTTGCCATCAAAGGCAGGGATAGAGGAGTTCCGTAGGATGATTGCCGGGAGGATTGGCAATAACATGGTGGCACTTCCAGTAAAAAAGGGGGCTGGCGCTATAACTACCATGACCAGGGCTAATGCCATATTGCGTATACCTCCACATTCAGAAGGGATATGTGCAGGCCAAAGGGTGAAGATAGAACTTTTACGGCCAAGGTCTCAAATAGAGAAAACAATACTGTGCATTGGCAGCCATGACTTAACCCTGGACATCATCCACGACTATCTCCGAAGAAGCAAACCGCCTTGGTTCATGGCTGCCACCCACGTGGGCAGTTTGGGCGGCATCACAGCAGTCCGGGACGGTTTGTGTCATTTGGCAGGTACACACCTCCTCGATCCAGAAAGCGGCCACTATAATGTCACTTACTTGGACCGCTACTTGAAAGGCAAAAAAAAGGCCCACTTGTTCACCCTTGTCTACAGGGAACAAGGCTTTATGGTGCAACCAGGAAATCCAAAAAATATCACAGGAATAGAAGACCTCACCAGAAAGGACATCGCCTTTGTGAACAGGCAGGCAGGCTCTGGCACCAGGGTGCTTTTGGATCATGAACTAAAAAAGGCGGGAATAAATCCATTTGAAGTCCAGGGCTATGACAACGAGGAGTTCACTCACATGGCCGTGGCTGTAAATGTTTTGTCTGGAAAGGCCGATGCGGGCCTTGGGATATTGGCGGCAGCCCGTGCCCTGGGCCTAGACTTCATTCCTGTTACTGAAGAACGATATGATCTGCTCATCCCAGAAGAGGCCTTGAATCTACCAGCACTGCAAGCCTTGCTAGATATCGTCCAATCTCTGGATTTCAAGAACAGTGTAGAGTCCCTCGGAGGCTATTCCACTAGGGATGCTGGCAAACTGGCGGCCTCGGTCTAGTTTTGGTTATGAAAGGCTTTTTTCAATTGATTAGCCGGAGGGAATTTATGGATCTGCTTACCCGATTCAGGCCTCTTGAGCAGGAGATGGTGGTGCTTGGCAAGGGGCTTTACCGTGTGCTTTACACTGAGATTATGCCAAGAGAAGATCTTCCGCCTTTTTCACGTTCCACCATGGATGGGTTTGCTGTAAGGGCAAGGGACACCTTTGGATGCAGTGAATCAGAGCCAGCGCTTTTGCAAGTGATTGGGGAAGTTGCCATGGGTCGTCTTGGCTATGGCCTGGAAGTAAGCCAAGGCCAGGCTGCAAAGATATGGACTGGGGGCGCCTTGCCCAATGGATCAGACAGCGTGGTGATGGTGGAATATACACACAACATCGATGAACAAACCATAGAAGTCTTCAGGCCTGTGGCTCCTGGAGAAAATGTCATTGCCAAAGGAGAAGATTTTGAAACTGGTAAACCGATCTTTTCAAAGGGTCATGTTTTGCGCCCTCAAGACCTGGGGGTGCTGGCAGGACTGGGCGTTACCAGGGTGCCTGTATTCCGCAAACCAAGGGTGGCAATAATCAGCACTGGAGATGAACTTGTTCCTCCGGAAAGTGTGCCGAAATCTGGCCAAATAAGGGATATCAATAGCACCACACTTGACGCACTGGTCACCGAAGCCGGCGCCTTGCCATTACAATTAGGCATCGTGGCTGATGATCCAGATGGTATGCAGGAAGCGTGCGAAAAGGCTCTGGAACTTAGCGCTGACATAATCTTGTTGTCCGGAGGAAGTTCTGTTGGGCGCCGTGACTTCACTCTGACTGTCTTCAAACGTATAAAAGGCGCAGAGCTACTGGCACACGGGGTTTCCGTAAGGCCTGGCAAACCCACCATACTGGCTCGAATCGGGAACAGGGCACTTTTTGGACTTCCAGGCCACGTTGCCTCAACTGTGGTCGTCTTTTATCTCTTTGTGAGGCCCTTGATAAGACTTATGGCTGGCCTTGGCTTGTCCATCGGGTTGAAACAGACTGAAGCTGTTTGCGGCCAGGAAATACCGTCTGTAAGCGGCAGAGAGGACTTCATCAGGGTAAGGCTGGAAAAACCAAATAGGAATAAGCTGCCAATGGCCATACCCGTATGGGGCAAGTCTGGGCTTCTGCGTCCATTGGTGAAAGCAGACGGACTACTCATAGTTCCAAGGGACAGCGAAGGTCTCGAAAAGGGAGAGGTCGCCAGCGTTCTACTCTTTTGATCCTTTTTATTCGAGCAAACTACGTAATGGCTCAGGAACTTGTTGTAGCATGTCGATGGAGCTGAGACGGCAAGGAATTATGGGGGTCTGGCCCTCTTGGGTCAAAATTCTCAAGCCGCCTTCAGGATTCAACATGTAGGCCAAAAAGGCTTCAGCTGCTGCCCTATAGGGAGAATTTTTAACAATTGTGACGCCATAAACGCATGCCTTGCCATGTCGCAATGCCTTTGCTGAGTCATCCCCCGAAAGATCCACTTTTGCTTTGCTGTAAAAATTGTCAAACTCAGGATTGCCAAGATTGATTTGGTCAGGCAATTCTACAAAATTCAGGCCATGCTGAACTGCCACGGACATATATTCCCACGCATAATCTAAATGACCGCTTTTAAGCATGGTCACAAGCTCCGTAGATTTTGGTTTGATATTTTCAGCCCTTCTGTTTTTTAAAAGCCTTTCATTGAGGCCTTGTTCCCCATAATAGAGTTCAGCCAATTGAAAGAGCATAAGGCTCCTGTAACCACATGGGTCGAGGTAGGGATCTGAATGGCCCCATTTCACTTCAGATTTGAGCAAGATCTCAAACCAATTGTCACCACTTATCTGCCCTGCATACTTACTTTTTTCAGTAAAGCAGAGAACGAGCCTGTTGGTGGCAAAAAGTATGTTCCAGGTAGCGCTATCTGGTACCAGCACATCATCTATTACTTGATAGTCCGCTGAGGCCAAGATGTCAGCAGAATCTTTTGATTCGGCAATCATCTTGGCCAGCTTTGTGCTTCCACCTCCATGCCTGGAAATATACAATTCGGGATGAATGGCTTTAAATTCCCGCTCAATTTTTGAAAACGGGATATCAAGGCTTCCAGCATGAAATATGATCAAACCACGCTCTTTATCCTTGACAGAAGACATATCACTCTGTGCTAGTCAGAAACTATCCAATTGTGCGAAAAATGCCTAAAAATCCCAAAATGCATCGATCTCCTCACCAGTGAAGTCCCAAACAGCATTGTGAGGTGGAAGAGGCTCATTACTGAAAAATTCTGGCAGACGATCATCTTCGTTGGTAAATCCTGCCCGCAGGTTGAACTCCCTTTCCATTTTGAGCACACTTTTACCCAACTCCATTACATCATCCACGGCTAGAGTTGTGCCAAAACGGGCATTTATCATATCCACGATAGCAGGCAGAAGCCTTTCATCGTCCAAGATGGCAAAGGCGGTAAACAGGCAGAGCCCGGTGGAATCGATGGCAGCTGTAGCTATCTGCAGATTTCTCGACAGCTCAATTTGTCCTTCTTTTGATAGAGGATCAACATTTCCTCCGCTTCCCAATATATTGGCTGCAATGGTATAGCCTGCAGTGTGGTCTGCTCCCATGGTGGAGGTTGCATAGGTTATGCCTATTCCCTTTATGGCTCTGGGATCATAGGCTGGTATGGCCTGATTTTTCACGACCGGCACCCTGGTTACACCATAAGCGCGGCCCACAGTGGCTGCACCATTTCCAATTATCCTCCCAAGGGGTGTTCCCTTTGAAATGTCTTCCTTGATGATCTGCACCATCCGTTTTCCATCCCCAAAATCCAGTACACCCGCCTCCATGGCCACACCAAAGGCAACCCCAATTTCTACTGTATCAAGACCTAGATCATCCAGCCAATGATCAGCTTCTGCCAGGATGTCTAAGTTATCTACGCAGCAGTCAGCACCCATGGCCCATATGCTTTCATACTCAAAACCAGAAGTCTTGTATCGGCCTTGCTTGTCATTATAGACCTGGGAACACATGATGATGCACCCTTTTTGGCAATTGTGGCGGACCTTTCCACCGCGCTCTTTGATGAGCTTGTTCATGGTCTCACCTGCAATGCCATCATGGCCATCAAATTGCCCCTTGGTAAAATTCCTAGTGGGCAATCCGCCGGCATTGTGAATTATGTTGATGAGGACATCAGTACCATATTCTGCCAGGGCCTTAGTGATGTCATGGTTTGCAACCCCTTTTGAGAACAACTTCGAAGCCTGGGTGAAGGCCTCTTTGTCTGCTATATGAATACCCTCTGCCCCCTGTGGGTCTATGGCCACAAATTTTACTCCCTTTGAACCCATTACAGCTCCCAAGCCACCCCGTCCATGACTTCTAAGCTTGCCGTCAGGATCTTTCACCGAGATATTGGCAGCCAGCATCTTCATTTCACCTGCCGGCCCAATGGTCACCACAGAGCACTGTTTGCCATAACGGTTCACTACCTCGTCCACCACTTGGAAATTACCAGCACCTATCAGCTCTTTTTCCTCGAAAATCTCCACACCATTTTTGGTGATTCTGATGCCGTACCAGCCTTTCTCTGGCTTGTCTTCGATAACGACCGCCTTGATTCCAAGTTTTGCCAGAGCCTGGGCAGCAGTGCCACCAGCATTGGCTTCCTTAATGGTGCCTGTCAACGGGCTTTTGGCACCGGCAGACAATCTGCCAGAGTTGGCGGCAGGAGTGCCAGTAAGCAAGCCAGGCGCAAAGACAAGCCTGTTTTTCGACCCCAGTGGATGGCTCAGAGGAGGCACCTCCTCAGAAACTATTCTGGAAGTCAAGGCCCTTCCACCAAGAGCCTTCCAGTCACTGGGTGTATCCTCGAACCTCGCAGTCAAATCTTTCATGTTTATGCGAACAATCTTGTCTTGGACTGCAGCCATGATATTTACCTCCTCTTTGACCAACCTCATCCGGTTTGATTGTAATAGTCATCTTATATCAAAAATGTGTCAAAACCAATTATTTTAGTTGACTTGTGCAGCCATTTAACGTAGGCTCCACTTGTCATTAAGCTTGAGTATTAAAAGTTTGTCTTTTTAATTCTCCCGCCTTTTTGAACAGCTTCTTCACTTTGTATGGATTCTGAATAAACACCTGCTGCGGACTTCCGTAAGGGCATTTTGGACCAAGCAAGTGAGAAACATAGGTCTAGATGACCAAATCTTTTGAAAGGAGGAATGTCCGTAATGAATGGAACAGTAAAATGGTTCAATGAGCAGAAGGGCTTTGGCTTCATTACCCAGGATAATGGCCCGGATGTATTCATCCACTATACAGCCATCCAGGGCGAGGGTTTCAAAACCTTGGAAGAAGGCCAGAGGGTTGAATTTGAAATTACTGAAGGCCCCAAAGGGCCCCAGGCAGTGAATGTACGCGCATAGCGCAACTTGAATATGGAGCAGGCGAGCAGTCTTGCTCCATTTTTTTTGAAAAGGAGTAAAAAAATGAAACTATATATTGGCAACTTAGCCTTTAACACTACTGAAAAGGAAGTCCGGGCCATGCTGGAAGAGTTTGGCGAGCTAGAATCTTTTGACTGGATAACGGACCGTTATACAGGAAAGCCAAGGGGATTCTGTTTTGCTGAAATGAATAACAGTGATGCAGACAGTGCCATCAAAGCACTTAATGGCAAGGATTTTGGAGGCCGTGCCTTGAAGATAAACGAAGCCAGATCCAAAAAGTCTGGAAAGAGGCGCCGTTCCTGGTAATTCGAAAAACAACAGGCTCGAAGGCCCTGCCAGCATAGCAGGGCCTTTTATCTTTGGGGACGTTTCAAGTAGCCCCACTCAACTAACCGGGTGTATGCATACTTGGCCCTCTCTCCCCTTCTAACCCGCTGTAGATAAGCATAATAGGCCCTTGCCGCTTCATCACGCCGTCCCATATGTTCCAATGCAAAGCCTTTATAAAACGTTACATTGGGGTTGCCTGGCAGGAGCTTGTCATATTTGTCAAGATCTTGATAGGCTTCATCAAACCTTTTCAGCTTAAGGCCTGCAACGCCCTTTACCAGATAACTTTGAGGCTCCTCAGGATAGACACTGTTGGCTTCCTTGGCATAGGCATATCCCTCTCTTATCTTATCCTGTACAAGCTGACACTTGGCCATCATCAAAAGGCCAGCGTAATCATTTGGGGCAAGCCTCAAGCCTTGCTTAAAAAGCCTTTCTGCCTCTCCTGGTTTCTTATGCATCAATTTGGTGTGGGCCTGCTGAAACAACTTTATGGGGCGTTTTTTGGCCCGCAAAGGTGCCATATTGTCCATGAAACGCTCCTTATACAGAGGGAGTGATGCCATGGCGTCTGCATACTTAGTCTGCGCCCTTTGTACCGCCGTATCATATCGCTCCTGGCTCATAGGATGAGTGGCAAAAAGCAGCTGGGCAGGCCCCATGTCGTGCCGTGACTGGCGCAATAAAAGCTCCATCAACTCTACCATTCCCTTCGGGTTGTAACCAGCCCTCACCATATATTCCATGCCAAGTGCGTCGGCCTCCCTTTCATTGTCTCGGCTGTAATGGGCAAGCAGCGCACCGGCACCAAGCATGCCCAATTGCTGTGCAAGGTTCCCATAGCCATAAGCAGAGGCAAAGATCGAGGCTCCCCCGACGAAGAGCTGCGCAAGCAGACCCTTGGACATCTGTTCAGCTGTATGCCTTGCATTGACATGGCCTATCTCATGGCCGAGCAGTGCGGCCATTGCTGCCTCTGTTTCAAGCTCCACCAGTATACCCCTGGTCGCTGCTATACTTCCTCCTGGGAAGGCATAGGCGTTAATATAAACCGCGTTGACCCCTCTGAATGAATAAGGCATATGTGGCCGATGGCTCTTTGAGGCCAGTTTGAGGCCAACATTGTTGATATATTGATTCAGCCGTTGATTCTGTAATGGGCCATAATCTTCTGAAAATTGATAAGGAGCTCGTTCCCTATCTATGGCGATCTCCTGTTCTTCTGAAACAAGCATCAATTGACGCTGGCCTGTAACCGGATTGGTGGCGCAGCCTGCTGCAAAACCAAGTGTGGCCAGAGATCCCAATTGCAGGAATCTCCTTCTTTTCAAGCTCTGAGGCAGCCTTGTGTCGTTTTCCATTTCGTCACCCCGTTTCCATCCATGTTTAAGATCTATATATCAGATCAACCAACAATAGGCACCTTCAAAAAAATTGCATATGCCAAGATGATTTGGCAGAGCAAGATTTTTTTTGCACCAAATCCATAAAAAAGAGCATCGCCAGGTTTCCGGTTTTTTGAACAACAAAACATAACTATTTAATTTTACGAATATTTTGAAATCATGCGCACATTTCCGCAAATGGCACTGCTATTGCTGTGTTCTAACTATGGCTGAATTTAGTCAATTCAAATCACATTTTCCTGAAAGGAGGAGAAAAAGATGGCTGAGAACAAGGAAAATCCCCAGGTCGAAACTGGAACATTGACAGGAGGAGAAATTGAGACCCATGACGTGCTTGCAGGCTCAGAAGATTGGGCGCCCATCGAGACCAAGCTTGTATTGGGCTCACTGGTGGCCGCGGCCATAGCCTTGATTGTCGGGCTTTTGCTAGTTCCAACCTCGGTGCTTCACTAGAAGGTGGACCACCATGTTTGGGAAAAATGATGTCATAAGAATTGATGCGACATTGACACACGACGGCAAGCAATGGATTGCATTCAACAAATCATTTAATGCAGCAGGCGTCTCATTGGAAGAGCTGGATGAGCAAGTTAAGCTCCAGTTGAAGCAGAACGGCATCCTTCCTTCATCCAAAAAAGTGCATGTATTCATGGCCTGCGACAACGAAATCATTCCAGGGTGGATGAGGCCGTTTCACAACCACTATTTTAACCGCATTCTTGAGATAAACAATTGAGATAGGGAGGAGTAGACTGTGGCAAAGACACACCGAGCCTGGTATTCAGGCATGCTTACTACAGAGGACTGGTGGGCAGTATGGCTTGGCCTAACCTTTTTCGGACTGGGCCTGCTCACCCTTGCAGGAATCGACTTGGTAGGCTGGATTGCATATCCTAAAAAGTGGGTTATGAGCTTACCAGAAGGGGCAATACCCAAAAAAATCGTCCCAGTGAACAAGGCATTCTATGCCTTAGGGGGCAAATACAGCTTAACGTCCAAGGCATTTTACAAAAGTTTGGGCCCGATAGGCAGTATCTTGGTAACATATGTGGTTTTTACCATTGCAACGACAATAGGTGCCTATTTCCAAAAGTGGGATGTTAAACGTTATTTTATTGGCTGGACCTTCATTTTCTTTGCTACCTATCTGGTATGGTTTATTGGACACCATGCATTTTTTTCGGCATCAGTGGTCGATTTAAAAAAGAGCCATTTCCCAGAGATGTTCACCCTTTCACTGGGAGGCGGCGCATCTTTTATCTTGGCCCTTTTGGTAGGGCTCATAATCGGCAACTTCTTTAAACCACTTGCCCGGTATTTAAGTGAGGCAGCCAAACCAGAATGGTTCATCAAAACAGCCATCGTCTTCTTGGGCGTCAAGGTGGGTTACCTGCCCATCAAGGCGGCAGCTTCATCCCAAAAACTTGGCCACGTATTGGCTGATATCACCATCGACCTGTTTATTGCTGGCGCTGCTGCCACAATTGTTGCGTACTTGATATTCTGGCCAGGCGTCTATACCATTTCCAGAAAGCTTTTCAACCTTCCAAGAAAGACCGCCGCAGTTTTGGCATCGGCCATTTCCATTTGCGGCGTTTCTGCAGCAGTAGCTACAGGGGGTGCCGTTAGGGCCAAACCAATAGTTTCCATCATGGTATCAGCCCTTGTGGTTGTTTATGCCGTTATCGAGCTAGTCATCTTGCCTGGTGTCTTTACCCACATATGGCCAGGTACGGCAGATCCGATGGTGGCAGGATCGGCTATGGGCATGGCAGTCAAAACCGACGGTGCAGATGCTGCGGCTGGCGAGCTTCTAGATGAATTCATGCGAGCAAAGGTAGAAAAGGAATCAAATGGCGCAGTTATGTGGCCGGAGGGCGTAATCACGGTCAGCGCCGTAATGACCAAGATCTGGATCGACATGTTTATAGGACTTTGGGCATTTATATTAGCCCTCGTATGGGTATATAAAATTGAGGCCAGAGAGGGCGAACGGGTGCCTTTTTCAGAAGTCTGGTTCAGGTTTCCCAAGTTCGTCATTGGTTATTTTGTTGCTTGGTTTGTCTACCTAGGCATATTCTTTGGTCCGGGTCAAGGCGGCGCTGCAGAGGGTATGGCTGTGTTGAAGGCTGCAAAGGCAGGTGCTGTTCCTGTGGAAAAGGGTATGCGGAAGCTCTTTTTCATGCTCACCTTCATGAGCCTCGGCATAATCACAGACTTCAAGCAGCTCCACGAGGCCAAGTTTGGTAAAATGGTTTGGGTGTACTTTATAGCCCTCTTCTTGTTCATCATACCAGTAGCAGTCATCATAGCCTATCTGTTCCATCATGGAATGCAGCTTCCCAATGTGGCAGGTACTGCACTTTCCTATTTAATGATTACATTACATACGACATTTAGTTAACATTTTAAGGCGGCTGCCTTATAAAGACAGCCGCCAGAACTGCACAAGGAGGAGAGAAGATGGCCAAAGAAAAACAACCAGAAATAACCGAGTCAACTGCTACCCAGTTTGTGCTTGTCAAAGACAAGTCGGGTAAGGAGTTTGTTTGCCCAATCAATGCATTGAAAGATGCCTCTCAGCTAAGCGAAGAGGAAAGAAAAAAGTGTATTGAAAATGTTGAAGGCGCCATAGAGGGCTGATAAACATAACACAGGCTGCCTCTCAGCTAAAGCTTTAAGGCAGCCTAAAAACGATCGATTCTTAGGGCAATTTGGTGTCTGGCAACCTTTTAACTGCACTTATCTATTTTTTGACCGGTTTTGCAGCAATCTACTTGTTTCAGGACAGGCGAAAGAGGGTTTCCTCCTTGACAAAAGAACAATTTCCTCAGCTTGACGAAAATGAGTTTGCACAACTCAAGAAACTGCTCAAAAGTGCGTCCGAAAGGATACTGTATCTTTCCATCCCGCTGTTGATGCTTGGCGTTACCAATCTGCGGGCAAGCGCTAAAGAAGCCAAACTTTTTTTCTTGGTGCTCCTGGTTCTGCTTTTTCTCTACAACATTCCTCCCAGAAACAAAATAATGCATATGTTTGAAAAAAAAGGCATAAATTACAAAGAGTTAAAAGCCAAAGGATTTAAGTTTTAACTGATACTAAAAAACACTTTAGATATGCAGTTTAGTTCTCTTTGACTCAAATCACATGGGCTAAGACTTCTTCCAACGGATAGGCAAAAACGTGCGTCTTGCCCTTTTTCCTAAACACATCCCCTTCCACTACCACGCAATAAAGTTTTCCATCATATGTGAAGACCGATTGCACGGGACCGCCAAAGTTGTAAGGAAGCGATGGGAAGAGGAAACGCACCTTTGTGAAATATAGCATACGAACATCTCCCTCATCTGGAGCACCGCCAACCGCACCCCACATATCGCTGCTGTTTACAGGCACGGCCACTGCCTGGCGTTCCGTGCCTTGGATCAAGGCAGGAGTTGGCCAAACTGGTTTATTGTCTGGAACAGGAAGCTCGGGATCATCCGGATTGTCAAATTGGACCACTTGAATAGAACCGTCCATCCGTATGGAAGACTCCCATATCTGTTTCCCTTCTTCAACCAAGCAAAGACGGCCTTTTCGATTGTAATAGCCAATCTCCTTTTTCCCGTTTCCATTTAAATCAGAATAAAAAGAGCCAAATATCTTGAAATCATCTGGCATTTTGACTTTCTTTTGATTGGTTAGCTTTCCCCCTCTGATATCAAACTTGTAAACACCAGCTCCCCAAAATGATTCATCATCCCAATTCTGGGCGTAGAGTGTGTCTGGCTCGAGATCGAGGTCAGTATCGAAAAAGCCTAAAATATAATCGATATCTTTTGAAATTGTCCTGAATCCTCCTTTTTCCAGCTTTACTATCCTGGATTTCATACCCTCCTTTTTGTCAAAAATGTTGAATGCCAAAAGGCCGTTAGGCCCAACAGAGATATTCAAAGGCTGACCAAAGCCTTTGTAGACAAAAGTATAGTTTCTCAAGCTGTCAAGAGATCTGGCATAAAGGGTCTGATTAGCCAAATAGACCAGAAATGGGCCCTCGCTGTTTTTTACAATACCCATGCTTACAACCATGTGATCATAGGTATCAACCCGGTAATCTGTCCTTTTTTTGATTGCGGGGGTAGCATACTGAGTAGGTTGAAATAGCTCGCTTTTTTCCACTAACGATTGGGGTATCTTATACAGACCGGTTACTTCCTTTCCGCTCCACAGCGTGAGACGTCCGCCATGGGCCACAAAAATAACTGCATGATCTTCTTGCTGTATTTCTGACTCGTCTACTATCTGTTGATACCAAGTCCAGTCCAAATGGGAAAGCTTCATCCTTGCCCACTCGTAAAGTGGACGGTATCGGCCATCCTTGTCATAAAAATAGGCGGGAATACCCTTGTATCTCTTTGCGTACAGCCCATTAACGATCTTGCAGCCTGGTCTTATACAGACTAGTTGGAGTGTGGAATAATTCTTTTCGGCGTCCACAACTATTGCAAAAGCTAGAGGTGGACTTGAACTACCCAACAAGCGCCCGGTTGCCGGGTCTTTTATTGCATGACCTTTGGCATAGACAATCCAAAGGTCACCCTTTTTCACCCCTTGATCGAGTCCTTTATTTAACATATATACGCCGGTTTCTTGGTAAATTATCCGGCCTTCCATTAAAGAGAGATCTTTTTCAAGTTGTGAAATGTCCTTTAATGCCTGTGTTGGCGCAGAGTGTGCATTCCAGGCAACCACGAAAGTCAAAATGAATATTGTTACGAATAAGCCTCTAGTGAAACAAACCTTCAAAGCCTGGGCCTCCAAATCTCGAAATCAAAATAAAAAGGCTGACCAGCATGAAAACTGGTCAGCCCAATATTACTTTACTATATGGCTTAGAGCCAGCTTTAGAATTTGAACTTCATGCCTGCCCCAACATAATAGAAGTCATCACCGTCACCATCGCTGGCCAAGATTTCTTCTGTAGCGTCGCCAGCAAAGAGATAGGCAGCTTCAAGGCGCAGGGCCAAATTCTTGTTGTATTTATAGGTGTACCAAAGGTCTAACTCTGTTCCTAGGTCGTCTTCCTCTTTAGTGCCGGACACCAGATCTTCAGCAGTCTTCAGCATGCGCACTGCAAGCCTCAGGTGATTGGCTGCATCAAATTTGTATTCACCGCCAAGAGCCAGGTTGATAAGGCCTTTGTCAGATATGTATGGAGCATCTGAGTAGAAACGGTCAGCTGCAGCCAGATAGCTGTCTTTGAAGAACATTATGCCAATCTTGACGTCCACGTCGATAGCATCGAAGTTGTCAGCATCTTCGTCATTAGGATCGTCGTCACCGCTAACATAAAGGGCATTGAAATAAACTTTTGCCTGATCGCTGACTTTATAGCCGATTGTACCGTTGAGGAGATAGGCAGAACGGTCTAGATCATCAAGGGCCTTGTCTTCAAAATCAATGTCACCACCCTGATAGATCAGATCGAAGTTTCCAAAGATTGGGCCGCTGCTTCCTTTACCAGTCAAACCCACATAATAATAGTGACCATTGTAGGTGTCACCGCCAACGGCAGTCTCGGCGCCCTGGTCTTCATAAATGGCAAAACCGCCGAGTTTGAAGCTTGGGGCCACTTTGCCATCAACTTTTACTACATAGTAGTCATTCTGTCTTTCATTATCAAATCTGATGAACTCACCTTTGTCATCCTCAGCCCTGTACCAACCGAGCATATATTTCAAAGCGCCAGATTTGCCATGATAGGTGATGCCAGGAGCCGTTTCTGTCCACACCCAATGATTGATCTTGGTGGGTTGAAGACCAATGCGTATGAAATTGCCCTTGACCTTAGGCACTGCAAACTGTGCATAACCAAACCTCGTTTCCTGGGTGAGGCCGTCTCCAGACAAACCAAAGCCTTTATCCTTGTTACCCCAATTGTAAGCACCAAATTCAAGACCATAAACAAACTTGGCCAAGCCATCTGCGGTTCCTACTTCAAAACGCAAGCGAGCTTTTGAAATTCCAAAATGGCTGCTTAGTTCTGGATCATATTTTTTGATCTTTGCGGCATTACCATTATATGCAAAGAAATCTGTTCCGCCGCTCTTCTGATGCGGCTTGAAATGCATGGCATTGTCACTTGCGCCAACTAAGTTGACCATGCTTCCATGAGCCTTGAACACGATACCTTTTGCCTTTTTGGCCTCTTTCTTTTCAGCCACTGCACCAATTTTCTTTTCTAATTCGTCCAACCTCTCCAGAAGAGCGCTGTTCTGACACTTGAGCCTTGCCAGCTCGGCAGCCATTTCTGCAGTGTCCACTGCGCCTCCTCCCCAGGATGCTGATGTCCACACAATTACAGCGATGAATGCAAAACAGATTTGCAACATCTTGGTCTTAAGCTTCATTTTTAAACCTCCTGCCCTGTTTTGAAATTGACTTTATTATTGACTTCTTAAACCCTGATTCCTCGTTTCGATGAGCTTTAATAACAATGGTTTTTCAAAACTAGTTTTTGTCAATGCATTGATTGGCGGTCCCGACCCTCCTTTCTTTTTTAACTATTTAATTATAGCTATGCAGATTATATCACTAAATTAATATAAGGCAATCCTTTTTTCCGTTAAATTCTTATTAGATAGCGATTTTATCTACATAAGCCTGTGCGATAAATCACATACATAAACACAACTAATTGCACTAAAGTTCACAAGTAATTAACGGCCAATTTTCACCACCTAGTATCAAAAAATGGCGATATAACAACACACAGTTTTCTCATTCTCAATATAGCACCATTTAAATCTTCCAATCAGTCGGGATTTAGTTTCAAATCCATTCCTTTACCGCTTTAAAATTTTTTTGCATGCAATTTCCGTTCACACTTATTTTTTACTCGATTTTGTGGTGGTGGAATAGCATTGGCACTGGATAGCCGTTAACCTGCAAGCTATTTACATTACGAAAAATCATATTAGCTTATATCCAGAAGGTGGATGGCAAATAGTGTGTAATTCAATATTTCTTCACAATCACGGGAGGTTACAATGAAAAAATCATTGTCTGCTTTTTTGGTGGGGACCTTAATGCTCTTCATACTTCCTCTCCAATACGCCATTGGCGGAAAGATAATATCTGGTGCAGGAGCAACATTCCCATATCCCGTTTATTCGAAATGGGCATATGCATATTCCAAGCTCACTGGCATTAGGATCAACTACCAGTCAATCGGATCTGGAGGCGGTATAAGGCAAATTAAGGCAAAGACCGTGGATTTCGGCGCTTCGGATGCACCTTTGGAGGCTGCAGAACTGGAAAAGGCTGGCTTAGTTCAATTTCCGATGATTATAGGAGGCGTTGTGCCAGTTATTAATCTTAAAGAAATTGGCGAAAACACGTTGAAACTTGACGGCAACACCCTGGCAGACATCTTTATGGGCAAGGTCCAGAAATGGAATGACCCACGCATTGTCGAAATGAATCCGGGCGTCAAATTACCGAACAGGCGTATTAGGGTCATCCACCGATCTGACGGATCTGGCACCACGTGGATTTTCAGTAAGTACCTAAGTACTGTAAGTGAAGAATGGGCTCAAAAAGTAGGGGCTGGCAAGGCCCTCAAATGGCCCACGGGATATGGCGGCAAAGGCAACGAAGGGGTGGCTGCCTATGTAAGAAGTGTTAAAGGCGCAATTGGATATGTTGAATATGCCTATGCCATTCAAATCAAGCTTAAGCCTATCGCATTAAAGAACAAGGAAGGAAATTTTATCCTGCCTAGCATTGAAAGCTTTCAGGCCTCGGCTGCAAATGCCGATTGGGCTGGAACACCCGGAATGGCGGTGGTTTTAGTAAACCAGCCTGGAAAGAATACGTGGCCCATAACGGGGGCTTCGTTTATTTTGATGCACAAGATTCAAAAAGATCCTGAAACCGCAAGGATTACCTTGGATTTCTTCCACTGGTGTTACACGAATGGAGCAGACATGGCTTTGAAACTGCATTATGTTCCATTGCCAATGAAAGTGGTTAACATTGTAGAGGAATTATGGGCAAAAGAGATTAAAACAGTAGACGGAAAACCGATCTGGCATATCAAAAAAACACAGGGAAATGGTCCTGAAGAAAAATAAAATTTGGCCCTTGTACAGCCTGGCCATGTAGATGGATGCGCTTTGATCAACATTTTACGGCCTTGATTACTTCCAACCGTTGTGGTAATTTTGCTGGCCTTGAAGTCGGGGCGTAGCGCAGCCTGGTAGCGCATCTGCTTTGGGAGCAGAGGGCCGGGGGTTCAAATCCCTCCGCCCCGACCATTCTTTTCCTAAATTTCTTCCCCGTTTTTAGTGAAAAGTGATATTGTTTACGTCTTCTTGTATGGCCATCTTCTCCAAGAAGTCCCTTTGTCGGGCGACAAAGGCCTTTGCACGCTGCAGCACGGCTGCCAAATCTATGATCAACGCAATGGAACCGTCACCGAGCACAGAGGCGCCTGCAAAACCCGGTTGATCTGTCAGGTAGTCAGCAAGGGGTTTAATCACCACCTCTTGCTGGCCCACCAGCCGATCGACAGCCAGTCCCGCCTCAATTTCTCCATGTTTTACCACCACTACGAATATTTTGTCCTGTTTGGAAGGCAAGCCTGCCCCCCTGAAGACCTTTGACAACCGAATCAGAGGCAAAGTGCTTTGCCTCAACGAGATAATGTCAAACCCTTCCACTGAACTTACGTCCCCATTCCTGACCCTGATGGCCTCCTTCACTGAATTTAGAGGAATGGCCAGCTTTTGATTACCCACCTGCACAAGCAATGCCTTGATAATGGCCAATGTAAGGGGAATCCTGAGCTGAATCTGCGTTCCATTTCCAGGAATGGATTGCACTTGGATGCTGCCACCTATCTTTTCGATATTGTGCCTTACTACGTCCATCCCCACACCGCGGCCAGATGTCTCAGACACTCCATCAGCTGTACTGACGCCTGGCAGGAAAATAAGCTCCCACACTCTTTCATCAGGCAAAGTCTTTGCATAGTCTTTGTCCATCAAGCCTTGGAGCACCGCTTTGCTTATGAGGCTCTCCCGGTCAAGCCCTCTTCCGTCGTCCTTTACCGAAACAACTACGAAATTTCCCTCTTGAAAGGCCATGAGATCAATGGTGCCGGTTGACCGTTTGCCAATCTTTTTCCTTTCTTCAGGGGATTCTATGCCATGATCCATGGCATTTCGGATGATATGCATCAAAGGATCTGCAATTTCTTCAATGAGCCGCTTGTCAAGGCGTGTTTCCTCTCCGATGATATTCAACTCCACCTCTTTCCCCAGTTTCTTGGCCAGGTCCCTGACCATTCGCGGATAGCGGTCAAAAAGATGCCGTACAGGAAGCATGCGCATAGACATGACTCCCTCCTGAAGTTTGTTTACTGTCCTGGTCAATCCACTGACCTGCTCCCCCATTCTCACAGTCAGATGCTTTAGTGGCTTCAATTCATTGTGTCTCAAGATTTTTTGTTCCTGGAGGTGCCTGTAAAGGGCCTTGAGTTCCTCATAGAGCTGGGCCATGCCTGAACGCAACACCACCAGCTCCCCCACACTGGCCAGCAATTCTTCAACTTTGTTGAGATCCATGCGGACTGTGGAGGCATTGATGGATGAGACAGTCTTTTTACTTGACGTCAGAGATCCAGCTGGTGGCTGAACCAAGGTTTTTGGCTCCATCTGCTCAAAGGCATCTGATATTTTGTCGCCTCCACCAGGTTCATCCGTCTCAGGCTCATCAAACATTTTATCAAAGGCCTCTTCCAATCCAGATGTCATCTTTTCGGGATCTGGTTCAGTGGCAGCTTTTTCATGGACCGATTTTGCTTCGCAAGATTCTTTGTTGATTTGCTCCAACTTCCCAATCCCTGGCAGCAATTCCTTGATTCTGGCCCACAGTTCAAGAAACCTTGTTGGGTCAAATCCTGGATCGACATCATGTACTGACAGAAGCTCGACAAGCCTTTCGCCCCATTCATCAAGAATGGCCACCACCTCACCATAGTCCATATACCTTGCAGAAGTGCGCAATTTTTCCAAGGCCACTTGGCATTCCGTCGCCCACTGTGATGAAAACGTCTTTGGTATCTGGGCCAATGGCTGAGCAACTTCCAAGGCATACTCAAGAAAAATCTGATATAGCTCTTCGTCTTCTTCAGAAAAGATATCTTCTTTTTCTGAAGAGCCGTCTTTTTGAATATCGTGAATTGATATATCGAGGCACTCCTGCAACGGGCCACCAAGCAGTTCAAGCAGCTTAGACATTGCCGACTCGATATCTGAAGAAGCCGAATTATCCACAAAGTCTATGGCTTCCTTTATATGCGGCATAAGGGGATCATATCCCACGTAATGGGTCACCCTTTGCATATCTTTAAGGATCTCTTTGACTTCCGAAGCTGAACAGTCTTTGCGATTCACAACGTCCATCAGCCTTGTAGACAGGCCCCTCATTTCGTCGGCATAAATCTCCAATAGCTCGGAATCATCATCTGATCCAACTGACGACGACTCTAAGGCTTCTTCGGATACTACGTTCTTTTTTTCAGGGCCATCCAAAATCTTTTCAGCCCGTGAAATTATTTCTTCAATGGGACTATTTTCAGAGCCATCCCCTTCTATCTCCTTTGACAACTTTTTTATCAAATCTACTCCGTCGAAGACCAAGTCAACCGCCTCTTCATGGAATGACAACGCTCCTTGGCGCACTTTATCAAAAAGGTTCTCCAAGGTATGGGCAACTTTGGACATTCTTTGAAAGCCCATATATGCAGCTGCCCCCTTTATGGAGTGCAGATTCCTGAAGCAATCATTTATTAGTGTTGGATTGTCGCTGTCTTTTTCCAGCAACAGGAGGTTTGGTTCCAATTCTTGCAAGTTTTCTCCAACCTCCACCAAGAATTCATGCAGGAGTTCTTTGTCTATCTTTTCCATTTTCATTCCCCGCTTCCAGACATAAGGGCTATTAACTGTTCTTTCTGATCTTTGCCAATGAACCCGACGGCGCCGAGAGCAAGAGCCTTTTCTTTCACTGCGGGGTCACTCATGAGGCTCATGAATATGATCCTGGCATCCGGGTCATAATCTTTGATCATGGCCGCCCCTTCGATGCCATCGGTACCCCGCATGGTCACATCCATCACTACGTAGTCTGGCCGAACATCTTTATATAACCTGAAGCCTTCAGCACCATCCGATGCCTGGCCTACAATTTCAAATCCCGCATTTTTTAGACTTTGGGCTATCCGCTTTCTCATGAAACTAGAATCATCCACAATGATAACCCCTGCCATGGATACCCCCTTTTCATTCCCTAAAGATCCGTTCACAAAAGGTGCAAACTTCTTCACATGAAACCACTTCGGCGTGATCGCCAAATAGACGTTCAAGTTCTTCCAAAGGTGCCGGGTAGAGGGCTGTTGCCGGATCCTGGATGAGCACCGTGGCACCTGCGGTAACTATTTTCTGTGCAATCGTATCATCTATAGGCTCGGATCCACTTACAAAGAGTAAATAAAGCTGTTCTCCATATACATTTAAGGCAGAAGAAAGCACTTCAGTTAAATTTTGTCTTTGTGCTCCCCTGGATACCCGCACTGCCCTACCATCGGCGTCCCCTATCACCTCCAAGGGCTCCCCGGAGCAGCTGATCCACAGTTGTGATTCAAGAAGTGGCCCACCTGCCAGCAAAGGCGCCACGGTGTGCATGGAATAGGCGTCCAAATATTTGGCCACAGGCTCCAGAAGTCTTGGATAGATATCAAGCATTATTATGGCGGAAAAAGAAGGGGCCTTTGTAAGGGATGGAACGATCTTCAGCGTCTCCAACAGACCGCCCCAACCACCATTCATTATGAGCAGTTTTTCTGCAGGAAGGCCTGGCCTGGCCTTCAGAACTGGAGGCTTTGGCGCCCGGGACCTTCTCAGCCTGTCCACATAGAATTGACTAAAAAGTCTGGTACATGAACGCAACCGTTCCACAAAAAGCTCTTTGTCTTCTGGATTTTCGGGCTTTGGAAGAAAATCAATAGCTCCAAGCCTTATGAAATCCATCAGATTACCAAAGGAATGAGCGCTCAAACCGCTCACGAGCAGCACAGGAGCAGGAGACTTCACCATGATATGTTTGAGGGCCAAATCACCGCCCATAACCGGCATATTTGCATCCAAGGTTATCAAATCAGGTTTTTCTGTTTCTAAAATTTCCAAGGCTGCCTTGCCGTTTGAAGCGGTAGCCATCACTTCAATGTTGCCGATATCAGTCAGAATATTTTGCAATTCCCTGCGGAAGAGTTCAGAGTCATCTACTATTAATACCTTGCACGTGTCTAGCTCGGATTCTGGCTGTGGCTCTGCCGTTTGAGGTTCTGAGAGTCCGCCTTCATCGATTCTCTTGGCCGCCTCCATTACCAGAAAGCTCCAGGGAAGGTCGATGGTTTTCTGATCCGTCGATCCGTGTTGCAGGGTCAGACTTCCCCCGGACCAGGACAAAATTTCATAAAAAGCATCGACTCCAACCATTGATTCCGCATAAGCATGCACTATTTCACCATTGTCAAAAAAAAGCCCTCCATCTTTCAGTCCGCTTCGGACTTTCAACTCACGCGGTTTCCGTTCGAGGCAGATAAACTGAATAAGGTCAGGCAGGGAAACATCATGCAGCAAGGCGTCAAATCCCTTTTCAGGCTCTTGATGTTTATCTTTTATGCCATCAAACACTGCCCTGGCTTCCACTTGATTTTCACCTGCTGTCAGCATGGCCTAAGACCAACACGCTGCCTTTGTTGCCAGTTCAGGCAAGGTGGCAGCTCCCGCCTTTTTTTGGTGCAAAACCGCCCTGGAGAGGTCGGGCCTCAAACACGTTTCAGGTTTTTGAGCCAGAACCGTTCCTTTTGAACGAAGCACCTCTTTGGCCCCTGATATGCCTTGGCAATTTTCACCCGAAAGGAATAGTGCCAAAGCTTTTTCCCCAAAATGTTCGGCTGCAGAAAAAAGCAGTAAATCTATTCCGCCTTCTTTTTCATTCAAATCGGCCCTTGGAGCGGTCTCCAAAACCAATTGCCCTTTCTTGTAGTCAAAAGTTCCTGCCTGTTCCTTTGATATAAAATACACGGATCCTGGCTTGATCTCCTGTAAAGCCGAAGCACTGAAAATATTGAACGGCACGTAACTGCGCAGATATTTTACGAACGCATCTAAATGTTCCTGATCTACTGCCATGGAGACTATCACAGGACTTAAGGGTGTCTTTCCCATGGTAGGCAAGAGGTTCAGCATAGAGGCATATGAACCGGTCCCACCATGCATGATTACAATGGAGTCAGTTGTACGATTCTTTTTCTTCTTGCATGAGGTATTGCAACTGGTTTTGAGTCTCAAATATTGGGCCGCATCCAACTGTACCCTTGCAACGTCCTTGGCCTTCTTGCACAAAAGATCTCCTTGTTCGGACATACTTTTGCCATTGTCGCGTGAAGGTTTATGAAAAAAATCTACAGCGCCGTAACGGAGGGCGTCGAAGGTGATTTTGGAACCGTCGGCAGTAAAGGCACTTACCATTAAGGTAGGTGTCGGATAGCGGATCATGATGTGTTTCAGCACCGTGAGCCCGTTCATTCCAGGCATGTGGACATCTAGCGTACAAAGATCAAATTCCTGGGAAGCAAGCATCTTAAGGGCCTCTTTCCCGTTCAGTGCCTGTCCTGCCACCTCGAAGCCCCCATCTTCGTCTAATATCTCTGACACAACCCTGCACATGAGTGGCGAATCATCTACAACTAGAGTCCTGATTCTGTTTTTTTGCCCTTCCTTCACCTTTTTATTGGTTTTAGAATGCATCTTTTTTTCCTGCCTGATCTGATTTTCGTTTTTGGGAGCGCATGAACACTGATGCGCTCTTCCACAATTGAACTTCAGGAAGTGATGGGCCAAGCCCTTCTTTGACTGCCTGATCGCAGAGCCAGTCTGAAACCGAACACTTTGGATCCAAGATTTTGGTGGAAACACCGTTCTCTACAAAAGATTTCATGAACTTTACATCATCATCAGAGCGTCCAGACAAAAAAATGAATTGGATTTCGTGTTTGTGACCCTTTGACAGCTTTATCAGCCTCGCCCCTTTGTTTTTTCCTGCTGCCTTTTGTGCAATGACCTCCATGTTCCTTTTGCCTGGTTTTATTTCATAGTTATGGCCAGCCAGGAGCAAACATTCTCCGCCCCCCAATGTTCTTTGTTCTGCTGTCACAACCTTCCAGGCCACATGGTTGTTCAATTCCGCAGCAAATGATGATAGGGCAAGACCTCGAATATCCTGCACCACGATCACGCAGGCCTGATGACTTACTGGAACATTTCCCAAAAACCTTATAAATGAAGTGCATCCGCCACCGGCAGCCCAAAGGAGCAAAATTTTTTCCGGCATGGAGCCTCCTGCCGCGGCTTTATTTTCCCCTGGTTTTTTCCACCTGGCCCGAACAATTGCCTGCCTGTTTATTTTGGCAGCCCTTTTAATAATGGTGTTGATCTCATCTCCCTGGTGTTCAATGTCTGTGGAAATTGTGCCAGAGGGCTTTGGGAAGAAGTCCACCGCGCCAAGCCGCAGGGCTTCCAACGCAATCCGGCCATTTTCTGCCAGTGCACTCACCATAATGACCGGTCTAGGCTGCCTCACCATTATGTGTCTTATGGCAGTGATACCGTCCATTACAGGCATATCCACATCCAGAGTTATCACATCGGGATCAAGCACTTCTATGGCTTCGAGAGCATCCTTTCCATGCTTGGCCACACCAACGATTTCTATCTCCTTGTCTTTACTTAAAATAGTTACAAGGGCCCTGCGCATGAAGGCTGCATCGTCGACGATCAGGGTGCGGATCTTTTCTGGGCTTTCTACTGAATTCTCCATATATCCATTTGCTCAATCAATAAGACTCCCCCAACCTTTTTCTATTTTTTCTTTTGAGGCCTTCAACTCCAAAGCAACCTCTTTTACCGCCTCTGGAGAGATGCCTATTGCCTTGGGCACCAATATCTTTTCGTTTTGGCTCTGTCCTATGTCTCCCCAACCAAGTTGAAGTTTATGACAGAGCATATCTGCCAAGAAAACGATATAGGCGACCAGCGCATCCGGCCCAGCGCTCTTGGGGAAATGGTGATACCGCGCAATGCTTATGATCTGATCGCTCAGTCCCCATTTGGTGGCCAAATAGGCACCGATCTCACTGTGCGACAAGCCATATTCGAGTTCAGCTTTTGCCAAGGGGCATCCCCTTTTTTTGCAAATTTCGATAAGTTCCTTGGTCTCTTGCGGAAAGTGGAGACACATAACAAATCTGCCAATGTCATGGATGAGACCGGCGGTAAACAGCTCTTCAGGATCTACTCCTTCAATTCTGGTTCCCAACATCTTTGCTGTTGTGCCAACGGCAATGGCGTGAACCCATAAAGCATTGGCCTCTAACCCCTCTACTCCTAGATCTCCAGAGAAGCTGCTGGTCAAGGAAAGCCCGATTACCAAATTTTTCACTTCTTCAAAACCAAGCAGCACCACTGCCCTGTCTATACTGTTCACTTCGCCTGATGCCCCGTACAAAGGTGAATTAGCCAACCTCAGGACCTTGGCAGCCATTACAGGATCAGTCCTTATTATCTCTTCCAACGTTTTGGCTGAAGTGCTGACTTCATCTAAAGAACTCAATACCTTCTGCAAGGTGTGGGGAATTGTTGGAAGATCCTCGATTTTCTCCAGGCGTTGATCTATACGCAATGTCATAGCTACCCCTATAGGCCTCTACAGGGCCTTTTTTAGAAAATTCATCGTCATCTTCTTTCCAGAACTTGATTTTGAACAGAATGGTTAAACTTCCCACTGCTTCAGTCGATAAGAAACTTAGAATTTTAAAAAACAAATTCAGGCCGCGACCTGAAACAAGGGTTTTCATCACATTTCGAGCAAACATTATGAGGAGATCCCATGAATGACCTTGTTCTCACTGCTCCAGTCCTGGAAGAGGCAAGGCAGCAGATAGAAAACGCCCTGATAAAGGCAGGCGTACACACAGTATTGTTGATAGACGATGCTGGAAATGTTGTGGCCAATTGCGGCCAGGATGCCCGTCGTTTTGACACAACTGCTCTGGCAGCCCTGGCTGCAGCCAACTTTGGGGCAACCTCTGAGATAGCCCGCCTTATAGGTGAAGATGATTTCTCTTTACTGTTTCACAAAGGCAAAAAAGATAGTATTCATTTTGCCAGGGTGGGGCCGAGGTTGATCTTAGTTACCATTTTTGGTGACGAGGTGGCACTTGGACTCGTTAGATTGAGAGTCTCACAATTGACCAAGGCAATAGAAAAAATTTTCGGATTGGACAGCTGATATGGCATTAATTGATCTCAGCAGAAAAGAGGTCCATTGCAAAATTGTCTATTATGGACCTGGACGGGGCGGGAAGACCACAAATCTCCTCTATATTTACAACGCCATGAATAATGGTGTGCGCGGGAAAATGCTTACCATCGAAACAAAAGGCGACAGAACTCTCTTTTTCGACCTCCTGCCGCTCAATCTAGGCAAGGTTAATGGTTTCGATGTCCGCATCCAACTATATACGGTCCCAGGACAGACCATTTACGAGGCCACGCGCAAACTAGTCTTAAAAGGTGTAGACGGTGTTGTATTCGTTGCCGATTCTTTGCGAGTCAGACGGGAAAAAAACATAGAGAGCTTTGGTGACCTCAAAAAGAATTTAACAGAATATGGCTTGAGCATTGAGGAGATACCTTTAGTTCTTCAATACAACAAACGGGATTTGGCAAACTCAGCAATCCCTACACTTAGTATAGAGGAACTTGAATCTGATCTGAACAGTGAGCTCAATGCTATCACCTTTGAGGCTACGGCAACCAAGGGAATAGGCGTGTTTGAAACCCTTAAGGAGATCAGCAAAAACACCATAAGGTATGTCGTAAAAAAGCATTTGCTTGCTGACATATAACATTTTTAAACAGGAGAAGCCCTCCATGGATCAAGAAAAAAAACTAGATGAAATCAACGCATTTACTGAAGAAGTAGAAGGCACCATTGATTCATTGTTCAATCCAGCAAAAAAAATAGAGATTGACCCTATCACAAACGAAGTGAAAGAGGTCACTCCAACCCTGAGTGGTGAAGAGGCCTTTGAACTTGAATTGGAACCAGAGCCTGTTGTGCCTGAAGCCTCGTCAGACGAAGCAGCAGATTCCGTAGAGCTGGATCTGACTCTTGAGCTTGAATCTGAGCAACCTTCAGAGGGCGAAAGCTCAACGGCCTTGCCAAAAGATTGGTTGAGCAAGCTTCAGGAACACATGATGACCCTGGAATGGGAAGTTACTCCGGAAAGTATTGATATATTCAGCAATACCATTAGGGAATCGATGGATGAACTTCCAGATGAGATAGCCAAGATATCAAAGCTTATGGACAAGGCGCTCACCAAGCTGAAATCTTCTCCTGAGGACCTGGGCGGCTCTATTTTACCCGCTTTGAAACTAGGGCTGCAGGCGCTGGAAGCTAGCCTGAACGAAACAGAAAAAGGCCCTGCATCGACCCATGCAGCAGAAGCTGCCATCAAAGCCTTGGAAAAGGCCGTCATTGAACCTAAGGGGGATGCAGAGGCCGAAATGTCGGCAGATATAGGCGAGACTGAAAAACTCCGCCATGAAGCTATTCCTCAAGAAGCCACTATGGAGGAAGATGAAAGCGCCGAACTCTTGGAACTCGATGCTGCAGCCATAACCGCAATACCAGACGGTGATTCCAAAAAAATTGGTCGCACGGTCATTCCAGAAATCAAGGAGCACCTGGAGGTGTTGAAACAGTCCACTGAAAAAATAGCTCCGGTGGAAGCGCTGCTGGCTGACAGAAAGGGGCTGGAAAAACTCTACAAATTACTGCATGGACTGAGGACCACACTGGAATCTGAACGCGAAAAGCTGTGCCACATGGTTGGGGCAGAATTTGTGCCGGTAAAAGTGGAAAAGCCTTCGAGACGAGGAAGCGAACATGCATCTGAAACTAATTCACACAAGGAATCATGCCCCACTTCCATTGACAGTGCCGAGCCAGAGCAGCTTTTAATGGGAACTTGTGCAGGAAACCGGGTGGCATTTTTGCCTGTGGAGGTATGCTGCCAATTCAAGGCATCTTCCAAGATGATGAAAAAAGCTAAAAAGATGGGTTCCTTCCCTCTGACGATGCTCAAAAAATGGCCGTGGTCCAAATTGTCAAAAATGGTGTCTGGGGAACTTGCAAGCCTAGATAACAAGGCATTGCAAAAACTTGCGCTTCCCATCAAGGAAATCGGAGACCAGGAACAGAATCCTTCATTAAGCAAAAAGGAGTGGGGATTGGTCTTGTTCAAAAACAACAAGGGGGCGGTGGTCTTTCTTGATGATGAGCCGCAGCTTTTGAGTCCCTCCAAGGACAAGGACTTTGATTTGGTAACAATTGAAAGCTTGAGCAGCGGATCGAATTAGGAGTGCTGCCATGAATCCCGCAAATCCAGCTTTGGATATCGAATTGCAAGACATAGAGACAAGGCTACAAGAGGCAGAACTTTATTACAGCCAAGGCCTTATCGAAGAGGCAGCGGCCATCTACAAGTCTGTGCTGGACCAAGATCTGCTTGATCTCTCTCTGAAAGAGAAGATAGAAAAAAGGCTCGCGGCGATTGAAGGAGCAGAAAAGGATGGAGGGAAGTCCATCCACCAGCCAGACACTTCGGCCCCGAAAGACCCAGAAAGCCTCTTTCACAACAGCCTTGGCCTTATTGAAGCTGGTTTTCACAAAGAAGCCTTGGAAGAGCTGAAAGACCTGGCTGACTTGGGCTGGAACCCTGGCAAGGTGCACACTAAGATTGCAGAATGCTGTTTGGCCCTCGAAATCCCTTTCGAAGCTGCAGATCATTTCAAAGCGGCCCTTGAAGATGGAAATCTGGAGGATTCAGAACGGCTTGATATCCTTTACCAGCTTGCGCTTACACAGGAACAGATTGGAGCTATTCCAGATGCCATTGAGGCCCTCGAACAAATTGCAGCCATTGACCCCAATTTCCGCAATGCATCTGCACGCCTTGAGGAACTTTCACAATCAGCTCAGCGGTACGGAAGATTTTACTATCTGATAAGAACAGAGAAACTTACGGAAAACCAGCTCGACGAGGCAAGAAAACTTGCGAAGCAGCAAAAAAAGACCATTGAATCAGTCTTGCTCAACCACTTTGGCATCACAAAACCTGATTTGGGCCGTTCCCTCAGCGAGTACTACCGCTGCCCGTTTGTGGAATTCAATGAACTTGAGGCTGGATCTACACCATCCTGCATTCAAGGAATCAAGGAACACTTCTTCAGGAACACGGTTTGTGCCCCCATCAGGGAACATGCTGGCACCATAATAGTTGCGCTTGACAATCCCCATGATTTGAGAAAGATCGATGATATCCGTAGGGTATTGAAGGCAAATTCCTTTGAGTTCGCCGTGGCCCTCAAAGAAGATATAGAAAAATTTATTGACTATTTCTATGGAAAATATTCCCTGGACGATGGGGACGAAGATGTCTTCGATCAGCTGGAACTGGTTGACGACGAGGATGTGGATGAGGAAGAAGAGGGCCTTGCCTCAGATGCAGACAACATAGTGGTGCAAATAGCAAATAAAATTATTGACGATGCTTACAGAAAAAATGCGTCAGATATACACCTTGAATCACTCACTGGAAAACGGGGTGTGCAGGTGCGTTACAGGATAGATGGCGATTGTCTGCGATATCAAACCATCCCCTACAATTACAAAAGGGCCTTGGTTTCCAGGATAAAGATCATGGCCAACCTGGACATAGCAGAGAAGAGGCTCCCACAAGACGGCAAGATCAAATTCAGGATGCGCTCTGGGAAGAGCATCGAACTTCGCGTAGCCACCCTTCCCACTACTGAAAACAATGAGGATGTAGTGCTCCGTATCCTTGCCTCTTCTGAGGCCATGCCCTTGGACAAAATCGGGCTTTTAGACCACAATTTGAGCACCTTTAAACAGCTCTTGGAGATGCCATATGGTCTCATTCTGGTGGTTGGGCCAACAGGTTCTGGTAAAACCACTTCTCTTCATGCTGCCCTCGGATATATAAACAGGCCGGAAAAGAAGATCTGGACTGCTGAAGATCCAGTGGAAATTGTCCAGGACGGCTTAAGGCAGGTGCAGGTCCGGCCTGGTATCGGACTCACTTTTGCAAAAGTGCTGAGGGCCTTCTTGAGGGCCGACCCTGACGTAATAATGGTTGGCGAGACCAGGGATGAGGAAACAGCCGAAACCGTTATCGAGGCATCTTTAACTGGTCACCTCGTCTTTTCCACCTTGCACACCAATTCTGCGCCGGAAACGGTTACAAGGCTCCTTGGCATAGGAATGGACCCATTCAATTTCGCTGATGCACTGTTGGGTGTCTTGGCTCAACGGCTAGTGAAGAGGCTCTGTCCCAACTGCAAAGAGAAATATGAGCCTGAGCATGAAGAAAAGAAGCAACTCATAAAGGAATTCGGCCATCATCCTGCACACCCTTTGACAATGGAAGATATTGAAAAAGCCACCTTTTACAGGCCAAAGGGTTGCCTGGCGTGCAATGAGACTGGTTACAAAGGAAGAATGGCCATACATGAACTTTTGACCTCAGATGACCAGATGAGAAAGTTGATCCAAAACAAAAGCCCAGTGGGAGATATACGCGACCATGCCATGAAAACCGGCATGCTCACCCTCAAACAAGATGGTATTTTGAAAATATTGATGGGAGAAACAGACCTCAAACAGGTGAGGGCTGCGTGCATCAAATAGGCTTCCAAAAAATGCACTTGGAAAGGGGCCGAATGATGGCCCCTTTCCTCTTTGAAACTCCTCGAAAAATCTTCAATTGAGAACAAGGAACAATTTTTCGAAATTGGCTTTGGCTATTCCCAAAAAGGCCTTGACCGTATAATCTTCATCTTCATATCAAATCCATGTCAGGAGATGCATCATGAACATACTCGCATTCCATGGGTCTCCGCGCATAGGCGGGAATACCGACATATTGCTGGACGCATTCGTGAAAGGAGCAAAAGACGAAGGTGCATCTGTAGAGAAAATCAGCCTCATGAGCAGACGAATCACCCCATGTATTGAATGCGGACAGTGTGACGAAACTGGAGTGTGTGTGCTGGAAGACGACATGACCCCAATTTATGACCAAATCAAAGAGTCTGATATAGTGGTAGTGGCTTCACCCATCTTTTTTTACAATATCACCGCTTACACCCAGGCCTTGGTGGAACGGTCCCAAGCGTGCTGGATTGAGAAATATGTTTTAAAAAGAGGGCCATTTGGAGGCCGGGAGCGCAAGGGATTTTTTTTAAGCCTCGGTGCCACCAAAGGCAAAATGCTCTTTGACGGAGTCCTTAGAGTTATGAAGTACTTTTTTGATGCCATTAGTGCAGAATTTGAGGGTGCACTTTTATACCGCGGCATTGAAAAAAAAGGCGAGGTCAAGAAGCATCCCACGGCATTGGAAGATGCAGAAAAACTAGGCAGTTTGATAGCAAGGGGTGAAGATTTGAGTTCTTTTCACCCATTGTATGTTCCTGGTAAAAACTAGCGTTTTGGGAGACTGGAATTGAACCTCAACAGGAAAGGATCGATTGAGGAGATAGTTGATTCATCTGTTCAAAGCGTCATTGAAGCCTTTTCAAAGACAATTAGTCAGGCCAGGCGGGAGATTGAATTGGCGGCTTTGTGGATGATCGAGGCACTGAAGAATGAAAACAAGATCATATTTTTTGGAAATGGAGGAAGTGCCGCAGATTCACAACACTTGGCAGCTGAACTGGTCAACCGCTTCAGGCTGGACCGCAAGCCTTTACCAGGCCTTGCCTTGACCACCGATTCCTCCATATTGACATCCATATCCAATGACTTTGGCTACGAACAGGTCTTTTCGAAACAGTTGGAGGCGATGTGCAATGCAGGAGATGTGGCAATAGGAATCAGCACTAGCGGTTCTTCAGAAAATGTTGTGCTGGGCATAAAAACCGCTTTGGCAAAAGAAGCGAAGACAATCGCCTTGACAGGAAAAGATGGCGGCCCTGCTGCTGAAATAGCAGACTTGGCCATTAAGGCAGAAAGTTCCGACACTCCACGGATACAAGAAGTGCACATTTTTGTAGGCCATCTCCTATGCGACATCGTGGAAAAAGAACTTTTTGGATGACTGACGCAACGACTGATTGCTGCACAGGAACCAAGGCATCTTTTGAATCCTTGACCAATCCTTGCTAAAGTCCTACTTTTAGTCGACACTATTTGGAAAGATAACCTAATAATACAGGAGAAAATACTATGCCAATCTATGAGTTTGTCTGTTCGGAATGTGGTGAAGAATTTGAGGAGCTGATACTCGGAACCAACAAAAATGTGAAGTGCAAGAAATGCGGCAGTAAAGACGTACAGAAGAAGATGTCTGCCTTTGCCTTTAAATCGGGTGTAAAGTTTGTTGGCACAGGCAAAAAGGCTGCGGCGGCCTGCTCCGGCTGCACCAGCACAAGCTGCAGCTCTTGCGGAGGATAGGCTTGGCTGTGAAAAAAAGCATCAAATTAGGCACCAGAAAAAGCAAACTTGCATTGGCACAATCAAACTGGGTGAAAGAACAAATCGAAAAGAAATGCCCAGATTGCAAGGTGGAATTGGTCAAAATAACGACCAAGGGCGACAAAATTCTTGATGTCCCCCTGGCAAAGGTTGGTGGAAAAGGACTCTTTGTCAAAGAAATCGAAGAAGCCCTTTTGAGAAACGAAGTTGACATGGCCGTTCACAGCCTGAAAGACGTACCCACCGAGGTTCCAGAGGGGTTGGAGGTTTCTGTTTTCCCACAACGGGAAGACCCAAGAGATGCCTTTTTATCTGTCAAGTTTTCTTCCTTTGATGAGATGCCCAAGGGCTCAAAAATAGGCACTAGTAGCCTCAGGCGCATGGCTCAAATAAAGAAGGCCTGGCCAGACAAAGAGTGTATATCTCTAAGGGGTAATCTAGATACCAGGATCAGAAAACTGGAGGAAGGAGAATTTGACGCCATCATCCTGGCCGTCTCCGGTTTACGCAGGCTGGGACTGGAGGACAAGATAACACAGATTATTCCAGAAGATATCATGCTTCCTGCAGTTGGGCAGGGATCCCTTGGTATAGAGTTTCGAAGCGCTGATCAGCCCATGAAAGAGATCTTGGCTGCTATTCACCACGAACCCACGGCTGTCTGTGTCAAGGCAGAACGGGCCTTTTTGGAAACTTTGGAAGGTGGCTGCCAGGTGCCTATTGGAGCCTTCGCTAAACTGCAAGACGATTCTTTGCGCCTTGAAGGTCTTGTGGCAGACGAACAAGGTGAACGCATTATCAAGCAGGAGATGATGGGCCCTGTGGATGCTCCAGAAGAGCTTGGGAAAACGTTAGGGCGATCAATTCTTGAAGCCGGCGGAAGAGAAATTCTTATGGAAGTCTATGGCCAGGCGTGAGAAAGCCCCTTGACCTTCCAGAGTGACACCCTTCATCAGAATAACAATCTCGGACAAAATATGGCTCATAAAAGAGAGGCAAAAATAGACAACAGCATGGGGAAAGTATATTTGATAGGTGCCGGTCCTGGTGACCCTGGCCTCTTTACATTGAAAGGCAAGGAAATATTGGGCAAGGCCGACGCAGTAATCTATGACAGGCTTGCCAGTTCGAGGGTCCTGGCCTTTGCCCCTGAAACAGCAGAAAAAATTTATGTTGGCAAACGTTCTGGGCAACATGCAGCAGACCAGGATGCCATTAACAAGTTGATTGTTGACAAGGCCAAAGAGGGCAAGATTGTGGCACGCCTCAAGGGGGGCGATCCCTTCATCTTTGGAAGGGGCGGCGAAGAGGCTCAAATCTTGAGTAAAGAAGGCATTCCATTTGAAATCGTGCCTGGCGTCACGTCTGCCATTGCAGTGCCTGCCTACGCAGGCATACCTCTTACTCACCGGACTTATACTGCTTCGGTGGCCCTGATTACGGGCCATAGAAAGTTTGAAGACGATGAAAGGGCCGATATCGATTGGAAGAATCTGGCAAAAGGGGTGGGGACCCTGGTGTTTCTAATGGGTATCACCAATTTGCCCAACATAGTTGAAAACCTTCAAAAATTTGGCCGCAGCCCAGACACACCGGTGGCAGTAATCAGGTGGGGCACTACGCCCAAACACAGGTCAGTTACTGGATCGCTTGCCAATATCGTGCAAAAAGTGAAAGAGGCCCGTATAAAACCGCCTGCCATTATCGTGGTGGGTGACGTTGTACGCCTTAAGGAAGAAATAAGCTGGTTTGAGAACCTGCCTCTGCTCGGGAAACGTGTTATTGTTACCAGAACCCGAACACAGGCCAGTACTTTGGTGAACGGTCTTGAAGCGTTGGGGGCCGAATGCATTGAGTTGCCTACCATTGAAATCAGGCCTCCAGACGACATGGAGGCACTTGATACTGCCATAAGGCGGGCGGGTTCCTATGAGTGGATAATTTTCAGCAGCACCAATGCAGTGGAACATTTTTTCAGCAGGCTTTTTGATCTAGGACTTGATGTAAGGCATTTGGGAAGATGCGGTATAGCAGCAGTGGGAACAGCCACTGCGGAAGCACTGCATGGATATCATGTGAGGCCTAATCTCGTTCCCAAAGATTTCAGGGCAGAGGGACTCCTTGAGGCATTTGAGAAAATGGAGACCGCTGTGCACAGGATACTTATTCCCAGAGCTGAGAAGGCCCGGGAGATCTTGCCTGAGGGACTGAGAAGGCTTGGTGCGCACGTAGATGTCGTAACTGCGTACAAAACGGTCCCAGCTGAAATCACAGAGGAACAGCTTGAAAAAATCAAGGCTGCACCGGTCGATCTGGTCACATTCACAAGTTCCTCCACTGTGAAGAACTTTTGCTCCATGGTGCCTGAAAATATCAGAGAAAAGATTTTTAAAACAGCGAAAATCGCCTCTATTGGGCCAATCACCTCCAAAACCTCACGGCAACTTGGCCTCGACGTGACCATCGAACCATCGAAATCTACCATAGACGATTTGATAAATGCCATAAAAAAGTATTATATTGATAATCAGGATGAATCCATTATGCCCAACTAACACCCCGGAACAAGCTTCGGTAATAGCCCGCATAAGGCAGAAAAAAGAAGACTACGAACGCTATAACTTCACGAAGATGCAAGGGCGAACGCTCAGGGCCTTTTTTGACCTGGCCCAGGAGTATGAAACCTTGGAAAATTTTTACCGCATTTGCGTCTTTGTGCCCAAAGAGTTCTTAGGGTTTGATTCCTGCCTTTATCTGATCGACGAAGACACTGAGGAATTACGCATCGCTTGTGATTCGCTGAACGGCCTCGGCATGTGTGGCATGATGCCGCCTGAAGGTATTGAAATCAGAGAAGAACCTTATGAAACAGGTGACTCATTCGTAGCCCCAATTAGAGGTAACAAGCGCCTTATTGGCAGAAAGCCGATCTCCATGGCCGAAGATATCATCGGAATGTTTGAGGTCTTTCCTGCTTCCTTATTTGGACACCAGGACAGGCTTTTTTTTGAGAAGTATGCCAACAGAATAGGCTACAATCTCCATTACAAGCTCATAGCCATTCAAAATGAAGACCACCTTAAATTCATAACCAACTTGGTAAGCGACATCGAACACAACGTGATCGTGCCCAATATGCGCTACAACCTCTTTTTGAGGAATCTCAAAAAAGAAATTGACCATCTTGGGGAACTTTCCAGGCAGATTCAAGCCGTCCTTGATAGGGCAAGCAATGAGACGTGCCCTCATTTAGAAACAGTCCAAGAGATAAGCCGTTCCATGAATGACTTGTATGCCCATCTTTTAAGCCAGCATGAGGACGTTGCGAAACATTACCGTAATACAAGCCTATTTTTGGAAAGTTTGTTAAGGCGAGACCATTTTGAAAAGGGGCAGCTGGTGCTAAAAAGGCGCCTGTGCAGGTTCAAAAAAGAAATTATCGATCCACAACTGGAACGCTACAGAGATCGGTTACTCAGACAGGGCTGCTTGATAGACGAAGTTTCAGGTGGGATACCCGAAGAGGAGGATATTCCGCTTGCAGTCGATGTGGGCCTTATTTCACAAGTATATGCCAATCTCTTTTCCAATGCGGAAAAATATTGCCGCGAAGTTGAGGACAGCAATGGCAACAAAGTGAAATTCCTGACATATGGCAGAGAAATTTTAAAAGACTATTTCGGGCCTGGACAGGACGGTATAAAATTCAATGTGTTCACTACTGGGCCCAACCTCTCTCCTGAGGAGGCCAAGCATGTCTTTGACGAAGGTTACAGAGCCGACAGAGACAGCAACCTGCCAGGCACTGGGCATGGACTTCACTTCGTAAAAAAGATAATAGAAGTCCATGGCGGTGAAGTTGGCTGCGAACCCACGCCACTAGGTAACAACTTTTATTTTATTTTGCCTATCAAAGCTCCCATCAATGGAGACGATCATCAGGACCAAATAAATGGGTGATATCGACTTTTCACGCCTTTTGAACCCTGAACAGTTGGAGGCAGTCTCAACCACGGATGGACCGGTTCTGGTGATTGCCGGTGCGGGCAGCGGCAAAACCAGGACCCTTGCATTCAGGGTTGCCAGATTGATCCAAGATGGTGTTCCTGGAGACCAAATTTTGCTTTTGACTTTCACTAGAAAGGCGGCACAGACCATGTTGGAACGAGCGGCGGAGCTGGTTGGCAACGAGTGCAGAAATGTTGCCGGAGGTACCTTTCATGGTTTTGCCCATAAGATGCTCAGGCGTTATGCCCACCTTGCAGGGCTACCAAACAATTTCACCATCATGGACCGCGGCGATGTTCAGGACCTTTTCCACCTTCTTTCCCGGCAGCTTGGTCTAGCAGGAACCAGCAGCCGTTTCCCCAAAAAGGGCACCTTGGCGTCATTGCACAGCAAGGTTGTCAATTGGAACACAAATCTGGACAAAGTTCTCGAAAAGGCATATCCACATCTGATTATCCACAGAGACGGTATTCATGCACTGTTCGATGCCTATCGAAATTATAAAAGGAACCATGGGCTGGTTGATTATGACGACTTGTTGTTGCTCTGGAAAAGTATTTTGGAACAAAACCCTCATGTACAGGAATCGATGGGCCAGCAATACACATATATCATGGTAGACGAATACCAAGACACCAACAGATTTCAAGCCCAGATAACCAGGCTGATGGCATGTGGCCACGACAATGTCATGGCCGTAGGTGATGATGCTCAGTCCATCTACTCATTCAGAGGCGCAGATTTCAAAAATATACTCGAGTTTCCCAATCTCTTTCCTGGTTGCAGGATCATCAAGCTTGAACGCAATTACCGCACTACCCAGCCGAACCTGGACTGCACGAATGCCATAATTGCCAGCGCAAAGGAGAAGTTTGCAAAACGCCTTGTGGCAGTCCGAAAAGGTGGCACACCACCTGTGCTCTTCATGGCCAAAGATGAAGAAGACCAGGCTAAATTTGTGGCGTCGCGCATTGCTGAATTTAGGGAAAAGGGGAAAGACTTTTCCGAAATAGCTGTCCTGTTCAGGGCTGCTTTTCATTCCTTCCGTTTGGAAGCTGAGCTGGCAAAGATGTCTGTGCCCTTTGTAAAGAGAGGCGGGTTGAAGCTCGTTGAATCGGCCCATATAAAGGACTTTCTGGCCCTTGTAAAAGTGATGATAAATCCCATGGATCGTTTAAGCTTGAACAGAACCCTTCTATTGATTGAAGGCCTTGGTCCCAAGGGCATAGACAAGATTTTTTCGTCTTTGCTCAAGGCCGACGAACCCCTATTGGCTTTGGCTGAATACAAAACCAGGGCAAAATGGGGGCCGGTTGTGAGAGAACTAGGCTCGATACTTTACAAACTTCAGAATGCGTCTATTGGCTTGAAGGATCTGATGAAAGTGCTGATCAGTTGGTACAGACCTTTCATGGAACGGGTTTATGCGGATGACTATCCTAAAAGGCAGCAAGAGCTTGACCAACTCCTTGCCCTTGCCTCTGATTACGAAGATGCGGTCTCATTTTTATCAGATATTGCCCTGGATCCTCCGGAACCGGAAGAAAATGATGACGGCGGCAAACTCATACTGTCAACGATTCATTCAGCCAAAGGCCTGGAGTGGGATACGGTCTTTTTGCTATCCTTGGCTGAAGGGCGTTTCCCTTCCCCACAGTCTGTGCACAATAGCAGTGAATTGGAGGAAGAAAGGCGCCTATTCTATGTTGCTGCAACAAGGGCAAAAAACAACCTCTTTTTTTGTTGCCCGGCCTTCATAAATGTGTCGGGTGCTGGAATGATGCCCACAAAACCGTCACGTTTCCTTGATGAAATTCCTCAAGAACTTTTAAAAAAGTGGCGCTCAATTGAAAAACGCAGAACACTTGATCACAATTCAACCAAGTTTGTATCGCCCAGTGCTCTACCTAAGAACCGCCTGATACATAATGTTGAAAAACACGCACAGGAACGTGGACCCAATAGCGATACCACTACATCGTACGAGGCAGGAACGAGAGTAAGGCACCCAGTCTTTGGCCCTGGTGTTGTGGTAAAGGCGCTCGGTTCCAAAAAAGTTGTAGTCAATTTCCAGGCAATTGGTGAAAAGACCCTTCATCTCGAATATGCAAAATTGAGCGTGCTATAATTTTTTTCAGGGAGGATATCATGGCTGAGAAATGCATTTTCTGCCAAATCATTGACGGGAAAATCCCCACTGAATTTCTTTATAAAGATGAGGAAATCGTGGCATTTAAGGATATCAATCCTCAGGCTCCTGTCCATGTTTTAGTTGTACCGAGGAAACACATTCCAACAATCAACGTTCTAGAAGAAGACGACCTTTTGTTGATTGGCAAAATGGTTGCAGTGGCAAGGGATCTTGCAAAAGAGAGCAACATTGCAAAAAGCGGTTACAAGCTGATATTCAATGTAGAAAAAGGAGGCGGACAGGAGATATTCCACATCCATTTGCACTTGGTGGGAGGTTGGTAAACGTTGTAGGCGGCCTCGGAGAAACAAAAGAACACTTTCTTTTGGAAAGCGCCCTTTACCACACAGTATTGTGTTATCAGGGCAACTAAATAGCTAACATGCTTTTTGTCATTGAATGGCCATTATTTGACTAAAAGGTATGGACGCTTGTCTTGCATTTTTTGCCCTCCGGCACCACCTCGCATTTCTGCATTTTCTAAGGCTTGCTCCGCTGAAAGTTGCACAACTCGCCTGCCTGTAGCAGGCTCAAACAGTACAACTTCCGGCTGCTACGCTTCGCCTAGAATCTGCAAGAAATTGCTCACAGTCGCTATGGGCAAAAATGCAAGCCCGCTCCCCAACCATCCAAACTCCAAAGAACTATTAGGTTCCCAAGGGTGGCAAATTGAGGATAAATTATAACGCAGAGCCGGGGATGGTTTAGGGGATTTTTCCGAAGAGGCCTCTAGCGTGACAAGTACCAAGATTCCCAGAAACCGAACGAAAAGAACTCTAAAGGCTCTGAGGAAAAACACCCTAAACCTTGGAATATGAGAAAATTAAATTAATACTGAGCCAACCAAATAGCCGAAAAGTTTTTGTCATTGACTTGCCAATGTCAAAAAGTCGGGCGTTTTAGTGGCAGAGTAACGACACCGAAAAATTTATATTCTAATCTCTCGTTCCAGCAAATTGAATGGTGCCTGAACATACGCCATCTTCTGAAGTATAGGTCCATCGTCCTGTTCCATACAGTTTGCTGCCGTCTTCCATGACAGTGGCCGAGGCCTTGACGCTGATGCTTCCCCCATCATGGACAAAAGAACCGCCAAACAACAATTCATTGCCATCAACGGTGCCAGTCAGATCCGCCTGATCCAATTTTATCGTAAGCTGGCTTCCATTTTGTGATACAGCCACCCTGCCATTAAACAAGTTCGGCAAGGCACAGCAACATGAGTTTTCATATGAGCTGAAATTCCAATTACCGCTTACCGGCTGAGATACAGGGAATAGGGAGGTCGTGCCCTTCTTCTGGCCGATGAATACAAAGACCTTGTCTGGCTCACCTGAATAACTCCATTCTCCAGCCATCATCGTATCACTGAGGCCGCGCACGATGTATTGATACTGATAATGTCCATCGCTGAAGATTATCCGGTAATAACCGTCATGCGTATATTCTGCAGTAAAGGGGTGACCGTCCCAGTTTCCACTGAAAAGGCCAAATCCTTCATGAATCTGCACCGAGTACTTTGATTCGGAACCTTTGTAGTTGTCCGTTACATTCCAGTCGCCACTCAGAGAGTTAACGTTATAGAAAACCTCATAGGCCGTAACCATATCTGAAGACGTAGCCCGGCTGATCTTGGCAATGAGACTGCCTTCAAGGCCTGCCATGGGAATATTGCCAAGATTGGCCGAGACGATATCCACGCCATCACCGTAATATAGATCCTGAGCATTTTGAACGGGAAATCCATAGTTGGAAAAAAGGGTCAATTTACCTTCTCGTGTATAGGCGTACTTCTGCCCTGGAAGCAATTGAGGATGCTCAAAAAACAAATAATACTTTCCAACCTCACCGGTATTGACAAAGAGTTTTATGGGCAACTGGGCGGCCGTATTGGTGTGAAGCACGATACGCGCTGCCTGCGTCCTTTCTTGGCCATTTTCAAATATGGCTTTTACAGTTGCGCTCCAAATATTTCCACTGTCAAGGTTTTGAAGGATTAGAGAATCGCTATCTGTAATTAATACAGAACCGCTTTCTTCTTCCTGACTGCTACCACTTTCCTGAAGTACAGAATTGTCAAGCTTAACAAAAATTTGAGATACAGCAGGCAACATGGGCATTGTTTTTATCACTGCATTTTCCACCTGCTGGCCATATAATACATAATACATCCCATTTACGAATACCGTATCCACGTCCACTGGCTGTGGTGAAATCTCGAGCCATTCAGGCTTGTGCAGGACAAGCCAGCCCCTTGCATTTGCTGTCAAGGGTATTTGATACGTCTGAATGGTATTGGTAATCAAAAACTCTGCATTGGTACCTATGGTGGCCGCAGCCCACAGAGATGACGCCCAGAAGAGGCATGCCAGTGCGGCAACCCACTTTATGTACGGTTTTCCAAAGTAGTCTTTCATATTCCCTCCTACCAGATCCATGTGATCCAGTCATATGCTGCATAAATCTTGTTTGGAGAAATGACTCCGAAGAACAGATAATATTGCCCAGGTCCTTTCAAATCATTGGGAACCAGAGCTTCGAGAGATGGTACTGAATATGTGTAAGACCTCATGGACCAACCCGCTGCCTCCGGCACCAAACCTGGCACAAAGTTGCCGCTGGCATTCTTGGAGTAGATCTTCAATGAGCCTGTCCATGGATCCAACCATGGGGTCACGAGGACCACATACCTATCTGCCTTCGTATTGTAGAGGTCATTGGGGTCGAAGCTCCAATGAACAGTGCCATCTGTCTGCTTCCACACCACCACGTCTGGTTTCACGGTCTGTGGATCGGCCCAGTCATCAGAATCTTCAACCGCCGGTCCTTCATCTGCACCACCCTGACCTTGGCTGCTTTGGTATTCCTTTTCACTTATACCCTTGCCATCCAAAGCAATCTCAATGGGAGCAATCTGATGAGCAAAAAATAGCTGCAGAGTTCCTGTATAATCAGCCACTTCCTTTGGTGAAAACTCAATTATTGAATGTACTGTCTCACCTGCTTTGATCTCCAAATTAGATAGCTTTTGACCAGCCGTAGCGAATCCTGAGCCTATGAGCGTGGAATAGAGTAATACGGCAGTTCCTGTTCCAGTATTGCTGATAGTGAGATGTTTGGCACTTGTTGAACCAGTTGGAGTATCAGGGAAGTTCAAGGTACTGGATGATAGGCCAATATTAGGCGGCCCTGAGGACTCGATACCGTTGCCAGACAACTCAATTATTACGGGATTCGTCTCCTGAAAAAGGAGAACTGCTCTTGAATTGTACTGCCCGCCAGAAGTTGGGGCAAATTTCAAAACAATGCTCTTTGATTCACCGGGTTTGACCACCGAAGGCATTGTGCTGAGCCTATAGAAAGGCTGCCCAGGGTCGTCTGGCGTGGTTGGATGGATATCGGTATTTCCATTGTTCTGCAGCACCAGTGTTTCATATGCTGCCTCTCCAACGGCAACAGAGCCAAAATTTATAGTCGACGGTGTGACCGATATCGAAGAGGTAGCAGGAGTCTGGCTTATACCAATACCCTGAAGCCTGATGATCACACTGCCAGAATCGGAGTTCACCGCAAGATCCTCATGATATGAATTCTGGCCAGTGGGGGAAAATCGCACATTCACTTGTATCTGGCCAGAAGGCACCAAAGTCATTCCATCCCCATTGGTCAACTTGGCTGGCAGGCCGATGTAGGCAAAAGGTGCTGACAGACTAGACAAAGAGGTGATTTTGAGTGTCGTGTCACCGGTATTCTTGATGATGAATTGTTTGGTGGTTTGCTCACCTACTACAAGACTACCAAAATCTAGCAGCGCTGGTGACAAAGGCAACTGGTTGTCTGCATTTAAAATAGTTAGCTGCGGCTGTCCAATGGTGAATCGCTGTCCGTAAATGTCAGACAATGTGTTCGTATAATTTCTAGCGTCCTTCCATACTGCAAGAAAACGGTGACTTGCCACGTTGAATGCAATAGCCGGTGAATATTGGCTTCCTTCAGCAGGCTTATTGTCTGCAGAAACGCTCAACAGGTAGTTGCTTCCTCTGAGAGATCCTTCAGCATCCACATACTGGCCGTAAATGTCCAGATTTTCCAAAGATACTGATCCGTTTCTGCCGTCTTGCCATGCCACGAAGAAACGCTGGTTTGTAAAATCATAACCTACATCAGGGGAGGTCTGGCGGCTCGATTCAACCAGTGGATCATTCTGACCGTCCTCATTGGTATCCTGGAATCCTATGATGAAATTGTTGTTGTAAAGGCCCCCACCGGAATATATCAGCTGCCCAAATATTTTGGGATTGTTACCACTTTTGAGGCTTTCCCATGCAACCAAGAACCTACCTGAAACCGGATCGGCAATGGTTGACGGACTGTATCCTGTGTCAACGCTAACAGCCAAAGAGGGAAGATTGTGCCACCTGATATTCTTTTCGAAGATCGCTTGAATTTTGACTTCGGAATCTGACGGGTCATCAGCCGCCTCTGCAACGGACGCATAATCCACACACTGGTTGCAGAATTCTTTTTTCTCGTTATTGGTGACCTTGAGTGTTTTCCTGATACCTTCCCATGTCAACAATACGTTACCAGAAGAAGGATCAACGGCTATATCTGGGTTGTTTACATTGTCGAAATATTCATATCTGAATACTTCCAGATCGCAGGCAAATGAGCTGCTAATCCAGCGAACGTTTTCATAAAATCTAGAACTATCAGATGTAGGAGTCGTCCTTATGACATCAGGTTTTTTGTAAAACCTGTCCATGTCCGCAGTCCCAGCATTTAACAGGTCAGTGGCATTTAAGGCCGCATAGGCTATAAAACTGGTATCGCCTACAGTCCAGTCGAATGAAGCGCATCCTCCAAAGGCGGAACCGTAAACATGCTTTCTAGAACTCCTAAGTTCCACCCAAGTTACCCAGAACTTGTCCAGGGATGGATCATATGCCAAAGACGGAGAAGAACGCCCAAGAATTTCAAAGTCAGTGGGTGGAGAGTTAAACTGCCAAACTCCTCCAATTTTATAGTAATCAGAGGCGGGAAACTTTATGGTTGGCGTTGAAAGCGATGCCGGAGAGCCGGAACATGGATCAGCTGGCACTTCAAAGGCACGGCCTCTCAGATAACCATCATGATGGGAAGAGGAACTTCCTGGATCAGAGTCCTGCCATACGACAAATATTGTGTTCTGGGCCTGGGAATAGGCAACCGTGGGATTGGTCTGGTTTCCCGGTTCACCATAAATAAGTATTGGATCACTGCACAAGGCGTCTGAACCATTTCCTTCGCTCGTTATGAATCTACCCCAGATGTCCGCCCCTGTTCCAACGCCAGTGTTTCCGTTAGGCCATTCTTCCCAGACAACGAACCACAAATTTTTGTCTGGCAATTCGATAACTGCTGGATTCTGCTGATCTTTGGAAACACCACCACTGTCTACAAAGACGGATATCGGATCACCCAAGTTTATGGCTTGACTCAATGCTGGCCATATCAAGGCTATAAAAGCCAAGATCAATATTTTGATATGAAAGTTCCTTGTCATCCCTAAGGGCTCCTTACTAAATGTTATTCTCATTCTGGTTACAAAAATTCTTCTATGAACCCCATTGTTCAGGTTTTTCAAACTTGCCTTCACGGCCTGCCGGCTCCATGTCCTCTATAATTGCCTTGGGCTGGGAGACATGGGGCTCTTGGATTTCTGCATTTGCTGCAGCCAGGCAAGCCTTTTCACGTTCCAGAAAAACCAACCTTTTATACATATCGTCAGTCAAAGACTTGACCGCTGCCTCTACTGCCGTATCCATTTGCTTTCTTACCGAAGGATCTGCCCAAACTGATTCTGGCTGAACCACTTTTTCGACCCTGTTTGCCCAGACGATGGCACCAGTATGGGCGTCTTGAAGGGCCAAACTTATCTGAACCACTGCCTGATTTACCTGTCCACCCTTTGAAGCCAGGTAGGCACTTCCCGCCACGGCGCCGCCCCAGAAGAGGGCGTTATATGCCTCGGCCTTGTCATATCCACCGCTAGTGGAAGTGGTAACAGAGCCAAAGCGGGGATGGCCAGAAATCTTGGTCTTCCTTGATGGTTCATTAAACGGATGGTTGGCAGAAGAGCCCAACATGGCACCTAACGCACCGCCTACTGCCATATCGTGCCACAGGTCATATTTTTCAGACTGGGGGAATCCAAATAGGGTCTGGGAAGTAGTGTTGAAGAAAAATGGCAGCATACCCTGACGAAAAGGATTCAAACTTTTGTCTTGGCGCACTTCATACTCAACGATCCTGCCCCTGAGGACATAATCTGCGCCAAAACGCCTGCCAATCTCTTTTATATGATATGGCTCAAGGCCAATTTTGGTCACCTCGAGTTTCTCTGAACCTTCATTGATGGCCTGATTGGCCTGAATAACTTGATCGATTGTTGCCTGCATTTCATCAGACCAGCCTGTGCCAATCTCAGCCTTGAGTGCTTGATATGAACGTTTGTGTACAGACGATGGAGCCTTTACCACCTTGATAATCCCCATGTTGACCAAGGTCTGCATGACATCCTCTTCCATTGGAACATAAAAACCATTGCTGGCGAGGTGGTAATTCAGGGCCTCGTATATCTTCAGCTGGCGCCTCAAGGAATAATCTGGGCGTTTGCCAGTACTGTAATCAGCCAAAGGAAGCACCACGATGCCCGGTTTTGTGTAACCAGCCATCTGGCTCCTTCCAGAATCTATTGGCGCAACCGATTCTTGAACTATCTGTCCGCAGCCAGTTACGAATGGAAACAATATTGCTGCCAAGACAAGCTTCATCCATTTGGTACTCATTTGTTCCTCCCAGGAAAAGTTCATTTTTGTATTCAGTCTTTCTCATCGGAACCGATACAAAAAAAACTAAATTTTTTTTAAAAATGTGATTTAAAACCACTAAAGGCAGGAGTGAAAAAGAGGTGTGAGCTTTGAAAAGCTGTTTTTTAAAAAGCTGATGATTAAAGCATCTAAATAGCCGACATGCTTTTCGTCAGCAACTTACCATTATTAAAATAAAATGATTAGTTTAAAAAGCCGGGTGTTTTAGTGCCGGAGTAATAATATGTCATAATGAAGCTAAGACAGAAAGATAGATTTCACTGGGAATAAGACAAAATCTTCAATACAGTCTCTTTGGTGTATGGAGGGGCCATGCCCCAGAGATCTATCTGAAAGCGGGCGTTGTCCGCTATTTGTTCGTGGTCGCGAGCTTCAATGCCGAGTTCAGATAACGTAACTGGACAGCCGATATCCTGTAGCCATCCTTTAAAGGCTTCAATGGACTCCTCAGCACTTGCAGAACTGCTCAATCCCAAGACCCTTACGCCTAATTGAACTATTTTTTCCTGTTGAACATTTGCACGCCACTTCATCCATCCAGGCAAAAGAGCTGCAAGACCCGCGCCGTGCGGAACCTTAAATATAGCGCTCAAGGCATGTTCAATTACATGGACTGGGAAAAAATGCTCACCCACCCCTGCCTTGGTGAGACCGCACAAGGCCAGCGTTGCCGCCCACATCAAGGAGGCCCTGCTGTCATAATCACGAGGCGATTCGACAGCGCCCCTTGTGGTTTCCATTATTGTACTTATGAGTCCTTCGGCAAGCCTGTCTTGAACTGGAGTATATGGATAAGGCCCATTGAAATATGGCTCCAGAAGATGGCACACAGCATCCACGCCTCCGTAGGCGGTGTAGTCTCTTGATACCGTATAGGTGGCTTCAGGATCCAAGATGGATGTCTTTGGATATATGCAAGGGGATCCTGTTGCTAATTTGTGGCCCGTTTTCTCATTGGTGATCACCATATAACCATTCATCTCCGAACCAGATGCTGCCAGGGTTGGTATGGTTACTATTGGCAAGGCCTTTGTGATTTCCTGCTTGCCTGCAAAAAAATCCCAAACATGTCCGTCTTCCAAAAGTGCGCCTGCTGCAATTGCCTTGGCACTATCCATGACACTCCCACCGCCCAGTGCTATCACCAAGCGCAAACCCTGCTCTCGCACGACATCTATCCCTTCCTCAACCTTTGACAAGACTGGATTGGATTGCACGCCCTCGAGCACCTCGAATTTTATTCCATGCTTTTTTAGGGAATTTTTGACAGTGTCAAAGACACCGCTCCTCTTCACACTTCCGCAGCCTATTACCAGGAGTGCTTTTTGAGAAAATTCCTTAACATAGCCACCTGCTTCTTTAATTCTGCCTTTGCCAAATATGATTCTTGTTGGGTTATGAAACTCAAACTTTAACATGGCGTTCCTCCCTGGCCATAACTTCCAAAATCTCGCCCAGCGTTGTTTTGAGAAGACACCTGACGTCGTGGATATGTATAGACTCGTAACTCAATGACTCTATTTCTATGAGAGTTCCAGAAGGAAGTTTCTTACCAAACATGATCCCTGCTTCCTTTGCCACCGCCCGTACCGCATCTTCTGCAAATTGTGGCATGGAATGGGCCTGCAGCACAATCTCAGCCTCGTCAGGCCTTTTCAACAGGTCTTGCGTCACGTGAAGGCCCCTTTGGAGACAGGCAATGATGTGATTGTATTCTAGATCCGCGGTTCCATCGACAGCGAGGCTTGTCCTAGACCTTTGTGAATGTGTCATGGTTGGTAAAGTCTGGTCAAAATCGGTGAAAAGATTCTCTGCATAAACTTGTGTACATGGACATGCAGTAATGTGATAAACAGCTGCACAACGTTTAGTCTTGACCGCTCTCACCGTGCCATCCACCTGCACCTCAACGCCCATGTCGACCCTGTCGATAGAAACCCGCTTGCTCACTTTAGTCTGAGTTGCCGCAGGTACTGACCCAGAGAGCTGCACCAATACGCAATTACCCTCTTGTTCATCTACCACTCTTGCAGCCAACTCCATGCCGTAGCGGGCAATATCTTCAAATTCCTCCTCATGAAGAGAACTTACCGCCTCTTCCATGCGTGACATGTGGATGCCCCTGCGTTCAGAAGGCAAATCCACGACTATGGTGCAATCAAACTCCAGCAGGCCGAACGGAAGACGCACCCAAACCTTTTTGTTTGTAATGCCTACCTGGTTCAATCTTATTGGAAAAAAAGGCCGTTGATTGGGAACATCCTGTCCCATCGCCAAGGCCATTTTATGTTGTTCCGGTGCGATCGAGTATTTTTTCAAAACAGACCCCTCCGCCTTGCTTCCAAATACCAATCCTGAATGGATCTCCAGGAAACCCCCTTTTCCTGTACCAGCTTTTTCATTTTTGACACAGACTGAAGAGTTTCTTTGCTAACCCCGTTGCAAGACGCGGCAAATTGCTCCACACGGTTGACCAAGCCGAAAAGTTCGCCCTCTCGCCAACCCTTATTGAAGCTCAGGCTTCCTTCATGGAGATACCTTGTGGTGACAACCTGATCTGAAAAATAGAACTTGTACAATGAAGCCAATTGAAGCAGAAAAAGCCAATCTTCTCCAATCAGGAGCTCTGGAAAGCCACCTACCCTGTCAAAGGCCTGCCTGCTTATGGCCAAAGAGGATGGCACCAAGTGGCACCACCTGATGAGATCATCCAAACAGTCTCCTTCTATCTGGCAGTCTGGTTCAGGTATGTGAAAAACGGCTCCAGTGACGAGATCAATGGTTTCGGTTATTCCGTAGGCTACGTGGAAACCTCTTGAAAAGGCTTCCAACAAGTGAACAGTGTGTTTCTTGTGCCACTGGTCGTCTGAATCGAGGAAGAAAAGGAGATCTGCCGAAGATGCTGCAACGCCCAAATTCCTCGCCTTGCCTGGTCCCGCTTTCTTAGTAGTCACGAGTTTGGCAAAAGGATATTTCTTGCGTATGAGTCCGACCGTACCATCAGTGGAACCATCATCTACCACAACTATCTCGTCTACCCTCAACTCTTGTGAAAGCACGCTTTCAACAGCCTTTTCAACGAATGAAATACGGTCTTTAGTAGGAATTATGCAGGCGCTCCTCATCGAAGAGGCACTCCTGGTGGAAAGCATTCTGCAGCACCTTTTATATTCCTGCCAATCTTCATTGCCATATAACGTTTGACCAAAGGAACCATGTCTTCCAAGTATGCCCCTATCTCATTCGCTGTGGCAGTGGTCTTAGTTTGACAAAAAAGGCACTTCCTTTCACCTCCGCCTGTGGAAGGCAGTCCGAACTCTTCCAAAAAATGGCGGGCGGTGTCTTCATCTCCAAACTCTTCATACAACGGGAACATGGTCTTTATGCCAAAATGATCGGAAAGGTCTACTATTCTTTCCATGAAGGCTGCTGTCTGTTCAGGATAGCACTCCTGTTTACGTGTATATCCAACAAGTAAGACAGGAACAAAGTGTTCAACACAATAAATTATGGCTTTTGAATGCATGGCAAGCTTACATGCCACGCATACGAGGTTTTTGCCCCCATACTTCGGCATCAAATCTTCATACCAATCGAGCCATAGGCCTTGAAACAGGCGTCCCATGTCGAGTTCAATATATGTGCTCTCCAAAGGATCGTCTGCCAGCGGAACCTGCTTTTTCAAGATTCCAGCTGCTGTTTCATATCGCTGTCTAGGCCAATGGGGAAAGCGCCCCATCCCGTTCAACATATGCAGAAGATGCACTTTCCGCGCCTTGGGCACCTCAGGATGGGCACCCAAAGAAGCCAAGGCATAAAGGGCAAGGGAATCCTTCCCACCCGAGTAAAGAATTGCGACATCCTGTCTTTCCATATCTGTTTCTCCTAACCTTTTTCGACTCTGTAACGCAGAAACAGTTCACCACTTTCTTGCTTTTCACATTCAACAAGTTGCAAATCCACAAATGGATTGCCAGCAGGCGACCGTCCATCCACAAGACTCTGCATTCCCTCTTTGCCATAAATTTTGGGCGCGATCGTTATTAGCAATTCGTCCACCACTCCTTGTTTCAATGCTGAAAAATTGAGCCTTCCACCGCCCTCGATGAGCACCGATGTTGCTCCGCGTTTTTCAAGATCGTGAATGACTTCTGCCAGATCAACGCCACCTATGGGATGTGGCTTGACCACGACCAACTGGAAAAGGTCTCCTGCACAATTTTTCAAACACGCAGATCCTTCGAAGCTGGTATAGATCACAGGCCTTGGCTCGTGCCGGAAAAGCTTTCTATCCAAGGGAATCTTTCCACTTGAAGTCACGATGGCCCTTATCCTGTTTGGCGGCAGCACCTTGTTTTCGATCCTCATTTCAGGTTCCCCGTCTCGCAGGGTCCCGGCACCCAAAATGGATGCATCAGAAGTGGATCGTGCCCCCTCCAATCTTGAACGATCAAGATTACTGCCCAGTATTCCTGGACCAATCCTGCCACAGAGCGTTGTTACACAAATTATTGTGACCTTCAAGGTCTTTCACCCTGTGCACCCATGCTTTTTAAAGGCAAATTCCCCATATTCGCACTATAAATTCTTTGAAAGTTAAAGTAAATTGTAACCTCATCTTGCAACATTTTTGCTACTGAGGTGGAATTGATAGAACTGTGGGCTAGCGCAACAAAAGATGTTTCCATTTTAATCTTGTTGGGGTGTGCCAACTTCATGCCTATAGTGGCCCGCTATTTCCTAAAAGAGAAGTTTGCTAAGCCAGTGGATATGGGTATAAAATGGATGGATAAAAGACCACTGTTCGGTACCCATAAAACTTGGCGCGGCATTGCAGCTTCAATAACAGGCACCACAGCAATCGCGCCCCTGGTCGGTGTAGAAGCTTTTACTGGTACGCTGCTTGCATTTTGGTCAATGTCGGGTGATCTCGTGGCTAGCTTCATAAAGAGGCGTTTGAACAAACCCAGCGGGGCAAAGGCCACCGGCCTGGACCAAATTGTTGAATCCGCAATGCCGTTGATAATCATGAGAAAAAAATTGGACCTTGCATGGTATGATATTGTACTGGTGGTTGCCATATTTTCCGTGTTGGAAATTTATCTGTCTCCCATACTCTACAAATTGAAAATTAGACGAAGGCCCTACTGATAGACTTTCATGAACAAATTAAAAGCAGATTTACACATTCACACATCTGAAGATCCAGAGGACCTGATCAAATACAGCGCCGTTCAACTGATAGACATGGCTGCTGATCTTGGTTATCAGGTACTTTCCATCACTAACCACAATGCGGTCACATGGACCAGTTACCTTTGTGACTATGCCAAGGAAAGAGGCATAATATTGATCCCTGGAATAGAGGCCACCATCCAAGGAAGGCATGTACTTGTATACAATGCTGATTTCAGCCGAATAGACAGAAGCAAGGTTAGCAGCCTGGTAGATGTAAAGAGTAAAGAAAGCCTCATAATTGCGCCTCACCCATTCTTTCCCAGCACAGTCTCTCTGAGAAGGCTTTTTGAAAGGAATGTCCATCTCTTTGACGCAGTTGAATTTTCCCATTTTTATACAAAGAACATCAACTTCAACCAGAAGGCCAAAAGGATGGCCAAACGGTTTGGCCTTCCGGTGATCGGCACGTCAGATGCCCATCAAAGAATACAATTTCACTCCACTTATTCCCTTATTGAAGCCGAGTTTCACCCCCAGGCTGTGATTGAGGCAATTAAAAAACATAAAGTAGAGGTCGTGACAAATCCCCTGACACTGCCCGAACTTACCAAAATATTGTGCACTATGGGTTGGAGAAACGAGGTAGTCAAAAGATGCCAAGCCTTGCGGACGCACGGAAAGGGTTCCCTTCTAGCCAGGAAAAACATATAGCTCTTCATTACTTTTTTTACGGGATTGATTGAAAGCGGTAATGGCTTATGCTACTAAGCCCCTTATGGCTGTCCGTGTTATCATCTCGATTCTATTCTTTTTGTTGGTTTCCTCCCTGGGAGATACCGTATGTGCACAAGCAGCCCATGATGCAAAACGTCCTCTGGAGCCTTGGCACATAGAGGCAAACAAGCTGACCTTTTTTCATAAAACAGGCATTGTGGTGGCTGAAGGGTCGGTTAAGGTGTGGAGAGGCAACTTGAGGCTACAGGCAGATCAGGCGGTCTATCACAGGGAAAAGCAAAAAATCCTGGCTTCCGGCGGCGTTGTGATCAATCTAGGTGAAGATGTCTTAAGTGGAGATGAAGGTGAACTTGACCTAACAACATACACGGGCACCATCAGCAACGGTCATCTTTTCCTCAAACGGAACAACATACACCTTTTTGCAAAACAGATGTGGAAAGTTGGGCCAGAGGAATACAAGGCAGTAGATGCCTCCCTTAGCACATGCCCTCTTCCAAAGCAGGCATGGAACTTCAAATGCAAAGAGCTCAAGCTCACTCTTCAGGGAAATGCCGTTGCAAAACATGCGACCTTCAATATCCGTGGCATACCAATCCTATACAGCCCCTGGTTTTTGGTACCTGTCAACAGGTACAGGAAAACGGGCTTTTTGCTGCCTTACTTTTCATCCTCAGATAGAAATGGCTTTGGAGTAAATGTGCCATTTTTTTGGGCAATAAATGACAGCATGGATGCCACCTTTTATCAGCACCCCATGAGCAACAGGGGCTGGATGGAGGGGGTTGAGTTCAGGTATATGTTCTCGAAATTCAACAAAGGCATATTTCGATACAATTTGATGATCGATACCCTAACTGACAACGACTACAACAAAGACTCCATCATCAGGGACAATGACCGGCGGTGGTGGCTGCGAGGCAAGGCAGACCAGAAACTGCCTATGGATTTCGAGGCCAAGATAGACGTTGATATCATCAGCGACAAGGACTATCTGCACGAATTTGATGATGGCCCCATGGGCTATTCAAGAAGCAACAAGATTTTTAAGAAAAAATTTGGCAGATCCTTGGTTGATAGTACAGATGTCATTCGTCCCTCCACATTTCAGGCCACCCGGTCTGGAACTGACAATTTTGTGGCTGGGGAACTGCGTTACAATGACAATCAGATACCTGGTGAGCAGGATGAAACCATACAAACCCTGCCGAGAATCTTGATTCACGCCTTCAGATCACGTTTTGAGAATACCCCTTTATATTTTGATTATCAGGCCGATTACGTCCATTATTGGAGGGATTCTGGTTCTCGCTATCACAGGGTAAGGATCACACCGCGCATCGCCATGCCTTACAATCACAGCTCGCTTGGTGATTTTCTCTTCAGTGGCACCATTGACGAATCCTTCTACCAAATTTCCGACGGCTCCAGTCCAGAACCCTTGGATGACACCAAAAACCGGTTATTGGCTGCTTTTGAGGCTGACTGGTCGTCAACGTTTGCAAAAAGATATGGTCCGTCATACCGTCATGCCATTAGGCCGCGTATCACATATGAACTAAGACCTGACAAAGACCAGTCAGGCATTCCCGATTTCGATGAGTATGACAGGCTTGAGGATCTGAACAGCCTCAGATGGTCAATTCTGACTTTTCTGACCCGAAAATATGCAACTCATGATGGACCAAAATATCTTGATGTAATAAGGTTCAAACTTGAGCAAGACTATAATTTCAACCGCAACAGCAACAAACTTTCAGATTTGTATGCTGAACTTGAACTTAGGCCAACCCCATATTTTTTCTTACGGTATGACACTACCTATAACTTTCATGGTTCAGGCTTTACAACCTACAATCTCATTGGACACGCTGCCCTTCAAAATGGCAGCAAGCTTGATATGGATTACCGTTACAACCGCCTCACACATATAAATGAACTCAACCTTTCGTTGTGGGCAGCCATAACCCGCCAATGGTTTGCAAGTTATTCCTTGAGAAAATCATTCTCTGAGGAAAGTGAGCTAGAAGCCAAATATGGTCTCAGGTACCAATCCAGCTGCTGGGCCATTGAAGTCGGACTTAACCGGGACCAGGATGACACAAAATTTACCATTCACCTCGAATTGCTTGGCATTGGGGGCTGGAGCGCTCCCTCTCTGTGATCTCAAAGGGCTGTGATCTCTTCCGGACTGGATGTAAGCCTTTTGCAACCTTCTCGATCTATTAAGTAGGTGTCTTCTATCCCTATGAGGCCTAGGTCTGGGATAATTAGCTTTGGCTCGACCGCCACCACCATCCCAGTTTCTAACACCATCTCACTTCCCTTTGATATAAAAGGATATTCATCAATCTCAATGCCAAGCCCATGCCCAACAAACCTCACCTTGTCCCTTCCAAAGCCCATGAAATAATCATTCAGATTCAAGGATCTGGCCTTTTCCAAGGCCTTTTCATATATGTGGCCGCACTTGATTCCAGGTCTTAGAAGCTCTACTATGAAATCACGAACGGAACGTATCTGTTTATAATATTCCCTAATTCTCGGGCTCGTTTTCCCTATGGTAAAGAGTCTGGTCTGATCGCACAAATAGCCATTAAAGGAACCGCCCAGGTCTATGGACAAAGGGTCCCCTGTCTCCAAAATGCGAAAACTGGCATTTATGCCATAGGCAGGACAAACGCCTGCACCGCCGCCTGGAGTATTTGTCCAAGAGGGCAACGCTCCGTCTGAACCTGACAAAATCTGCCCCATGGTAAGCTCCTGATTAAAGCCCCTAACTCGCAGGTATCCGGGATGGCCAGCTTTTCGCAGTTCTTTTTCAATTTCGGCTGCAAGGTCGATCTCCCTCATACCAGGAATGAAAAGATCCGGCACCTTCTGCACCACCTGGTCAACTTGTTTACAGGCATCTTTTATGCACGCAATCTCAAACTCGGATTTTATGGCTCTAACCTGCCGGACCAAAGGAGAGATATCGGCAATGGAACCGCTGACTTCAAACACTTTCTCGTACAGACTAACCAAATTGGCAGGAACTACATCCAGTTCAAGGCCTAAGGATGAAAAATCTTTCAAACCCTTTTCTTTGAGCAGGGAAGGAAGGGCCCTCATGGAGTCCAAGGGTATGACATTTTTGAGCATGGATTCACGTTTGGCTCTCTGGTAAGAGCGGTATACAAACATGACGGGATCACCAACTGCAGGAATAAACAGATGGGCATCTTGAACCGTACCGCTAAAGTAGAAAAGATCGCTGTTTTGTCTTACGAGGGCTATGTCAACGCCGTTTTCAAAAAGCTTTTTCTGAAAGGCATTGATACGCCTTTCCAATTCTGCTGCAAAAACTTGACCAGTTGGAATGTTTGACATTTGTTACAGCTTGGAAGCAACCTTTAGTACACTGTTGGCGTAAGGGCGGCTGTAGTTGTAGGAAAGCAGCACTTTAACCTTTTCTTTTTGGGTGAGGCCCCGTTTCCAACCATGCCGTTTCAAATAATTGGCCATGCTTGCAGAAGCATCTGGCAAACAAAACAAGTCTACTTTGTGGTCCTTGTCAAAGTCCACGCCGAACCGCAGCGCATTGGATGGCATGAATTGACAAAGACCAATGGCGCCAAAAATTGAGCCCTTTATGGAAAGGATGTCCAAGTTGTTTTGCCGAGCATATTTCAACAACGCCTTTAATTCGGAATAAGCCCATTCTGCTTTCTTTTTCAGCCTTTCTCTTGTTTTGGGTTCATGTTGCCCCAACAATTCGACTGGAAGCCAAGGCCTTACAGAATCAAAATCGGTTGCCAAGGCCATACTGGCCAAAATCCTGAAAGCTGATCCTGCGCCCAAATATTTGCCAAGATCTGTTTCAATAAGAAAAATAGAGGTCATTACTTCTTTTGGCACATCATAGCTTTGTTCCACTTCTTTTAACAACTTCATGTTCTTGGCAAGAAAGTCCCGTGCCCTGGATATACGCACTGGATGTAAAAATTTTTCATAGTCCACTGAGCGTTCCTTGTGACTCAATTTTCTGGGCATCACTCTCTTATCAAAGGTTATGGAAGAAAAAAGCTTTACAAGCTCGGTCCGCTCTTCCCCATCCTTTTCGAGACGCTCAATAAGAGGTGTCCAAGTCTGGATAAAATCGGCGCCTAAGAGACATCGACCGATCATCGCATCTACCAAAAAAGTAAAAACCATCAAGGCCAAACAAGATACATAAATGAACTTTGAATACATTGTTAATCCTTAATCCATACCTTCCGGGTTCTCGGTCCGTCGAACTCACAGAAGAAGACCCTCTGCCATGTCCCCAACATGAGCCTGCCTTTTTCCACAATGATTTGCACAGATGGACCCACCAGACTGGTTTTGACATGGGCAGGCGAATTTCCTTCCATATGGCTGTAACCAAACTCCCACGGAACGATGTGATTCAACACCTTCAAAATATCTGATTTTACAGCAGGATCTGCCCCCTCATTGATGGTAATTCCGGCAGTAGTATGAGGCACGTACACAGTAACAACTCCATCGGTAATGCCTTTGCTATCAAGGTGTTTTTGAATCAATCCTGTAATGTCGATAAGTTCAGTACGGGATGTGGATTGAACATTAAAGGAATCCATAGCTCCTCCGATAATGATTGAGTTAAACAGGATTAGACCATATCCATAGGTATAAAAAGGGCGTGAACATAATTTTTTAGTAAAGTTTCAGTTTTTTCTTGATTTTACTGCTTTTCTATGGGTAATAATATAAAACATTACTGTTTTTCCAAGTCTTTTGTCAAAGGGGAAAGACTGTTTGAATAGCACAACTAGCAAAGAACGGGCCAGGAAAAGCCCAGTAACGGCCCAAGGATCTTTCTTGCCGGCCCTGCCTCAGGCTGTGGTAAAACTGCTCGAGGTGACATTGGATGACGAGGCATCGCTAAGCGCCGTTACTAATCTGGCAGAAAAAGATCCCGGGCTGACCACCCAAATACTCAGACTAGCCAATTCGCCACTCTTTGGGATCAATAGAAACGTAGCCACCATGGATCAGGCTGTGGTAAGCCTCGGAATGGGGATGGTGCGCAATATTGCAGTGAGTTTGTCCATTTATGAGGCCTTTTCAGACCTGGATAGATTGGAAGGTTTTTCCTTGGCAAAATTTTGGCATCACTCCATATCAGTTTCCATTATTGCGAAACACTTGGCTGCTCTCTGTGATTACGAAGAGCCAGAAGAGGCCTTTATTGCAGGGCTGCTGCATGATGTCGGCCAATTGCACATGATCAAGATCTCACCAGACAACTTCAAAAAAATCGTAGAAGCTGCCCAATCTGGCACTACCGTCCTAGCTGCTGAGCGCAAATATTGGGGGAAAGACCATGCCCAGGCTGGCGCCGAACTCTTGCAGGCATACCATTTTCCTCCAGCCATCGTGGATGCGGTTTGCTATCATCACCATCCGGAAGAAGAGATCGTACACTCCCTATCTTTGGTAAGGATAATATATATAGCAAACCGACTTGCACATCAGGCAGACGAATCCAGTGCCATCGTGCCTGCGGCGCTTGAGGATCTGGCAAAAAAATTGCTCTCTATCGAACGTGAACAACTCCATCAGATATTGGCTTCGCTTGCGAAAGATGTCAGAGAAGCAGCTGATATTTTAGGCATATCAACACCTGAACCTAGTGAAAAGTCTGTAAAGATTTCCCTTGCCTACCAAGAAAAAGAGACCGCTTCAGCAATAAAACAGAATGCCTTTGATCTGGGCATGACTGTTGGTGCATTGGAAACGCTCATTTCATCCAAAAATGAGGAAGAACTCACCGATGCCTTGTTTTCCACAATTGCTCTGTTGCTGAACGTGGATTCCCTCTTTCTTTTGAAACATTCAGGTAATGGATCATTTCATGGAGTAAAGGCCAAGGGAACAAAGCATGATGGGCTGGCTACCAGAATCAAGCTGGCCGCCATTCCTGGTTCAATATGGAATCAGGCCTTTGACCGCAAACAGATCCTGCACTCAGACCTCTACTTCAGCGACCGTCATCCAAAAGTAATCGACAAACAGATTACCACCTATTTGGGAGGGCCTTTCCTGACCATCCCGTTATCTTTTGGCAGGAATCCCTTCGGAATAGTCTTGGCCAAAATAGATTGGCTTGACTGGGAGGAAGCCAAGCAGTGGGAAAACTTGTTGAAGCTTCTGGCCAGAAATTTTTCGCTGGCCATGTCCAATTACGACCTTAAAGAGCTGAATGTCCAGGTCCAGGCCTTGAACACAGCGATACTTGAAACCGCACCAGTGGGCCTTGCCTTGGTAGATCCTCATGGCGCCATTCACTTTACAAATCCAGCCGCACAAAAGATCTTTGAATCCCTGGGCCAGGAGGATTTAAAAAGAGCGAACCTTTTTGAGATCCTCCATTTCAATAAGGACGAAGAAGAAAATTTTCTCAAAAGGACACTGGATGGAAGGCCCTTAATTTTGCAGAAAAAGATTCCTGTAGAACACAAAGAACAAGCCTTTTTGTGGCTGGACATCACTATTACACCCATAAAAGGTTACGAGCCCCTTAGAATACTCGTTACCATCCAGGATGTCACAGTCAAAAAGCTCTTTGAGATGGAACGCTCTAAGCGCGCAGAATTGCTAAGCGCCGCACTGGATCAAAAGGCTCACGAGTTCCAAAAGGCCCAAGAAAGCATAGTAGAGGCTGGCAGGCTTGCAGCTGCCAGCCAGTTTGCACGTAAAGTTGCCCATGAAGTGAACAACCCCTTGAGTGTAATTAAAAATTTCCTCCAAATTTTAAAGATGGACGTCAAGGACAAAGAGGAAGCACTCGACGCCTTGGCTGCCACAGAGAAAGAAATTGACAGGATTGCCAAGATCATGGAGGAATTGAGGGAATTTGCAAAACAGCTTGCACCTGAAAAGGCTGAGGTAAGGGGAAACATAAACCAAGTGATCTCAGACCTGATTGCCTTATGGCAAAAAACTTTAGCCAACAAGGGCATAGAGCTACAAGTGGAAATAGATTCTGATCTTCCTGATGTTCAGATATCCAATGAAAACCTCAAACAGATCTTGATAAATCTGGTAAAAAATGCAGAAGAAGCACTGGCAGGCCCAGGCAAAATTTTGGTAAAGTGTTATCAAAGCGACAAGGAGCCCAAGTTTGTTATCATCCAGGTAAAGGATACTGGCCCAGGGCTGTCAAAGGAGGTCAAAGATCACGTCTTTGAACCCTTTGTGTCCAGTAAGGGAGGGGAGAACTCAGGACTAGGCCTATCAGTTTGTCACGGCCTATTGAAAGCAGTAGGAGGATCTATCGAATACAAAACAGAAAAGGGTTGGGGTGCAGTTTTTGAAATCAGGCTTCCTAAGGTCTGATTAGTACTAGTTCAGATTGTAAAGGGAAACCATGGGAGAGAGCAAAGGTAAGATTTTGATTGCTGATGACGAAGCTGGCATGAGGGAAAGCCTGGGCATACTCTTCCGCCGTCACGGATACGAAGTGGCTTTTGCTGAAACCGTGAAGGAGGGATTGGAAGCCGTACAAAGTGATTTTTTCGACATAGTCGTTACTGATATGCTTTTCCCGGATGGAAACGGGCTTGAGATTATGGCCTATTGCAGGCGCTATTGCCCCAAAACAAAGGTCATAGCCATGACCGGCCATGCCTCCCTTGATTCAGCCATAGAGGCCCTGCGAATAGGTGCCTATGACTATGTGGTAAAGCCTTTCGACTTTGAGCTCCTGCTCTTCTCTGTGGAAAGGGCGTTGAGACATCAGATGATGGAGGATGAGATCCGCTCATCCGAGGAGCGCTACCGCAGCCTCATAGAGGAACTAAATGATGGCTACCTGGTCATCGACCAGCGTAAAATCGTTTACGCAAATCGCACGATGTGCCGTCTGCTCCAATGTGATGTTGGATCTTTGCTTGGGAAAGATTTTTTTGAATTTGTAGATGAAGCCAGCAGACCCAGGCTTGAAGAGAATCTCCGTTTTATACATGGTGGTGAGCGCTTTTTGGTTTCTGACGAAGTTGCCTTGAGAAATGCAAGGGGTGAAAAGGTCTCCTGCGAGGTCAAGTTCAGCACAAGCGTATCTAGCAAGCAGCCAGGTGAGGTGGTGGTGATCTGCCGTGATGTGAGCGAGATGAAAAGCTTGTGGGACAAACTCATCAAGCAAGAGAAACTGGCTGTCATGGGTGAGATGGTGGCAGGCATAGCCCATGAGCTGAATAACAAGCTGACCCCAATCTTGGGATACGTTGAAATGCTGTCTCAAAAACATCCAGATGAGGAAATCAGCAGGCCTTTGGAACTGATCCATAATGCAGCCCTTGGTGCAAAGAATATCGTAGAGTCATTGCTACTTTTTGCAAGGCAGGAAAAGCCGCGCAAGGAGCCTTGCGATGTAAATGACATGTTGAGAGTGGCAATGGATCTGGTTTCTCCCTCCTTCCGCACTTCTTTCGTAGAAGTGAAAATGGACCTGGACAAGAATCTGCCCAAGGTGATGGCTGATAGGCATCAAATTGAGCAGGTGTTGGTAAATATCATCAAGAACGCCTTTGAAGCCATGCCTGGGGGAGGAGAAATAAACATAAAAAGCTTTGAAAAGGATGGTGATATCATGATCATCATCAGCGATACTGGACCAGGCGTGCCTAATCACATAATGGCCCACATATTTGATCCTTTCTTTACCACTAAAGACCGCGGCAAAGGAAGCGGCATGGGGCTCAGTATATGCCACGGGATAATAAGGGAGCATGGAGGCGATATAGCCGTTTCATCAGATGGCCCTGGAGCGACTTTCTGTATCAGATTGCCTGCTGTGTCTGAAGAAGACGAGCTTGTACCAATTCCCATAGATTCATCTGATTCGTTTAATGGCTTTCAAACCAACAAAAAGATTTTGGTGGTGGAAGATGAACCAGAAATTGCCCAACTCCTGAAAGAGGTTTTGTCCATCAATTTCAAGACCGAGCTTGCCCAAAATGGCGAGGAGGCATTGGAAAAGCTTGAACATGATTCCTATGACTTGATTGTCTCTGATGTAAAAATGCCTGGTTTGAATGGTATTGGTCTCTACGAGCAGCTTGAGAAAAAGTGTCCTGAATACTGCAAAAGGATCGTATTCACCACCGGTGTGACCTTTGACAAAGAAACACAGGAATTCCTGAATGAGACAGGTGTCCCGTGCATTAGGAAACCCTTTAAGATAAACGAAATATTAAATGTCGCCCGCCGGATGATCAGGCAGCAGGAGGACCAAAACTCGAACAATCACCTTCATTGAGACATTTCTTAAACCGTTCGATCTGCCTTTTATAGTAACCACGGTTCTGACGCGCCTTCCGCAAAGCTTCTTCTTCAGCCTTTATAGCTTCTTCTACGTAACCATTTATAAAAAGGCTTTCAGCCAGCGTATCCAAAATATGGGCAGCGGGCTTGATTTGCACTGCCTTGACCGCATAAACCAAGGCTGCCTTGGGATTGCGGTATCCTGGATCTTTGGCTGTAGCGTACAGCCACGCAATTGCGTTCATGATTTCTGGATTGTCTGGAGCAAGTGCCTCTGCACGTTTCAGAAAAGCCAATGCCCTTTGATATTCGGCCTTTTCATACATCATTTGGCCTATTACCAAATACCACATCGGATCATGCTTTTCTTTTTTCAAAAGTTCTTTTAGGTATACCTCTGCAATGTTCACCCTTGCGCTTTTTTGCCACGTCTGTACTGGCATGGCCTCTGGAATCAAGGCCAAGCCCATACAGAAAATCAAAAACATGTATCGTTTCACTGCCAAGGTCTTTTCGAAGCCAACTTTTTTGAGGGGGTTGCTGCCAACCTCCTTTAAAAAATCCACTCGCTGCGCAATGCTGAAATGATGCCAGCTAGGCTTGTTCCTGATACCCCCAGCCAACAGGCTGATTTTTTCCAAGGCGCTTATCAAATAGTATGGATGACCCTGTACCTCCACCGCTCCCAAATCTGCTTGCCGTTCAAAATGGCGCATGAAATACCCCATGACGAAACGGAAGTAAAACAACATCGATAGGCCTATGGGCATGGCAAGCAAAAAGGTTTGATCACCGCCAAAATATCGCTCTGTGCTCAACAAAAAATCAATGAACTGGGGTTTGGATAGGCACCAAGTCCACAGGGGGTCCAAGAGCTGGTAGACCACGAAGCTGAAAAGCGCCAGGAACACAATGTACCATAGCAGGTGCTTGTGGCGCACGTGGGCAATCTCATGGGCCAAAACCGCCTCTAATTCCTCTGGACTGAGGTGTTTCAAAAGGCACGGTGTAAACAAAATGTAGCGCCACCTAGGAAATATTCCCAATACCGCGGCAGTGCAGGCCTTTCCGCCGGAAAGTGGCCAAATATAGACAGAACGGAAGGATATGCCTTGCTGCTCCATGGAGTGCTCAATGAATCTTCTCAAAGGTCCATGAGGCAATTCAACACATTTCCAGGTTCTTATTATCAGAGGTGGAATCAGAATCAGGACAAGCAGTGCAAAAATTACAAAAAAGAAGGCCTCAGACCAAGGAGAGGCCAAAAAATCCTTGAGTGCTCCAAAAGGCAGGGCGCGAAACAATCCTTCCAGCAGATTCAAAAAAACAAAAGGAAGCAAGATGGGAATGATCATCCTGATCCTTTGGGACAGCTCGTCAGCCAAAGTTGGTGGGGCCTCGCCTGTGGCACTCTTTTTCTGCTGCCAACATGCAACCCAAGTGACTAGCCAGTAAAAGAGCAAAAACATCAATTTTGCCAGTTCTCTTATTGGATCACACCAATCATACGGGAGAAATTGTGTCAGAAGATATCCAAATCCCAGCAGGTAAAAGTCTATGGCAATGGGAACGAGTGATAGCCATTGCAGATAATTGACAACGCCCTCTTTGGCAGTTGAGCTATCAGCTCTCCTGACAGCAAAAAAACTCAGCCCATACCACAAAATCAATTTGAAAAACCACACAAGGCTCAACCACAGTGGGGGCAGAGATGGCCTGACACTTTCAGGAGCAGATGATAACAACACCAAGGCTGCGAGAATTTGGATTATGAGGCCAAAGGGCATGAAGTCTCTCCGTTTTTAAAAATGGAAATTATTCTAACAGCGTCTCAAAGGGTTTTGAAACATAGCTAATCCTTTAATACTTTTTTCCCGATTTATAGGAAAGGATCAATTTCATTTTGCTAAAGGAGTAGCACATGGACTGGAGAGGTCTACTGGAACAGTTGCGGACAGAAAACATTTTGTCCCACGCACAAGGCATGGATCCCATAGCATTCCTCAAACAGCCTGAAGTAATAGTAGTGCTTGTTGCAGTTTTGGGCACCATGCTTTTTTTGAAGATGATCAGATCCTTTGCAGTCGTTGTAGGTCTAATCGTCATGTGGATGGCCGTTGCCTATTTCCTGCCTGAAACATCTGGTGCAGAGCTTCAACTAAGTGAACTCGGGCCATTTGCAGGAATCTGTCTTGGTGTGGCAGCAACCTGGATCTATCTCTTTTTCGTCAAGGCCGATTAGGAATATCTATGGGACTCTGGTCCACTATTTTCGTTATTTTATTGTCAATTCTGGCAATCATATTCATTACTTGGAGCATAATAAAAGGTAGCGTTGGTGACATTAAAAAGAAAACCAACAAAAAGCCAAAGAAACATCTCCAAGACGTAGGGATTGCCAAACCAGCTGAATCTCCAAAATATGCCAATTCACCAACTGCAGAGGATGCCCACGGCCCGCTGGTCTACGATTGCACCAGCAAAGAACTTGATTTGCCTGACCGGACTCCCTCGGCAGTGGATGCGGTCTTCATCGACTTGATAAGGCAAGCAGCAGAACTTCCCAGTGCTGTGCTCGAACTGTCGAGAATGCTTAGGGAACCTGACGTTCCAGTGCGAAAAGTGGCTGACATGGTGAGCACGGATCCAGTCTTGAGTGCCAGGATTCTTCGCGTTGCAAATTCCGCAGCCGTGGGTCGTGGAAACGTTCGATCCATTCAAAAAGCCATTATTTTTCTTGGATTTAATCAGATATGGATGCTCGTGAACCAAATGGTAATTGCAAAATCTTTGCAGCCCATAGGGAAAATGAGCAAAGAAAACATAAAGGCCCTGTGGCTTCACGCCGCCCTAACGTCCGCCTGCGCAAAACACCTTTTGCTAGCACAGGGATTGTGGAATGCAGAAAGGGCAGCCACCACCATGACATCGGCACTGCTGCACGATGTGGGTAAATTCCTGATTGGTGTGGTAGCCAAGGGTCAGGATAATGATAATGAAGGCAATGAACCTGTGTCTCCCTTGGAACTAGAGGTTCAGAAGCTGGGCACAGATCATTGTCGCATCGCCTACCTACTGACGACTTACTGGGGTCTGCCTGAAGAGATTTGCACTGCTGTGGCATACCATCACCATGGCGGATTTTCCAATTGGCAGGATATCCCCTCGCATGTGCTGCAGGATGTGGCATTTATTGCGGTAAGCGATTATCTGGCAAACCGTGCTTTTCCCCATAAGGCTGGGGCACTTTACAAACTACCAGAACCTTTTTTAAAAGAAACAGGGTTTGATATGCCCTTGGATTCACTCTTAGATAACTCATTGAGGCGAGAGCTAAAAATTACGGCCAAATTGATCTCCGAAGCCCATTCATAACTTAGGGCCATATTCCGTCCCTACCTGTCTGAATTGTTCACTCATTTGGCTATTTTTGCCTTACTTGTCAACCAGTTGACACCCCTTGTCTTGATAATTAATGTCTCTTAGCGATCCTCAGCGTTCTGGGATAGTAAAGAATTAGCTATGGCATACAAAAATCAAGACATATCCTTGTCAGACCGTTATAAAGAAGTGCTCCGGGCCGTAATAGGGACCTATGTGGACACGGCTGAACCTGTGGGCTCTCGGACCATTGCCAAGAAATCAGGCTTGGGGCTGAGCCCTGCAACCATCCGTAATGTGATGGCTGATTTGGAAGAGATGGGGCTTCTTGTACAGCCACACATTTCAGCTGGCAGGGTACCGACAGAGTCTGGCCTTCGCTATTTCGTTGACTGTCTGCTCGAAAAGGAACCCTTGTCCTGGGGTGATCAAGTCGCGATTGAGCAGACGATAAAATCTGAAGAGGCAGACCTTGTAGCCCTTTTAAAAAGGGCAGTGGAACTTCTGGCTGATTTTTCAGGCCACGCAGCCTTGATTACTACACCTGTTCCATCGAAGGCAAGCCTGCATCATATAGATTTTGTTCTGATAAAACCAGGACTTGTTTTAGTGGTAGCCGTTACAGGCTCGGGGCTGATGCAGCAAAGGCTCGTGAATGTCAGTCCTGATCTTGATCAAGAGTTCATGGATAACATGGCTGCATATTTCAACGAAAAATTGAAAGAAGTCGGTTTCAAGCAAGCCAAGGAAGCCGTGGCCAAGGAGCTTGAAAAAGAAAAAAAGATACTCGAGCAATTTTTGACCAATTTAGTCGATGACACAGCTGCAGAAACGATCTCAACTGAATTGATTGTTGGCGGAGAGCTAAATTTGCTTGATTATCCAGAGTTTGCCTCTATATCCAGAGCCAGGGCAGTGCTTCAAAAGCTCAAGGAAAAACATGTCCTGTTGACACTTCTGGATCAGTGCGTGCAGGAAGATGGAACCAAAGTCATAATCGGTTCCGAAGGCCTTGGCCACGAAGTGGAATGTGGTCTCGTTATTGCACCATACAGAGCTGGGGAGGAAACCCTGGGGAGCCTTGGTGTGATGGGCCCCATGAGGATGAATTATGCCAGGGCGTTGGCATTGGTAGAATACACCGCAGAGGTTCTGAGTGAATGGGTCAAGGAGATGGAGAAATGAGCGACAGGGAAAAGGAAACACAGAAAAATGACAACAAGGCCCAGTCTGAGGCCTTTGAAAAGGAACAAAAAGATATTGATGAAATGGAAGATTTAAAAAAACAACTGGAAGAAAAGGAGCAGGAATTAGCCGAATGCAAAGACAAGATGCTCCGTTTGGCTGCCGAACTTGACAATTTCAAAAAGCGAATTGACAGGGAAAAGGCAGAGTATATGAAATATGCTCTTGAATCCTTTGCAAAGGAGTTACTGCCATTTTTAGACAATCTGGAAAGGGCTGTACAGTCCGCCAAAGAGAGCAAAGACATAGATGCCTTGATCGAAGGGCTTGATTTGACCCTGTCCGGTTATCTCAAGACCTTGGAAAAGTTTGGCCTCAAGACATTTGCAGCCGAAGGGCAAAGATTTGATCCCACTTTTCACGAAGCTCTCACGGTGGAAGAAGATCACACCGTTGACGAAAACACCGTAATAAAAGAGTTGCTTCGTGGTTACACACTCCACGAACGCGTTTTGAGGCCTGCACTAGTGGTGGTTTCCAAGAAGCCGGAACAAAGTGGCAGCCAAGAGAGTGGACAAAACGAATCTAATGCTTAGTTTAGCATAAAAATGAATACATTGATGATTTTGATTGAGCGGAACAGTAAGCAGTCTTAGAATCCACGCTAGTTTACAAGTAGAGACGTAAGTTCCCCAAAAATTAAAGGAGGATTTGAAGATATGAGCAGCAAAGTGATTGGTATAGACTTGGGAACCACAAATTCATGTGTGGCCATTACAGAAGGCGGGGAGCCCAAGGTATTGACTAATGCAGAAGGCGGCAGGACTACCCCGTCTGTTGTGGCCTTTACTGAAAAGGGTGAAATCTTAGTGGGCATGCTTGCCAAAAGGCAGGCGGTCACCAACCCAGAAAACACAATTTTCGCAGTCAAAAGGCTTATTGGCCGTAAATATAATGATCCAGAAGTGCAGCGCACCAAGGAAATAGTTCCATATAAAATCGTCGAAGGACCGAACGGTGATGCATATGTAGAAGTCAAGGGCAAAAAATACAGTCCAGCAGAAATCTCTGCCATGATCCTCAAAAAACTCAAAGAGACCGCTGAGGATTATTACGGTGAGAAGGTGTCAGAATCGGTAATCACCGTTCCTGCCTATTTCAATGACAGCCAGCGCCAGGCCACCAAAGATGCCGGAAGAATTGCAGGCCTGGAAGTATTGCGCATCATAAATGAGCCAACGGCAGCTGCGTTGGCATATGGATTGGATAAAAAGGGTGAAGAAAAAATCGCTGTGTTTGACCTGGGTGGTGGTACCTTTGACATCTCCATCCTGGAAATCGGAGAAGGCGTTTTTGAAGTCAAGGCCACCAACGGTGACACCTTTTTGGGTGGCGAAGACTTTGACCTGCGCATAGTCGACTGGCTGGTGGACGAATTCAAGAAAGAAAATGGAATTGACCTCAAACAGGACCGCATGGCCTTGCAGAGGCTGAAAGAGGCTGCTGAGAAGGCCAAATGCGAGCTGTCCACCACCATGGAGACCGAAATCAACCTGCCATTCATAACTGCGGACGCCTCAGGGCCGAAACACCTGGTAATCAAGCTTACCAGGGCAAAGCTTGAGGCCCTAGTAGAAGATTTGATAGAGCGAGTCGTTGAGCCTTGCGAAATAGCATTGAAGGATGCCGGCTTGACTAAGGCTGATATTGATGAGGTCATACTTGTTGGTGGCATGACGAGAATGCCGAAGGTGCAGGAAAAAGTAAAAGAGATCTTTGGCAAAGAACCTCACAAGGGCGTCAATCCAGATGAGGTTGTGGCTGTTGGAGCTGCAATACAGGGTGCGGTGCTCAAAGGCGAAGTAAAAGACGTACTCCTACTGGATGTAACGCCTCTTTCCTTGGGCATCGAGACCATGGGTGGCGTGATGACCAAACTCATAGAGAAAAACACCACCATACCTACCAAGAAGAGCCAAATCTTCACTACGGCTGCGGATAATCAGACCGCAGTCACTATCCACGTGCTTCAAGGTGAACGTGAGATGGCGGCGGACAACAAGTCAATTGGCCGTTTTGAGCTAGTTGGAATACCTCCGGCACCAAGAGGCGTGCCGCAAATCGAGGTTACCTTTGATATAGACGCCAATGGAATTCTGCATGTCTCCGCCAAGGATCTTGCAACAGGCAAGGAACAGTCCATCAGGATACAGGCCTCCAGCGGCCTTACTGAAGAAGAGATCCAGAGAATGATGAAAGAGGCGGAACTCCACGCCGAAGAGGACCGCAAACGCAAAGAGCTGGTGGAAGCCCGTAACCAGGCAGACAACTTGATCTATTCTACAGAAAAGAATCTCAAAGACCTTGGTGACAAGGTGGATGAATCCATCAAAAAGGAGATTAACGAGAAGATCGATGCACTGAAAGAGGCCATGAAGGGAGACGACACCCAAGCTATCAAGTCTGCCACAGATCAGCTCATGCAGGCTGCCCACAAGTTGGCAGAGCTACTCTATAAAGAGTCTGCAGCTGGAGCAGCAGGTGGTGCAGGGGCTCAGGCAGCTGGAAGTGCAACAGGTGGCGAAACGGGTGGCGGAACCCAAGGCGGCGGAGACGATGATGTAGTTGATGCGGACTTTGAAGAGGTGAAGTAAACTAAAACAGAGCTGACAAGCTGTACTTGAAATGGTAAAAGGCAGGGGATTGTTTGATCCTCTGCCTTTTTATTTTAACCAAATAGAACAACGGTAATGAAGAATGACATCAAAAGAATACTGGTAACGGGCGGCTGTGGTTTCATCGGCTCAAATTTCATACACCTTTGTTTGAGAGAGAGGGATTACGAGATCATCAATCTTGATGCCCTTACATATGCAGGAAACCTTGAAAACCTGAAAGAGTGTGAATCTGATCCTAGATATAAGTTTGTAAAAGGCCGTATTGAAGATTCTGAGTTGGTTCAGAGACTCATGCAAGACATCGACGCAGTAGTACATTTTGCAGCTGAATCCCACGTGGACCGCTCCATTGAAGATCAATATCCCTTTGTGATAACCAACGTGTTGGGCACCCAAGTGCTTTTAAGCGGAGCCGCAAGTTCGCCCCGCCTTAAGCGCTTTGTCCATGTTTCCACAGACGAGGTATATGGAAGCCTCAAACCAGGAGACCGGCCCTTTAAAGAAGGGGATCCCCTACGGCCCAACAGTCCATATTCGGCATCCAAGGCTTCGTCAGACCTATTTTGCAGGGCATCTTTCAAGACATACGGCCTGCCGGTGGTGATCACACGGTGCTCCAACAATTACGGTCCATATCAATTTCCGGAAAAATTGATTCCCTTGATGTGCATCAACGCAATGTCAAACAAACCCCTGCCAGTTTATGGGGACGGATCCAATGTGAGAGATTGGATTCATGTCGAGGACCACTGCAAAGGCGTGTTGGCTGCCCTGGAACAGGGCATTCCCGGAGAAGTTTACAACTTTGGCGGTGAATGCGAGCTGTCAAATTTGGAAGTGGTAAAAACCATCCTGGAACTCCTAAGAAAACCGGAGGAGTTGATCACCTTTGTAAAAGACCGGCCAGGCCACGACTATCGTTATGCTATGGATGTGACCAAGGCCAAAAACGAGCTTGGCTGGAAACCTGAGTGGACCTTCTCAAAGGGTCTTGAAATGACCATAAGGTGGTACCGGGATAACAAGGAGTGGTGGGAACGGATCCTTCGTGGAGACTACCGGGAATATTACCACCGTAGATATGGCTCACTTTGATGCTTCTAAAAAATTGAAGGTGCTCTTAACCGGCGCAAAGGGCATGTTGGGAAGCGACGTGGCAGAAATTTTCAGGAGTGCAGGCCACGAGGTGAAGGCCTACAACCGTAAAGAGCTGGATATCACCGACAAAAAAATGTGTCTCCGGGCTGCCGAAGACTTTCAGCCAGAAGTCATAATAAATTGCGCTGCTTACACCAAGGTTGATGAGTGCGAAAAGAATTTGGAAACAGCCATGTCTATAAATAAAACGGGCGCTGAAAACATTGCAAAAGCTGCTGAAATATGCGGTGCATATCTGATACATATAAGCACAGACTATGTGTTTGACGGCACGGCCTCAAAGCCTTACACGGAAAATGACCTCACCTGCCCGGTAAATGTCTACGGCCTATCGAAACTCGGAGGCGAGGATGCGGTCAAGGGCACCTGTACCCGTTATTCCATCATCAGAACATCATGGCTCTTTGGTGCAAAAGGCCAAAACTTCATCAAGACGATATTAAAGCTGGCTTCGGAACGAAACGAACTTAAAGTGGTGAATGATCAATGCGGATGCCCCACTTATACAAGAGACCTTGCCAAGGCACTGCTTTTTTTTGCACACCGCCAACCGCTGGGGCTTTTCCATTGTACAAACAACGGATCATGTACTTGGTATGAGCTTGCAAAGGAGGCTCTTTCCTTTTCTAGTAAAGATCCTGATATGGTAAAACCCGTGTCCTCATCTGCGTTTCCAAGACCGGCAAAACGCCCTGCCTACTCTGTGTTGGACAATTCCAAGTTTGAAAAGATGGCTGGTTTCAGATTGAGAAGTTGGAAAGAGGCCCTAAGGGATTTTTGCACCACTTCAAGTTCTGCCCACGGGCATTAGCATTAGTGGCCGTTCATCCATGGGCATGTTTAATATCTCTGCCACTTTATAGTCGTCAAATGCACCAACGGTCACTGTGCCTAAATTGAGAGATACGGCCTGCAGAAAGATGTTCTGGGCTGCATGGCCTACCTCTATGTGGACATACCTTGTGCCCCTTTGACCATATTTCATGGTAGTTCGTTCATACACTGCAGCTATGACTATTACTGCCGCGCCCCTGCCAATCCAAGACTGCCACAAGGAAGCAGCCATCAAATCACCCCTCACATCTCCTTGAACTGTTGAAAGCAGGCTGTGCCTTACAGAATCGTACCAATACACTCCCTGCACCAGCCCATCCACGTTGCCTGCGGCAACATGTAATTCCAGAGGATACAAAGCCCCTGCGGACGGTGCGGTCCTAAAACCCCTTCGATCAGTTATTCCCTGCGCCGCCCACAAAAGCTGGGAAAGCTCAACCAACTTTAATGGCTGATTACTATACTCCCGAACAGACCTCCTGAAACGGAGAGCATCCTCTAAGGTAACATTACCAGCGATCCTTGGTGGCGGAAGTTCAAAAGCTTGATTATTGATCCTCATGACCGCTCTCTCTTGCTATGGAAAAGTTGGATTGGTGCAGCACTATTTATAAAAAATATAAATACTTTTTTGGGGCATGCATTCCTTTGCTCTTACTTGACACATCCAAAGGTTATTCGCTCCAAAACACAAAAATTGTACCAACCTTAAATTAGTTGTGTTTTCAAATATAAATATGTATAAAATTTATATGAAGAATTTTGAGCGGGCAGGAGCCATAAAATGTTAAAAACGAAAAAGGCCATGCTCTTATTTTTTACTATTGTTTCTTTTTGTGCCCTCTCCTCTCAAATATATGCGTCTATCTATACTGGAATTGCCTTCTCCAGACATTACGAACCCAGAGAAAAGGCCTTTTCAATTTTGGTTCCTAAGGGATGGCTGATTGAAGGTGGGGTATTCCGGGTAAATCCCTTACTGGCCGGAGGGCCGTTAAATTCCATGGAAGCGAAATGTGATCTCACCATAAAGAGTGATAAAAATGGGACCGTGGCATTCCACCTTTATCCAGACGTCGTCTATGCACATATTGGGATAGCAGGAGGCTCGTTTCCCGCTGGAGGCAATTATCAAGGAGCTGAAGTCAAACCTTTCATGGATGCAAAAACATTTGTCTTTAATTTCTTCAGGGAACGACACGCTGCTGCCCGTTCAATCAGGGTCTTGAAAATTGCACCGCTTCCCGGAGAGAAACAGGCTCTCGACCAGGGCCTGTCATATATGAATAAACTTTTTTCCCAGATAGGCATGCCTTGGCTGGCTTTCAAAAGCTATGCTGCCGGAGGAGTCTTTGAATACGAAGAAAAAGGGATAACTTATAGAGAGGTTATGCTCACTGGCATCGTGGACATGCGGGCGTCAATGACTTGGAAAAACACTAGAACCTTGTCTTTCAAGGCACCTGCTGACGCCTTTGAAAGATGGAAGCCAATAATGGATATCATAAGATTTTCAATCTCTTTCAATCCAGTATGGGTCTTAAAGGAGATGCATGGGCAGAAAGAAAGGGCAAATACGGTCCTGAAGGTCTTTGAAAAGATGCGTGAAATTGATAGGCAGATTGCTGCCAAAAGCAAGATCAACCGTACAGAAATCATGAATGACAACTTCCTGGTCATGACAGGTCAAGAAGAATATGTAGATCCACATACAGGGGAAATAGAGCTGGATACCGATGCCTTTACATTCCGATGGAAGACACCGCAGGGTGATATCTATTACACAAATAAAGAAGACGAAAACCCCAACATCTTTTTACATGAAACAGGCTATAGACGAACCAAGATTCGGAAACGCAGCAATGAGTAAAGCATAGTAAAACCTATCAGATGGATTTCCAGACCTGTTTTAGCCAATAGAAGATTTTGGCCATCTAATAAATCCATGTAAAAAGCTGACGGCCAAGGCCTGGAAAAGTTTACCCCCTGACCTGGCCGCCTTATGCCTTTCCAACGCGGATCAACTCTTACGCTCTACGCCTCCTGGCTGCCACAAGAGTGACCAAACCTGAACCCAACAACCACACAGCACCTGGAACGGGCACAGGGCTTGCGTCCATTGTAATGCCTGGAGCTTCGCTTATCCTGCCACTCCACGTGCCATCTGCATAGAACATGGTGAAATTCCAAGCGAATTCATCCCAGCCAGAATTGGATCCTACGTAGGCAAGTTTATACATCTTGCCTGCCTCAAGCTCAAAATTGGATGAGACGACCCCATGGTCCCAATAGGTGCCGCCGACTAAGAAGAGATCATCTATGAAGATTGAATAACCGTCATCGCCGTTTGCCTGAAAATAGACAGTCCGATCTTCAGAAGGAACTATATATGTTTGGAACACGTGGACTGATCTTGGTGCATCATCATGATAGTTGCCACTTCCCCAACTGTCTGCATTAGAGTTAACCCACGGCCCGTGGTCACTGGTCACATATCCAAGGAATGCCGAGGCACCGTTATACTGAGTAACATCGTCTACATAACCACCATTTTGCGTGCTTCCAGTATAGTAATAACCCCAATATCCTACAGTAGAAGGCGGATCCGTTACTGGTGTCTCTGTGTAGATAGTCATGGCCGATGCGGTACCCAAAAACATTACAAAGACTGCCCATAAGGATATCACAAATTTGAATTCCATTTTCATCTTTCCTCCTCTATGATAATTTTATGTACTTACACCCTTCTATCTCTTTCTTTTCTTGCAGATTGTAACTAGTCCGCAAAGCCCTGAGCCAAGAAGCCAAACAGCACCTGGCACTGGTACAGGAGAACCATGCAGCTCAAAGGCTAAGTCATAGTAGCTACTGTGAAATTCGTTAATGGGACGGTGATTGTATGTGGGGCTGTTGTATTCGGCGGGGTTACGATTGTGAGTGGAAGACATTGCCCAACCCCACCAGTAATCATCATCAGGATCATTTGTGAAATCGCCCTGAATACTCACCCAATATGGACGTCCCCCAATTGCCAAGAAAGGGGTTGAGAGTTCCGCATAATAGTGACTATGATCCCCATCTTGTGTCTGATGCGCATTGCCTGGAATAAATACCTCATACAATAATTCGTCGGCTATGCTTATGCCCAAATCGGCGTCATAATAGTTGGAATAGAACCTGACATAGAATCCGTCTGCCACTGGCATGTCTGCAATGGCCCCTACACTCCACCAATCCACCCTTTCCACGGCAGTCTCAGAGTCGAACCTGAAGTCATCGGCTGGCCAGGCGCTAAAATTGGCACTTGAAAGAAAACTGCCCCACCCCGACGGTGGCTGTAACCATGTGGCGGCCGATGTGTCAGGAATATTCAAAAATCCTGCATAAAGTACAACAAGTAAGATAAAAGATAGGCTTCTTTTCATTTTAATACCTCCTTTTGGGCTATCCTGTGTCTAGCCACGTTTCTTTACTCAGACATTGCAATTTGGAGATATGTGTAACATGGTTAACTGACAAAAAACTGACAAACAAATTTAACAATCATATCAATATATTATATCCAAATAAGAGAAAAAATGGGGCACAATAGGCAGGCAAATCGTGTTTGAAACAGAGATGCGCCAACTGTTGTCTCAACAAACCTAAAACAGCTGATTGACCCACTGGCCTTTCTGTTGTTGGATAGTCTGATCTTTAAAGGCCTCTGAAAAATTGAATGAGATTGAAACTATAAAGATGAATCTTTGGCACTTTTTTTCAGCCGGTTCCATATTCTTCACAGCAGGTCTTTTGCAAGGGCTTACCGGCTTCGGATCGGCTTTACTTGCAATGCCGCTGCTCACACTTTTTCTGGATTTCAGAAGCGCAGTGCCGCTTTGTTTACTAAACGGCATGATCATAACTGGATATTTATCTATACAGTTGAGGCGTCATCTGACCATAAAAAAGATAGGCCCCTTGCTTGCTGGGGCCCTGCCTGGGATTTTGTTTGGCACTTTTATGTTAACACATGTACATGGGCCTATTCTCCAGGCCTGCTTAGGTGTCCTTCTAGTATGCTACTGTGTATGGGCATTATTCAGACCGCCGGTACGCATTGGCCTTGGCCCTGCCTGGGCTGGTATTGCTGGCTTTGCATCGGGGGCCATAGGCGCTGCTATGAGTGCCAGCGGCCCGCCTGTGATCATCTATGTATCTCTCTCAGATTGGCCAAAGGATGAGACCAAGGCCACACTCACAGGTTTTTTCATAAGCACAGGGATGTTGACCCTGATAAGCCAAGGCCTGTCTGGATTGATCACGCCCGAGGTACTCTATCTTTTTATATTTTGTGCGCCATGGGTGCTTGCCGGAACATTCATAGGAATAAAGCTTTATTCCCGGTTGGATACTACCCGTTATCTCAGGCTCGTGATCCTCACCCTTCTCGGCCTTGGTATTTCACTAACAATAAGGGCTATCAGATAAAAGCAAATAAAAAAATTAAAATCAGTGTAAGACTGCCTTCCAGTCTCCGGAATCATCTTTTATCACCTCTATCCATCCAGGCCCGCTAAGCATGCCAGGATTCAAAATCAAAGTCTTGCCGATTTTGTCCGTTCCTTTGGCCTCGTGAATGTGGCCTGTCAAGCAGAAATCTGGCTGAACATCTTCGATGAATTCCCTGATTGCGCTACTTCCGACATTGGCGCCGGAATTTATCTTGTCCGTTACAGTGTTCAAAGGCGGAGTATGACTGACTAGGATCTTCACCGGTTGATCAGCCACCTCACTGTGGGCCTGCTCCACAATCTTTTTGAGCTCTTCCTCGCTGAATTCCGTTGGGGTGTCAAAGGGAGTTATATTTGAGCCTCCAACACCAAAAATAGCTGCCCCGCCAATCGTTAAACCTGTGCCATGGATGCTTATGCCTTCTTCTACTAGAAATTCATGTACCGAAGGATTATCCAAGTTTCCCATCACAGCCAAGACATTCGGATTCAAATTCCTGATTGCCCTCAAAACCTTGGCTGCATCTTCCCGGCCACCATAATTCGTGAAGTCGCCGGTTATGATTACCAAGTCTGCTCTGTCGATTTCAGGTATGGTGGCTGCCTGATCATATTCCATATGAATATCGCCAAATGCAATAATCCTCATCTCCTAACCTCCTGCACTGTTTCTAAACAATCTTATATTGAAAGGTATCACATTGATCTTAGGGGCCTTGGGCTGAGTTGGGCCAAGCTTGTAATCCTTAATTTTCCACTCTTTACCCAAGGCACTATCTATTTGATCAACTATACCACTCAAATTTATTATTGGATGGCGCTCAAATACTGGCGGCAGGCCATAGGTGAGGCTGCATGCCATGCACTTCCCTGGCCTTTCTGTAAGTTTGAAATACAAAAGCAACTCACTATTGGAGGCATCAAAGCCTTCTGCTTCCAGGCTGATGTCAAAGGCGCCCTCTTCTGCTCCTCCGTAAAGGGCTTCAAAGAATTGATCTGCACGTTCCGGAGGGAAAAGGGCCTTTAAAAAGTCCTTCGTCAAGAGTGAAGCAGGATTGTTCTCCATGGTTATACTCCTTCTGGCTAGGTTTTTATGAAAATTTGCACTATGCAGCATTATTTTGCAATCTCTTTCACTGGGAAATCAGGTTGTTAATAATGTGGATAGTCCCTGCCTTGTCCGTAGACCACATGGGTGCCACCAGTCCATGTTTGGGTGGGTCACCGGTAAGCCGGTGAATCACTACGCCAGGCCTTAATCGCTTTATGGACCACGCCACCATCCTTGCATACTCTTCTTGGGCCATAGGAACAAGGCTGCCGCGTTTGTAAAGCCTGTAAACAGGGCAATTCTTCAAAATGTACAGCTGATGGAACTTGATCCCGTCCACAGGAAGGGCATTGATATACTCAATTGTGTGCTCCATTTCCTGCCTGCCCTCCCCAGGAAGGCCAAATATGACGTGAGCGCACACCAGAAAGCCAAACTTTTTTGACAGGCGCACGGCCTGTTCAAAATCTTCTACCGTATGACCACGATTTATCATCTTCAATGTTTCATTGTGTGCGCTCTGAAGCCCTAACTCTATCCATACCATTTTCCCTTCAAAGATATGGGCTATCAAGCTCAAACGTTCTTCGTCAACGCAATCGGGCCTGGTGCCAATGGAAACACCAACCACATTCGGACCTTGCAATGCTTGCTTGTAAAGGGCCTCTAGCCTATTCAATGGTGCATAAGTATTTGAAAAAGATTGAAAATATGCAATAAACTTCCCTGCCTTGTAGCGGCGTTTGGCCCATTCCATACCCTGCAACATCTGTTGTTCCACAGAGATGCCTTTTGACGCCTCGCCTGTGCCAGAACCTTTGGAATCGCAATAAATGCAACCTGTTCTACCCTTCAGGCCGTCCCTGTTGGGGCAAGTAAGGCCTGCATCAAGGGGTATCTTTTGAACCCGCTCACCAAATTTTTGTTTCAAATAGTAATTCAGGCTCAAATAGCCAGCCATCTGTCAATTACATTCCTTTCTGTTTAAACAGAAAGCCTCTGTTGACCACTTATGACAAAAAAATCATAACTAGTTGATTATTCTGCCTTTTTAGCTCCAGCGGCTCTTGGCCTCCCACAGCTTCTCCAAAACTGCTTGGTTGCCCAGGCGCCCAGCATACCACTTGAACGTCCACGTAATGTAGTGCGTTACAATACCAAACGCTTTTCAGCCTTTATCCGGTGATCAAGATAATAGAGTATGGGCACCACCATTCTAGAAAAGAGTGTTGCTGCAATCTCTCCTGCCATGAGAGAAATAGCCAGCCCCTGAAAAATTGGGTCAAACAGTATGACAAAGGATCCCACAACCACTGCTGATGAAGTAAGCAGCATGGGCCTGAACCTAATGGCGCCTGCATCAATGACAGCCTCACCCAACGGCATGCCTTCTTTCAGGCGTAGTTCGATGAAATCCACCAATATGATGGAATTTCTTACTACAATTCCTGCACCGGCTATGAAGCCTATCATGGAAGTGGCAGTGAAAAAAGCACCCATCAAGGCATGGGCTGGAATAATACCTATGAGGGAAAGAGGAATTGGAGACAAGATGACCAAGGGCACCGAATAGGATCTGAACCAGCCCACCACCAAAATAAAAATGAGAACGACCACCACTGCAAAGGCCCCGCCCATATCCCGGAAGACTTCATAGGTGATATGCCATTCTCCATCCCATTTCATAGCCCAATCTTTGGTTGTGAAGGGCTGCCTGGTATAAAAAATTTCAAGGTCGGTGCCAGCCGGCGTTACCAGCTTTTCAAGCTCTTTGTTCATCTTCAGGATGGCATAAACCGGGCTTTCCTCCTCACCTGCCACATCGCCTGTGACATATACCACTGGCTGCAAATTTTTGTGATATATGGGGTGATTAATGAAATTCCTTTCAATTGTAGCGATTTCAGAAAGGCTAACCAGCTTGCCATCCGCCGCCCTCAACTTGATACCCTCGATTTTATAGATTTCTGAACGTCTATTTCTTGGAAAACGAACCAAAACATCGACATCTTCCTTGGCCTCTTCATCGTGCAGCAACCCGGCAACCGCACCTTTCACAGCAGACTGCAACACCGTGAGCACCTTTGCTGGCGGAATACCGAGAGCTAAGGCTTTATCCCTGTCAACAGAGATTCTGTATTCTGGTTGCGGATCAGTCATATACCAATCTACGTCCACCACCCCTTCGGTCTTCTCGAAGATGTCCATGACTTTACGGGCCACGGTTATCTGCTGTTCATAATCTGGACCATAGACTTCTGCCACAAGGGTTTGGAGCACAGGCGGGCCTGGAGGAATCTCAGCAACCTTTATGCGTGCGCCATGTTTTTCCGCCACTTTCTGCAGCAATGGACGCAGCCGTTTTGCAATGGGGTGACTCTGCTCTTGGCGCATATGCTTGGGAAGAAGATTTACCTGGATGTCTGCCACCGTGGGACCCTGCCTCAAATAGTAGTGTCTGACCAGACCATTGAAATTGAATGGAGCAGAAGTCCCTACATAAAGTTCATAGTCCGTCACCTCTGGCTGTTGCGACAAGATGGCTCCAAGTTCTTCAGCAACCCTGGCGGTCTCTTCCAAAGTAAAGCCTTCAGGTGTATCAATGATCACCTGAAACTCACTCTTGTTGTCAAAAGGCAGCATTTTAACCCGCACCACCTTTGTATAGATGAGGGAACAGGCAGCCGCAAAACAGGCGGCCATGATGATCAAAAAAAGCCAGCGCCAAGCAGCATGGCCTATCAAATGCCCCATGGCCCAACGATAAATCTTGTCTATACGACCCTCTTTTTCCTCCTCATGGCCGCCTTTCCGCCCCATGATGTGATAGGCGGTCCACGGGGTTATCACAAAAGAGATTATCATGGATAGGAACATGGCCACTGATGCACCAACTGGCATGGGACGCATATAGGGGCCCATAAGACCACGCACGAAGGCAAGGGGCAGTATAGCAGCTATTACCGTAAAAGTAGCCAGCACCAAGGGGCTTCCAACTTCCACCACTGCCTCTGTGATTATATCCTTTAATGGCCTTCCCTTGTTTATAGGCAGGCGTAAATGGCGCACAATATTTTCGACACCAACAATGGGATCATCTACCAGTATGCCTATACAAAAGATAAGGGCAAAAAGAGTGACCCGGTTCAAGGTATAACCGTAGACATAGTAGATGAAGAGAGTCAGGGCCAAGGTTACCGGTATGGCCACCAGCACCACCATGGCAGCCCTTGCACCCAAAAGCGCAGCCATCAAAATGGCCACTGAGATTGTGGCAATGGCAAGGTGTTTCAGAAGCTCGTCAGACTTTTCTTTGGCCGTCTCCCCATAGTCTCTGGTTATAGCCACATGGACATCTTCAGGTATTATGAATCCTTTTAACTCTTCAACCTTTTTTTCCACTGCCCTGGTGAGCTTGGTGGCATTGCGCCCTTTACGTTTTGCTACTGCAATGGAAACAGCAGGCTGAAGCTCCCCAGGCTCCAGTTCGATCTCCTTGGCGCTACCCCCCATGCCTGCGCCTATTAAAACATAGGATTCAGGTTCCTGGGGCCCATCAAAGATCTTGGCCACCTGCCCAAGATAGACCGGGTGGCCTTCCACCACCTTTATGACAGTCTTTTCCACATCCCTTTTGTCTTTAAAAAAATTGTTCAAGCGCAGGGAGAAAGATTTATTACCAGAGGCTATTTCGCTTATCCAAGAGGCCTGGTTCTGACTCTGGAGCGCACCTATGACATCCGCTGCATCTAGGCCCAAGGCTGACAAGGCTTCCGGGGCAAGCTCGACTCTGACCTGCCGTTTTAGACCGCCTTTTATGGTGGTGGTGCTGATGCCGTTGATCGATCTGATCTCATCGTCAAGCCGGGCTGCCACCTGGCGAAGCATGAGCCCATCATAACCCTTTCCATAAAGAGTAATGGTCATGATGGGTACATCATCTATGGAATATGGCTTCAGCAACGGCTTGCTGCATCCAGGGGGAATCCAGTCAAAGTGGGAATATAGTTTGTCGTAAACCTTTACCAAGCTTTCTTCGGTATCTTCTCCCACATAAAAGCGCACCACAGTCATGGCCCGGCCATCCATGGCAGTGGAATAGAGGTATTCCACGCCTGGTATCTCCCACAACAATTTCTCCATGGGTCTGATAACCCTGTTTTCCATCTCCTTGGGAGAAGCTCCAGGCATGGCCACCATCACGTCGACCATTGGAACAAGGATCTGCGGCTCCTCTTCGCTGGGGGTAAAAAATATTGCGAACACTCCCAAAAGAAGGCTGGCGATTATGATCAATGGGGTGAGTTTTGAATCGACAAAGGTCTCAGTAACCTTGTAGAGAAAAGAAGGCCTGTGAGGCGAGACAGTGGAACTACTCAAGGCTTGCCCCCTCCTGGACCATGCTGAGATTTGACGTGATCACAACATCGCCTTCACTCAACCCTGCCAGCACCTCAGCATAAACACTTTCTTCAACTTCTTGGGATGAAACGGGAGCAAAAGCTTCACCAACACGTTTCCAGAGATCCCCAACCTTGATTACACGCCAATGGATAACTTTGTTTGAGTCCACCGCGAAAACGCCTTTTATGCCTCCACGTTCGACAACAGCCTTCAATGGAACAATCAAGGCCTTTTTGGCTCCCACCTCTATATTGACTCTGCCAAAAAGTCCGCTTTTAAAGGGTCGAGCTGTAAGATCCACCTTTATTTTAAATGCGTGGGAAGAAGGGTCTACCTGTGGAACAAGCCTCGTGATCGGTACTTTTTCAGAAAAAGAAGCAGATGGAATTTCCACGTGCACCAGCTCACCCTCTTTGACCTTGGTCATGAGCTGTTCGTCCACCATGGCTTCGAACCACGTACCCGCCTCTTTTGAATCAATGGCCAACAGCGGCATCCCTGGATTGGCAAGGGTTCCTGGATCTACCAATCGTCTTATTACCCAACCGTTTAAAGGCGAGGTGATGCGAACGTAGTTGAGCTGGTTTTTTACCTCTCTCATTTGAGCATCCACAGCCACGGCTTCTGCCTCAATGGCCTTCACCTGAGCCTTTAGAGCCTTTGTCTCCGAAACGGCGCGGTCCAACTCTTCTTGGGTGGCAGACTCCATGTCAAAAAGTCTCTTTATTCGCTGAAAGTTGGAAATGGCATAGGCAAGCTTTGATTGAACCGCTTTCTTTTTACGCAGCACTGCCTGCCTGGAGGCCTCCAGTGCTTTGATCTTGGCAACTATGTCAGCTTCATCTATTTGAATCAGTGTCTGGCCACTTGACACCTCATCCCCTTCTTCCACAAAAACGGCTTTTATATTGCCAGGTATCTTGGCTCCTATAGTTACATTTATCTTTGCCTTGGTGGTTCCAGGAAATGTGTGAAGAATAGGCAACCTAACAGCCTCAACATCAAAAATTTGAGCACTTATCTTCTTATGTAAACGGTGTTTCCCGCTTGGTGCCTTTGCCTCTTGTTTGCAAGCAATCAAAGCGACAACCATCACTGTTGCCAAAGCTGTAATTACGACATATTTGAGCACATGAATTCTCATGACACCATTACCCCATTTTTACAATTCCTGTTTACCCAGCAGGCCTGCGCGCCATTTGAGCTTCGCATAGGCCAACATAACGTTGAACCTGGCAGTAGCCTCCCTCAGCTCCGCCTCTTTCAGAGCGGTATCGGCAGCCAGAAGTTCCACCATCAAGGCCATGCCATTTTCGTAGCGGTTTTTTAAAATTGTTTGGCTCTCCTTTGCATGCGCCACCGACCTTCTGGCAGCCTCGAGCTGTTTTTGGGCAGTCAACAAACCAAAGTAGGCCTCTCTTACTTGGAGCTCAACCCTGTCTGACATGCCCTTTTCCATGGCCTTGGTCTTCCTGAGCCGTGCATCAGCCTTGGCCACCTTTGCCTTGTCTCCAAATCCTTTGAAAATATTGAATGAAAGAGTGGCCATGATAGTCCAAGAATCACCATCTGCCTCGAACAGATCTTCAGTGTTGGATTCATAGATGCCGTGCAGATTGAGAGACGGCCCAAAGGCAAGTTTGGCTCCTTTTTTATCTATTTCAGCCAGTTTCACATATTTCTCTGTGAGCTGAAGTTCTGGCCTTTTTTCTCTTGCTGCTTCGAGCCAGTATTCAAGTTCCCTTATTTCCAGAGCATCTACTGGCAAAGGCTGCTCTAGTGTTTGTTTTTTATCTTGTTCCACTCCCATGATCGCATTGAGGCGGGCCATGGCAACTTGCAGATCCCCCTTCGCCTTGGCTAGCCCTTGTTCCATCTCGGCCGCCTTGACTGAAGCAGCAAGCATGTCTGATTTCAAGGCAGAACCAGCCTCATATCTGCGTTTGGCCAGCAAAAAATGGGCATTGGCTGCATCAAGGGCAGCCTCCATAACCCGAACGCCGTCTTGGGCGAGAAGTACTTGATAGTAAGCGGTTTCCACATCAAACAAAACCTTTTGGACTTTCTTCTGGCTTTCCAGAAATGCGACTTTTTGACCAACCTTGGCCGCCCTGTAGCCAAGCACTTCCTTGCCTTGATTGAAAATTGGTTGGGTCAACACAAAACGGCTTTGAAAATTGCTCCGGGGATCAGGATCATTCAATGACTCTATGGCAAAATCCTCCCGGGTGAACTCTTCCTGGCCCAATTTATAGCTGAAGACTGCCGGAGGATTGTTCGTCCTGGTGAAATTCTCATAAAAATCTAGACGTGGGAAAAAACGGCTTTTGGCTTCATCCACTTCATGTCTTGACTCTTCTACGCCGGCCTTTGCCTCAAGCAGCACTGGGTTATTTTTAAGTGCTGTCTCGAAGGCCTCATCAAGGGTCAAGGCCCCAGCATCACTTTTTAAGCAAAATAAATTCATTGCAATAATGGAGCTGCAGAAAACAATTAAAATTGACACCTTGAAATTTTGCACGGCTGCATCCTCCATATGCAAAATTTGGTTATGTGATTCCCGAATAAAGGCCCAACAGGTATTCCAGCAAAGCCTTGTGCAGATGCATCTTGTTTTCTGCCTGGTCCCACACCACGGATTGCGGGCCTTCTAGAACGTCTTCTGTTATTTCTTCACCTCTGTGAGCTGGAAGGCAGTGCATCACTATGGCATCGGGCTTGGCTTCTTTCAAAAGAGCCGCATTGACTTGATAGGGCCCAAAAACGGCCTTGCGGTTCTTGGCCTCGTCTTCCTGTCCCATGCTAGTCCACACATCTGTATTGATCACATCGGAATCTCTTACCGCTTCACAGGGATCGGTGGTCAAAGTTATTGGTGCCTTTGCAAGGGCCTGGGCCTCCTTGAGCAATTCTTCATCTGGGAAGTATCCTTCCGGGCATGCCAGGGCAAGTCTGAAGCCAAGCCGGCTGGCTGCCTGTATCCACGAATGGG
>CAYWKF010000048.1:0-62214 GCA_964459155.1 uncultured Desulfobacterales bacterium
TAGAATCTGCAAGAAATTGCTCACAGTCGCTACGGGCAAAAAAATGCAAGCTCGCTGCCCAACCATCCAATATCTTTTTTGATAAAGGCTATCTTTCCTATAAATTTTTGATTCTCTGTCCAAAGTTTAGGAGTTGCCAGTTTTTAAAATAAACTGAATATGGAAAATCGAAAATTGAGGGTAAATTGTAACGCAGAGCTGGGGATGTTTTAGGGGATTTTTTCCGAAGAGCCCTTTAGCGTGAAGGAAACCAAGACTCCCAGAAATTGCATGAAAAGAACTCTAAAGACTCTGAAGAGAAATCCCCTAAACCTTAGAATTTTATTGGGATTAAAAGTCAGGCGTTTTAGTGCCGGAGTAATATTTATGCTAAAGCTTGTATAAACTATTTCAATATTCAAGTTAATTGGGTAATGTGAAATTGTGCCTATATTTTATGGTGCTCAATAATCCATTTTTCGAAAGGAGAACCCCAATCCAAATGACCAATCACATTAGAAGAATTAACACATCGATCAGAACCTTGTTTACAACTTTCTTGTTAGTAGCTTTTACCTGTGGCATAGCTGCCGCCAAGGAGGAGATATTAGCAAAGGTTGGCTCGCATGTCCTTACAATGAAGCAATTTCAAGAGCAGATCCGCACTTTGCCGCCGCAGCTGCAAATGGCGATGATGCAAAATCCCCAACTTAGAGAGCAACTTCTCGAACGCTGGGTAAACGTGACCTTGCTCGGTGAAAAGGCCAAAAATTTGGGGCTGGACAAAGATCCTGAAGTCGCAGCGAAGATCGAAGATATCAAGAACAGCATACTGGCACAGGAACTTCTCAAAAAGGAGATCCAGGCAAAGATCAAGGTCACAGATGAAGAAGTGGAGGAATATTACAAGAAAAACAAAGACAAATTTAAAGAACCGGAACAGGTAAAGGCCAGGCACATTTTGATAAAGGTGGATGCCAAGGCCGATGACAAGAAATGGAAAGAAGCTGAGAAAAAGGCAAAGAATATCAAAAAACGCATTGAAAAAGGCGAAGATTTTGCAAAGCTTGCCAAGGAATTTTCCGATGACCCGGGTACAAAAAACAAGGGTGGAGATCTTGGGTTCTTTACAAAGGGCAGAATGGTTCCAGAATTCGAGGCAGCCGCTTTTGCGCTAAAACCGGGCCAGACAAGTGATCCGGTAAAGACTGTGTATGGATATCATATTATTCAGACACTAGAGAAAAAGAGTGCGAAGCAGAAAGAATTCAAAGACGTCAAGGCCCAGATACGCCAGATGATACAGCGCGAAAAAGAGCGTGAGCTTATGGAAAAGATGTTGGCGGACTTAAAAAAGAAACACCCTGTCACAATAAACAAGGAATTGCTTGGTCAAGCACAGGGTAATCCACACAACTTCCGTTAACATCTTCAACCTAGGAGCTAATGGAAAAGCCTAAACGCAAACTCCTTTTTTCTGCCCTTTATTGGATCATTGGCCTGCTTTTGATCTTCGGCCTGCCACAACTGTGGCTCCATATCCAAACCAAGGAGTTGTCTTATTCTGCATTCAAGAATCTAGTAAAAGAAGGCAGGGTGCTTGGAGTCCAGGTGAAACCAGATGAAATAAGGGGTATTTACTATAGCGGCCCAGAAAAGAAACTCCCCAAGGTCAGGGAGGAGTTCCAGCGCATAATGCAAAAACTACAGGAACAACCCCCCAGTATGTTTTCCCAAAAACAGGGAGCCAGTTTACAGGATCTATTGTCGCAATTGAAGAAGATAGTGCAGAAGGATTCCATAGGGCTGTTCCGTACAGTTCGTGTGGACGACCCCAAGCTTGCTGAATTTCTTGATGAGAATGGAGTCGAATATGCTGGAGTAAGAGAAGGCTTGTTTTCCCAACTCTTCTGGGGCACCATCATCCCTATCATGTTCTGGGTGGGGCTTTGGTTCTTGCTCATACGCGGCATGGGAAGGCCCGGGGCTGGAATGCTAAGCTTTGGAAAATCCAAGGCAAAGATCGCCATGGAAAAGGATACTGGTGTCACCTTTGATGACGTGGCGGGATGCGAGGAGGCAAAACAGGAACTACAGGAAGTGGTCACCTTTTTGAAGGAGCCACAAAAATATGAAAGGTTGGGCGCCAAGATACCTAAGGGTGTCCTCCTTCTTGGCCCGCCAGGCACAGGCAAGACCCTGCTTGCACGTGCCCTTGCAGGCGAGGCGAAGGTTCCTTTTTTCAGTATTTCCGGCTCAGAGTTTGTGGAAATGTTCGTTGGTGTCGGGGCTGCCAGGGTGCGGGATCTTTTTGAACAGGCCAAAAAAAGCGCTCCATGCATTATTTTCATAGACGAGATCGATGCCATTGGAAAGTTCCGCGCCGGAGGCTTGGTATCTGGGGGCCATGAAGAGCGGGAACAGACACTTAACCAGCTGCTGGTGGAAATGGATGGCTTTGAGCCAAATACAGGAGTAATAATCTTGGCTGCCACCAACAGACCGGAGGTGCTGGATCCTGCCCTTTTGCGGCCAGGTCGTTTTGATAGGCAGATAGTGCTGGACGCTCCAGACGTAAACGGACGCGAAGCCATTCTAAGGGTCCATGCCAGGGGCAAGCCATTGGCCGATGACGTAGATTTCAGGTCCATTGCTTTGCGTACCCCTGGCTTTTCTGGAGCAGATCTTGCCAACGTGATGAATGAAGCCGCCCTTTTGGCAGCCCGCGAAGGGGCTGACAAGATAACCCAGGCTCATCTTGAAGCAGCAGTAGAACGGGTGTTGGCAGGCCCAGAGAGAAAGAGCCGGCGTCTTGGGGAAAAGGAAAGGAAACGGGTTGCATATCATGAAGCTGGCCATGCGCTTGTTGCCTATTACAGCCCGAACGCAGCCCCTGTTTCAAAAATTTCCATTATCCCAAGGGGCAAGGCGGCCCTGGGCTATACGTTGCAACTTCCAGAAGAAGAACATTATTTGATGACCAAGAGCGAGTTACTGGATAGAATTTGTGTCTCGCTTGGCGGGCGGGCCTCTGAACAGATCTTTTTTGGAGAAGCCAGTTCTGGTGCACAAAATGACCTGGAAATCGCCACAGAAATGGCAAGAAGCATGGTGACGAGGTTCGGCATGAGTGATGCCGTAGGGCCAGTGGCTTTAGCCAGGGAAACTAGTCCCTTTCTGCGCATGCCCGGCCTTCCTCAACAGCAGGAACCAATGTCTCCAGAGCTTTCCTCCCTGGTTGACAAAGAGGTGAAACGGGTTTTGAGTGAACAGGACTCCAGGGCACGCAAAATAATTGAAACCCACAAACAGGCCCTTCAAAGGGTAGCTGAAGAACTATTGAGAATAGAGGTGATGAATGCAGATGAATTCAAACGTCTTGTTGAAATGGATGAAAAACACTTGGAAGGAGGGAAAGAGCATGAACAACGACATGGCTAGATTTTCCCTTTACCTCGTAGTTGCACTCATTGTTTCGACATTGATTTGCACACAAGTTTCCTGGGCGAGAACTCAATCGGAGATTGATGAAGACATAGCACTTCTTGACCGCACGGCAAAGGCCTTTGCCGCAGTAGTAGAAAAGGCTAAACCAGCGGTGGTTTTTGTACAGGTAGAAAAGACCATTGAAAAAAGCCGGGCTTCAGCCCAATTCCAAGATCCTTTTGAGTTCTTTTTTAACGATCCCTTTTTTGAGCGTTTTTTTGGTCCGCAGCTTCGGCCAAAAAGAAGACCACCTCAGAAATTTAAACAGCGTGGCCAAGGTTCTGGATTCATCATAAGCAAAGATGGCTACATCCTCACCAACAACCATGTGGTAGGAGATGCAGATGTCATCAAGGTAAAGCTCGCAGATGGCAGGCAATTCAAGGCAAAGTTGGTTGGCACTGATCCACAGTCCGATGTGGCAGTCATCAAGATCAGTGCGGACAACCTTCCTGTTCTGCCCCTGGGAGATTCAGACAAGCTGGAAGTGGGTGAATGGGTCATTGCCATTGGAAACCCATTTGGTCTCACCCAGACTGTCACAGTGGGTGTTGTCAGCGCAAAGGGCAGAAGCCGTATTGGCATAAATGACTATGAAGATTTTATTCAAACTGATGCAGCCATAAACCCTGGCAACTCTGGAGGGCCACTCGTAAACATACATGGTGAGGCCGTGGGAATTAATACAGCCATATTTTCAAGGAGTGGCGGCTACATGGGTATTGGTTTTGCCATCCCCATCAATATGGCCAGGGCCATTGAACAGCAACTCATCAAACATGGAAAAGTCGTGCGCGGCTGGCTGGGCGTGGTCATTCAGGACATAGATGAGGATTTGGCCCAATCTTTTGGCCTCGAAGACACGGAGGGGGCCCTTATAGCCGAGGTATCCAAAGGTTCGCCAGCAGAAAAGGCCGGACTTAAAGAAGGCGATGTAATCAAAAAATTGAATGGCCGTAAGATCGAAAGCGTGGACGAATTGAGGAACCGCATAGCATTGACTCGCCCAGGCACAAAAGTTGAGCTTGAAGTGCTGAGAAACGGCAAACGCAAAACCATAACAGTTACCATAGGTGAACAGCCTTCGGGAGCCGTCCAGGCAGTGAGTCAAAATGAAATGCTCAAAAAATTGGGGCTGGGGGTGCAAGAACTCACTGCAGAACTGGCAGACCAATTCGGATATCAAGAAGGCCAAGGGGTCCTGATTTCTGAAGTTGAACCTGGCAGTCCTGCTGCTCAAGTTGGAATGAGACCGGGCCAACTAATCGAAGAGGTAAACCGGAAGCATGTCCACAACATGGATGAATTTCTCGAAGCATTGTCTATATCAAAACGTACAAAGCGGGTCTTGTTCAAGATCAGAGACGGTAAATTCAGCCGGTATGTGGCATTGAGCGTGAAATAATCGCAATGAATAGAGAGGCCTCTTCAATGTGGCCTCTCTCATTTTCAATAAGGAGTCCATGGCTAGCCCCTTTACCATCTTCTTTTTCTTTCTATTCTTTTTTGGGCTGATCTTTCTATTTGCCTTTGTACAAGTGGGGTTGATCACCCTCGCCTTTGAAAAAATAGGATTGGGGCCAAATCAGGTTTTTGCTTTCTTGTTGCTTTCCCTTTTGGGCAGCTACATAAATATTCCTATTAAAAAGATTGAAAACCGCCAAGAACTCCCCTTTTATCCAGAAAGGATAACCTTTTTCGGCATCTCCTATAACATACCCCAGTGGACTACAACACAGACCATTGTTGCCATAAATTTGGGCGGAGCTGTCATTCCTATCTTGCTATCCATTTATTTGATGCTCAAATGGCACATCTTTTTCGAACCAGTGGTGGCGACTTCATTGGTGGCAGTAATATCCTACTTCTTGGCAAAACCTGTACCTGGCCTTGGGATTGCCATGCCAATCTTCATCCCGCCTTTGCTGGCAGCCATTGTTGCCCTTGCCCTTTCAAAAAGCGGCCACGCCCCAGCGGTAGCCTATATAGCCGGAACTATTGGCACACTGATTGGTGCAGACATTCTGCATTTGAAAGATATACATAAGTTGAAATCGCCCATCGTTTCCATTGGTGGGGCTGGGACGTTTGATGGTATCTTTCTGGCAGGAGTAATCGCAGTTCTTTTAACACATTACTGAGGCAACTAAGTAGCCAATATTTTGGGGTAATAAGAGGTATGGCAGCTTGCCTTGCATTTTTTGCCCTCAGGCTCCACTTCGCATTTCTGCATCTTCTAAGGCTCGCTCCGCTGGAAGTTGCACAACTCGCCTGCCTTTGGCAGGCTCAAACAGTACAACTTCCAGCCGCTGCGGGCAAAAATGCAAACCCACCGCCAACCATCCAAACTCCAAAGAACTATTAGGTTCCCAGATGTCTGGCTAAAATTTTAGGACTAGCCGCTTTAAAAAATCTAGTTCTGAAGGGTGGCAAATTGAGGGTAAACTATAATGCAAAGCCGGGGATGGTTTAGGGGATTTTCCTGAAGAGTCCTTTAGAGTGAAAAGTACCAAGATTCCTACAAACCGCACGAAAAGAACTCTAAAGGCTCTGAGGGAAAATCCCCTAAATCTTGGAATGTTGCCAGGATTAAAAAGTCGAACGTTTTAAAGCCGGAGTAATAGAAGATGCAGAAATGCAAGACAAGCTGCCATGCCTTTTAATTAAATAGTGGTAAGTTAATGACAATAAGCATGTGGGCTATTTAATTGCCTCAGTAATATCAAGCAGGAGATGAAGGACAACCTGCTCAGTTACTTGTGGAGCAGCCAGTGTCAGCCACAGATTGTAAAAAGTTATTTCAGAGCAAGGACTGTCCGTTATGCAGCACAAAAAAAGTCGAGTAGTTAGGGGGTAGAGTAATAAAGTGAGAATGATTAACTCATCGAGTCAGGTATTTGGTGCCAAGGTAATAACATCGTTGAAGCCTGACCGTTAGTCTGATATAGAAGGACTCCAAAATGGCGGGAAAAGGAGAAGTTCCAAATGTACGATTCTTCAGATTTGAGAAAAGGGCTTAAAATCGTGATCGATGGTGAGCCATACATCATTACTGACTTTCAATTTTCAAAGCCTGGAAAGGGCCAAGCCCTGTATAGGTGCAAGCTGAAAAACATGATTACTGGTTACACGATAGACAGGACGTACCGTTCAGGAGACAAGTTCGAGCCTGCAAACCTGGACGAAGTGCATATGCAGTATCTCTACAATGATGCTGAAGGATACCATTTTATGGACCTAAACACGTACGAGCAAATCACTCTTACAGAAGAGCAGGTAGGAGAGGCAAAAAACTTTTTAAAGGACAATATGGAAGTGGATATCCTCTTTTTCAAAGGAACCCCGATCTCTATTTCACTGCCAACATTTGTTGAACTGAAAGTTATAGAGGCTATGCCTGGTGTCAAAGGGGATACGGCCACAGGAGCCACCAAGCCAGTTACTTTGGAAACAGGTCACAAGATACAAGTTCCTCTGTTCATTGAGGAAGGAGACATCCTGAAGATAGATACCCGCACTGGAGAGTATGTTGAAAGGGCCAAAAAATAGCCGCTGATCCATCCATTTTGTTAAAAAGAAGCAAGGTTATACAAACCTTGCGCACATTTTTCCTGGAACGGGATTTTGTAGAGGTTCAGACCCCGCTTCTTGTCTCTACTTTGGCACCTGAGATAAATATCGAGCCTTTTACGCTAGATACGTATTCTGGCGCTGAAAGCCGATATCTGATTACTTCACCTGAACTCAACATGAAACGGCTGCTTGCCTCTGGCTTGGACAAAATATTCCAGCTTGGGCCAGTTTTCAGAAAAGGTGAGCGTGGAAGCCTTCACCTTCCGGAATTCACAATGCTGGAATGGTACAGGAAAAAAGCTGACTACCGTGATTTGATGAAGGATTGTGAGCTTCTGCTGAGAGCAGCGGCTTTTACGCTTTATGGAGACACCAGCCAAATCCTTCTGGCCAACAACAAAATATCTTTAAAGCCACCCTTCCATGTGATAAGGGTTGACGATGCCTTCAGAAAGTGGGCTGGCTGGTCTCCTTTGGAATCATGTGAACCTGATCGGTTTGATCATGACATGGTTACTATCATTGAGCCAAAGCTTCCCAAGGACAAACCTGTATTCCTCATTGAGTATCCTGCCTGGCAAGCCTCCTTGGCAAGACTTTCTCCGCACGACAAAAGGGTCGCAGAAAGGGTGGAGCTTTATATCAATGGCATTGAACTTGCCAATGGTTTTTCAGAGTTGGTGGACAGGAAAGAACAAGAAGAAAGATTCAAGCAAGAAACGGCAAGAATGTTAAAGGCTGGCCGTGAAGCATATCCCAGGCAAAGCCATTTTTTGAATGCGCTCGACGAACTTGGTGAATGTGCGGGTATGGCCCTGGGCATTGACAGGCTCATTATGGTAGTGACAGGAGCAGAAAAGATTGACGAGGTTGTGGCCTTCACCCCGGAAGAATGTTGATTCATCAAATAGGGTCAAAGAACCAGTTCCATCAATCTGGAACTGCGGTTTATATGATCTTTTATCAACTCAAAGCCACACTTCCTGTAAAAACTCATAGCCGTGCTGTTCCCAATCCTGACATCAAGCACTATCCTGGCAGCGCCCTTGCGTTTGCCCCATGAGCAGCATGTTTCAATGAGTTTTTTGCCTATTCCTTTCCGGCGCTTAGAAGGAGCAACCGTTAAATTTCGGATATAGATTTCATCTATTACAAAGTGAAAACATAGATAGGCAACTGGTGAATCACTTTTTTGCTCAGTGGCCACCCAGAAATGGAGTTTATTGCCACTATTTTGGAACTCCCACTCAAAATCTCCAAGACTCCAAGGGCGTGGGTGTGAAACAGACTCTATCTTTGAGATGGTTGGCAAATCCTTTTTTCGGACATGCCTTATCTTGTAGCGCACCTATGATTGCAGGATGGCACAGGCCTGGCTGATGCTTTTTCTCCCATATTCAACAACGCTGTCAGCCACTTCGTGCAGGTCTTGCCCGCCATCCCTGCACTGGCACAAACGAATTAGCATGGGCAGGTTAACCCCTGTGACTATTTCGACATTACCTTCATCCATGAACGCCAGGGTCATGTTTGCTGGAGTGCCGCCAAACATATCTGTCAATATCAAAACCCCGTCTCCTTGATCCACATCCTCAATGGCTTTCTTGATGTCTGCCTGAAGCTCTTCCACTGGTCTCGCTGGATCGATAGAAAGCGCCACCATGTTATCGGTTGAACCCACAATAAATTTGGTAGTCATCAGAAGCTCATCTGCTAGACGCCCATGTGTGGCAACTACTACCCCAACCATATCAGCCCTCCCTATCTTTATCCCTGTGAGTGACTATTACGTCTTCCCCTTGACCGCGGAGCAGGCTGGTGAAGTGTTCAGCGATGGTAACACTCCTGTGACGCCCCCCAGTACATCCAACTGCTATTACTAAATATGACTTGCCTTCCTTCTTGTATTGAGGAATTAGAAAATCAAATAGTTTTTCTGTATGTTCCAAAAAACGTTCTGAATCCGGATTGTTCAACACATAGGCCTGAACCTCTTTTTCACACCCAGTAAGAGATGACAACTCAGGCACGAAGTAAGGGTTCGGCATAAAGCGCACATCCAGAACAATGTTGGCGTCTGCCGGGATACCATATTTAAAGCCAAAAGAAATGAGATGAATCAAAAGGCGGTCCAGCCTTTCCCTGGGGGCATACATCTGGTGAATGGCTCGCCTCAATTGGTGAACATTGAAGTCGGATGTATCTAAAGTGCGGTCTGCCAATTCCCGCAGGCTTCTTAGATGGCGCCGCTCCTTTTTTATTGCGTCGGTGATACCTACCCCTGAGTCAATCGGGTGTTTACGCCTCGTCTGGCTGAAACGTTGAAGTATTACATCATCTTTTGCATCGAGGAAGAGTAACTCCAATGGATGGCCAGAGAGACGTAAGTGCTTGAAAATAGACGAAAACTGGTCAAGAAAGGTTGGTTCCCGCACGTCCATAACAAGGGCCACTTTGTCTGTGCTGCTGGTGGTATGGTTCAATACGGTAAAGAGTTCAGGAAGCAATATGACTGGAAGGTTGTCTATACAGAAGTAGCCGATATCTTCAAAGGCCTTTAACGCAGAGCTTTTGCCTGAACCCGACATGCCGCTTATTATCACGGCTTGATGCAGTGTGTTTAAACCCCTTTGCCCTCCAGCCTTGTCATCGGCTTTAGACACCGCTTGCTCATGTTTTCCAGACACTAAAACTCGCCGCTCCTTATCTTTTCTTCTGCCTCTTCTATGGCAGCCCTGATATCTTCTTCTCCTTCGGCACTTAGAATTTTCTGGCTGACGCCTTCCATCCTCAGCACCCTTGAGATCTTGGCAAGTGTCTTTAAATATTGAGTCGCAGCGTCATCAGGGGCTAGAAGTAAAAAAATCACATGAACTGGCTTGTTGTCTGCAGATTCAAAAGGGACACCTTCCTTGCTTCTAGCAACAATAATGACCATCTGATCCAAGTCATCCAGTTTCCCATGGGGAATAGCAACGCCGCTGCCAATTCCAGTGGTGCCGAGTTCCTCTCGTTCCTTTAGGACCTTGGTCACTTTCTCCGCCCTAAGGCCAGGTACGGCCTTGGCTGCCGCCTCGGCAAGCCTGGCAATAACACCCTCTTTACTCTTTTCTTTCATATCCAGAATTATACACTCTGGACAGACATAAGGTTGAATCATGGGGCGGTAGGCTATGGCTCAATAAGGCCCAAGGTGCCATCCTTCCGCCAATATATCACATTTATTTTATTGGTTTCTGCATTGTTGAAAACAATAAAATCTTGCCCTAGCACCTGCAACTGAGCCACTGCTTCTTCCACTGACATTGGTTTGTATTCGAGTTTTTCAACGTGTATTATTTCTTCAAGGGCCTCGCCGCCAGCTGTTCCTGAAATCTCGGGCGCCGGAGGAGTTGCCCCCTTGCTTGCCGCTGCCTGCCGCTTGCTTCTGGTTTTCAACTTCTCTCTGAATTTTTTGAGTTGTTTTTCGATCTTGTCAGATACAAGGTCAATGGCGGCTTTCATATCCTCGTGCATCTCTTTGGCTGCCGCTCTTATCCCGTCCCCAGATATGACAACCTCAGCAGTGTTGCGAAACTTCTCTACTGTGAGGACCACGTTGACATCCATGGGACCATCAGCATATTTTTTTAATTTTTTAAGCCGCTGTTCAGCATATTCTTTGAGATCGTCTGATGACTCCACATGTCTGAAAGTGATATTTATCCTCATTTACAAAACCTCCACAAATTAAGCTCCTCTAATTCAGATCATTTTTTTCTAACAGGCTCACCTCAACTCGCAACTGGACGTTTCCTGCGGCTTGAAGGCAATATACCCATTAGATCCCTATATTTTGCCACTGTACGTCTGGCAATTCGGATATCGTCCTTTGCCAAGATATCGGCAATCTGTTTATCACTGTAAGGCTTGGTTGGATCCTCGGATTGGATGAGTTGTTTGATGCGCTCTTTCACACTTTGGGTTGCCACATCGACCCCGTCATTCCTCCTCAACCCTACACTGAAGAAAAATTTGAGTTCAAAAATACCTTGGGGGGTATGCACGTATTTGTTGGTGGTAACGCGGCTTATGGTTGACTCATGCATGCCGACATCTTCTGCAACATCCCTCAATATCAGAGGTTTTAAATAGGCCACTCCCTTGTCCAAAAACTCCCGCTGAAATTTAACTATGCTCTTTGTGACCTTGTATATGGTGCGTTGACGTTGATGAATGCTCCTTATGAGCCATACAGCCGATTTGAGCTTACCTTGGATAAATTCCTTGGCGTCGTCTGGAGCCATACCATTTTTTACAGCCTCTTTATAATAAGAATTTATTCTGAGCCTTGGCATGCCTTCATCATTCAGGGATACTACGTATTCGTCGTCGACTTTATACACATAGATATCCGGCACGATATATTGAACGTGTTCGCGGCTGTATGCCCTGCCCGGTCTAGGATCAAGCTGCCTGATCACGTCAACAGCGCTCAGCACTTCTTCCATGGTGGCACCAGTTTTTTTGACAATGGCTTGGTAATTGTGCCTTTCGAGCTGCGGCAGGTAATCCTCCACCAAGACCTTCACCAGAGAATTCTCTATGCCTAAATGGCGAATTTGGATGAGGAGGCACTCTTTAAGATCCCTGGCAGCTACGCCAACGGGATCAAACAGTTGAACCTGGCGCAACACCCTTTCAACATTATCTATATCTGTACTGGCTTCTTGAGCTATCTCTTCGAGAGTTGCCTTCAAATAGCCATTCTGATCGAGATTCCCAATGATCAAACAAGCAATCTCCCGGTCTTCCTCTGTTAAATTGGAAACCCTCAATTGCCAAAGGAGATGCTCTGTGAGGTCGGACTCTTGAGAAAGGATGTTTTCATAGTTGGGGAGTTCTTTTTCTTCAAAAGAGTAAGCAGGCAGGCTGGAACGTTGATCCTGATCCCAGAGTTCTTTCCACTCCTGTTCCTGGAGGGCCTTTTCATCCCAGGGAGTCTTTTCTTCCTCCGAACTTGAAGGGGCCAAAGTAGACAATGCCTGCTCTTCAGTCCACTCGTCCACCACTGTTTCTTCGCTGGCCTTTTCTTCCTTTCCAGGTGAAGCCTCTGTTGCCTCTTCAAGTACAGGGTTTGCCTCAAGCTCCTGATTTATCGTTTCAATCAATTCTATCCTGGAAAGCTGCAGCAGCTTTATGGCCTGCTGGAGCTGGGGCGTCATCACCAGCTGCTGAGTCAGTTTCAGGTTTTGCCTAAGTTCCAATGCCATAAATTAAAGTGAAAAATCCTCTCCTAAATAAACTTTTCTGGCTACTGGGCTCTTTAAAATCTCTTCCGGAGTGCCCTCAACTACGATATTTCCAGTATTAACAATATAGGCACGGTCACATACCGTCAAGGTTTCCCTTACATTGTGATCAGAAATGAATATACCTATTCCCCTTGCTTTGAGGCCTCTAACGACGTCCTGAAGATCGGCTATGGAAAGGGGGTCGACCCCTGCAAATGGCTCATCCAGGAGTATGAACTCCGGTTCCACCGCCAAGGCCCTAATGACCTCCAGCCGCCTGCGCTCTCCGCCTGAAAGATGGGCTGCTTTTTGTCCAGCCAAATGAGACAGCCCCATCTCCGAAAGTAGCTTGGCTGTACGTTCTTTTACGTCTTTTTTATTCATACCCCTCGCCTCTAGAACCAGTTCGATATTTTGCGCTACTGTCAATTTCCTGAACACAGAATGTTCCTGAGGCAAATAAACGATCCCCTTCAGCGCCCTTTTGTACATGGGAAGACATGTTACGTCTTCTCCGTTCAATTCTATCTGTCCATCATCCGGAGCAATCATGCCAGCAATCATGTAAAAGGTAGTGGTCTTACCAGCTCCATTCGGCCCAAGAAGCCCTACAATGGAATGGTCTTCCACAGAAAGCGTTACACCGCTTACTACCTCCCTTCCCTTAAAGCTCTTTATCAAGTTAGAAGCAGTCAAAAGGGCCATAGGGCATTAGTCTTCAGGAAAAACAACTGCCTCCACTTTGCCTCCCGGCCCCCCTTCAACAACGCTCTTTTGCTCGTTTTCAAAAAGGGTGATCTTGGCTCCGGAAATCCGGTTAGGTCCTTCCCAGACCTGGGCGTTGCCAATCAATATAATTTTATTGTTCACTTTGTCATATACGGCCTTTTCTGCCGTTCCGGTACGCTTTCCCTCAATTATCTTGACGTGGCCAGTGGCAACAAGTTTTTTTACAAACCTTTTACCACCTGCCCTCCTCTTATCCTTTTCGGAAACCTTATAAAACACCTCCAATCGATCCGCTTTGATGATCAAATCCCCCCTGGTTGCAGTCACCTTGCCTAGAAAGATAACCTTTCCATCTTTGTCCAAGGCCTCCATCTTGTCGCTCTTGATATGAATAGGCAGCGGGCCCTTGGCACTCTTGGCAATACAGTTTGAAACAAAAAAAATATCAAAACAGGCAATAATAACGATTAAAAATAGTATTTTGTTCATGTCAAATATTGAATCTCCTGATCATATGAGTTCATTTGAATGACAAGCTGTCGCTCTCCACTATAGTGCTTTGCTGATTAAATACCAAAAATCTGCCCTTGTCCAAATAATACTCAAAGGCTGAACCCTTGATAACAAGACCCTGGGAATGGATCACCACGTCTTTTTCAGACCAAAGCACCTTGCGTTTTTGATCAAACCCCAGGGTTTGAGTGGCCAAACTATCACCGTTGACAGATTTGAGATCCACGTTCCCGTTCATTCTCATTTTTTGCTGTTTCATATCATAGGTGCCTCTGTCCGCCTTGATTACCAAATTATTACCGTCTTCCTGGAAAAAATAGATGACTATTTTTTCCATGTTTACCACACCTCTGTCTTCAAAAATCTTGGCAACCTTTGCATCCATGACCCATAGGGGCTTGCCATTTTCAGCACGTGTGTACCTGACCCCTTCCAAGGTAATGTCTGCTTCCAATGTGCTCAGATCTATTGACCACAGTTTTCTCAGATCCGGTTTTGCCCCAGTCCACGGACGCCAAAGGGCCAAGGCCAAAAACGTGATTGCCAGGATCCAGACAATATAACGCTGGGAATAAAGAAAAGACATTGTACTTAATATAACAAACTCGAGAAGATGATATGAAAGAAATTTTCACTCCCCATCCGGCTATCTCAAAAATCGTTCTAAATAGCGATCCAGCATTCCTTTGGCTTCCAAAATGAGATCACACACTTCTCTCACTGCACCCATACCGCCTTTTTTTGAAGTAATATAATGTACCTGGTCCTTTACGGCTTCCGCACAATCAGCCACCGTAACTGCCAGTCCCACCTTCTTGAGAACAGGAAGGTCCATCCAGTCGTCACCCATGAAAGCAATATATTGATCTTGAACACCGAAACGCCCTTTGATTTCCTCATAAACGGCAAGTTTATCTGATTTGCCTTGGTAAAGCGCTTCAATGCCCAATTCGTTTGCACGTTTTTCCAAGGCTGTTCCACCCCGTGCCGACAGAAGCACCACATCAACACCAGATTTCATGAGTAGTTTGATTCCAAAACCGTCATGTACATGAAAGGCCTGAACCTGTTCACCAGCGCTGGTGTAAACAATACGACCATCTGTCAAAATACCATCCACGTCCAAGATTAACATTTGGATATTCGACGCCGCTGCTATAAGATCTTTTCTTTTAAGAAGGGGCATAGGCTGAACGAATTTCCTGTAGCTGCTTTAATAAGGCTGGAACATGATCAAGATAAAGGCTGTTTGGACCATCACATAAGGCCCTGTCTGGTTCCGGATGAACTTCCATGAACAGCCCGTCAATTCCTGCCGCCATGGCTGCCCTTGCTAGAAGTGGCACGAATTCACGCTGCCCTGAAGAACACCCATCCCCTCCTCCTGGCAGCTGAACACTGTGGGTGGCATCGAATATGACAGGAGCTCCCAATGAGCGCATTATTGCCAATGACCTCATATCCACCACCAGGTTGTTGTATCCAAAGGATGTGCCTCGTTCCGTGAGCAAAACCCGTTTGTTGCCTGAATCCCTTACTTTTTTTAAGGCGTGGCGCATATCCCAGGGAGCCATGAATTGCCCCTTCTTGATGGAAATTGGAAGGCCGGTTTTGGCAGCAGCCACAAGCAGATCTGTCTGCCTGCACAAAAAGGCCGGAATCTGGATGCAATCCAACACAGAAGCAGCTGGTCCAGCCTGATCCGGCAAGTGGATGTCTGAAATGACCGGCACCTTTACCTTCTGTTTCACCTCGTAAAGAATCTCCAGTCCCCTTTCCAAACCTGGACCCCTGTATGATTCAATCGAAGTTCGGTTTGCTTTGTCAAAGGATGCCTTGAAAATGTAATTGAAACCCGCCTCTTCGGCATATCTTTTCATGGAACGCGCAATACTGAGCGCGCCTTCTTCATCTTCAAGAACACAGGGACCTGCAATAAGCAAAGGGGCACAGCCCTGCCCCACCTTATAATGAGCCACGTTCACAACCATGCAGAAGATCAGCCTCCAAGACGCCTTTTCAAAGCAGCCTGGACAAAGGCCACAAAGAGAGGATGTGGAGCAAGCGGTCTCGATTTGAATTCTGGATGAAATTGGCATCCGAGAAACCAGGGGTGTTCAGGAATTTCAGCTATTTCAACCAGTTCACCATTGGGGCTGAGGCCTGAAAAAAGCATCCCAGCCTTTTCAAGGGGTTCCCGATATTCATTATTGAACTCATAGCGGTGCCTGTGCCGCTCGAAAATTTCTTCTGCCTTGTATGCCTCAAAGGCCTTGCTCTCTTTTATCAATTTACAAGGGTAGGCACCAAGACGCATGGTCCCGCCCATCTGGCTGGACTCATCCCGTACTTGCACAGTATCTGTCCGGTAATCATACCATTCTTTCATCAAATAGATGACAGGATCTGGAGTAGAGGGTGCAAACTCGGTAGAGTCGGCCAAAGGAAAGCCTGCTTTACTCCTTGCAAACTCGATCACAGCCAGTTGCATTCCAAGACATATGCCCAGAAATGGTATCTTCTGTTCCCTGGCAAACCCGATGGCTTCCAATTTTCCAGGTATGCCCCGGGAGCCAAAACCGCCTGGCACCAATACACCATCAACACCTTCAAGCCGTTTTGCCAGTTCCTCCCCCCTGACGGCTTCTGAATTTATAAAATCGATCTCCACCTTCGCCCTGTTGGCAACACCGCCGTGGAACAAGGCCTCGTTAAGGCTCTTGTAGGATTCCCTGAGGTTAACATATTTACCCACCATGGCTATGCGAACCTCATGCTGGGGATCTTCTATCCTTGCAATGAGGTCCTCCCATTCATTCATTATAGGTTCCCTTGTCCACATATTCAGGGCTTCTACTATTCGGTCATCGAGCCCTTCATCTCTGAACCTGAGAGGGACCTTATAAATGCAGTCAACATCTTTGGCAGTGATCACTCTTTCATTTTTTACGTCGCAAAACAGGGCAATTTTGGATTTGATACTTGAAGAAAGAGGCATCTCTGAACGGCAAAGAAGGATATCAGGCTGTATTCCAATGGAACGCAACTCCTTGACACTGTGCTGTGTGGGTTTGGTTTTCAGCTCACCAGCTGCCTTTATGTAAGGCACATAGGTGACATGTATATAAAGCGAGTTTTCTTTTCCAAGATCCCCCCGAAGCTGTCTTATGGCTTCCAGAAACGGAAGGCCCTCAATGTCTCCAACAGTCCCTCCAATTTCTACTATGGCAATATCTGCCTCGCCATTCAGCTGAATCACTGCCTGTTTTATCTCATCCGTAACATGGGGTATTACTTGGACGGTGCCTCCAAGATAGTCACCACGCCTCTCCTTGGAGATAACTGCATGATATATCCTGCCCGAGGTATAATTATGGCGCTGGCCGAGTTTAGCATGAGTAAAACGCTCATAATGACCTAGATCCAGGTCAGTCTCAGCCCCATCATCCGTAACAAAGACTTCGCCATGCTGAAAGGGATTCATCGTGCCAGGGTCCACGTTTATATATGGATCCAATTTCTGAAAGGTGACCCGAAGGCCCCTGGCCTCCAACAACGCACCTATGGCAGCTGCTGCAAGGCCTTTGCCCAGAGATGAAAGGACCCCGCCGGTTATAAAGATATACTTTGTCTTCATTTCCACACCCCTTTCATGAAATTGCACTCAGACACTTCTAGTCATAAAAAAATAGAGGCTCCACAAGGGTAACACCGCCTTCGGACAAGGCCTTAAGGGCATTCTCCAGCAACTCTTCGGGAACTTTGAATACCAGAACCGCCTTTTTGGTTCCACCTACAAAGGCGTAGGTATAATCTATGTTGATATCTGCCTCAGCCAATATCTTCACAACCTGATAGAAACTGCCTGGAGCATCTTCAACCTCCACAGCAAAAACATCCTGCTCTTTCACTGTGAAACCGGCTGAGGAAAGGGCTGTTTTCGCTTTCTCAGGATTGTTAACAACGAGTCTCAATATACCAAACTCGGCAGATTCAGCCATGGCCAGGGCCCTGATGTTTATGCCAGCATCCTTCAACACCTCTGTTACTTCCAAAAGGCGCCCCTTACGGTTTTCAAGAAAAACGGAGAGTTGTTTCACACCATATTTGCTTCTCATTTCTTACCCCCTTCAGCCTGCCTTTTGTCAATGATCCTTTGTGCCTTGCCCATGCTACGTTCCAAAGTCTTTGGCTCCACCAGCTTTACCTTTGCATTGATGTAGAGTTCGTTCAGCATCTCCGCCTCGAGTTTCTTTTTAAGTGCCTCCAGTGCTCCGATACCGTCGGCAAAAGTGGTTTCATCCATCTCCACCCACACTTCCAATTTGTCCAAAACACCTTTTTTGTCCACTACTATCACATAGTTGGGTGTGGTTCCTTCCACTTTGGTTAAGACGTGCTCTACTTGTGAGGGGAAGACGTTTACTCCGTTGACGATAAGCATGTCATCACTTCGGCCCACCACTGAATTCATGGTTACCAAGGTGCGGCCACATTTGCATGGCTTCCTGTGCAAAGTTGTTATGTCTTTGGTCCGGTATCTTATGATGGGCAGGGCTTGCTTTGTAACGGTGGTGAATACCAGTTCCCCTTCCTCCCCTTCGGGGAGCACTTCCCCTGTCTCAGGATTGATCACCTCCGGAATGAAATGATCCTCGAAAATATGCAAAGATCCGCATGGACAGCCGGCTGCCACTCCAGGCCCGATTATCTCTGACAGGCCGTAGGCCTCGATGTAAATAATGCCCCACGCATCCTTTAGGGCCTGTCTAAGACCTTCTGAAGCTGGCTCTGCACCGAAAAATCCCACCCTCAACTTGAAATCTTTCTTGAGGTCATACCCTTCTTCCACTGCCACTTCAGACATGTGAAGAGCAAAGGAAGGTGTGCATGCCAAGACCGTGGCACCAAAATCTTTCATGAGAAGGAGCTGGCGTTTGGTAAATCCTCCGCTCGAAGGCACCACCGCAGCCCCAACCCTTTCAGCGCCATAGTGAAAACCAAGACCACCGGTAAACAGGCCGTAGCCATAGGCGTTGTGAACCACATCCTTTGGCCCAACATCGGCCATGGCAAAAGTACGGGCCATGACTTCGGTCCACACATCCATGTCATGCTCCGTATAGCCCACAACAGTTGGTTTTCCAGTGGTGCCTGAGGATGAGTGTATCCTCACCACCTGGTCCATGGGTACTGTGAAAAGACCAAAGGGATAGTGGTCTCTCAAATCCTGCTTGGTAGTAAAAGGCAGTTTGGCCAGATCATCTAGGCTTTTTATCTGCGACGGATGTATGCCCTGTTCATCAAATTTCTTTTTGTAAAATGGAACCAGGTGATACACCCTTTCTACAGTCTGTTTCAATCGCTTGAGTTGCAGGGCTTCGATCTCTTCGCGCGGTGCTCCTTCTATTCGATTCCACATTTTAAGACCCTCCCTATTCCCTGATACGATAAAAGCTTAGTTTTGCAGCAGGGTTTATTTCAGCAAAGATTCAATGTCAAGAGGCAAGGTGCTGTCAATTTCCTCTTTTCCAGACAACCCGTTCCTCAGTTTCCATCGTGACTAGGATTATCAGCGGAAAGTTTCAACAACGCATTCAAGATGGCCGCTGCTACAGGACTTCCACCTTTTCTTCCCCTGGCAGTGATGTATGGCACGAGGTTTTGATTTGCCAGCATCTCTTTTGCTTCTTCTGCGTTCACAAACCCAACGGGCACACCCACTATTAGATCAGGCTTCAATGCACCTGAAAAAATCAAATCCAGCGCATGGACGAGAGCTGTTGGGGCATTGCCGATTGCCACTATTCCAACGTCACCTTGTTTGCTTCCTAACTCCATGGCGGCTGCTGCACGCGTTATTCTGCGTTCGGAAGCCAAATTGGAGCATTCCCAACTGCCAATAGGAGTTATCACTTGTACACCAAAGGACCCGCACAGAAATTTGTTCACACCAGAAGCAACCATGTTCACATCGGTCAAAATGGCCCTTCCCGCCTTTATGCTGGATTTGCCTCTTTCCACTGAAGAGGGATGAAAAGTGAGATTTTTCAAAAAATCAAAATCTGCCGTGGCATGTATCACCCTCATAGCTATGGAAAGTTCTTCGGACGAGAAGTGGGTCTCTCCCATCTCCGATTCAATTATTTCAAAACTCTTTCTTTCTATCTCAGGCCCAGAGAGGCCCTCATATGGCAATTGCGTCTTGTCCAATTCATTCATTTTTCTATTCCCACCCGGGCCTTAACACCTTTTTCATAGTAATGTTTCATACTCCGCATTTCTGTTACAAGATCTGCTGCTTCAATCAACTCAGTTGGAGCGCCCCTGCCTGTCAACACCCATTCTTGGCCGGCACCGCAGGAATCAATCAATTTCAATACATCCTGTACGTCAGCAAGGCCGAGGCTCAACGCAACGTTTATTTCATCCAATACAACCAACCTGTAATTACTCTGAGATACTAATGCCTTGATTTGCTCAAGACCCTTTTGTACCCTTTCCCTGTCTGCGCCGCTTGGTTTTCCTCGTACAAAGCGCCCTGATCCGAATTGAAGAAGTTCCGCTCTTGTACCAAAACATTCTCTAATGGCTTTAATCTCGCTGAAGTCACCCTTTTTTAAGAATTGGCAGATCAAGACATTGTATCCAGCTCCCAAACATCTGAGCGCAAGGCCAAAGGCAGCGGTAGTCTTCCCTTTGCCTTCTCCTGTATAGACTTGAATATATCCTTGAAATGAGGTCATAAATGGCCAATTTGTTATTTTTAGCCATAATAATAAGCTTGATCTACCCAGGCAACTTTGGCTACATGTAATTTAATCAAAGGTTCTTGTTAAAACTATCTTGGCGCATATCGTGCATCCGGGTATAAACATCCCTTTATGTTACGAAAGAAAAAAAGAAAGAAAATAAAACGCATCCAAAAGAGGAGCTGGCTTACACTTTTTGTTGTAGAACTGGGTTGCGCCATCGCAATCACCGGTTTTGTTGCCCTGCTTGCTGTTGCCTACACTATCTTGGGGCTTCCAGACATTTCGTCCTTGCGCTCTTACTCACCTCCAACTGTAACGCAGGTCTTTGATTCCAGTCTTCAACCAATTGCGTATTGGTATAAAGAACGCAGGTGGGTAGTTCCGCGCTCCCGCATTCCGGATAGGCTATTGTACGCATTTTTGGCAGCCGAAGATGCGCGCTTCTATGAACACCCTGGGGTAGACCTTCTGGGAGTGATAAGGGCGATGATCAAAAATATTGAAGCAGGCCAGATAGTCCAAGGGGCTAGCACCATCACCCAGCAGGTCACCCGTTCACTGCTTCTTTCCAGGGAACGCACTTTCGTTCGAAAGATCAAAGAAGCTATACTGGCTTATCAGATCGACTCCGTTTTGACCAAAGACGAGATTATCACCCTTTATCTCAATCAGATCTTTTTGGGAGAGGGTTCATATGGGGTCGAGGCGGCAGCCCGCACCTACTTTGCCAAACATGTGGAAGAACTTTCCCTTGCAGAGTGCGCAATGCTGGCTGGACTGCCTCAAGCACCAAGCAGGTACAATCCATACCGCCATTTCAATCGAGCCAAGAAGCGCCAAGCCTATGTGCTTAGGCGCATGGTTGAAGAAGGCTTCATAACACAAGCAGAAGCGGACCAGGCCTTGCGAGAGACGCTGAAGCTGCAACGGGAAAAACTGGATCTTCCCCCGGCAGCACAATACTTCCTTGCGGAACTCAGGAAGGACGTGATCGCGAGATATGGTCTTGAACGCGTCTTGACTGGTGGCCTAAACATAATCACCACTTTGGACAGAGAGTGGCAGGAACAGGCATTTAAGGCTGTTCAAAACGGAGTTAAGTCTATCATTCAACGACATAAAAAGGACAGAGAACTTGCTGAAAACATCCAGGGGGCCTTAGTCGCCGTGGAGAGCCATACTGGTGCAGTTAAGGCCATGATCGGAGGCCTCGATTTCAAAAAATCTCAATTCAACTTGGCCACACAGGCAAAAATGCAAACAGGCTCTGCCATAAAACCGATCGTCTATGCAGCGGCTCTTGCAGCGGGTGTAGTGAGACCCAACAGTGTGTTGGTTGATGAACCAATATCTTTTGCTGGCGCAGAACCTGACAGCAGGTGGGAGCCTGACAATTTCGACAATATGTTCATGGGCCCCATAACGCTGAGGACGGCCCTTACCTATTCCAGAAATGTGATCTCAGTAAAGGTGGCAAAACTTGTGGGTCTGAAGAGGTTGAAGACGTTGGCCCTGGCCTTGGGCATAAAAGAGGAACTCCCAGACGATCTTTCGGTTGCCCTTGGCTCTTGCAACATTCCTTTGATCCAGATGGTCCAGGCCTACAGTGTATTTCCGAACATGGGTTCGGTAATAGAGCCTTCACTTATTCTGGCAGTAGTGGACCGGGATGGCAGAGTCATAGAGAAGCTTTCCCCAGAACCTGATCCGGTGCTCGACCCAGTGGTTGCCTACCAAATGATCTCCATGCTGGAAGGCGTAGTACAATATGGCACAGGCCGTTGTGCACGCAGATTAGGGGTTCCTGTTGGCGGTAAGACAGGGACTACCAATGATTACAAGGATGCATGGTTCCTGGGCTTTACTCCTGATCTGGTGGTGGGTGTCTGGATGGGCAGGATGGACAGAAAATCGCTGGGAAAACTTGAAACAGGAGGTAAGGCTGCCTGTCCAGTCTGGGCATCCTTTGTCAAATCGATTTTGAAAGAAAGGAAACAGCTCAAAAATACCCATTTTCCGATTCCTGAAAAGGTTGCCCTTGTGCCGATTGACAAAGACACAGGTCAAATAACCACGCCTGCCGAAGGCAACTATATTTGGGAGGCTTTGCGGGAAGATAGCCTCCCGCCCCTTTCACCAGATGAAGACATTCATTCAATACCGGGGCTGTTGAAGGGATTCGGCAACTACCTGTTTAAACAGATCAAGCGGCTGCCTTCGATTCCTTTCGGGGAATAGTGCTCAGATCCTCTCTTACCACATAGAGAACCTTGAATTCCTTTTTCAGATCCTCAATCATGGCATTGAGCTTGTCGTCGTCCATATCTTGGATTCGTATATAAACTTCCCTGCGCCCTGGAGGAACGTTGTCCAAGCAGGTCAATACGCTAACGGTCCTCGCCTCGTGGGTTCTGATTGCATTCAAAAGGTCATTCAAGGTCCCAGGCCTGTCTTCGATATCAAAGGCTATTTGAATGGGACCGCGGTAGATGCCTGTAATTCCTATCATCACCTTGAAGACATCGGTTTGGGTGATCATGCCGATAACCTTGTTGTCATCGTCTACCACCGGAAGGCCGGATATCTTGTTCTCCAACATTATAACCGCTGCCTTTTCCACAGAATCGTCCTCTTTGAGTACAATGGGATTGGGGGTCATTATGTCTTTGACTTTGATCTCAGACAACAGATAATAAAGTTCATGGACATCCAAAGAAGTGGCCTTGGAAGGAGCTGCCTCTTTAATATCTCTATCGCTTACGATTCCTACCAGCTTGTTTTGACGGACCACGGGTATCCTACGGATCCCATGTTCCTTCATGATCTGGGTGGCCTTCATTATGGACGTGTTTTCGTCAATTACTACAGGATGATCAGCCATCCATTCTCTTACTAGCATGCTCGGTCCTCCTATAATGCTCCAATTGCAACAAAACAAAGCGCGCTTTTAAACATTGGAAACCCAAAGTCATCTACTAGCAATATTGTTTCATGTCAACCTATTTTAGAATATTGGCTCTTATATTATGATTGCTTCACAAAAGAGTATCTATGTCAAGAAATATCTTTATAAAATCAAGACGAAAATAGTCCTGCCTGAAAGTGCATTTTTTTAAACAAAAGCATTGACAAACCGAGCTTTCCGTTACTATTGTATGGATACAAGCCTGCGTGTTACGGAACAGGTTGAAATAGTAAATTCTGCTCTAGGGACAAATCCAAAAGGCCCTTCTCAAATTTTAGTAAAGCAAACCCCCTTGACGATATGCGCATAGTCCAAACAGGGCTTGGTATAGAGTTCCTTGAGCTAGATTTTAGATCATTCCAAAAAGTGACCAGGAATCCTTTGGGTCTTAAACTCAATATTGATCCGGTTCGATTCAGATAATATTCGAAAAAAATTTATTTTAAGAGGCAATTGAAGGGAATAAGGGTAATCCTATGGCAAGAAAAAAGAACGAAGAAAGCACCAACACAAAAGATACAAAAAAGACAAAGAAAGAAGAGAGTGGCAACAAGGCCACTGAAAACAATGGCAGGATGTTGAACCTGTCCGATTTAAAGAAAAAAAGTGTTTCAGAGTTGCTCCAGCTGGCCAAGGAGCTGGATATCGAAGCTCCAAGCGGCATGCGCAAACAAGAGTTGATTTTTGCTATTCTGAAAGGCATTATCGCCCAGAAAGGCTCTGTTTACGGTGAAGGCGTTATCGAAGTCTTGCCAGAAGGCTTTGGTTTTTTGAGAAGCCCGGATTACAACTATCTACCAGGGCCAGACGATATTTATGTATCTCCTTCTCAAATAAGACGGTTCAACTTGAAGACAGGAGACACGATCTCTGGGCAGATCAGATCTCCCAAAGAAGGAGAACGCTATTTTGCCCTGCTAAAAGTGGAGTCGCTGAATTACGATCCGCCAGAAAAGGCCTTTGATAAAATACATTTTGACAATTTGACCCCACTGTATCCACAGGAAAGATTCCGATTGGAAACTGATCCGGAAAACTATTCTGCCCGCATCATGGATCTCATGACACCCATCGGAAAAGGTCAACGTGGCCTCATTGTTGCTCCTCCACGCACAGGCAAGACCATGATGCTTCAAAACATTGCCAACTCCATCTCTCAAAACCATCCCGAGGTCATATTGATAGTATTGCTCATAGACGAAAGGCCTGAAGAAGTGACCGATATGCACCGTTCCGTTCAGGCAGAGGTCGTCAGCTCCACCTTTGATGAAACTGCTCAACGCCATGTGCAGGTATCTGAAATGGTGATCGAAAAGGCCAAAAGGCTTGTAGAGCACAAAAGGGACGTGGTAATTTTGCTGGACAGTATCACCAGACTTGCCAGAGCCTATAACACTGTGGTGCCGCCCAGTGGAAAAATATTGTCTGGTGGAGTGGATTCCAACGCCCTGCACAGGCCAAAGAGATTCTTTGGTGCTGCCAGAAACATTGAAGAGGGCGGCAGCCTCACCATCATTGCAACTGCCTTGATCGATACAGGCAGCCGCATGGACGAGGTCATCTTTGAAGAATTCAAGGGGACCGGCAACATGGAAATCCACTTGGACCGGAAACTTGCAGACAAGCGCATATTCCCAGCCATTGACATCAACAAGTCTGGGACGAGGAAAGAGGAACTGCTGTTACCCCCTGATGTACTCAACAGGGTATGGATCTTGAGAAAACTCCTCTCTCCCTTGAATCCTATCGACAGCATGGAATTTCTGCTGGACAAGATGAAGGACACTGCCAGCAACGAGGAATTTTTGGCTGCCATGAACCGGTAGCAGAGCTTTGAATGGCGTTTTTTGGAATCAAACTATTGACTACCAGGGCAGTTAGTGTTTTTTTGCCCGTTTGTTAAAAGTAAATCGAGTTGTTGGCGCAACAATTGTCACATTGGAGGATTTACAAACCATGAAAGAAAATATTCATCCCAAGTATCAGCAGGCCAAGGTACGTTGCGCCTGCGGCAACGAGTTTGAGGTAGGCTCTACACTCGAGGAAATTAAGGTGGAAATCTGTTCCCAGTGCCACCCATTCTTTACTGGAAAGCAGAAACTCGTTGATACGGCTGGAAGGGTCGAAAAATTCATGAGGAAGTATGAAAATTTCAACAAGGGCAAGGAAAAAGAAGGGGCATAAAGCCATTCTTTCTGCTCTCCTGGCAACACCCGTTAATGTTGGAGGGCAGGCCGTCATAGAAGGCGTCATGATGCGCAGCCCTAAAGCCATGGCTATTGTAGTGCGCAAAGCTGACGGAAGACTTGCCATAAAGGAAGAACCTTGGCGCTCTTTGAGTGAACGCCTTTCAGTCCTGAAATTGCCTTTACTAAGAGGTATTGTAGTCCTGTTTGAGGCGCTCATTAACGGCTTTCAGGCTTTACACTATTCCGCCACCCAAGCCATGGAAGACGTTGATGACCACGAAGACAAGAAGGCAGAGACAAAATCAGACTCGGCACTGTCCAACTGGGCCATCACTGGCACATTGGCCCTTTCTTTCTTGCTTGGTTGCGGCCTTTTCATCGTTTTGCCCCACCTTTTAAGCGGAATGATCTTGAAAATGATGGGGCAGGAAAACTCTTTAGAAACTTTTGCATTCCATGCCATAGACGGAGCCATAAAAATGGTGCTCTTTTTGACCTACGTGTGGGCCATTGGCAGAATGAAGGACATCAAGAGGGTATTCCAGTATCACGGAGCCGAGCACAAATCGATATATGCCTATGAGGCAAACAAAGAGCTTACCGTGGACAATGCCAGACCTTACAGTACGCTTCACCCAAGATGCGGTACAGCCTTCATAATGGTTGTATTGATGGTCAGCATTGGCATGTTTGCAGCATTGCTGCCCCTTTTCACCTTTCCAGGGAGCATGCCAATAAAAACCGTGCTTGCCATCTTGGCAAAGATAGCCTTGATGCTCCCCATTGCAGGCATTGGCTACGAAATAATTAAATTTTCGAGCAACAAAAAGACTCCTTTTTTGAAATGGCTAATTATCCCAGGGCTCTTGATGCAAAAAATTACCACCAAAGATCCAACAGACGACCAAATTGAAGTCGCTTTAGAAGCGCTAAAACGTGCCCTAGCCATTGAAGGCCTTGCTAATCAAGCTTCAAAGACCTAAATTTCATTAAAAAAACCATGTTGAAGAAATTAGATGATCTGGAAAAGAAGTTTCACGCTCTGGAGCAGGAGCTAAGCGACCCGGCGGTCATTAAGAACCAGAAAAAATTCCAGAAAATTGCCAAGGAACATGCTGAGTTGGCTCCTATAATCCAGACCTACAAGTCCTTCCAAAAGACTCAGGAAGAGATTGAAGAAAACAGACTACTTGCATCAGATCCAGATCCAGAAATAAGAGAGCTGGCCAAAGAAGAGCTGGCTGAGCTTGAGGAAAAAGGCAAAGAACTCGAGGAGAAGCTGAAGCTGCTCCTGGTGCCCAAGGATCCCAACGATGACAAAAACGTCTTGCTTGAAATCAGAGCCGGGACAGGAGGTGACGAAGCAGCCCTCTTTGCAGCAGACCTCTTCCGCATGTACTCCAGATACGCTGAACGGAATGGTTGGAAGGTGGAGGTCCTGTCTTCACACAGCACCGGCATAGGCGGATTCAAAGAAATCATAGCCATGATATCTGGAGACCGGGTTTACAGCCGCCTCAAATATGAAGGTGGCACACACCGGGTCCAGCGTGTGCCTGAAACAGAGACCCAGGGCAGGATACACACTTCTGCTGTAACGGTGGCAGTGCTTCCAGAGGCAGACGAAGTGGAGGTGGATATTGATCCTTCCGACCTGCGAATCGATGTCTACAGAGCCTCAGGAGCGGGCGGTCAACATGTAAATAAGACAGAATCTGCGGTCCGTATAACCCACATCCCCACTGGCCTGGTTGTGCAATGCCAGGATGAACGTTCCCAGCACAAGAATCGTGCAAAGGCCATGAAGGTGCTCTATGCCAGGCTACTTGACCTCAGAAAGCAAGAACAGCAGGCTCAAAGAACCGAAGAGAGGAGAAGCATTGTTGGTTCAGGTGACAGAAGCGAACGCATAAGAACATATAATTTCCCTCAAGGAAGGGTAACAGACCATCGAATAGGACTCACCCTCTACAAGCTTGAAAACATCATGGATGGTGAGCTGGACCAACTGATCGAGCCGCTGGGCACCCACTATCAGGCTCAAGCCCTGGCCGCCTCCAGCCACGATGACAATAAGGCAATCGCTTGAAAAATTAGGTGCTTTTTTAAAGCAGGCTGGAATAGAAAATCCTGAAATTGAAGCTGAGATAATACTGGCCCACATCTTGGCCAAGGACCGATTCTGGCTCCATTTGAATCCCAATTCTCAAATTGAAAAAGCCTTGGAAAAGGAGGCTTGGCGCATAGCAAGACGCCGTGCCAATGGTGAGCCCCTGGCTTATCTCACAAGTGAAAAAGAGTTCTGGTCCCTGCCTTTCTATGTAACTCCAGCGACTCTCGTTCCAAGGCCTGAGACAGAACTTATTGTTGAAACTTTATTAAAGCTCGCCCCCAAGTCTGAAAAGGAGCTAGAACTGGCAGACCTTGGCACAGGCTCTGGCATAATAGCCGTTGCAATTGCAAAAGAGTTGCCTAAAAGCTGGATTGTGGCCATAGACAAATCCTTCCGGGCTTTGAAGGTTGCGCAAAGAAATGCCATGCGCCATGGAGTTGAAAAACAGATTGCTTTTGTTGCGTCCGACTGGCTGACAGCCATAAAGGAATGTGGAAACAGTGGACCTTGTTTTGATTTTATAGTTTCTAACCCTCCATATGTTTCCACAGAAGAAGCCCAACAACTACAGAGAGAAGTTAAAAAATTTGAACCTGGAGAAGCCCTTTTTGCAGGCAAAAAAGGGACCGAAGCTGTTGAGAAAATCATAACAGAAGCCCCAAGTCATCTTGCAGATGAGGGATGGCTGTTGTGTGAAATAGGCTGGAACCAGGGCAGCGAAATAAAGCAGTTCACACAATTGCAAGGCAGGTATAAAAATATTGCGATAATAAGGGATATTGCCGGTCTAGACCGTCTACTTGTGGCACAAAAAAAGGGCTGATCTGCTCAGCCCTGATTGTATCAGTTTGTATTTTGATTAGACTAATGACGGCGCCTGCGTTTGGCCTTACGTCTCCGTCGTTCGGCGTCCTGCATCTTTCTGCGTCGCTTGACACTTGGCTTTTCATAAAAACGCCTGTGTTTCAGCTCCCGCTGCAGTCCATCTAGCTGGATCTTCTTTTTTAAGGTCTTGATAGCCTTTTCCAGGCTCTCACCAACCTCTACGACTATCGCCAAGGGTATCCCCCCTTCCTTTTTAAAATAACTGGGCCAACATAGCGCCGGCCAATGTGGGTGTCAACACCCTTTTTAGATATCATGGAAAGCCTGTGTGCCTGAAAAGAAATACAAGCAGGCCTCACTGCATGAATAGAACATCCCAAAGGCCTTTACTTGTCACAATGCATCAAAAACGATTTTCATGCACAAATTCAGATATCTCTTTTCTCTTCGGAGCCTTGGGCTCATGGGCTGGATAACCTATTGGTATCAAAGCAACCACCTCGTAACCATCAGGTATCCTCAATATCTCCTTGGCCTTGTCATGGTCCAAGGCTCCGGCTACGACGCTGCCAAGCCCGTGACCAACAGCAGCAAGGCACAGGTTTTGGGTGGCAAGGCCAAGGTCAAACATGAACCAATCCCCGAATTTACTGAGAGCCTTGCCTTTGTAATATCCCGAAGCTCCCAGTTTTGCACACATGACCATCACCACTGGTGCCTTCTCAACAGCAGGGGTGGCGGGATTTTTAGGTGACAAAACAGCAGCCAGCTCTTTTTTCAATTCGGGTTGTTTAACAACCACCACCTCCCAACACTGGGTGTTTGCCCATGAAGGAGCCCATCTAACAGCCTCCAAAAGGTCATTCAGCACCTCCTGAGGCACTTCCTTTGTTTCAAATTTCCTTACACTCCGTCTCTTTAAAATGGCTTCGAACAATTCCATGGAAATATCTCCTCTCGCCTGCAGAATTTTGAAGTGTTTCTCTAGAGGCGGCCTTCATATTTTTCAGCATAGCCACGTGGTGTGATCATATGCCCATTCCACACAAAGGTCTTTGAGTTGCCTATTATTACTATGGACTGCATTCCAAGACTACTCTCCGGCACTTTGGCAAGCGTTGTGATTTGTACGCTCTGATTGGGCCTGCTTATGGATGTACCTATCCCAGCAGGGGTATCTGGGGTACGGTATTGCATGATGATCTCACATGCCTTGTCAATGTGGTGGGCTCGTTTTTTGGATTTTGGATTATATATTCCTATTACAAAATCAGCCTCTGCTGCTGCATGAAGTCGCTTTTCTATAGTACTCCAAGGAGTCATCAAGTCAGAAAGGCTTATTGATGCAAAGTCATGCATCAGCGGTGCACCAAGAAGGGCAGCACAGGCGTTTAGGGCTGCAACTCCTGGTATCACCTCTATATCCAGCTTGATGTTCGACGCGCTCAAGATCTCAAAAACAAGCCCTGCCATGGCATAAATGCCTGGATCACCGCCAGAGACCAGTGAAACAGTAGAGCCGCCCAGGGCATATGAAACAGCCTCTTTCGCACGCTCTATTTCCCTAGTCATCCCAGTAGAAAGAATCTTTTTCCCTTGTATCAACTCTTCTATGAGGCCAATGTATGTTTTATAGCCCACTACTACTTCTGATTGATCAAGGGCATCCTTCGCCTTGCATGTCATATGCTCTGGGCCGCCAGGCCCGATTCCCACTATGAAAAGCTTGCCTTTACCTTCCATTATTGTCTCCGTATGGTATCAAATAGAGTAAAATGCCTGACCACTCCTTTTAATGCAAGGCCAAAGAGCTATGGAACAGAGCAAAATTGAACAAATGCTTGGCTCCCTCAATCCTATGCAGTCTAAGGCAGCCACCTATGGCAAAGGCCCTCTTCTTGTCTTGGCAGGCCCAGGAAGCGGCAAAACCAGAGTATTGACCACCAGAATTGCATGGCTGTTGTTCAAGGGAACTGCCGCTCCTAATGAAATTCTGGCCATCACTTTCACAAATCAGGCAGCAGATGAAATAAGCCAAAGGCTCCAGAAAGCATTCAGTCAGGAACTGCCCCAAGTTTCCACTTTCCATAGCTGGGCCTATGGCCTTTTAAAAATGGGAATGCCTGATGAAGTGCCTCTCACTCCAATAGATGAGGAATTTGCCAAAGATGTTTTTAAAGAATGTGCTTCGATCTTGGGTTACAAGGCAAAAGAAGCAAGCGAACTCTACAAAACATTGTCAAGAATGAGGCAGGAATGGCCTATCCGCATCAATTCTGTTCCTGCCATGAACAAGCTCTATGAAGAATACAGGCACAAGTTGCACAGGCTTGGAGTGTGCGATTTTGACGAAATCATCCTGGATGCATTGAGGCTCTTATCAAACCATGATGCATTAAGGCAACGGTTGAAGGCCCATGTCAAATGGATACTGATAGATGAATTCCAGGATGTTAGCCCCGCCCAGTATGAGTTGCTGAAGTTGATCGCTCCCAAAAATGCAAACATCACATTCGTAGGTGACCCGTGCCAATCCATCTACAGCTTTAGAGGCGCTGAGCCTGAACTAATTAACCAGCTCCAGCTTGATTTTCCCGGACTTGAAACCATATGGCTGGACGTATGCTATAGGTGCCCCCAAAACTTCCTAGACGCCGCCTCTATGGTGCTCAAAGCCGGATCAGCTACCTTTTCAGTTCCAAAACTTGTTTCGCAAAAAGGACGGGGGAAAAAAATAGGTTTGAAGGTGTGCAGAGACGAATACACGGAAGCCAGATGGATTGCTAGAACCATCGAAGAAATCGTTGGCGGATTGAGTTTTGATTCCATCAACTTTGGAAAGGCCTCTGGCCACTCCATGAGAAGCTTCAACGAAATTGCCGTGCTTTACCGTTTGAATGCCTTGGGAGACGTTATCGAAAGGGAGCTGGATCTGCATGGAATACCTGTAAAAAGGCCAGGAAAGGCGGTCAAATCAATCAACAGCGATTTAAAAAAGGTGTATCACCTCTGGGAAATTATTCATGACAGAAACAGGAAATTCCATCTCGAAATGCTTGGTGCCAAAACGGCAAAAGGCAAATTGAATGCATCAAATCTGAGAAAACTCCAATTGATGAGCCGTCAAACCAAGCCAGCAGAAGTCCTACGCAGGCTGGCTGAACACCTCGAAATAGACATTCACTCCCCAGTCTTTCAAGGACTTTTAAAAAGAATAAGATTTCAGCAGGATGACTTAAATTTGAGCATGTTTCTCCGGAATGAAGCAGACCTGCTTGATTTGGAGATTGAGGCGGTTTCATTACTTACTCTGCACGCAGCCAAAGGACTTGAATTTCCCGTAGTATTTCTGGCGGGCTGTGAGGATGATCTGATCCCATGGCAAGAAAACAGGATGATTGAAGAAGAAAGACGCCTTTTCTACGTTGGCCTCACCCGGGCCGAAGAAGTACTGTATCTGTCATATGGAAAAAAGCGCTCCTTGTGGGGACAAAAAACGAAGGGAAGGCCCTCGCTGTTTCTCCGGGACATTCCCGACAATCTGTTACAGCCAATAAAAGTGCGTAGCCCAAAAAAGCAGAAGGCAAAAATGAAGCAATTGACGCTGTTTGATTAGGCCGCCTGCCGGCTTGATGCACAGGCGGCCTCAAATCAGAAATCTAAGCAGCCAATGCCTCTTCCACTAATTCAACCGGAGGCCCGTCTAGGCGCTCTGAAAGCCACTTTTTGAGCTCAAGATTGGGCGCATGTACCCCCACACCTGCCTTGTAACCCGACTCTTCTATTGATGCCTTAAACAATTCTGGATCAACCGGGATTTTGGCAAGCTCAATGACCTCTTTTGCAGATCGCCTCAAAAGAGTTGCCTGGGGAGGGTCTTCCCAGTCATAGAGCACAAAATAAATTGAATAATCCTCGCTGCTCATTACAAAATCGTGCCCTCTGGTCCAGCCAGCACCCCATTCCAAATACATATCCACTGCCTTTTCAGGCGTCATAGTCCAGTCGATTCTGTGAACAATCTCCCTTTCCTGTTTGAGTTCTTCCAAGGTCATGGGTGACATTTTTTAACCTCCTATTTATTGCAAACAATTCTCAATTGCAATTTTATTTTAAACTAACTGTTCTTTGGAGTCAATCTTTTTCTGTTGAGCCGGAGAGACTTGCAACTTTTGCGCAAATTTGGCCTAATAGCAGGGCCATGAATCCCATAAACGCCTTAAAGGCCTTTGAGGATGCCCTTGAAAACAAAAAGAAAAAGGGCTTGTTAAGGAGCCTTGACATTGTTGAAAGGAAAAAGCGGGCCATAATATCCATTGATGGCCGCGAACTGGTAAACTTTTCGTCCAACGACTATTTGGGCCTTTCTTCCCATGAAGCCTTGGCGATTGCAGCCAAAGATGCCTTGGATGAATGGGGCACTGGAACCGGGGCTTCCCGGCTGATGGGCGGCGATAGCTCCATATTCCATGAACTTGAGGACAAACTGGCCACCATTTCAGGCAAGGAATCTTCCCTCTTTTTCGGCTGTGGTTATCTGGCAAACATCGGTGTCATATCAGGCCTTTTGGGACGAAGGGATTGCATTTTTGCAGACAAGCTAGTCCATGCATCCATTCTGGATGGTATACGTTTGTCCAGGGCAAAGTTGTTCAGGTTCAACCACAACAACACCAGTCACCTGGAAGATCTGCTCAAAAGAGAGCGCCACAAGCACAAACAGGCATTGATAATAGTTGAAAGCCTCTATTCCATGGATGGGGATTGTGCTCCACTCCCGGAGATAATTGAATTGAAGGAGAAGTTTGATGCCTTGCTGATGGTGGATGAAGCCCACGCTGTAGGTGTTCTTGGCAGGAAAGGGCGCGGGCTTGTCGGCTCGAGCATGGCAAAAGGCGTTGAAATCATTGTGGGCACCTTTGGAAAGGCCTATGGCAGTTATGGTGCCTATGCCGCCGTGGATAGAGTTATAAAAAATGTCCTGATAAATCAGGCAAGGACATTTGTCTTTTCCACTGGCCTGCCTCCCCATGTGGTGGCTGCAAACATAAAAGCAGTCGAATTGGCATATGAAATGGATTCTGTCCGGCAAAAAGTGGCGGAGATCTCCTCATTGTTCAGGAAAAAGATGAAAAAAAGAGGGCTCAAATGCCTTGGAGATCACCATATAGTACCCATTGTCGTGGGCAACAATCAAAAGACTGTGGAGTTGCAGAACCGACTCATAGAGGCTGGTTTTTACACAAAGGCGATCAGGCCTCCTACTGTGCCAGAGGGGACTGCTAGACTACGTATCTCCGTTACTGCCAACCATTCTTTTGAACAAATTGATGCGTTGGCCCATGCATTGGGCGCCATATTTTGAAATGGAGTGGAAGTTTGTAGAAAAAGGAGCTTCAAGGCTTTTGATTCTCCTGCCTGGATGGGGTTTTACATGGCAAATTTTTTTCAAACCAGGCGTGTTCACGGGACTTGATTTCGACTTCTTGTTGCCTCAAAGGCCGGTCACACCTAAAACTGCATCCAGCCTTTGCACTTTGTTGCACACTTTGGTCCAGCAAAAGAGACGCATTGTCATATTGGGCTGGTCTCTGGGAGGGTTGCCAGCCATTGAAGCATTCAAATCGTTTGAAAGTGATATTGAGAAACTACTTCTTGTAGCCGTCAGGAAAGAGTACACCGCAAATGAGATAGAAACTCAAAGAAACTTGGTCAAAATAGACCATTCAAAGGCACTTTCCGATTTTTACAGACGCTGTTTTTTGGGACAAAAAAAGGATCTGAGGTGGTTCAAAAGCGAGATTATGGGATATTGCTTAAGGGCTTGTTCCATGCACTGCTTGCTGGAGGGCCTTGACTACCTCCTACAGCCCATTGAGACAGCTTGCCTGGACAACGAAAAGGTATGCCTGGTCTATGGCAGCAAAGACGCACTGATCCCTAAAGACCTTCGCATCCGCCTTAAACGAGCCTGCACTTCTGTTCTTCCGAACACTGGCCACGCACCTTTCTTGTCATCAGCTTTTGAAGCCGTTTTTGCACAAACACTCCAATCCAAACGTTGACATCTCAGGCTCTTAAAGTTATAAAAGCCTGTTTCTTGCATCGTTTTATTTTTGCAGCAAGAGGTATTTATTTCCACAGAAAAAGTGAATTTTACGTAAATCAGCTAGCAGGACTGCTTTTTGAATCGTAGCAGTGTCCGCAAAAGAGATTAAATTTTGATTTGGAACACTTAGTTATTATCTATCAAATAGGGAGCGTATAATGAAAAGAACCTTTCAACCAAGCAATCTTAAGAGAAAACGCACCCACGGTTTTCGTAAAAGAATGAGCACCAAGGGCGGGCGCAGAGTGCTCAACAGGCGTAGAGCCAAGGGAAGGCACCGCCTCTGTGTGTAACTAGCAATTAATAGATTAACATTCCCGCGGAAAGAGCGCCTTGCCAAAAGGCAGGATTACAACAGGGTTTTCAAGACTGGAAAGCGGGTGCGCATGCCTGGAGCCCTGATCATTGTGGCAACGAACACTTTACCTTATTCCAGGCTAGGAATCAGTGTAAAGAAAAAGATAGGCAAGGCAGTAAAAAGAAATAGAATCAAAAGACGTATAAGGGAATTGTTTCGTACGCAGAAGAAGAGTTTGCCGCAGGGTTTTGATATAGTTGTCATTCCTTACAAGGAATTTATCAATACAAAGTGGGATGTACAGGCCAGGGAATTTGTTAAGGCCCTGGAAAGATTCAAGAAGGAGGCAGTAGCCAACAATGAAATGGGCTGCAATAGGGTTGATTAAACTTTACCGCCTTTTCTTGTCGCCTGTACTACCCAATAACTGCCGCTTTTATCCCAGCTGTTCCGCTTATGCCGAGGAGGCCTTGAAGAAACATGGATTTGCGTATGGCAGCTGGCTGGCTGTAAAGAGGATAGCCCGCTGTCATCCTTGGCATCCAGGCGGCTATGACCCCCTTCCCTGAACCAGCGACTCTTCTTTGCGTAAAAACCACAACATTTGAATAGGATGAGAGATGGAGACGCGTACACTATTAGCTATTGCCCTGTCCATGCTGGTATTGGTGGCTTTTCAACAGCTCTATATAAAACCCCAGCAACAAAAGCACAAAGCCGGAGCAAATAGCACACAACATGTTGCAACGGCGGTCCAAGGGCGCCAACCCGATAATACCCATGCGGCTACGGAAGCTGCTTCAGCAAAACAGGCCTTTGAAAAGAAGGCCGAGGACAAAGCTGTTGTCTCTCACCATGCTGCCATTTCCCAGCCATCCATGGAACCAGGCAGAGAACCCAAAGACGTTGTTGTTGAAAGCAATTTGATCAAAGCGGTGCTTACAGAAAAAGGAGGACTTCTCAAACACTTCTACCTAAAAAAATATAGGGTGTCCTTGGATAAGGATTCCCCCCTGCTAGACCTGGTAAATGTACCGCAGAACATGCTTCCATTGGCTGTTAAAACCCGTGAACAACGTGTCGATATAAACAGCTTGCTGTTTGCAGCAGATAAAGAAAAGATGAACCTATCTACTTCTGAGCCAGAGGGCATTGTTACATTTAAAGCAAGCCTGCCAGACGGCACAATCTTAATCAAACGATTTGCTTTTACTAACAACAGTTATTGGGTCAATGTCAATGTATCCAGCAGCCAAGGACAAATAACCCCTAACGGCATGACTATGCATAATATGCCCTATACTGAGGATTCGCGTTATATCTTTTCTGGCCCCTCTTATTATGCCAACAATCAGTTGCAAGAAATCAAACTCAAGAATGCAGGCGAAAAACATACATACACGGGTAGCCTGGACTGGGTAGCCTATGGCGACAACTATTTTATGATGGCCATGATTCCAACGGTTGAAAACAGCCTTTGGGATCTTCTCATAGAAAAAAAGAATGATAAGGGTTTAACTTCTATTGACCTATCAGCCAAAGAAAAGAGAAATGGCCTTGAGCTCGGACTCTATCTCGGGCCGAAAGAGATCGACCAACTGAACGCCATGGGGCACAACCTTTCCAAGGCGATAAATTTCGGATGGTTTGACCCTGTAGCAAAACCAGTACTTTACTTATTGAAGTTTATCTACCGCTACATAGGCAACTACGGCGTTGCAATCATCATCGTAACCATCCTTATAAAGATTGTCTTCTGGCCTCTGGCCCAAAAGAGCGCCAAGTCCATGAAGACCATGCAGAAAATCCAGCCCAAGCTGAAAAAACTCAAGGAAAAATATGGTGATGACAAGGAACGCATGAACAGGGAGCTGATGCAGCTCTACAAAACTTACAAGGTCAATCCTATGAGCGGATGCCTGCCCATGCTAGTTCAAATCCCTGTATTCTTTGCCTTGTACAAGGTGCTTTTGCAGGCTATTGAGTTGAGGCATGCCCCGTTTGCACTGTGGATAAATGATCTTTCAGCTCCAGACAGGTTGATGATCCCAGGTGTGGACATTCCTTACTTGGGCGGGATTCCGGTGTTGACCATTCTGATGGGGGCCTCAATGTACTTGCAGCAGAAGATGAGCCCGACCTCCATGGACCCGTCCCAGGCCAAGATGATGCAATTTCTGCCAATAGTCTTCACCTTTCTTTTTATAAATTTTCCATCTGGCTTGGTGCTATATTGGCTGGTCAACAATCTACTCTCCATCGCCCAGCAATACTATGTGAACAAGTTTACTGATTGAGAAAGAAATCTTTGTTAAAATTTCGAGGAATAGTGATCATGGAAAAAGAATTTGTTGAATTTGAGGAAAAAACAGTTGAAAAGGCCATAGAACTTGCATGTAGACATTTTAATTGCACAGAATCAGAACTGGAATATGAAATAATAACAAAAGGCTCCACTGGTCTTTTTGGGCTTGGAGGCCGCAAGGCCAAGATCAAGGCCAAATGCCTCAAAAAAATTGCTGAAGAAAAAGTGCATCCAGGAGAAGAGCCAGAGGAACCAGCAAGGCTTGACGAGCTTGAAGAACAGCCGACCTTGTTTGAGGAAAAAGAAGAGGAAGTCCAGCCTGTCTACATGGAAGAACAGCAGCCAGCCTATGAGGAAGACCGAGAAGAGACTTTGCGGGTTGCCAAAGAGATTGCGGATGACCTTCTACAAAGGGCTGGATTTGAAGGAGAAGTGGTTATCCAGACCAATGAAGACGGGCCTTTTCTTGAGATAATAGGTCCTGATCTCTCTTTGATTATTGGAAAAGAGGGCGACACGCTTAATGCCATGGAATATATAGTTAACCGCATTTTGTCTAAGAAACTGCCTGAATGTCGCGGAGTATCCATTGACGCCGGCGGCTACCGGGAAAAAAGGAGCCGGAACTTGCGCCTCTTGGCTCAGCGGATAGCGAACAAAGCCAAGAGATTGGGCAAGGACCTTGCCCTCAATCCAATGGGCGCCAGAGACCGTCGCACGGTCCACATAGCACTAAAAAACTTTCCAGGGGTAAGAACAAGGAGCATAGGCGAGGGGCTGCGCAGAAAAGTTCTCATAGTGCCATTACGTAAAAGCAGGAGGGGGCACAGGAGGAGAAAAAACAACTACAAAAGCAGAAGTGGCAACAGATCTTCACAGGGATAGCGACACAATAGCGGCCATTGCGACTCCTTATGGCCCTGGAGGTGTGGGCATCGTTAAAATAAGCGGCCCCAGGTCTCGTTACATCTTCAACGCCATTTTTAAACCTGCAAAAGAGATAGACCAACCAAAATCTCATCATCTTTATTATGGTTGGGTCAAAGATCCAACCAGTGGGCAACTGGTGGATGAGGTGCTCTGTACCCTGATGGCTGGACCGCACAGCTATACAAGGGAAGACGTGCTAGAGATCCATTGCCACAGCGGGCCAGCCTTGCTCACCAAGATATTGCAATTGGTTCTGGCCCTAGGTGCCCGTCCAGCCATGCCAGGTGAGTTCACGAAACGCGCCTTCTTGAATGGACGTATTGACCTTGCTCAGGCAGAAGCCATACTGGCATTGACGACAACAAAAGGCGATGCTGCGGCTGCTGCAGCGGCTAGTCAGCTGAATGGAGTCCTTAGCCAGGAGATTCGTTCGGTGAAGGAAAAGCTTCTAGAGGCCCTTGCAGCCGTTGAAGTAGCTATCGATTATCCAGAAGAGGAAGAGGAGATACTTTCTGAAGCGCATATCTTGGAAAAACTTTACACCCATGCCTTGCCGCTTTTGGAAGACGTGACAAGCGCCTACGACAGGAGCAGGATTTGGCGTGAAGGAGCGACTGTACTCATTGTGGGCAGACCGAATGTTGGCAAATCAAGCCTGCTGAATGCCTTGATTTGCCGTGACCGGGCTATTGTAAGCCCGATTCCCGGAACCACCAGGGATGTGATAGAAGCAGAAGTTTCCATTGAGGGGATCGCCGTTAAGCTGATAGATACAGCGGGAATAAGGCACAGCCCTGACCCAATAGAGGCCTTGGGCATCGAAAAGGTTGGGGCGATGGCGGAAAGGGCATCTTTGGCTTTGTGGGTGCTGGATGCGTCTGACCTATCAGGCGAGGACGACGAGGCCGTGTTGAGCGAAATCGGACCGATTGCCAAGGATGAAACGCTTCTTGTAATATTGAACAAAATCGATCTGGTTGAATCTACAAAATTAGATCAGTTGTACGATGTTGTACGAGGCCAAACGTCCAGCAGGCCTGGCTTGAAGGCCCCTTGTTGCATTCCTGTTTCAGCAAAAATGGGGCACGGCCTAACGGAGTTGACCAAGGCCATAGCACAAAGGCTTTTATCTTCAGACCAAGGTGAACCTCCAGAAATTATGCCCTCCCTGAGGCAAAAAGTGTGTGCCCAAAAAGCCCAAAAGGCATTGAACCAGGCCATTTCAAACCTCAAGGCTTCAGCAAGCCCTGAAATCGTTGCCATAGATCTGAGAGACGCCATCAGTTGCCTGGATGAAATAACAGGGGAGAGCGCCTCTGAGGATCTACTGGATCAGATTTTCAGCAACTTCTGCCTGGGTAAATGATTGATGTTCTATTTGGTTGCGCTCTTCTGCCCTGGCCTTCCGGCGATAGCGCTTCTTGCCACCTTTACCCGGACATTGTCTGCCACCTCCAGGGTGACCACGTCTTCTGTTAAGCCAGTAACCTTGCCTATTAGGCCGCCTGTGGTGACAACTTCATCGCCGCGCTGAAGCGACTCCAAAAAGGCCCTGTGCTCTTTGGCTCTTTTCTGCTGAGGGCGTATCAACAGAAAATAGAAGATCAGGAAGATAACAATCAACGGCAAAAATGAGATGAGTGGATTGCCTGGAGCCCCTCCCTGGCCCTGCTGTGGCGGTCCCATTGCGTAAACGGTTTGTACTAGTTCGAACATTCTTTTTCCCTTTTTCTATAGAATTCCCGTTTAAACTCTGTGAATCTGTCCTCCTCAATGGCCTTTCGCATTTCCTGCATCAGGCCCAAAAAGAAACTCAAGTTGTGTATGGTATTGAGCCTGTACGCCAGAAGCTCTCTGGCCACAAAAAGGTGACGCAGATAGGCCCTGCTGTAATTCCTGCAAGTGTAACAATTACACTGCGGATCCAAGGGCCTCTCATCTGAAGCAAAACGGGAATTCTTTATAACAATCCTGCCAAACGAAGTAAAGAGCATTCCATTCCTGGCATTCCGTGTGGGAAGCACACAATCAAACATATCCACCCCGCGCTCCACTGCCTCCACCATGTCTTCTGGCGTACCCACACCCATGAGGTAAACCGGCTTTTCGTCAGGCAGAATAGGCCTCACCAATTCTATCATCTCGAGCATCAGTTCCCGCGGCTCGCCAACACTCAATCCGCCAATGGCGTAGCCATCAAAGCCCATATCAACCAAATCCCGGGCACTTTTCTCCCGCCAAGCCGGAAACATTCCTCCCTGGATTATCCCGAAGAGAAGCAACTCCTGCCTCGTACGGCGCTCAAGGCATCTTTTTGCCCACCGAGTAGTCAGTTCTGTGTGATATTCCACCACATCCTCAGTGGCTGGATAGGGAATACAAGAATCAAGGCACATCATTATGTCTGAACCCAGAGTCTGCTGGATATCTATCACCTTTTCCGGAGTCAGCTTTTTCAGTGCGCCGTCGATGTGCGAACGGAAAGTTGCGCCTTCTTCGTCGATCTTGCTGGTAGCTGCAAGGCTATAGATCTGGAATCCTCCGCTGTCCGTCAAAATTGGACGGTTCCAGTGCATAAATCGATGAAGCCCCCCGAGCTTGCCAATCAACTCGTGCCCAGGGCGCAAAAACAGATGGTAAGTGTTGCCCAAAATGATTTGGGCACCGCACTCCACCAACTCTTCAGGTGTAACAGATTTTACACTTGCCTGTGTGCCAACGGGCATGAAAACCGGAGTCTCAATGAAACCGTGTTTTGTACGAATCATGCCCCTTCGGGACAGGCCCTGGCTGCTCCTGAACGTTTCTTGAAACGTCATGCCACTGCCTCATCCCTGAAGGCCTCTAGCAACATCCCATGTATGCCTTCAAAAGGACCGTTGGATAATACAGAGATTACATCTCCTGGCCTACTGGCCGACTGGAGAAATTTTACGATATCTGGCCCCGTAGAAAACAAAAATGCCTCTTTGCCGAGCTTTTTCAAATCTTCAACCAATCTTGCCGAAGAAAAACGGTCTCCCTCAGGAGCCTTTTCGGGATCAGGCACCTCCCTCACCAAGATCAAGTCTGCCACCCTGAACGAGGATGGATACCGGTTTTGAAATATGGCCCTTCTGCTTGTGTTTGTACGCGGCTCAAATATGGCCACTAGCCTCCTGTCCGGATATCTGGCCTTGAGGGCCTCTAACGTTGCAGAGACAGCACTGGGATGATGGGCAAAATCATCGATCACCACCCTGCCATTTACTTCACCAAGCACCTCTTGACGCCTTTTTACGCCAGAACACTGGGACAATCCTTTCATTACCCTTGCAATGGGAAGGCCCAGTTCGGTACAAAGGGCTATGATACCGCAACAGTTAAGGGCATTGTGCATTCCAGGCATGGCCAGGCTTCCTGAAATTCTTTCCCCTTTCCTGAGCACAATCTCAAACTCCACTCGACCACCCGAGTCCTTCCAGCCCATCAACTGGTAATCACTTTGTTCCGTTAATCCATACGTTATAACCTTGCCAGCACACCCCTTCAGAACCCTTCGAACAATAGGCCAATCTCTGCATGCAACCAGTAACCCATTTTCAGGGATTATCCCAGCCAGGTTCTGAAAGGCCTCTTCTACAGCTTTCTCGTTTTCATAAATGTCTGCATGATCAAATTCAATACTGGTCAAAACAGCTGCTTTGGGAGCGTAATGGACAAATTTGGGCCTCTTATCAAAAAATGCCGTGTCATACTCATCTCCTTCGACCACGAAATATTCTGATTTTCCTAAATGGAAACCGGTCCCATGTGATTTCAAAACACCACCTATCAGGAAACCTACGTCTTGACCGCATCCCTCCAGGGCCGATACTAGCAAGGTGCTCGTGGTGGTTTTGCCATGTGTACCAGCGACCACTAACGAAAAACGCTTCTGGAGCAGCAAACTCGAAAGGGCAGCAGGAAACGATGTGTAAGGTATTCCAGATTCTATTACCGCACGGGCCTCTGGGTTATCTGCCCTTATAACATTGCCTATGATCACGAAATCAGGCCTGGGGTACAAGTTTTTTGGCGAATAGCCATTGAAGAGCGTTATTTTTAGATCCTGCAATACTTTACCCATTGGAGGGTAATAGGCTGTATCAGAACCTTGGACATTGTACCCATTTTCAAGAAGCAGACCTGCCAGTGAAGCCATGCCAGTCCCACAAATACCACACAAATGGATAGTGCTGCCCACTGGAGGCAACACAGTAGCCCATTTTTTTACATCAACTGGTGATTCAACTCCTTCCATGACAACAACACTTCCTTTCCAGCCAACATTGCACTGCTGACAATACTAGGAACTCCTTTCATGAAACAACTCATGCCATGGCCTGATCGTGAATTGAACAAATCTGGCTATATCGAACAGCCCTTCATCGAGTCCTTCAGAATTGAGACGCACCTTTTTTATTTCGATCTCCAGAGATAATGTGCTGTTATTCAGCCTTATCTTCATATCTTTGGGATAAAATATATTCCCGTCCTCAAGGTGCAGCGCATCAGCTCCATAGAACACTTCGATATCTGGCCCAACCAACTTCAAAGGCATAAAAGTTGCCGAATCAAACATTACAGCATTTTCAACACTACCAATGAGATAGGTGGCAACGATTCTATTTTTAGTGTCAGAGCCTTTTTCAATTTGCTCCAATTGGAACCATGGATTGATGATCTGCACAAATTGCCTGGCAGCAACCAATGCTGTTTTGTTGGCGGCCAGTTCTTTTTTTGATGCAACATACGTGATGTTTCTGGACGGTACCATAAAGTAAGCATTCCCATCCACGGCCAAAAACTCAAATAGTGTTATCCCAAAAGGGCCTAAACCCACGGCACGCACCTTGGGCAATTCGTTTTCAAAGGACCAGTGGATTAAGAATCTTACTTTTTGCTTGTGTCCATCGGGGTATAGTAGACTTCCTTTGCCCTCCATGACTCCTTGCCGAAGAAGGAAAGCCCTTTTGTGAACTTCTTCATTGATCTGTGAAATCCCTAGGGAAACGGATGTCTCAGGGATGGGTACCTTTGTAACCTTTGGAGAACATGACAACAAAACAGCAGCCAAACAAAAAGACACTAGAACAAAGGCATGTTGGCATTCAATTACTTTCTTCATTTACAAAATGTATAAAATGCCTATTGTAAAAACAAATTGGCGATGTAAGACTTTTTAGCCACCCTGTACGATTTTGATAAAAATGAGATTTTCACGCGGCAATAGAAAAAAATGCAATCTTTCAGAAGCGGCCTACAAGTGCTCAATATACACCAAGGAGCTAGGGATGAACAGTAATGATTTGGAAATAATAAGGTGCCCTTCTTGTGGAGTCAAAAATAGGGTTCCAAGGTCAAAGATGGACTTGAGGCCAAAATGTGGCAAATGCGGAACACCATTATTACCTGCCAGGCCTGTTGAAGTAACTGACTACACCTTTCAAGAAGAGGTGCTGGAATCGTCTCTGCCGGTGTTGCTGGACTGTTGGGCCCCTTGGTGCGGCCCCTGCAGAATGGTGGCACCTATCATGGAGCAGCTGGCTTCACAATATGCAGGCAAGTTGAAGGTAGCCAAACTAAACACAGACAAAAACCCTGCTGTTTCGCAGCAATTTGGAATAAGGAGCATTCCAACTCTGCTCTTATTCAAAGATGGCAAGCTGTTGGATACCATGGTGGGGGCTATGCCCAAGGAACAAATCGAGGCAAGACTGAGGCAATTTATTTAAGGAGAATATCATCATGTCTGTCAAGGGTGATATAGGCAAGGCAATGGCTTACCAGATAAAGCGCGAGGTAGCTCAGCGCTATTTTGGATACAGGAAGATAATTGAAGAAGATAAGCAGGCCTTGGAAAAAATGGTGGAAGATTTCAAAAAAAGGTTTGAAAAATTCATCAAAACCGACCTTGCCAGGCTCCATTTGCTGTTATACGAACCCGCACTGATAGAAGAGTTCCATTCGCTTATTGGATGGAAGCCAAAACAGATGTCAGAATCAAGTAGATTGTCCAGAGCCGAACAAGACAAGTTGTTAATGGATTTAGAACCCCATGGCCTAACAGCCAAGGCGAGATTTATAAACATGGTGGTGGATGCCTACGATCTGCTTTACAAAAAGTGGGAAGAGCTCAACGACATGTATGAAGAAATTCTCGACGAAGCCGAGGTGGTGAACGAAGAGATAAAGAAATTTAAAAACAAGTTTTCCTTGGACGAAATTTTGTCCTTTTTCCGCACTCTCGATAAAGACGAAATCTTGAGTTCTAGTTTGGGAGAACAAGTGCCCCAAGGCCATTCCCAAAAACTTGCTCAAGAACTCGCCTTTGAACCAGTAGACATCAAGGCTCTTCTGCCTCTTTTTCCTATTCTGCCAAAAAAAGATGAGATAAAGAAGCAATTGAAAAAACTGGCAGCCAAAGCTTATCAGATCAAAAATATTTAGGTATTATACGAAATTCGTTACCACTTTTTATCACAAGAAGGTGAAAAATTGCGAACCGAATCCATTGCAGATGAATTGGAATACGTTTGGCACATTGTGCCGGTGGACCTCCAGGAACGCAGCTATGAAATATTGATAGGCCCTGGCCTGCTCCTGGAAGTGGCAAAGGATCTAAGGAAACTGGACCTTGCTGGCAAGTATTTTGTGGTCACAGATTCCACAGTAAAGGATCTCCTTGGAATCGACCTCTTAAACCTCTTGGACCAGGAAGGCTTGCGTGCAGAGCTACTGGATTTTCCGGCAGGAGAGGAATCAAAAAATATGGATACCCTTGTCTCCTTGGCAAGGAAAATGGTGACTTCCGGTGCAGACAGGGCCAGTGCTATCGTAGCCTTGGGTGGCGGAGTTGTTGGGGACGTGGCTGCATTTCTTGCCTCTATTTACATGCGGGGTATTCCCTTTGTGCAGATACCCACCACCCTTCTTGCACAAGTTGACAGCTCCGTAGGTGGCAAAACTGGGGTGGACTTGCCTGAAGGCAAAAACCTTCTGGGAACCTTTGCTCAACCCAAAAGGGTTTATGCAGATATTGGTGTGCTGGCTACCCTGCCCCTCAAAGAGCTGAGAAATGGCATAGCAGAAGTGGTTAAATATGGAGTTATCAGGAGTCTGGAACTTTTTGAACTGCTGGAAAAACAGGGGCAGGACATTGTCAACTTGGAGCCAGAAATCGTTTCCCATGTGGTGGCCCAATCCTGTGCCATAAAGGCAGATATAGTGGCCAAAGACGAACTCGAAGGAGGCTTGAGAAGAATACTCAACTTTGGGCACACCATTGGCCATGCCATAGAAGCAGCGGCCAATTACAAGATTGCCCATGGGGAAGCAGTTTCCATGGGGATGGTGGCTGCGGCCATGCTGTCTGCCAAAAAGGGCATTGCCTCTGTGGACATAGCCGAACGCATAAGGAGGGTGCTTGAGCAGTTGGGCCTTCCAGTAAAGATACCTGATAGTTTCTCACCCCAGCATTTGGTGAAACTTACAAAACATGACAAAAAAAGTGTGGGCGGCAAAGTGCATTTTGTTTTGTGTGATGCCATAGGCTCTACAGTGATCAGGGACGATGTAAGCGATAGGGAACTGACAGAGGTTATTGAAGAATGCATGGTTTAGCCAGAATCACAAGATTCTTTCCAACACTAGGTGCTTGCCAAGAGGCTTTGAAATCCAGCCTTCAGGAATCAGGATGGTGGAAAAGTCGTCAATTATGAGCATGGGCCCTCTAAGGCTTCCTCCATTTATTGCTTCCTCTCTGGTGAGAACAGGGGTTTTCTTTTTGCCATTGGCAAAAACTATGTCACAGTAACGGGGTAGTTTTGCGATTTTCTGCCTGCCTGAACGAAAATCCATGCAACCATCTACCAGGCGAGGCACCCTAGCCTCTACACGCACAGCAGTAGTCTCTATGGGTGCATCTGCCATTGAATAGCCGTAAAGCCTTTCATGTTCTTGTTCAAAGGCTTGCCGCCAATTTGAACTCAAGGGAACGGTTATTTCAAAAGATTGCCCTTTGTATCGAACATCTACAAAGGGTTGTATCACTGAATCATCGGTTTGCAGGCCATGTTTTTTCATATCGTTCATCAGCCTTAGCACCAAGTATGATTCAATTTCATGAAGCCTTGCAAAATCCTCCTCCTGCCTGACCATTGCTGCCTGGGAGGCTGTGAAAACCAAGTCGGCAGTGGCCATGCCCATGGCTGAAAAGACTCCCGCCATGGCAGGAAAAAGCACCCGCCTAATGTCCAGCTCCTCAGCCAGCTCAACTCCGTGAAGCCCAGCCGCACCGCCAAAACAAACCAGAACAAATTCCCTGGGATCGTATCCTTTTTCAAGCGACACGGCACGAAGGGCCTGGACCATGTTTACGTTCACCAATTTAATGATGCCCAAAGCAGCCTGAATCTGGTCCAATCCAAGGCTGGAAGCAAGCTTTTGGAGCCGTGGGACTATGCGGTCTGGTGACAGCTCCATTCGTCCCCCCAGAAAAGCCTGGGGTAAGAGCCTTCCCAAAAAGAGGTTGGCATCTGTTACGGTGATTTCATCTCCCTTTCCATAACATACTGGTCCTGGATCAGCCCCAGCACTTTTCGGTCCCACACGGAGGATTCCCCCTGCGTCGATCCAGGCAATAGAACCCCCTCCGGCTCCAACAGTGTGAATATCGATTATGGGTATGGCTACAGGGAAATGATCTATTTTGTATTCCCTGGTATAGGTCAACTTGCCAGCACAAAGGGAAACATCTGTAGATGTGCCCCCCATATCGAGGGTTATAATGTTTTCCATGCCCAACTCTTTTCCCAAAGAGAGGGCCGCCTGGACTCCTCCGGCTGGACCTGATAAAAGTGTGTGAACCGCTTGGGATGCTGCATGTGCGGCAGGCTGACAGCCCCCGTGAGACTGTTGGACAAAAATTTTCCAATTTCCCAGCTTCTTCTCCAACTGTTTTAAGTAGGCACCAACCACTGGCCCCAGGTAGGCATTGATCACAGTGGTGGAAAAACGCTCATATTCTCTAAACTCTGGCAGCACCTCAGATGACAAAGAAACTGGAATTCCCAAAGGCAATAGCGCCTTCTTGATCTCATTTTCATGAATGGAATTTACATAAGAATGAAGAAACCCAACTGCCACACTCTCTGCTTCATGTCTTTTACAAAAGGAAATTGCCGCACTTATATCGGATTGTTGAAGCCTCTTCACTACATTTCCTGTCCACTCCATACGTTCATCTAATCCCAGTACATCACGGCGTGAAATGAGATCTGGAGGTCGCCTTCCCATAAAACTGTACAATTCAGGCCTAGCCTGCCTGCCGATCCATAATATGTCTTCAAAGCCCTTTGTAGTAATGAAGATGGTTTTGGCGCCTTTCCTTTCCAAAAAGGCGTTTGTACCCACGGTGGTCCCATGAACTATCTGGCCAGAACAAGTCTCATGGTCAGGTATAAGTTGGCGCAGCCCTTCAATGATAGCCAAAGAAGGATCGCGCGGAGTGGAAAGTGTCTTCCATCGCTTGCAAAGGCCCGAATCGTCCACGGCTATGAAATCCGTGAATGTCCCGCCTGTGTCTATGCCTACGAAGTACACCCGGGCTGCCCCTGCTAATCAAGCAGAATATGCTCAACTTCCATCATATCCAAATCCACCAATGCCCATCCTGGAGGTTCTTTTTTCCCCAACAATTCGCCAGGATTCAGCAACAATGTACCGTTTTCGAGATTTTCAAGACGCCACCGGTGGGTGTGCCCGCAGCAGACCAGATCATAGTCTCCTGTTCTTGCCAGGGCATAGGCCAGGTGAGGATCGTGAATCCATGCAACACGCCTACCAGATAGCTCCATCCTTCCCCTCCAGCCGTGATGCTCTATTTGGCCTGCCCTGTCTTTGAGTTTTTGAGAAAGCAGGTACTGATCTCCTGGATTGTTGCCAAAAATCAAGTGCACCTTGCATTTGCATGCATCCAGCTCTTCAAGCATGAAGGGGGATATGAGATCGCCACAGTGGATCAAATGGGCAACACCAGTCCTGTTGATCTGCCTTACTGCCTTTTGCAAGTTAAATATGTGATCGTGGGTGTCGCTGATGACAGCAATCTTCATTTTCTTGCCCGGAATTGAAGTGAATCAAAAAAAATGGCGGTCCCAAGGGGACTCGAACCCCTGTTTTCGGCGTGAGAGGCCGACGTCCTAGGCCACTAGACGATGGGACCGCATCATGTGCGAACGTGTGGAAAATAAAGGTCTTGAAGGGCGGTGTCAAGGCCCAAAGGTTACTGTATACATTCCAGGCTTTCCAACATAGCCCTTACGTTTCAAATAGAATAATATCTCTTGGGCTGCTTCATCAGGAGTGATATCAGTGGTATCCAATATAATATCTGGATTTTGAGGCTCTTCATAGGGATCGTCGATACCAGTGACGCCCTTTATTCTGCCAGCCAAGGCCTTGGCATAAAGGCCCTTTCGGTCCCTTTTCATGCATACTTCGAGGGGAGTGGACACATAAACCTCTATGTAGCCGCCATAGCGCGAAATAAGCTCCCTGTTGTACCTGCGAGAACGTTCATAAGGAGCGATTGGAGCGCATATAGCTATGCCTCTGTTTTTGGTAATTTCGCTGGCAACAAACCCTATTCTTATGACATTGATATGCCTATGTTCTGCCGAAAAACCCAATTCGCTGGACAAATGGCGGCGTACTATGTCTCCATCCAGCAGCGTGACCGGCCTATCACCCATCTCCATGAATTTTGTGTACAGAATCTTTGCCAGTGTGGATTTCCCTGAACCAGACAATCCAGTAAAAAAGACCGTAAACCCTTGTTCATATCTTGGAGGGTAGGCCTTTCTGAGCTCTGCTACAACCTCTGGAGGAGAAAACCAGGGCGGTATTTCAAGACCAAGCTCCAAGCGCCTCCTCAGCTCTGTAGCTGAAAGCTTTTTGGGATTGCTCCCTGCTGGACACTTGTCTTCTGGAACGTAACGGCCCTTTTCTTCCACATAGACCATGCGTTCAAAAGGAACCGCCTTTACACCACACTCCTTTTCGTACTTCTGTACAAACTCCAAAGCACTGTAACGTGGATAGTATGAAGGCCTCTCAGTGGCAGTGAAGGGATCTGCATGATGAGGGGTTATCATGAAGTGGCTGCATCCATAATTTTTGTTAATTATGGCTTGAAGGAGCGCCTCCCTGGGGCCAGCCATCCTCATAGCCACGGGAAGAAGATTTAGTAGTGCCGATTCAGCTGGATAGGTCTTCCATATTGCTTTATAACACCTAATTCTGGCAAAATAATCTATGTCGCCAGGACTGGTAGGCCCTACAATGGGATGTAAGAGTATGTTTGCCCCTATCTCATTTGCTGCCTTCAAGGTCATTGCCTTGTGCGCATTGTGAAAAGGGCGCCGGGTTTGAAAGGCCAACACATGACGCCAACCCATTTTTGAAAAAAGATTCCTTATTTCTCGTGGTGTCCTGCGCAGCAACCGGTGATCATAGTGGACAGGGAGGGAAATTCCTTTGACCTTTCCACCAACGTAGTACGGATTTGTCTTTTCCAACAGATAGGCCACTCCTGGATGATCTATCTCGTCGGTCTGGAATATAGTCCTAGCCTCATTTTTAAAGTCTGGCTCCCAGATATCTTTTACAGCCAAGATGGCGAGCAAAAAACCCTCTTGGTCCCTTAGTGCCAAGTCCTTGCCTTTTTCTAACTGGCTGACCACTGACTGGGGAACATCCAAACATATGGGCAAAGGCCATATCGTCCCGTCTGGCAGAGAGGTATTGTCCAACACGCTTTGATAACCCTTTCGGTCCATGAATCCATCAAGCGGCGAATAGGCCCCTGATAACAACAGTTCAAGGTCGCACATCTGGCGGGAAGACAAATTTATGGAGACCATGTCCACCGAAGCCTCTTTTAATGCCATTGCCTCTTCTGGCGTGACTAGTAGATTCTGCAAATGTCTTCCATGAGGTTCGATGAGATTATTCATGTCGTTTTAACTCCAATGTACCATCTATACTTTTCGTTAAGTCGTAAGGTTTGGTCAAGACATTGCCTTTTCCATCCAATACTTTGCCCTTTTCCAAGAAGATTTCCCCATTGGCCAAGGATCTGAGTGTATGGACTATCAAAGGGAGCTCCCGTTTTACCCCTTCTTCCCTTATTTTTGCAAATAAGGGAAGGGCTTCGCCATATTTTTGCTTGATTCCTTCCATTCCAATTTTTTTTTCCAGCTCCAAAAACTCATTCCACAACGCCTCCCAAGCCGGGCCTTTGATCGAAAACACGCAATAAGTAACCGGCGGGCCTTTGTCTAGCTCAGGCGTAACAAGGTGCATCATCACTCCGGTGTGATCTGCCCGTTGTTCCAAGAGCTGCCAGATCACCTCCTGCCACGTGCCGGCAGGACCATCTGGTGCTGCCGGATGCAAATTAATAATTTTCAAACGTTGACAAGTCTCTGGACTGACCACCCACATGTAACCTGCAAGCACTACCACATCGGCCTCAAAAGAGCCGATTCTTTCAAGCACTTCGTGATGGTATTCCTTGCGCCAAGCATCTCTATCTGTCTTTCGCAATTCAGGCTTAAACTTCAACGCTGAAAGGGTAACAACTGGAACAGATGCCTTTTCCATAATCCGCATCAACCGGTCACTAACATCGGACTCACCAGGTTCCCTAGACATAAAGGCATACGATAACTTGCCGGGTATGATTCCTGTTTCTATAGCCTTTTGAACTGTCTCAAAAAGTTCAATAGCAGCTTCGTCTCTGCCTGTTGTCCACCATCCAAATATATTTTGCGCTCTCTTTTTAGACATGGAACATCCTCCAATGGTGTTGACTAACACTGTTTTCTATTCTACTTATTGATACCCTTCAACAAAAAAGAGAACACTTTGATCTGGCCATTTAATATACAGAAAGGTATAATATCGTTAATGAAAAATTTGATCATACTGTGCACGTTAGCCTGGGTAGTTTTAATCACCATTCCTATGACCAATGTGCGTTCAGGGGAGGTGAATATGAAACTGGAATCTTCATCTTTTCAAGATGGCGGTAAGATCCCTTTAAAATATGTGATGCCCGGTGCGGGGGGAGAAAACGTTTCTCCTGAACTCCATTGGGAAAACTTGCCAGAAGGCACCAAATCCCTTGCAATTCTTATGGAAGATCCACATCCAGTTGCAAAGCATTGGGTCCACTGGGCGGTAATCGATATACCGCCTACGGTCCGTTCTATTCCAGAAGGTGCTTCACCGGACAAAATGCCAAAGGGATGTCTTGAACTCCAAAATTCTTATGGTTTCAAAGGTTATGGTGGCCCACAGCCGCCGCCGGGAACAGGAGATCATCCCTATGTATTTACCCTTTATGCCCTGGATGTTTCCGAAGTACACGTATCCGGCAAAGTTACTGTACAATCATTTGAACAAGCACTAAGTGGCCATGTACTGGCAAAAGCTCAGATGACCGGTTATTTTGGCCGATAGAGATAGTAAGAATCTAATTTTACAGCGAGTTCACCTTATGAATCTACCATCGAAGGAAAAAGCTGGAAAGAAACCAAAGGTTAAGACTGTCACGCCTTTTTTGTCGCTGCAGATGGGTAAGAGAGTTGTATGCCCCCGATGTGGAAATGACTGGCATTTTTATGAGGTGGCTGAAGATGTTATGCTCACCACCAGGTACATCCAAAATGCTGATGGCAGCTTCACTCCACAAAGCGACGAATCCAGTATCTTGGGTGAAGTAAAATTTTTCTGTGGGGAATGCAACACCGACCTTACTCAGTTTCATAACAGGCTAATGGAGATGCTTTTTTGAAAGCTACTCCCAACCGGGTCTTAAAAGACAACAAGTCCTTTAGAGCCTATTACCATGAGCTGACAGAACAAGACGTCATAATAGGTCTTTTAAATATTAAACCTACCGAAGAGTATCTCTTTACTGATCTCGCTGCCAGGAAAATCCAGGTTTTTCCGCCAGTGCTTGCACAGCAGCTGAGCAGGTCAAAGTGTCTGCAGGCTGCAGTCCTTCATAAGTGGATGATTCCAGGCACTTTTGTAGCCCGGGATCGTCACGATATGATCAAACACATTCAAGAATATGGCAGATTAGGTATAAAAGAGGTTGTTACCAAACAAAATCGTTTCAACTGCGGACTTGGCATCCATTTATGGAACTCTTTGGAAGAGGTCTACAATCAAGCCTGTTTTGGGGAACTACAGTATCCATTTGTGGTCCAACCGTTTTTGAAAAACGTAATTGATGTCAGGGTCATATGGTTCAATGATTATGTGGAAGCATATTGGAGAAAAAATCCAAATACTTTTCGCAACAACCTCTACTTTGGTGGTGAATGCGGCACATTCGATATGGACAGCTCACAGAAAAAAATGTGTAAGGATATAATGCTTAGGGGACAATTTCCTTATGCCCACATTGATCTGATGATCACGCCAAATGGCAAAACATATCTTGCCGAAATCAATTTGAGGGGCGGGCTGAAAGGGGCCAGAATAACCGCTAAAGAATATAAAAAGTTGATCACAGCAGAGGAAGAACGTTTTGTAGCAAAATTCTGGAAAAAGGATGCTCAAATCTGACCAATGAAATCTTTCAAAAAACAAAAAACCCCTGCCTCTCACAAAGTAGCAGGGGTTTTATATTTTCCCTTATTAAAGCTTTTCTTGACAGACTAGACGCAGCCAGTTGGCTTGGGCAGACCTGCCATTTTGCAAGCTCCCTTACCAGGTCCTGATGGAAATAGCTCGTAAATCTTTTTCAATGGATAACCTGTGGTTTTGGAAAGAATACGAACCATGGGAGCAATACCATTTTTCTTGAAGTAGTCCTGAAGAACATTGATGATCTTCCAGTGATCATCTGTCATCTCGGAAATACCTTCCTGCTCCTTGACGTACTCGACCCACTCCTGGCACCACTCTTCCATGCCTTTTGTGAGGAAGCCGTCTTCGTCAACTTCAAAAGTTTTGCCCTTGTACTCGATAGTAGCCATATGATCCTCCTTTAAGATTCTTTACGCAGGCCGTGTAAAAGTTTACGGCCCGTTCATACTATAGAGAAATATTTTTGTCAAGAAACTTTGTGACCTTTTCTGCAAAATGAGTTCGGGTTAATTAAACACTTTATTTTCAGCATGTTATCAATGACCAACAAGTGCTATTTTGACCGATTTTCATGCAGAAATTGAATGGCCATTCACTATATTTGCCAACTTGTCCCTGGCCCATTCCAGGGAGGGGTCCAATTCCAATGCCATCTCATACCACCGTCGGGCAGCTTCCTTGAGACCGAGCTTTTCAAGATTACTGCCTATGTTTGCGTAATCTATGGCAGAACCAGGATCTATAGAAATGGCCTTTTCAAACGCCTCGATTGCTTCTAAATGGCGCCCTAGCTTGAACAGGCTATAGCCCTTGAGATTGTATGTTTCTTTTAGTTGCGGATTATACTTTTCAGAAACGTTAAATTCCTCCAATGCCTTTTCATATTGTCCAAGGCCATTATAGCAGCTGCCACGGTGACAATGAATACTGGCTAATTCGAGCGGATCTGGACAACGTTGCAAGGCCTTTTCATACCATTCCAAAGCCTCACTATAAAATCCTGCCACCTCACTCAAATAGCCTTGGTAAAAAGCTGTGTCATACCTGCCTGGGAAATGTATTTCCACTAATTCAAGCACACCTCTTGCCTCACGGACACTTTCAGCTACTGCAACCCGGGCAACGTGATAAGGGAATTCGATGCCAATGGTCCGGTCTCTGAAATGGTTGCCAGGAATTACCGCATATATAACAGGCACTTGAAGATGAGGATGTGTCACATCTATCAAATAGAGTGGCATGCCCTGATTTTCCAAGGCATGGGCCATGGCCTCGATTTCATGTTTAAAATTCTCAGACCCCACATCTGGCAAATCACTTGCCGATACCTTGCCGTCGGCCTCCAGAACGTATGAAGCCTCTTTCAGTGTCTTAAACTTGGGAAGGCCACTTTCCAGGTATCTGCCATCGGTATCGAAATCTCCCGCAAGTTGAGCCACCTCTGTTAAGGCCCTTATAATGGCCCGATCGGGCTGGGGCGCAGTTCCAGCCGTATACACTATCTCACTTCTATTGGGAAAGGTGGAAGGATCCCATGCAATTGCACCCACAGTGGGAATACCCATGTTCAAAGAGAAGTCTTTCAGTATGACCTTGATGCCTAAACGTTTGAACTTTTGCAGGAGATCCTGCACATCTGGATGCCTGATAGACGACTGATCTATTTCAGGGGTTTTGAGTTTGCCATATGTGATTAAGGAACACACGTGGCGCTCCACCACCTCGGAAATGGCCTGCACAGCAGCTTCCTCAAGGGAATTACCAGCAGCAGAACCGTTGTATTCATTGATGGGCCAAAACCACGAAAATGGTATGTCGTATCTTTGTTTCTTAGTCGGTCTGTAACAGCTACTCCACTTCATCGTCAATCTGTTGACTATGATTTCTTCAGCCTCTCCGCAACTTTTCCAATGAATCGCCTTCAACATGTGCTCAAGAGGAACTGGACTCGAAATTTCAGTCAAGTGACCCAAAGCATGGTCTGTTTTTTTCACGTAATAAAAAAGACTAAAGCGCTCCACCAATTCCATGACCGCACTGGCCTTTGCCTGGGCCTCAGACACCCCTTTGCCCATTTGTTTCCTCGTACCAGTGACGGATGCAGCCTCCGAAGAATATCTGCTCACGAATACCGGAATACCCAAGCGGCCCTTGTCAATTCTTTTCACCTCGTGGAGTATCGGGCACTCGATGGCATCAAAACGCTTTTGGACCCATTCAAGAGTTTCATCGGGGGTCCTTACCTTGTCAATGGAGTAGCCAGTATTTTTATAACTATCTGAAAACATAATCCGTCTCGAGACATTGCCTATTATTCTACAAATGGTGCCAAGGCCTCCTCAATGAGCCTTTCAGCCTTGTACCAGTCATGCTGATCTGCACCATGCTTTTGCCCTCGCTCCAAAAACAATGAGTAGGCCAGGCTACTGGTCCACTGTGCTCTTACTTCGTACGGATTTTCATTGGCAAAATAGATATATACCATGGGCGTACCTGGGGCAGACTGAATCTGCAAACCAATCACTGGATTGGAAGCATCGTCATCCCTTATGAGATATAAGGCCCTTGGTATATTCACAGCATGGACCATATGGGTGAGTGAGTGAGGATCATCTTGACCAAAGTATATTTCTATTCTCCTCGCCTCGGGTTCATATGCCAATCCAGCCAAAGGAAGGCCAGGCTCTTTCACTACGGCTTCTTCTCCCAACAGGAGATAGGCCCTTCTAAATTGATTCTGTAAATTGAAATCTTTGATGAAAGCTGGCCAATCTTTTTTTAGAATTCTTGTCTTTTTTATAGCCATTTTAAGCTCCTCAATAAAGGCTGTACTAATATTTAAACATCTTGCCTATTTTGGAAATCCAGGTAGATGGGGCGCATTAAGCTCCAGAACAGGCATTTACCCAAAAACACATGGGAATCTTTAAAATATATATTTTATCATATATTACCACACATCCAGAGCAGTCCACATTCTATTATTGAACTGGATCATAATGTGAAAACACCATGGTAAAGGTGCCTCTGCCCTGGGTGGCAGAGCGAAGGGCCGTTGAATAACCAAACATCTTTGAAAGAGGAACGATGGCCTGAATGACCTGGATCGGCCCCCGTGGTTCAATTTTTTCAACCTTGCCATGCCTGGCATTGATGTCACCTATAACGTCTCCCATGAACTCCTCGGGAACCAGAACTTCCAGCCTCATAATGGGCTCTAGCAACACTGGTTCCGCCTCCTCCACTGCCTTTCTGAATGCCATGGATGCAGCAGCCCTAAAAGCAATCTCAGTGGAAAGGCCTTCTTCAAATTTTGCATCTTCAAGAACCACTTCCACATCCACCATGGGAAAGCCTTTTAAAACACCGCCTTCAAGGCCCTGCCTCAGCACGTCCAGGATCAAATCAACATATCCTTCAGGAAGAAGCTCCTCATTTACTTTGCTGTGCACTAGATTGCCTGCGCCCCGTTCCCTTGGAGCGACTGTTACTTTGACCGTGGCGACTTGTCGGCTTCCTGCAATCTCTTTATCAAAACGTTCTTCCACAGTAGCACTTTTCTGCACTGTCTCCCTGTAAACTACCTGTGGTTTGCCCACTCTCACAGGAGCGTTGAACTCTCTGAGAAGCCGGTTAGTCAAAACCTCGAGATGGAGTTCCCCCATGCCTGAAATGATTGTCTGACCAGTCTCTTCATCGAACCGGACCTTGAATGTGGGGTCTTCCTCTGCAAGCTTTGACAGAGCCAGATCTATCTTTTCCTGGTCTCCTGTCGTCCTGGGTTCAATGGCCACTGATATAACGGGCTGATAGGTCTCGATGGGCTCCAACAGAATTGGTTTTTGAGGATCACAAAGCGTGTCACCGGTTACTGTCCATTTTAGACCCATAACTGCCACTATGTTGCCGGCTCCAGCCTCTTTTATGCGCTCACGCTTGTTGGCATGCATCTGGAGCAATCTTGCCACTTTTTCTTTTTTCTTCTTACCTGGGTTGAGAACCTCATCTCCTGGATGCATAATGCCTGAATAAATTCTGGCAAAGGTCATTTTCCTTCCCTGATCCATTTGGATTTTAAAGGCGAGAGCAGCCAAAGGCTCATTGTCTCTGGTGTGCCTGACCACCTCTTCTCCTGTTTGGGGATCGATTCCCTTAACAGGTGGAATATCCAATGGACTAGGAAGGTAGTTGACTACGCCGTCCAGCACTGGTTGCACCCCTTTGTTTTTCAAAGCAGATCCGCAAAATACCGGTACCCCTTTTAGGGATATGCACGCTCTGCGGATGGCAGCATGAAGCTCTTTGGGTTCCAAGAGTTCCTCACCCAGGTACTTTTCCATGATCTCGTCATCCACATCTGCCAAGGCCTCTATCAATTCCTCCCTGGCCATAGCCACCTCTTCTTTGAACTCCTCCGGGATCGGCAATTCTTGAAACTCTCTGCCCTGGGTAGCTTCATCCCATACTATGTATTTTTCTTTGATTAGATCAAAAATTCCCTCAAATTGATCTTCTGAACCCTTTGGAATGGTAAGTACCAGCGGATGGCACCCTAATCTCTCTTTCATCTGTTCGACTGTTCCGCGGAAATCTGCTCCAAGCCTATCCATCTTATTGACAAAAGCTATCTTAGGCACACCATACTTATCCGCCTGATGCCATACGGTCTCAGACTGGGGTTCTACTCCGCCAACAGCACAAAACACCCCCACTGCACCATCCAGCACCCTAAGTGAACGCTCAACCTCAATGGTAAAATCAACATGTCCAGGCGTGTCTATGATATGTATCTCTTTGCCCTGCCAATAACAGGTAGTGACGGCAGAGGTAATGGTAATTCCCCTTTCCTGCTCTTCTGGCATCCAATCCATGGTCGCTTGACCATCGTGCACTTCGCCTATTCGGTGCGTTTTTCCAGTATAAAAAAGAATGCGTTCCGTAAGGGTCGTCTTACCAGCATCTATATGAGCAATAATTCCAATATTCCGAATGCGCTTGATCCTGTTTTCGCCAGCCATATTGTTAGTCCTTTTGAACAAGTGTAAGGTTCTATTTCATTGACAAAAGAGGAGTAAATATTTAACAAAAAGGAATGAAGCATACAACGTTAATTGAAAATAACCATATTTTGAATGCATGGGAAAATGCAACAAGTTGTGTCCATGCCGAGATCAGCAAATCCAAATGAGTTCCAACGCAAAAGTCCTTTTCACCAGCAAAGAGATGGAGAGGGCCTTAAAGCGCATGGCCCATGAGATAGTAGAATACAACAGGGGTATAGATGACTTAGCGATTATCGGTATAAGAACTGGCGGTGTACCAGTAGCCGAAAGGCTGCGGCACTACATCAGGGAAATAGAAGGCAGGGAAATCCCTGTGGGTTTTCTTGATATTAACCTGTACCGGGACGATTGGAGCAGGCTAAGCCATCAACCAGTGGTTCACAAAACGGAAATCCCGTTCTCCATAGATGATATGAAGGTGGTTCTGGCGGACGATGTGATTTACACAGGCCGGACTATCAGGGCTGCCATGGATGCTTTGGCAGATCTTGGAAGACCCAAACAGATTCAACTTGCCGTCCTCGTTGATCGTGGCAGGAGGGAGCTACCCATCCAGCCCGATTTTGTGGGATTCAAAGTGCGCACTTCTGGCAAAGAGCATGTAAACTGCTATTTCAAGGAAACTTCTGGTCGGGATGAAGTCCTGCTGGAGGCGTCCTCAAGTTGATCGGCGGGTGAACAGCATTAAACCACTAGTCATAACCATGGGATGTCCAGCAGGAGTGGGGCCTGAAATAATATTGAAGGCCGTGGGTTTCAGACGGGATTGGCTTGATCACGGGAAAGTAGTGGTTGCAGGTGATCAGGCCATCCTGGAACGTGCATCCAAGGTCACTGGAATTTCTGTTCCCATTGCTGAATGGAAACCAGGAAAGCCAGTGGTGCTAGGCCATCTCAACCTCTTGCCCGTGACTCATCTCGATGAAGATGAAATACCATATGGTTCCCCCTCTTTTGTCACTGGCCAGGCCTCGTTTAAATATGTAGATGCAGCAATATCGCTGTGCAAAGGCGACCTCTGCTCAGCCATTGTCACTGCTCCTATAAGCAAAATCGGTTTGAAATATGCCAACATTGATTTTCCAGGCCATACAGAAATCTTGGCAGCAAGCACCGAGACCAAAAGATTTTCCATGATGATGTATGGAGCAAAATTAAAAGTGGTCTTGGCTACCATACATTCCCCCCTACGCAAGGTAGCGGAGTATATTTCCCTGGAACTAATTTTGGAAAAATTGAATTTAATGGACGAGGCCTTGAGGCGGGATTTTGCTATCAAAAAACCTAAGATAGGAGTAGCGGGCTTGAACCCCCATGCAGGCGAATCAGGCACCATAGGCACGGAAGAGGAAGAAATCATCTCGCCGGCAGTTAGGGCTGCGCGCGCCAAAGGCTTGGAGGTTTCAGGGCCACATCCCCCAGACACTCTATTTTTTAGGGCTGTTCAAGGTGAATTTGATGCTGTTTTGTGCATGTATCATGATCAAGGACTGATTCCTTTCAAACTTCTTCACTTTTGGGATGGAGTAAATGTTACCATTGGGCTTCCCTTGGTACGCACATCGGTGGACCATGGCACAGCATATGATGTGGCTGGCAAAGGCTCTGCCAGCCCTGAAAGCCTTGTCAAAGCAGCAGAACTTGCGTTTGAAATAGTTCACAACAGGCTTGCTTACGATTCCTCAATCTGAAATGTCCAACTCTAACGGAAACAATAACGAAGAAAAGGCACTCGTAATAATCAAAAAACTCACCAAGAAGTTTGGTGACCGTATTGCAGTATCAGACATATCGTTTGTAATTCCGCCAGGACAATATACAGCGCTTCTTGGCCCTAATGGAGCGGGAAAGACCACCACCATCAAAATGATTCTCGGCCTTGTTAAACCCAGCACAGGAAAAATAGAAATTTTTGGCATTGATGCAGCCTCAAATATAAAGGAGATAAAAAGGCGAATAGGCGTAGTGCCACAGATGGACAACCTGGATCCAGACCTGACTGTATTGGAAAACATCTTGACATACGGCTCCTATTTTTCCATCCCCAAATCCATTGCCAGAGACAGAGCCTATGAATTGCTGGACTTTTTTGCTCTATTAAACCGAAGAGATGAAATCATTCAAAACTTGTCCGGTGGTCAGCGGAGAAGGATACTATTGGCCAGGGCATTGATAAATAACCCAGAGCTTCTCATACTAGATGAACCAACCATTGGACTCGACCCTCAGGCCAGACACCTCATATGGGACCGGCTTCTGGCCTTAAAAGAAAAGGGCACTACAATGCTCTTGACCAGCCACTACATGGAAGAGGTGGAAAAACTTGCCAATCATGTATTTATCATGGACCATGGCAAGATTGTGGCATCAGGAACTCCCATGGGGCTGATTAAAAAGTTTGCAGGCAAAGAGGTCTTCGAAATCCCTGGAAATTCCATTGATCTCGACAAAGTCGAGCGATCGATTGCCAGCTGCAACTTGGAAACCGAACGCGCTGGCCAGCGCCTCATGGTCTATGTCTATACCCCATGCATTCCCTTGGAAGAACAACTTATCCATCTACCTCATTTTATTCGTAGGCCAGCAAACTTAGAGGACGTGTTCCTGAAACTGACGGGTCGCACTTTAGAAGAAACCTGATATTGCTCAGGACCGATACTACCATTCATTCATTGAAACCCTAAAGAAAAACGCCCAATTTCCGAACAGGATAAAAACAATATTGTTTTGCTACTGTTCCATGGAGAACGATTTTATGAGGCGCTGTTTGGTAATATCTATTTTATCTATTGCATTAATATTTGCATCCTCCTTGTCTGAAGCCAGGTCCACAAATTTTTACGTAAAAAAGGACAAAGCAAACCAGACCGCTTACTTCATTGCAGCTATGATTGTAGCTGGCAGAGGAGTTGTAGCCAAGCATCAGCCATTATTGAACAACCCTTCCATAGGCAACAAAAGATTCACGCCAAAATATGTCCAGCAGTGCATACTGGAAAATTTCGAGCAGATCACAGGAGTCACTTATTATGACCTTGATCGGGAAATTAGATCAGTTCTTGATCAAGTATTAGAAGCCGCAAAAATGAGCATCCAAATGAACCAACGGAGGATCAACCGTAAAGGAATCGGGTTCAAAGGCTACATTCCCGCCGTTTTTGGCAGGGAAGTGGGGATGATATTAAAGTATAAATCCAATATTTCTTTAAAACAATCAACTCTTCGTTACCGTAACATTTACAATCAGCCTGATCCGTTTGAACGCCAAGTACTATTAAAATTTGAATCGTCCAACCATCCAAAAGCTCAAGGTTATGGAGAATTTCGTGACGGACTTTATAGATATTTGCACCCAATTTACATAAAGAGAGTGTGTTTGAAATGCCATGGTGAGCCTGCAGGTGAAATCGACGTAACAGGTCACAAAAAGGAAGGATACAAAGAGGGTGATTTACGCGGAGCCATAAGTGTGGCCTTTCCTGTACGTTAAGAAACGCAACTTTTTTGAAAAAAGGAGTTAAATGTACCATGCAATTTTATCGCAATATGTCTATACGTTGGAAGCTAATTTTACCAACCCTAGTCATGATTCTTTTCTTTGCGTGCGTGCTAAGTGTGGTCACTTGGAAGACCATGGCTAAAATGGAAATATCAGGCCTTGAAAACGAACTCTCTGTTTTGGAAAAACAGCTGCCAGGTGAATTGAAAAATACCGAGGCGGTCGGAAAGGCCCTTGTGAACAGTCTTGCAACCTTGGCCGATATACAATTTGCAGTAGCCTTGCAAGACCCTTCCATTATAAATCAATTCATACAGCCGATCAGAAAAACAATTTCGCAAAGTGAGTCCCTTTTCGGCATATTCACTGTTTATGACCACCAAGGCAAAGTAATTTTCACTTCTGACAACAGAATGCCCCTTGGCAAAAACTTGAGATCGATAAGGCCCATGGTGGATAAATTGGTGAGTGCTCAAAAGGGCTCAACTGGTATAGAACCTGGCCCCAATGGTGTATTTGTAAGATGTATTGCACCTGTGGTGTACAACGGCCTTTTTTCAGGCGGTATAGAGTACAGCATACCGCTGTCAAACATCTTAAACAAACTGAGGGGATCATCGGAATCCATAGACCTTGCCTGTCTTATACCACAAGACACCGCTGCCAAGTTCAATTTTCTAAAAAAAGGCATTGCAAACCTCTCTGATGGTACACTTCTAGCATCAGCAACGTCACCAGAAAAAATTTTGAATTTACTCCAGGCAGCCAGCCTGAACATTCAAACATCTGAACCCTTGCGAAAGATAAGTCCAAGATGGGCCTTCTCCCTCAGACCTCTCACCTTTTCAGATGGTCGCGCCAAGGGAGTCTTAGCTTTAATAATCGACAACTCATCTGCGCTGTCGACTATGAAATCAGCTGT